>NZ_AUKG01000001.1:1239920-1859880 GCF_000424625.1 Conexibacter woesei Iso977N
AACACGGGGACCAACCCCACCAACAACACGACCGGAGGCTACACCGGGCTCAGGGATGGTCGGCTTGAGCAGTTCGGCGTCAACTACTGCGGCGATCCGTCGGAGGCCGCCTGCGGCAGCGATGCACTGCAGACCTACCGCCCGACCCGCTACACCGGCTCCAACGGCCAGTTCCAGACGTTCGGCTACGACACCTCCGGCAACCTGACCAACGTCGCCGACGGCGACTCGAGCAGGCCGGCGCAGAACCAGGCGACGCTGAGCTACGACCCGTCCGGGAGCGACACGGTCGCCCGCGACGGCACGTTGCGCTCGGCGACCGACGGCAACGGCAACAGGACGACGTTCGGCTACAACTCGCTGCGGCAGCTGACGTCGATCAACCCGCCGGCGGCCGGGACCAACGGCGTCGTCGGGACGCAGCTGGGGGCCACGGGCATGACCTATGACTCGCTCGGCCGGCTGGCGACGCTGACCGACGGCAAGGGGCAGGTCCACACGTTCTCCTACGACGCGATGGACCACATGACCAAGGATCTGCTGGGCAGCGGCGACTACTTCAGGTACACGTACGACGCCGACGGCAACCTGACGCAGCGCGACGAGAGGAGGGGCGGTACGACGACGACCTCCACCTACGGGTTCGACGCGCTGAACCGCGTGAGCAGCGAGTCGTTCCCGTCCGGGCAGAGCAACACGTACGCCTACACGCTCAACAGCCAGCTCTACACGCTGGCGACGACCGGCGGGACGACGACGTATGGCTATGACGCGATCGACCGCGTGACGTCCATCACCGATCCCAGCAGCGCGGTCGTCAGGTACGCCTACGACGACGGCACGACCGGGGGCACGCCGCGGACGATCACTACGACGATGCCCGGTAGTGCGACCACGACGACGTCGCTCAACCAGTCCGGGCGCCCGACCTCGATCGTCACCAAGAGCTCCGGCGGCACCGTGATCCAGAGCCGCTCGTACGGCTACGGCTGGACCGACGCGTCCGGTGCCCGGGTGGGCGCGCAGGTCAGCTCGATGAGCGACCTCGCCGGCAACGCCACGTCGTACAGGTACGACCAGACCGGTCAGCTGGCCGATGCCAAGAAGGTCAACGGCTCGACGACCGACGAGCTGGCGTGGACGTTCGACAGGGCCTCCAACCGGACGTCGAAGACCCGCAGGCTGACCGGGAGTGCCGACGCGGTCACCAGCTACAAGTACAACAACAACAACCAGCTGTGCTGGACGGTGCCCGGGGGCTCGGCGAACGCCTGCAACAGCACGCCGACGGGCGGGACCGGGTTCACCTACGACGCCGACGGCAACCAGCTGACCGGTGGTCCGGGAGGGTCGTTCGCCTACGACTCGTACAACCGGACGACGGCGATGGGCTCGACCAGCCTCGGCTACCTCTCGCCGACCCAGAACGAGCTGGCGTCCTTCGGCTCGACGTCCATGCAATACACCGCCCTCGGCCTCTCCGCCGAGATCAACGGTACCGCCAAGACCTACATCATCCGCGACCCCTCAGGAAACGCCGTCGCTCAGCGACGCGTTAGCGGAACCACGTTGCAGGGCACCGACTACTACGTGTCCGACAACCTCGGCTCCACGACCGCCCTCCTGACCTCCGGCTCGGTGGCTCGTTCCTGGACCTACGACCCTGACGGCACACCGGCCTCCTCGGGCTCAGGCGCCTCAACCGACCTCCTCTTCGCCGGCGGCCAGTCCCTCTCAAACGGCCTCACCCACTTCGGCGCCCGCTTCTACAACCCGGCCCTCGGCCGCTGGACCCAGCACGACCCCCTCCAGCAGGCTTCCGACCTTACCCAGGCCAACCAGTATGTCTACGCCGGTGGCGACCCGCTTAGCCAGGCTGATCCGACGGGCCTCTACTCATGCGCGGGCGTGACGTTGCCCGTTTGCGATCTCACGTCCGGCATCGACCGAGTGCTCCACCCCGTAAACAAGGCGGCTGGAGGTTGCGTGCGAGGCGCAGCCGTTGGTGCTTTACGGGGTAGCGCGGGCGGCGCAGCTGCCGGATGCGTTTCGGGGGCTATTACCGGCAAGGGGATCGCAGGCAATGTCCTGTACTACGGATGGAGCGAAGGTCTCCGGCCCCTGGCGCGGCTCTACACCTGCTACGGGGCGGAATACGAGGACACGTGTAACGACCTCGGAGGCAAGTGACCTGACTGGGAACAAATAAGCACGTGCGTTCCTTCATTGGCTGTCTAGCGACCGCATGTCTAACGCTCTCCATCCCGGGCGCGGTCATAGTTAAGATCTTCGACTCGGGTCCCTTGTATTACCTGGGGGCAGCGATGATCGGAGGCGGATGCGCTGGCTTCCTCATGTTCACGGCGGGGTACTGGCTGGCGGCGTTGTTCACCGACTCGCCTCCACCTGACCCAAGGGACGAAGAGGCCGATCGACAAGCTTGAGCGAGTGTGGCTACGTGATCGCGCGGTACGTCAACACCACGCGCCCCAGCACCACGACGTCGCCGTCTGACAGGTCGGCTTCGGTCACCCGGCGGCCGTTGACGAAGGTGCCGTTGGCACTCCGGTCGTCGAGCAGTCGCGCTGAGCCGGCGGCTCGTAGGTGGAGGATGGCGTGGCGGCGGGAGACGCTTTGGTCTTCGAGCCGGATGTCGGCGGCGAAGCCGCGGCCGAGGTGCGTGGTGCCGTCGTGGAGCGGCAGCAGGACGCGCTCGCCGGAGTCGGCGTCGTCGAGCTCGAGGTAGCGGCCGGGATCGGGGGCCTCGGAGAGCGGGACCATCTCGCGGCGATTGCGGAAGCCGGTGCGGGGGAGAGCGTCGAGGACGGTGGTGCGGGTGTCCTCGCTGATGGGGAGCGTCGAGGGAGCCATGACGCACAAGCTCCTCCCCGAACCTGAGCAGAACCTCAAGACGAGATGAGAGCCCGCGATGGATCTGGCGCGCGGTCGAGCCGACGCGACCGTTAGCCTCCGACCCTCGATGTCCTCGGAACGACCGCTCACCACGCCCGACGGCCGCCTGGCCCTCCGCCTCCTGGAAGAAGCCGGCAGCAAGGGCCTGTCGGTCGCCGACATGCGCAGGGAGGGCCTGCAGATGCCGGCCCAGGCGCTGTACGAGGTGGAGCTCGCGGGCCACAAGCTGGAGCGCAAGTCCGGCCGGACGCGCCTGCGCCCGCACGACGCGCCGCCGCCCAAGCCGTTCGAGATGCCCCCGAAGGTGAGGGTCCTTCCGCGGTCCTAAGTAGGACGGCGGCGTCCCGGAAGCGCTGCAAAACCGGCGCATCCGGACCCGTCGGTCCCCCAGCCGGGGGATGAACAACGCCGGCATTCGGCCGACCAAGCGGTCATGAGCCTCTCCGTGCGTGGCAAGCTGCTTGCCGCTTTCGCCGCCATGTTCCTGCTGACCGCCGCGATCGGCGGGCTGGCCCTCACCAAGCTCTCGGGCGTCGCCGACGACGTGCACACGCTGGGCCACGCCACGGTGCCGCAGACCGAGGCGATGGGTGAGATCACCACCCTGACCAACAAGATCCGCAAGGACCAGCTGCACTACCTGCTCGTCTACACGAAGGCGGACGCGGCCGGGGTCATCGACGACCTCAAGGGCGACCACGAGGACCTCACCGCGCTCTACGCGAAGTTCAGGCCGAGCGACCCGACCTACAAGCAGGCCATGGCGCTGAAGGCCGCCGTCGCCAGGTACGAGGCGACCGCCGCGCCGTTCCGCAAGCTCCAGGACGGTGGCGATCAGAAGGCCGCCGCCGCCGCGATCGACAACCCGGAGTGGGACAACGTCAAGGCCGCGATGAAGGCCTGGCAGGCCGCGCAGGTCAAGCACGCCAACGACTTCGCCCAGCACAGCCAGGACCGCGCGTCGACCGCCAAGCGCAACATCGTCATCGGCCTGGTCCTCGCGCTGTTCGTCGGGATCGCGCTGGCGCTGGTCATCTCCGGCCGCATGGCCGCCCGCATCAACGCGGTCGTCAAGCGCCTCGCCGCGCTGCGCGACCAGGACACCGCGGACCTCCGCCAGGGCCTGGACCGCTTCGCGCAGGGCGACCTGACCGTCACGGTCGCGCCGACCACCGAGCCGCTGACCGACGCGTCCGGCGACGAGCTCGGCGAGCTGGCCCGCGCGGTCGACTCCGTCCGCGAGTCCACCGGCGCGTCGATCGACGCCTACAACGCGTCGCGTGACGCGCTGGCCGGCCTGATCGGCCAGGTCGCGGGCACCGCGTCCACGGTCTCCGCCGCCTCGCAGCAGATGGCCGCCGTCTCCGAGGAGACCGGCCGCGCCGTCGGCGAGATCGCCAACGCCGTCGCCGAGGTCGCCGCCGGCACCGAGCGCCAGGTGCGCGCGGTCGGCTCGACCAAGCAGCTCACCGAGGACATGGCCGACGCGACCCTCGCCGGCCAGCGCCGCGCGCAGGAGACCGGCGAGGCCGCCCACCGCGCTCGCGACCTCGCCGCCGCCGGCGCCGAGGCCGTGCGCCAGGCGACCGACGCGATGACCGCCGTCCGCGAGGCCTCCTCAGAGGCGACCGGCGCGATCCGCGCGCTGGGCGACAAGTCCGAGGAGATCGGCGGCATCGTCGACACGATCACCCAGATCTCCGAGCAGACCAACCTGCTCGCGCTCAACGCGGCGATCGAGGCCGCCCGCGCCGGCGAGCAGGGCCGCGGCTTCGCGGTCGTCGCCGACGAGGTCCGCAAGCTCGCCGAGGAGTCCCAGCAGGCCGCCGCGTCGATCGCGGGCCTGATCGGCGAGATCGTCAGCGAGACCGGCCGTGCCGTCGAGGTCGTCGAGTCCGGCCAGCGCCGCACCGACGACGGCGCCCACACCGTCGAGCAGGCGCGCGAGTCGTTCGTCGCCATCGGCGGGTCGATCGAGGAGATGACCGACCGCGTCGGCCAGATCGACGAGGCGATCACCCGCATCAACGGCGCCGCCGAGCGCGTCCAGGCCGACATGACCGAGGTCGCCGCGGTGGCCGAGCAGTCGTCTGCGTCGTCCGAGCAGGTCTCGGCCTCGACCGAGGAGACCTCCGCGTCGGCGACCGAGATCGCCACCTCCGCCGAGCAGCTCGCGCGCTCCGCCGTCGAGCTCGAGGAGCTCGTCGGGCGCTTCACGTTGGTCTAGCCGACAGCGACATCCGAATGGTTCGAAGGCCCGCTCCGGCGGGCCTTCGCTTTGAAGAGCTCCACCAGTACGACAGACGCCCCCGGTGGAACTCTTTGCCAGTGGCAAGGAGCCCGCCGAGGGCGTCGTGAAGAACTTCTGAAGTGTGGCGCGTTGCCGCTCTAAGCGGAGGCGCGCCGCGTGCGCTTCATGGGAGTCCTCTTCTTCGTGGACTCCGGGATCTGGTTGCTGAGCGGGACCGACTCGAAGCCGAGCAGGACGACGCCGGCGTCGATCGCGCCCTCGTCGCCGGCCCTGGCGATCCGCTTCTCGGCGTCCGCCGAGATCTTGTCGATCCTCTCCAGGAACTTCGCGGCCTCGGCCGTGATGGCGGCCCAGCCCTTGTCGTCCACGCGCGCGGTCTTGCGCTCGAGGACGGCATCGCTGCGGTCGAACCCGCCGGCCGCGGCCGACGCGTTCGTGTAGTCCTCCAGCATCTTCAGCTGGGAACCGACGGCCGCCTGCTTCGCCACGGGCGAAGCCTTCGACCAGTTCTCCTCCGTGACCTTCGGGCGTGCCTTGGCCTTGTAGTGGTGCTCGACGGCACCACGGACGCGCGTCTCGTCGACGAGCTCGATCAGGCCGAGCTTGTGCAACGTACGCACGTGGTAAGCGGTCGCGCCGAGCGTGGTGCCAAGCCACTGCGACAGCTCGTTGGGGCTGGCCTTGCGCTCCGAGAGCATGGCCATGATCCGGACACGCACGGGATGGCTCATGGCCTTCACGTAGCGCGGATCATCAATGGCGGTGATGGGCTTCACAGTCCGTCCAGGGGTAGTGACTTCTAAAGGCGGTGGAGGCGAACCTTAGCTGCCCGGCCAGTCGGCTTGGGCAATTTCTGTTCAGGTTCGCCTGCTGGAATTGTGCAAAGACACTCAGTCCTAGTCAATCCTCCGATCGGGGGATTCCGCACAACTGAAAATCGATGGCGTTTGCTGAGCGCTAAATGGTCACGCCCGCGATGCGGCGCAGATCCGGAGCGATCAGGGGCAGATACGGTGCGGGGACGAGTTCGGATGCGTCGACCTCGATGTCCTGGACGTCCGTTCCGTCCCAGGCCCGGCCCCTGACGGTCGACGCGCTGGACGCGTTGCCGTCAGCGGCTTCGGTGGCCAGGGTGGTGAACGCGTCGTGATCGACGAGCACGAGCCCGGCCACCTCGACGCGGTCGAACGCCGTCCATTCCTGCAGCGGGCGCTCGTCGCGCACCGCGAAGACATGCTGCAGCTCACGGTTCACGATGCCCGAGCGCTCCGGATCGGCCACCCGGTGCACCCCCAGGGACTCCAGTTCGTCGAACACATAGACGGTGCCCAGCTCCTCCTCGGCCTCGCGCAACCCGTCCTGAACCGCTTCACCGGCGAGCAGGTGGCCGGCGGCGCTGGCGTCGAGGAACGAGGGCCAGGAGGACTTGTCCGGCGCGCGCCGCTGGAGCAGCACGCCATCGGTCCGCACCACCCACAGGTGGAAGGCGAGATGCCAGTCGCCGTCGCGGTGGACGGCGTCGCGGCGCTTGACCCCGGTGTGCCAGCCGCGCTCGTCGAACACGTCGAGCAGCTCGTCGTCCGCCATGTCCCGGGACGGTAGCGGGAGCGGAGCGTCTGCGTGCCACTTCGGCACGTGGGAAGCTGGCGGATAGTGATCACCGGTAAGGATCGCCGCGCGCGTGGACATGGAGGTGTCGTGCACGATGCGCCGGCCGTCGAGCGGCTGTTCTCAGACCATGCGGCCGCCGTCCTGGCCTACGCGCTGCGGCGCGCCGACCGGGCGACCGCCGAGGAGGTCGCCGCCGAGGTGTTCGTGATCGCCTGGCGGCGCGCCGACCGGATCCCGCAGGCCGAGCCGCTGCTGTGGCTCTACGCGGTCGCGCGGCGGCTGCTGGCCAACGAGCGCCGCGCGGAACGACGGCGCGCGGCGCTGCACGACGTGCTCGGCCTGCTCGCCACGCGCGGGCATCAGGCTGCGCCCGCGCCGGGCGGGGATGCCGGCGCGGGCGCCGAGCTGCGCGAGGCGCTCGCCGCCCTGCGCCCCGCCGACCGCGAGGTCCTGATGCTCACGGCGTGGGAGGGCCTGGACGGTGCGCAGGCCGCGCGCGTCCTGGGCTGCTCGCCGCAGGCCGTGCACACGCGGCTGCATCGCGCGCGGGCACGGCTCGCCGCGCAGCTGGGCCGGACCGCACCCGCCGACTCCTCCGAGGTGACCACAACATGAACGACCATCTGCTCGACGACCTGCGCGCCGCCAACCCCGTCCCGGACCCGGACGCGCTGGAGCTCCCGGCCACGCTGGCCGCCCGCGCGCTCGCGGGCCCGGAGCCGCGCGCGCCGCGCGCCCCGCGCCGCCGCCTGCTCCCCGCCGCCGGCGTCCTGGCCGCCGCGGGCGCGGCGGTGGCGTTCCTGCTGCTGGCGCTCGGCGGCGGCGGGGCCGGGACCCCGGACCTCGCCGCGCGCGCCTACGCGGCGAGCGCCGCGCACGGCGTCACCCACTGGCGCATCGACATGGCCGGCTTCGACGCCAACGGGCGGCAGCGCTCCCATCAGCGCCAGGAGGGCTGGAAGCGCGGCGCGACGATGCACGTCGTCTGGACCGAGTTCCATCACAGCAGGCCACACGTCTCCTTCGACTACCGGCAGGTCGGCCGTAGGACGCGGGCGTGGATGTCGGTCAGCGACACCTACAACGACACCACGTTGCCCAAGAGGCGCACGCTCACCGGCGAGGACGTCACGTTCCGCTTCGGCGACCCGATGGTCGCGTTCCGGCTCGCCTACCAGCAGCACCGCCTGCGCGACCTCGGTGGCGGTCGCTTCGGCGTCGTCTTCAAGCACATCTCGTTGGGCGACGTCGTCTACGAGGTCGAACCCGAGACCGGCCGTCCGCTGCGGCTCGTGCTGTCCGGCAACCCCAAGGGGACGCGCGAGGTCTGGACGTTCACGACCTACGAGTCGCTGCCCGACACGCAGGCCAACCGCGATCGGCTGCTCCTGCTCCCGCACCCCGGCGCCGGCCCGGGCGACGAGGACCCGGCGACGTGGTTCCGGGCCCTGCGCGACGGCGCCAGGCCGCCGGCACGCTGGCAGGCGGTGATCGACAAGACGGCCGGTGCGCGGCGCTTCGGCGAGGACCCGAGCACCGCGCGCGTCCTGACCAAGGACGTGTTCCTGGTCGCCGGAAGGCACTACGTCTGCATGGACTCGGTGTCGATGCCGAGCGGCTCGCCGAAGCTCGCAAGGATGCTCGGCCCGAGCCTCGGCGGAACGTGCGTCCCGATCAAGAAGGCGCTCGCCAACGGGATCGCGGTCGGGCTGGGCGACAGCACGATCCTCGCGGTCCGCGACGGCGTCAGGGCGGTCGACGCGCGCCGCTGGACGGGCGCGTGGAGGCGCTTCCCGGTGCGCGGCGGCTACGTGCGGCTGCCGGGCGGCCCGAGCCGCGGCAGCTATCAGGTGCGGCTGGTCTCCTGAGGCGCGTCCATCCCGGCGGTCCAGAAGCGACGCCGGACGCGCACGACCTCGCGGCGCAGCGGGCGCTCGCCGACGTCGAGCGCGCGCCAGGCGGCGCAGTGGCGGTTGAGGAGCTCCAGGACGACGTCGGTCGCCGAGACGTCGCCGGGCGCGTCGGGGTCGGCGGCGTAGAGGTCCTCGATCGGCTCCAGCAGGCGGGCGTGGACGACGAGGTCGTCGCCGTCGGCCGTGGCCGTGAACGACCGGAACGCCCAGCGGCGCGGGTCCTCCGCCAGGGCGGTGAGCTCGTCCTGGAGCCGGACGGCGGTCCGGGTGGTCGCGGGGACCGCGGCGAGCCGCAGGGTGACGTCGAGGCAGGGCGTGAAGGGCAAAGTGCCTTTCCGGTGGGAGCGGAAGGGGCGCGGACCCTAGCGGAGAACCACCTCGACGTCGAAAGCGCTGAACGACTCTGCGCAGATTCAGGTGCTTATGTGCTCACAAGCGGAACGTCTGGGTCACGCAGCGTCGCGCCGCGCGTCCGCCGCTCGCCCTCCGGCAGGACCAGCGAGCCGTGCCTGCGCAGGACGACGACGATCCAGACCGTCCCGGCGACGAAGAGCGACAGCGACTCCAGCTGCGCGGCCGTGAGGCCGAGCACGACGTGCTCGTTGCGGCGCAGGAACTCCACCAGGAAGCGCTCGAGCCCGGCGCCGACGAGGTAGAACGCGAACAGCAGCCCGGGCCGGACGACGTCGCGCAGCTGCCACAGCGCGAACGCGAGCAGGCCCATCGTCAGCGTCTCGTAGATCGGCGTGGGGTGGACGGTCACGCCCGGGTCGGTCGGCACGGTCCCGTGCGGGTAGCCCATCGCCCACGGCCCGTCCCACGGCTTGCCGTAGTCGCCGTCGCCGGAGACCTGGCAGCCGATCCGGCCGATCGCGTAGCCGAGCGCCAGGCCGGGGCCGGCGATGTCGACGAGGTCGAGCGACACGAAGTCGCGCCTGTGCGCCCAGGTCAGGACCGCGACGACCCCGCCGAGCAGCCCGCCGTACCAGATCAGCCCGGAGCCGCCGAAGACGTCGCCGAGGCTGAGCGAGTCGTGGTTCTGCACCAGGTAGTAGGCGCGCGCGCCGACGAGGCCGCCGATCAGCGCGACCGTGACCATCTCGTAGGCCCAGTCGACCGGGCGGCCGAGCTCCTTCAGCCGCCGGGCCGCGAGCAGGCCCCACGCGGCGAAGTTGAGGGCGAAGAACAGGCCGAACGTCTTGATCGACAGGCCGAAGACAACGATCTCGGGCTTCACTGGGTCTGACTCTAGGGATCGGGACTCCGCGACGGCCCGTATCGTGGCCGTCCCGTGCTGCGCCGCCTGCTCTCCCGTGCCACCGTCGACACCACGCCGCTGCGCGCGTCGCGCGACTACCGGCTGCTGCTCGGCGGCGAGCTGATCACGGGGCTCGGGACCCAGGCTGCGCTCGTCGCGCTGCCCTACCAGCTCTACGTGGAGACGAGGTCGGCGTTCCTGACCGGCCTGCTCGGCGCGGTCGAGCTGATCCCGCTGATGGCGATGGCGCTGCTCGGCGGCGCGCTCGCCGACCGCCACGACCGCCGCAAGCTGCTGCTGCTGGACCAGATCGGCCTCGTGCTCGGCGCCAGCGCGCTGGCGGCGCTGGCCTACGCGGGCTCGCCGCCGATCGGGTTGTTGTACGTCTTGGGCGCGTGGATGGCGGGCTTCACCGCGATCCAGAACGTGACCGCGGGGTCGATCATCCCCAACCTGGTCGAGCCGGAGCTGCTGCGCCCCGCGCTGGCGTTGAACTACGGGTTGAACACGCTGACGATGGTCATCGGCCCGGCGTTCGGCGGGCTGCTGATCGCCGCCTTCGGCCTCGGCGCGGCGTACACGATCGACGCGATCTCCTGCCTGGCGATCTTCGGCGCCGTCTGGGCGATGAGGGCGCAGCTGCCCAAGGGCGTCGACCTCGAGGCCGACCAGCCCGCGCGCGTCCTGGAGTCGATCGGCGAGGGCCTGAGGTTCGTGCGCGGCGAGAGCGCCCTGATGGGCTCGTTCGCGATCGACCTGCTGGCGATGACGTTCGGGATGCCGCGCGCGCTGTTCCCGGTCCTGTCGGTCAGCGTCTACCACACGGGCGCGGGCGGGACGGGGTTGTTGTACGCCTCGGTCGCGGCCGGCGCGACGGTCGCGGCGCTGTCGACGGGCTGGCTGTCGCACGCGCGGCGGCTGGGGCGGATCGTGATCTGGGCGGTCGTCGCGTGGGGCGCGGCGATCGCGCTGGCCGGCGTCGCGCACTCGCTCTGGCTGGCCGCCGCGATGCTCGCGATCGCGGGCGCGGCGGACAGCGTGAGCGCCGTCTGCCGCTCGTCGATCAACCAGACCGTGACGCCCGACCACCTGCGCGGGCGGATGTCGGCGGTCTTCTCGCTGGTCGTGACCAGCGGCCCGCGGCTGGGCGACGTCGAGTCCGGCTCGGTCGCCGCGCTGGCCTCGCCGCGCTTCTCGGTGATCTCCGGCGGGCTGGCCTGCGTGGTCGGCGTCGCGGGCATCGTCTTCGCGTTCCCGAAGCTGCTCGCGTTCGACGCCGAGCAGGACCAGGCCGACCGGACGCTAGGGTCGGTGCATGGCGAAGACCTTGTACACGGCTGAAGCCCACGTCACCGGCGGGCGCGCCGAGGGCCACGGCAAGACGAGCGATGGTGCGTTGGAGGTCGATCTGCGCCTCCCGACCGAGATGGGCGGCCAGGGCGGCGGCACCAACCCCGAGCAGCTGTTCGCGGTCGGCTACGCGGCCTGCTTCGAGGGCGCGCTGGGCGCGGTCGCGCGGCGGTCGAAGGCCGAGACCGGCGACGTCGGGATCGACTCGAAGGTGTCGCTGCACCCCAACGAGGCCAAGGGCTTCGACCTCTCGGTCGAGCTGCACGTCTCGCTGCCGAGCGTCGAGGACGACGCGGCGGTCGAGCTGGTCCGCGCGGCGCACGAGGTCTGCCCGTACTCCAACGCCACGCGCGGGAACATCGACGTCACGCTGACCGCGAATGGCCAGCCGGTCGACTGACCCCAACTGCGTGAGCGGCGTCTGCGGCGCGGACGTCCCGCCGGTCGTCGGCTCCGTGCTGACGGGCGTCGGGCTGACCGTGGCGCAGGCCGCCGAGCGCCTTGCCCGCGGCGAGGACGTCGCGCTGACCGACGTCCAGCGCCGGATCGTCGAGGAGCACGCGCTGAAGCTCTGAGCTCGTCTGGCCGGAGCTCGCGAGTGCTCGGCCGCGGTGGTTGGCGCAGGTTCTGGAGGTCGCCTGCGTTGTAGGCGGTCATGCACCGTCGCCTGCTCGCTCTCGTCGCCGCCTGCGCCGCCGTCCTGATGGGCGTGGGCGCGGGTGGCGCCTCCGCCCGCGTTCTTCAGCAGAACGCGCTCAGCCGGCTCGACCGCGCCGGCTTGGTGAGCGCCGCCGCGCCGAGCACGAAGCTGACGATCGGGATCTCGCTCGCGCGGCCCGACGCGGCGGGGGAGCAGGCGCTGCTGGGCAAGCTCTTCGACCGCTCGTCGGCGGAGTACCACCAGTTCCTGACGCCGTCGCAGTTCGCGGCGCGCTTCGGGGTCCCGGCGGCGCAGGTCGACGCCACGAAGGCGTGGCTGCAGGGCGGCGGGTTGTCGGTGGACTACGCCGCGGGCGCGGGCGACTACCTGCTGGCGTCCGGCACCGCGCAGCAGGTCGGCGCGCTGCTGAGGACGTCGTTCGACCGCTTCACGTTCCAGGGCCAGTCGTTCCTGGCCAACGTCGCGGCGCCGACGGTCCCGGACGCGCTCCCGGTCGTCGACGTCCTCGGGTTGAACACCTACCAGCGCTTCCACACGATGCGCTCCGAGGCCCCGGCCGCGACGCCGGGTCTGCCGGACATCGGCAACCGCTCGCCCGAGGACCTGTGGTCGATCTACGAGCAGCCGAGCGCCGACACCGGCGCCGGCGTCAGCGTCGCGATCCTCGGCAACGGCGCGACCGACGGCGTCATCAGGGACCTGCACACGTTCGACACCAGGCACGGCCTCCCGCAGGTCCCGGTCGACGTCGTCCACACGCCGGCGAACGGCGACTACTCCGACACCGCGGGCAATCCGGAGTGGAACATCGACATGCAGGCGATCCACGGCATGGCGCCCGGGATCACCAAGGAGAAGCTGTACTTCTCGCCCTCGCTGCAGGACACGCAGCTGGTCGCCTCGTCCGCCGCCTGGGCCAACGACCCGGACGGCCCGCCGATCATGAACGCCTCGCTCGGCGAGTGCGAGGTCACGCCGCTCAACGACGCACTCAACAGCGACGCGCTGTTCCCGCTCAACGGCAACGAGAACACCACCGACCCGCTGCCGGTCACGCAGGGGCTGAGCAACTCCAGCGAGCCCGCCCAGACCAAGGTGCTCCAGCAGGCGGTGATCGAGGGGCGCACGTTCTTCGCCTCCTCCGGCGACGCGGGCTCGTCGTGCGGCGCGCTCTACCTGCCGGAGCTGGGCGCGGGCAACGGGATCCTCAACCAGATCGTCCCGCTGACCGAGGACCCGGCCAACAACCCGTACGCGACCGGCGTCGGCGGCACCGTCCTCTACAGCGACGGCGGCACGCCCGCGCAGCGCGCGCTGGAGTACGCGTGGACGCACAGCGGCGGCAACCCGTCGCCGTTCGAGACCGCGCCCGCCTATCAGCAGGGCGTGGCGAACCTCAACCGCCCGTGCCTCGTCGACCCGACCGGCCGGCCGACCAACACCGGCCAGCTCTGCCGCGGCGTCCCGGACGTCGCCGCGATCTCCGGCGACGTGCTGTCCAACGGCTACACGATCGTCAGCGACGGCGCGGACTCCACCGGCGGCGGCACGTCGCTGTCCTCACCGCTCTGGGCCGGGATGTGGGCGCGGATCGCCGCGACCGCGCCCGCGGGCAGCTCGTACGGCTTCGCCAACGAGGCGATCTACGCGATCGGCAAGGACCCCAACAAGTACGCGCAGTCGTTCCACGACATCACGCAGGGGACCAACGGCCTGAACCCCGCGCAGACCGGCTACGACTACGTCACAGGCTTCGGCGTGCCGCGCCTCTCGGGGCTGCTGGGCGCCGTCCAATCGGTCCAGCCCGCGACGGGCGACGGCGGCGGGCAGGCTGAGGCCCCGCCGTCGTCCTCGCCGCCCGCGGCCGCGCCGAGCCTCGCCGCCGTCGCGCCCGCCACGTCGCGGCGCCGCTGAGCGGCGCGCGGCGGACGTTCGGACGGCCGCCGCTCCCCGATCCGCCACCGCTTCGCGCTGCGGCGGGACCGCAGTGGACGAACGGGCGACGCCGAAGGGTGACCTGCGGCACACCCCTCTTGCCGCAACCCGGACGGCGGCCGATGGTTATGAGGGAATGGCAGCGTCCCGTCTACAGCATGTTGTAGTTGTTGGTGGTGGCTCCGCGGCGACCGAGGTCGTCCTGGTCCTCCGCGAGCACGGGGCGCCGGTGCGGGTCACGGTCGTGGCGCCGGAACCTGAGACGGATCTGGCCGCTCTGCCGGTCGCTGGGCCCTACACGGCGCCCGACGGCCGGCAGGACCTCATCGCCATCGCCAAGGACGTCGGCGCGGAGCTGGTCCAGGCCCGCGCCGTCGCGGTCGACGCCCACCGTCATCGCGTGCACTTGGACGGCGGGAGGGCTCTTGCCTACGACGTGCTCGTGCTGGCGGTGGGCGCAAGCCCGCGGCACACGATCGACCGCGCGCTCACGCTCTACGGCGATCCCGGCCGGATCGCGGTCGACCGCGTCCTGGCCGAGCGCGCGCCGGTGATCGACTTCGTCAACCCGCCGGGCATCACCCGCGCGCTGGCGCTCTACGAGCTGGCGATCCACACCGGCGACGAGGCCCGCGCCCGCGGCCTCGACATCGCGCTGCGGCTCGTCACGCCGGAGCGCGCGCCGCTGTCGGCGTTCGGCGAGCGCACGACGCTGGCCGTGGGGCGCCTGCTCGACGCGGCCGGCGTCGCGTTCGAGGGCGGCTCGTCGGTCTTCGAGGGCATCGACGGCCTGCTGCGCGTCAACGACGCGGCGACGATCCTGCTCGACGCGCGCACGGTCGCGCTGCCGGTCCTGGACGGCCCGTCGCTGCCCGGCGTCCCGGCGACCGCCGCGGGCTTCATCCCGGTCGACGCGCACGGCGCGGTCCCGGGCCTGGCCGACGTCTACGCCGTCGGCGACGCGACCGCCTGCCCGCTCAAGCACGTCGACGTCGCCGCCGCGCAGGCCGCGACGGTCGCCGACGTGCTCGCCGCGCGGGCCGGCGTCACCGTGACGCCGACGCCGTGGACCGCGACGGTCCACGAGCACCAGCTGGCCGAGCACGGCCTTGGCGACCTCGTGCTCGCGCACGACTGCACCCCGGACGCGACGGCGATCCTGCGCGTGATCGCCGACGACGGGCCGCGGTCCGTCTCGCAGTCCTAGTCGTTCGGCAGCTTCGCGACCGCGGCGGCGAGCCTGCCCGCCGCATCCTGGACGACCGGCCCGTGGCCGAAGCCGACGACCCGCGGCTGCAGCGCCCCGATCTTGCGCATCGACGCCCGGTTCTGCGCCGGGTTGTAGGTGAACGGCGCAGGTGGCTGGCGCAGCCCCGGCACGGTCGTGAGCAGGTGCATGTTGAAGAACACGTCGCCCGCGATCAGGATCCCGTCGGCCTCGCGCCAGTAGGCGACGTGGCCCGGCGAGTGGCCGGGGACGTCGAGCACGACGAAGCCCGGGCCGACGACGTCGCCCTCGTGCAGCTCGCGCGACACCGCCGACGGCTTGAAGCTGGAGTACTTGGCGCCGATCGCCCGCAGCGGTCCCGGCGTCGACGGCGGGACCGCGCCGCCGCCGTGGCGGACCTCCTCGGCGTCGATCGCGCCGACCGCCAGCCCGTCGATCCCGAGCTCGCGCAGCACGCGCGACGATCCGCCCGCGTGGTCGAGGTGCGCGTGGGTCAGCGCGTGCTGCGTCACCCCGCGCTCGCGCGCCGCGGCGACCGCGCGCCCGCCCTGGAACCCGTACCCCGCGTCCACCAGCACGTCGCCCAAGATGTAGGCGTTGACGGTGTCGCGTGGGCCCAGCGGAACGTGCCAGACGTCGTCGGCGAGCTGTCGCATCGGCGCATTCCATCACTCGCGCGCACGCGCTGCACCCGTCACCATGCGCAGCCATGGACGCCGACGAACTGGAGCACCTCGGCTACGAGCGCGTGCGACGGCTCGCGGAGATCGCGCGCGAGCTGGTCAGCGAGCTGCGCTCCGACCAGGTCCTCGACCACCTGCTCGACGCCGCGCGCGAGCTGACCGGCGCCGAGTACGCGGCGCTCGGGGTCCTCGACGACGCGCGCGACGGGCTGTCGCAGTTCATCACCCGCGGCGTCGACGACCGCACGCGGCAGCTGATCGGCGACCCGCCGAGGGGCAAGGGGGTGCTCGGCCTGATGATCGAGGACCCGCGGCCGCTGCGCCTGCACGACGTCTCCACGCACCCGCGGTCGTTCGGCGTGCCGACGCACCACCCGCCGGTCTCGACGTTCCTCGGCGTCCCGGTGATCATCCGCGGCGAGGCCTGGGGCAACCTGTACCTGGCCGACAAGGCCGGCGGCGCGGACTTCACCGCGCGCGACGAGGAGACCGCGGTGATCCTCGCCCGCTGGGCGGCGATCGCGATCGAGAACGCGCGGCTCTACGAGCGCCTCGACGACGAGCACGAGGAGCTTGAGCGGTCGGTCGCGCGGCTGAGCGCGATGACCGAGATCGCCGACGCGCTCGGCGCCGAGACCGAGCTGGAGCCGGTCCTGGAGCTGATCGTCAAGCGCGCGGGCGCGCTGGTCGCGGCGCGCGGCGTCCTCGTCCTGCTGCCCGAGCACGGTGCGCCGTTCCTGCGCGTCGCCGCCTGCGCGGGCGCGATCGTCCCCGCCGCGCGCAGGATCCCGATCGCGGGCACGCGCTCGGGCGAGGTGCTGCGCAGCGGCGAGGCGATCCGGATCGACGACGTCGGCGAGGACTCGCGGCTGTACGCCGCCGCGCTCGGCGCGCCCGACGCGCAGACCGCGCTGCTGGTCCCGATGGCCTACCGCCGCAGGATCGCCGGCGTGCTCGTGGCGATCGACCGCCGTTCCGGCACGCCCACCTTCGACAGGCGCGACGAGGAGCTGCTGCGCGGCTTCGCGGCGTCGGCGGCGATCGCGGTCGTCACCGCGCAGTCGGTCGAGGTCGACCGCCTGCGCGCGACGGTCGCGGCCGCCGACGCCGAGCGCGCGCGCTGGGCGCGCGAGCTGCACGACGAGACGCTGCAGACGCTCGGCGGCCTGCACGTCCTGCTGGAGGGCGCGGTCGCCGAGGGCTCCGAGCCGCAGCTGCGCGCCGCGGTCCGGACCGCGTGCGAGCGCGTCACCGACGAGATCGCCGGGCTGCGCGCGCTGATCGCCGAGCTGCGCCCTGCCGCGCTCGACGAGCTGGGGCTCGGCCCGGCGCTCAGCGGGCTGGTCCGGCGCGTCGCGGGCGCTCAGGGGCTGGAAGCGGTCACGGACGTGGACCTCGGCACCGGCAACGGCGACGGCGGCGGTGCCCGCCTGGCGCCGGAGCTGGAGACCGCGGTCTACCGCGTGGCGCAGGAGGCGCTGACCAACGTCGCCAAGCACGCGGGCGCGCGGCACGTCGTCGTGCACGTGACCAAGGACGATGACTCGGTCGGCCTGGAGGTCGTCGACGACGGCGCGGGCTTCGACGTCGCCGCGGCGCGGGCCCGCGCGGCGGGCGACGATGCGCCGCCCGGCTTCGGCCTGGCCGGGATGCGCGAGCGCGTCATGCTCGCGGGCGGCGCGCTCGACATCGCCTCGGCGCCCGGCGGCGGGACGACCGTGCGCGCCCGCTTCCCGCTCGGGCGCGGCGGTCAGGCGGGCGGCGCGACGTCGTCGAGCAGCCCGCGCTCGAGCGCGTAGCGCACCAGCTCCGGCCGCGACGAGCGGCCGAGCTTCTGCTGGACGTGGGCGCGGCGCGCCTCGATCGTCCGCACGCTCAAGTGCATCAACCTGCCGATCTCGGCGTTGGTGTGGCCCAAGGCCACCAACTTCAGGATCTCCAGCTCGCGGCCGGTGAGGTCGTCGGGCGGTGCGTCCGGAACGGGCGCGGGCGCCGTCGCCGCCAGCTCGGCGCCCAGGCGCGGCGTCAGGTAGGACTCGCCGTCGGCCGCGTGGCGGATCGCCGACACCAGCTCGGCGTGCGCGCTCTCCTTCAACACGTAGGCCATCGCGCCGGTCGACAGCGCGCGGCGCGCGAACTCCGGGTCGTCCTCCATCGTCAACACCACCACCTTGGTCTGCGGCACCACGGCGGCCAGCTCGGGCAGGACGTCCAGCGACGACGACGGCCCGGCGTGGGGCATCCCGAGGTCGAGGACCAGGACGGTGGGCCTCAGCGCGCGCGTCTCGGCGACCGCGGCGTCGACCGTCCCGGCCTCCGCGATCACCGTGAAGTCCGGCTGCGCGTCGAGCACGTAGCGCAGGCCGGTCCGCACGACGGCGTGGTCGTCCGCGAGGACGATCGTGATGCTCGGCGCGTCGGCCACGGCGCAGAGCATCGCAGACCGGCTGCGGCCCGACCGCACCCGGAACGGGTGAACCGCCGCACGCAGGTCTGCGGCGCCCTACCGCAGACCGGGCGACCCGAAGGGCCGATGGTGATGACATGGCCCCTCCCCTGCAGGTCGTCGTGGCCGGCGGCGGGCCCGCCGCGCTCGCGACGCTCAACGCTCTGAAGTCCCTCGCGCGCGGGCTGGTCGCGCTCAGCATCGTCGCCCCCGAGACCGAGACCCCCGCGCTGCGCCACGTCGCGCGCGCCCATCGCGCCGAGCTGTACGGCGGCCGCGTCGGCGTCGTCGACCCCCACCGCCACGAGGTCCGGCTGGTCGACGGGCGCCGCGTCCGCTACGACCTCCTGGTCCTGGCCGTCGGCGCGCGCCCGCAGGTCCCGTACGGCCGCGCCCGCACGTTCTTCGGCGGCCGGCCCGACGCCGTGGCCGTCACGCGCGACCGGCTCGTCGCCGACCTCTCCGACCGCCACATCCGCTCGCTGGCCTTCGTCGCGCCGTCGCGGATCGGCTGGACGCTGCCGCTCTACGAGCTGGCGCTGCAGACCGGCGGCGCCGCGCGCGCGCTCGGCCTCGACGTGCCGCTGCGGCTGCTGACGCCGGAGGCGATGCCGCTGGAGCTGTTCGGGACGACGCACGCCACGGCGCTGCGCGCGTGGCTGGATCAGGCCGGCGTGACGTTCCGCGGCGGGGTCGACGTCCACGAGCTGCCCGGCGGCGTCCTGCGCGAGGGCCGCGACGGCGTGCGCTTCGTGCGCGAGCGCACGGTCGCGCTGGCTCAGGAGGTCGGTCCTGCCCTGACCGGCGTTCCGGCCGACAGCGACGGGTTCGTCGTCACCGACGGGCTCGGCGCGGTGCGCGGGCTCGACGACGTGTTCGCCGCGGGCGCGTGCACGAGCTACCCGATCCGCCAGCGCGAGCTGGCCGAGCAGCAGGGCTACGCGCTCGCGCGGGTGATCGCGCAGCGCGCGGGCGTCGCCGTGACGCCCGCGCCGTGGCAGCCGCTGGTCCGGGGGATCCTGGACGCGGGCGACGACAGGACGCTGGCGCTGCAGCGCGGTGGCGTGGCTACGGCTGGGGCGCCGCGTTTCCTTCCGGTGGGGACACCGTCGCCTCGTGCAGCGGCGGGCGGCCCGTGTACCAGTAGGTGAAGTGATCGACCCGCGAGCCGTCGGGCAGGGCCGACAGCGCCAGGTCGACGCGGCGGGCGAGCGAGCGCTCGTCGCCGTCGATGATGCGGAGGACGGGGTCGTCGCGGTCCATGGCACCGCGGAAGGTAGACGCCGGACCGCGCGCCGTCACGTGATTTCCTCCTGCTGTCGACGGGTTTCCGACCGGCGGTCCAGGCCGCGGGTGTGGCACCCTTGAGCGCGCCCGTGCCCGTCGCCCACGTCTCACCCGTCCACTACGCGGGCCACACCTCCGAGGGGCGCGCGATCCGCGTGTCGCTGCGCGCCGGGAAGGTCGTCGCGATCCGGACGACCGTCGTGCGCTACCCGTGCGACCCGTTCGGCGACGTCGGGCCGATCCGGATCAGCGAGACCGGGGCCGCGCGGATCAGCCGCTGGACCGGGCGCTTCACGTTCGCCGCGGGCGCGGACGTGCAGCGCGTGACCGTGCGCGGCGTCTGGCGCCGGCGCGCGGTCCGGATCGAGGGGACGCTGCGCGTCGTCGGGCAGATCGCCACCGGCCAGCGCTGCGCGTCGGCGACGTTGCACTTCAGCGCCCGGCGCTGACCACCGCGCTCAAGACGCCTCGACAGCGGCCGATCCCGTCGGGGGTGGACCGCCTGCTCCGCAGCCGCTTCGGATCCAACCTCACGCTGATCGCGGCATCGGCGGCGGTGCCCGCTGCCGTCGGGCACTTCTTCCTCAGCGAGAAGCAGGCGCCGATCACCGCCCCCGAGCACCTCGGGATCATGGTCGTCGGCTCGACCGTCGCCGCGCTGTGCTCGGTCGCGCTGATGCTCGCCGGCTTCCGGCGGCGCGAGACGCGCGCGGTCGTCGCGGGCGGCGCGTTCGCGGCGATGACGCTGATCCTGCTGATCCACGGCCTGGCGACGCCGGGCGTGCTGATCGGCCAGAACGGGATCGTCCAGGTCGCGGGCGGCCTGGCGCTGCCGGCCGGCGGCGCGATCCTGACCGCCGCGGCCTTGCCGTCGCTGCGCGGTCCCAAGCACTTGAAGACCGTGACCGTCGGGCTGGTCGCGCTGCTGGTGGGCATCGCCGTCGTCGGCGGCCTGGCGTTCTTCGACCCGGCGGCGATCCCGTCGGTGCCGGGCTACGACTCGCCCGAGGCGCTGGCGCTGCTGATCGTCGGCATGCTGCTGTTCTCGATCGTCGCGGCGCGCACGGTCAAGACCTACGTGTTGACGCGGCGCGTCGGCGACCTGGTCGTCGTCGTCGGGACCGTGTGGCTGGCGTGCGCGCTGATCCCGGTCCTGATGGTCGACCAGGGCACGTGGCTGTGGTGGCTCGGGCACACGCTCGAGTTCCTCGGCGTGGCGCTCGTCGGCATCCCGGTCTCGCTCGATGTCCACCGCGGCCGCCCGTCGCACCCGCTCGTCGGCGACCTCCAGGGCGCCGAGCTCGTCGCCGAGGAGGAGGCGTTCCTGGGCGCCCGCGTCCGCGTCCTGATGGCGCGGCTCGAGGCCAAGGACGTCTCGACCGAGGCGCACACGCGCCGCGTCGCCGAGTGGGCGGTCGCGATCGGCGAGCGCCTGCAGCTCGCGCCCGGCCGCCTGCGCGACCTCGCTCTGGCGGGGCTGCTGCACGACATCGGCAAGCTCTCGACGCCGGACGCGATCCTCACCAAGCCCGGCCGCCTGACCGACGACGAGATGGCGGTCATCCAGCGCCACCCGGTGCAGGGCGACGAGCTGCTGCGCGAGCTCGGCTACCCGGACCAGATCCGGCGCGGCGTCCGCGGCCATCATGAACGCCTCGACGGCTCCGGCTACCCGGACGGGTTGCAAGGCGATGCCATTGACTTGGAGACCCGCATCCTCGCCGTCGCCGACGTGTGGGACGCGCTCGTCTCGCCCCGCGTCTACCGCGGCGCCTGGACGCCGGAGCGCGCGATGGCGTTGTTGGTGGACGAGTCGGGCACCGGCTTCGACCCGCGTTGCGTCGAGGCTCTCCGCGCGCTCACGGGCGTGGAGCCCGAGGCGCGCGCCGCTGCGCCGCGCCTCGCTGCGTAAAGGTTTGCCTCCAGACAATTTGGGCACCTCATCAAGGTGTCCAGTCAACAACCGACGGGCCCGACGGCCCGGTGGCGGTCGACGCTCGGAGGCGAGCTGGCTGCCGAATTCCTCGGCACCTGCGTCCTGATCCTGTTCGGTACGGGATCCGTGGCGATGGCGGTGTCGGCGCTCAACCAATCGGGTCGCGGTACGGAGATCTTCCAGGCCAGCGGCGATTGGCTGCTCATCTGCTGGGGCTGGGGCCTGGCGGTCACCCTCGGCGTCTACGTCGCCGGCGGCGTCACCGGCGCCCACCTCAACCCGGCGGTCACGTTCGCCAACGCGCTGCGGCGCGACTTCCCGTGGCGCAAGGTGCTGCCCTACAGCGCCGCGCAGGTCTTCGGCGCGTTCGTCGGCGCCGCGATCGTGTACTTCAACTACAAGTCGGCGATCGACTCCTACAACGCGGCGCACCACATCACCGACCGCGCGTCGGCCGACGGGTCCACGACCTACTCGATCTTCGCGACGTTCCCGGCACCGTACTTCCACAACTGGTGGGGGCCGTTCCTGGACGAGGTGATCGGCACGGCGTTGCTGGTCGGCGTCCTGTTCGCGCTCACCGACGACCGCAACCAGCCGCCGAAGGCCAACATCGCGCCGTTCATCGTCGGCCTCGTCGTCGTGGCGATCGGCATCTCGTTCGGCGCCAACTCGGGCTACGCGATCAACCCGGCGCGCGACCTCGGGCCGCGCATCCTCACCGGCCTGGCCGGCTGGGGCAGGAACGCGTTCCCGGGCGACTTCGGCGACATCTCGTTCTACGCGTGGATCCCGATCGTCGGGCCGCTGGTGGGGGCCGCGATCGGCGGCTTCATCTACGACAAGCTCATCCGCGACGTCTTGCTCGCGCGGGGTGAGCCCGAGGAAGATGTGACGACGGGCGCAGAGACCGTCGAGGACCGCTCGCGCTTCGAGCGCGGCGGCGCCCCGTCCACGCAGGAGAGAGAGGCAACCACATGATCTTGGGGATCGACCAGGGAACGACCGGCTCGCGGGCCTTCATCTTCGACGAGAAGGGGAAGGTCGTCACCAGCGCCTACACGGAGTTCGAGCAGTTCTTCCCGAGGCCGGGCTGGGTCGAGCACGACGCGAACGAGATCTGGGAGTCGGTCCAGAAGGTCTCCAGGCAGGCGCTGGACGAGGCGGGCATCGACGGGTCCAAGCTGACCGCGATCGGCATCACCAACCAGCGCGAGACCGCGGTGGCGTGGGACAAGTCGACCGGCGAGCCGCTGCACAAGGCGATCGTCTGGCAGGACCGCCGGACGGCGGGGCGCTGCGACAGGCTCAAGGCCGAGGGCTATGAGTCGATGTTCCGCGAGCGCACCGGCCTCGTGCTCGACGCGTACTTCGCGGGGACCAAGTACGAGTGGTTGATCAAGGAGGGTGGCGTCCCCAAGGACGCGGCGTTCGGGACGATCGACTCCTGGCTGCTGTTCAAGCTCACCGGCCGCCACGCGACCGACTACTCCAACGCGTCTCGCACGTTGTTGTTCAACATCCGCGATCTGACCTGGGACCCCGAGTTGTGCGACACCTTGGGCGTGCCGATCGAGTCGCTCCCCGAGCCGGTCCCCAATGCGGAAGTGCTGGGGGAGACCGACCTGTTCGGCGGCAAGGTCCCGGTCGCGGCGATGGTCGGCGACCAGCAGGGCGCGCTCTACGGCCAGGCCTGCCTCGACAAGGGCCTGGGCAAGAACACGTACGGGACCGGCAACTTCCTGCTGCAGAACGCGGGCTCCGGCCCGCCGATCCTGGAGCAGGGGCTGATCACGACGATCGCGTGGGGGATCGGCGACCGCGTCGACTACGCGATGGAGTCGTCGATGTTCGTCACCGGCGCCGGGATCCAGTGGCTGCGCGACGGGTTGAGGATCATCGACGCCGCGGCCGACACCGAGGAGATGGCGGGGTCGCTGGACTCCAACGAGGGCGTGTACTTCGTGCCGGCGCTGACCGGCCTGGGCTCGCCGCACTGGGACCCGTACGCGCGCGGCACGATCGTCGGCCTCACCCGTGGCTCCAACCGCAACCACATCGCGCGCGCCGCGCTGGAGGCGATCGCCTACCAGTCGGTCGACGCGGTCCGGGCCCAGAACACGGCGCTCGGCACGCGGCTCACGGAGCTGCGCGTCGACGGCGGCGCGACGGCCAACGCGTGGCTGATGCAGTTCCAGTCCGACATGCTCGGCGTGCCGGTCGTGGTGCCGGAGATCGCCGACACCACCGTGTTGGGCGCGGCCTACCTCGCGGGTGTCGCGACGGGGACGTGGACCGAGGACGACGTCAAGTCGCTGTGGACCGAGTCCAAGCGCTACGAGCCGGGCAAGAGCGACGACGAGCGCCAGGCGCTGCTGTCGGACTGGCGCCGGGCGCTGCAGCGTTCCGGGCGCTGGGTGATCCCGGACTAGGACTAGCCTGGAACGCGATGTCATCGACTGCTGGATTCGGAACGGGCGCGATCAACCCGCAGACGCGCGAGGTCGCGCTGGAGCGCATGCGCGACGAGGTCTTCGACGTCGCGATCGTCGGCGGCGGGGTGGTCGGGACGGGCGCGGCGCTGGACGCCGCGTCGCGCGGGCTCAGCGTCGCGCTGGTCGAGGCGCGCGACCTCGCGTCCGGGACGTCGTCGCGCTCGTCGAAGCTGATCCACGGCGGGCTGCGCTACCTCGAGCAGCTCGACTTCCCGCTGGTCAAGGAGGCGCTGCACGAGCGCGCGCTGCTGCTGGACCGGATCGCGCCGCACCTCGTGCACCCGCTGCCGTTCCTGGCGTTGTTGTCGCACAGGGGCTGGGAGCGGCCGTACATCGGCGCGGGCCTCGTGTTGTACGACACGATGGGCACGGCGCTGGGGCGCTCCCGCGGTGTCCCCGCGCAGAAGCACTTCACGCGCGGGCAGACGCTGAAGAAGTTCCCCGCCTTGAAGAAGGACGCGTTCACCGGGGCGATCCAGTACTACGACGCGCAGGTCGACGACGCGCGCCACACGATGTTCGTGGCGCGCACGGCGGCCGCGTTCGGCGCGCAGGTCGCGACGCGCACGCAGGCCGTCGGCTTCCTGCGCGAGGGCGAGCACGTGACCGGCGTCAAGGTGGTGGACTTGGAGTCCGATCCGGACGGCACGGCGCCGATCGAGCTGCGCGCGCGCCAGACGATCAACGCGACCGGCGTCTGGACCGACGACACGCAGGACATGGTCGGCGCGCGCGGGCAGTTCCACGTGCGGGCGTCGAAGGGCGTGCACCTGCTGGTGCCGCGCGACCGCATCCACGGCGACACCGCGCTGACGATCCGGACCGAGACGTCGGTGCTGTTCGTGATCCCGTGGGGCCGGCACTGGATCATCGGGACGACCGACACCGACTGGACGCTCGACAAGGCGCACCCGGCGGCGTCGAAGAAGGACATCGACTACCTGATCGAGCAGGTCAACAGGTACCTGGTGACGCCGCTGGGGCATGACGACGTCGAAGGGGTCTACGCGGGTCTGCGGCCGCTGCTGGCGGGCGAGTCGGAGTCCTCGAGCGCGCTGTCGCGCGAGCACATCGTCGCCCACCCGGTCCCGGGGCTGGTCGCCGTGGCCGGCGGCAAGTACACCACCTACCGGGTGATGGCCGCCGACGCGGTCGACGCCGCGGTGCACGGGCTGGAGGAGGACGTCCCGGAGTCGATCACCGAGCGCATCGGCCTGCTCGGCGCCGACGGCTACCTGGCGCGCTGGAACGCGCGCCACCGGATCGCGGAGGCGTCGGGCGTGCACGTCACGCGCATCGAGCACCTGCTGCATCGCTACGGCGCGCTGCTCGACGACCTGCTGGCGCTGATCGCCGAGGACCCGTCGCTGGGCGAGCCGCTGCCGGGGTCCGACGACTACCTGCAGGTCGAGATCCTCTACGCCGCGACGCACGAGGGCGCAACGCACCTGGAGGACGTCCTGACGCGGCGCACTCGCACGTCGATCGAGACCTGGGACCGCGGCCTGCGCGCCGCCGAGCCCGCGGCGCGGCTGATGGCCGGCCCGCTGGGCTGGACCGACGAGCAGATCGCCCGCGAGGTCTCCCACTACACCGCCCGCGTCGAAGCCGAACGCGCATCCCAGACCCGCGACGACGACACCTCCGCCGACTCCGCCCGCCTCGGGGCACCCGACGTCTCCCCAACGCTGCCGGTGGAGCGCCTGTCGCCGAGCCGGCCGGTGCTGACCTAGGCGACGCTGCGCGCCGCGCGCGCCCGGAGGCGGCGACGGCGTGGGCGGGAGGTCTCCTCCGCCGCCGCCAGTTGCGCGTGGCGGCGGCGTAGGAGGTCCAGGAGGGCGGCGGTGGGCCGGAAGGGATCGGCGATCGTGGTGCCGTCCTTCAGGCTGAGGGCCGCCCAGGGCTCGCCGTCGATCTCGGCGAGGAGAAGGGGAGCGGGTGGCGGGGAGCTGCGCGAGTCGAGCGCAGCCAGGCGGTCGACCGCCTGGGCGTCGTCCGGGAACGCGTGGCGGAGCGTGACGCCGTCGGCGGTGGTCATGCCGCCGCCGCTTCCACCAGCGCGGCGGCGGTGCGGGCGCCGACGCCGTCCAGGCCGTCCGCGCAGCGCTCCGGGTGCCACTGCACGCCGAGCGCGAAGCGGTGGCCGGGCACCTCAAGTGCTTCAACAAGCCCGTCGGGCGCCAGCGACGTGACGCGCAGGCCGGCGCCGAGGCGGTCGACCGCCTGGTGGTGCTCGGAGATCACGCCGGGCTCGGTGCCGAGCAGCCTCCGCGTCAGCGAGCCCTCGGCGGTCGCGACGTCGTGCGCATCGCGGTGGTCCAGGGACGAGTACGCGCTGTCGGGCAGGTGCTGGTGCAGCGTCCCGCCGTGCAACACGTTCAACAACTGCGCACCGCTGCACACGCCGAGGACCGGCAAGTTGGTGGACAACGCGTGGCGCAGCGCGCTGAGGTCGCGCAGGTGGCGGGTGAGGTCGGTCTCGACGGTGTGCGGGCCGATCGCCGCGCCGTAGAGCGACGGGTGCACGTCGGTCTCCGAGCCGCCGAGCAGCAGCGCGTCGGCGCCCGCGAGGTCGAGGCCGGCCTGCGTGCCGTCGAGCGTCCGGACGCGCGCGCCCTGCGCTTCCAGCCACGCCACGTAGGGCGCGGGGTCCTCGCGGCCCAACAACAACAAGATGGTCGGGCGCGGGTCGTCGGCGCCGGCCGCCGCGTAGGCGTCCAGGAACAGCGTGCGCGCGCGGGCGACGCGCTTGCGGGCCGCGTCCTCGTTGATGTCCAGCAGCTCGCCGACCTCGCGCAGCGAGAGTCCCGCCTCGAAGCGCAGCAGGAGCACCAGGCGCTGGTGGGCGGTCAGCGTCGCGAGCGCCTCGGCGAGGCGCGGGTCGCGCGGGCCGCCGGCCGGGTCCGTCAGCCCCTCGTGCAGCGGCACGTGCTCGCGCCGCCTGCGTCGCCGCAGCTCATCCAGCGCGAGGTTCGTCGCCGTCCGGTGCAGCCATGCCCGGACCACCGGCGCCGCCGCATCCCGCGGCCCGGACCGCCAGGCCCGCGCGAACGTCTCCTGCCGCAGGTCCTCCGCGGTCTCGACATCGCCGACCATCCGCCGCAACCGCCGCGTCAGGACCCCGGTCTGCTCCTTGAGGATCGCCTCGAACGTCATCTCACCCCCTCATGACGTGTGAGCGAGCGCAGACCGGACATGCGCCCGATTCTACGGCGACGAGCGCGCCGCGAAGGCGTGGGCGCCGACCCTCCAGAGGACCAGGTCGGCGCCCGACGGGCTGACCGTGAGGTCGGCGATCTCCGCGGTGTGGCGGGTCGGGATGTGGTGGGTGCGATGGGGGCCGTGGATGACGACGCCGCCGCCGCGGGTCGCCCACGCGACGTGGACGCCGCCGCGGGCGTCGATCGCCGGCAGCGGCGGCATCGACGGCAACGCCGTGCTCGGGCGGCGGCCGAGCGTCACCGGTCCGTGGAAGCGGCCGCGGCGGTCCAGGGTCGCCAGGCGCACGCGGTCGCCGTCGATGAAGGCGACCGCGGCCGTGCCGTGCGGGCCGCCGACCAGCCAGGAGTTGTCGGCGCCCACGCCGGTGCGCGCGAGCAGGTGGCGCCCGCGCGCCTCGGACCACAGCCAGAACCGGCCGCCGCTGCCGCCCACGCGCACGACGCGGCCGGAGCCGGTGACCACGAGCGACTCGTCGTAGACGGGCGGCGTCCGGAACGCGCGGGTGCCCACGGCCGCGCCGTCGCGCAGCGCCAGCACGTGGATCTCGCGGTTCCCGCGCCATGCGATCGCCGCGCGGCCGTCGCTCAGCGCCCGCGCCCCGGTCGCGGCCCACTGCGTGGTGAGGAACGGCGTGCCGGCGAGCACGATCGCGGGGTCGCCCGCGCGCGCCGACTCCGCCGCGTAGTGGTTCGGCGAGTCGCCGGTGAGCCCGTCGTCGAGGCTCGCGAGGAGGGACACCGTGCCGTCGGGCGCGATCGCGGTCGCGACCGAGCCCCAGTTGCCCTCGGGCAACGCGGCGGGTTGCTCCTGGGTCGCGACCGCGCCGCCGAGCGCGGGCTGCCGGAAGACGACCGCCTCCTCGCAGCAGTCCGGCAACGGCGACGGCGACGTCGGGATGACCTCGCGGCTGCCGACGCCGACGACGGTCCCGCCGGCGAGCAGCGCCAGCGTCTCGGTGTCGTCGATGCCCGTCACCGCGACCGGCCGGCCCGGAGCGCCGCCGGACGCGCGGAGGCGCAGCAGGCGCGTCCCGGTCGCGCCGGTGTAGGTGACGACCGTGTGCCCGTGGTCGTCGACCGCGCCGAGCAGCGAGCTGGCGTACGGGGTCACCGACGGCAACGGGCGCGGGGCCGACCAGCGCGCCTGCGCGGCAGACGGAGCGGCGGCCAGCGCCAGCAGCGCGGCGGCGGCGAGGGCGGCCGGTGAGAGGCGTCGCATCACTCACCGATACGCGCCACCCACGAAGGAGTTGCGCATTCGCCCCTCATCGCTCAAGATCCCGGCACGTTGCTGCTCGTCGCCTTCGCCATCTTCGTGTTCGGCTTCCTCGCCTGGGCGCTCGCCGACAAGTTCCGCGGCCTGCCGACCGGCGCCAAGCGCCTCGCGTTCATCGCGAGCCTCGTGGGCGGCTGCGCGGCGGGGCTGCAGGGCGTGAACGAGGACCCGGTCGTCCACGCCGTCGCCTGGACCATCGCCGCCTCGCTCGGCGCGCTGACCGCCTACGCGCGCTGGCGCGAGCGTGAGCGCGACCGCCTCACCCGCGGCAACCAGATCTAGCCGCTAGACCGCGAACCGCCGGACGTACTCCGGCCACACCGCGCGCATCATCTCCAGCGCGTAGGCCTCGGCGTACGGCTCGCCGCGCGCGACCCGCCAGGAACGCGTCGTGATCCGGTCGTGATGATGGCCCAGCTCGTGCGACAAGATGTAGGTCAACTGGAACGCCCGGATCTGGTCGGCGGTCCAGCGCACCTGCACGCACCGTTCCGGCGCCGGACCGTAGTCGACGCCGATCCGGTCCAGGACCTCTTCGATCTCGTCGATGAAGGCGGGCGGGCAGCGGTTCCACCACAGGTCCGCCTCCCACGAGCACAGCCGCACGACGCCGTTCCAGTACCAGCCGAGCAGGTTCGGGTCGTCGGAGCCATGCAGCGCGATCGCGTCGATCGCATCGCCGAGCTCGCCCCAATCCGGGATCAGGTTGATGTACTCGCGCAGGTGAGCGATCGTCAGCAGGTGACGCCGTCCGGGGCCCGGGTCGGTGCGGTCGAGGATCACGTCGTCCTGAACGCGGGCCATGTAGTCGCCCGCGTCCTCGACCCAGTTGTTCTTGCGCTTGACCGTCCCGTCGACGACCTTCATGGCGCTCTTGCGGTTCGTCCGGGGCATGGCGATCGACGCGGGATCGTACGCTGCGGAACATGGCCGCGCCATGCGTCTTCTGCGAGATCATCGAACGGCGGATCCCCGCGTCGATCGTCTACGAGGATGACGACCACGTCGCGTTCCTCGACGCGCGGCCGCTGTTCGAGGGTCACACGCTGCTGGTCCCGCGCACGCACGTGGTCACGCTGACCGACCTCACGCCGGAGCGCGTCGGCCCGTTCTTCCTGCAGGCGCAGCGCCTCGCGCGAGCGATCCCCATCGCCATGGACGCCAAGGGCACCTTCGTCGCCATGAACAACATCGTCAGCCAATCCGTCCCGCACCTGCACTGCCACGTCGTCCCGCGCACCCCCAGGGACGGCCTGCGCGGCTTCTTCTGGCCGCGCACGAAGTACGCCGACGACGCGGCCCGTGATGCCGTCGCCGCCAAGATCGCCACGACCCTCGACCACACCGACTAGCCTCGACACCATGCCCTCCAACACGTTCCGCGCCGGCCTGCAGATCCCGAACTTCAACCTGCCCGGCACCGAGCCGGGCGACCTCCTGGACACGCTCACCGACATCGCGACGACCGCCGAGGCCTCCGGCTTCGACGCGCTGTACGTGATGGACCACCTCCACCAGCTCCCGGGCCTCGGCCCGCAGAGCAACTGGATGCTCGAGGGCCCGACGACGCTGAGCGCGCTCGCCGCCCGGACCAAGACCATCCACTTGGGCCTGATGGTCGGCGGCATCACCTACCGCAACCCCGCGCTGCACGCCAAGATCACGACGACGATCGACGTCCTCTCCGGCGGCCGCGCGATCATGGGCATCGGCGCCGCCTGGTTCGAGGACGAGCACAAGGCCTATGACTTCCACTTCGGCACGCTCGGCGAGCGCTTCGAGCGCCTGGAGGACGGCCTGCAGATCATGCGCGCGATGTTCACCTCCGGGGAGGAGCGCGCGACGGTCGAGGGCAGGCACCACTCGATCACCGGGGCCTACAACAACCCGAAGGTCCGCCCGGACATCCCGATCCTGATCGGCGGCTCCGGCGAGAGGAAGACGCTGCGGATGGTCGCGCAGTACGCGCAGGCGTCCAACGTCTTCGGCGACGTCGAGCAGATCAAGCACCTGATGGGCGTGCTCGACCAGCACTGCGCCGATGTCGGCCGCGACCCGAGCGAGATCGCGCGCACGAAGCTCGCGACGCTCGTGATCGGCGACACGGCCGAGGAGGCCGACGCGAAGGCCGCGCCGGTCCGCGAGGCGATGGGCGAGCGCGCCGCGGCGGTCGTCCTGTCGGGCGACGCGGACACCCTCGCCGAGCAGCTCGCCGCCCACCGCGAAGCGGGCCTCACCGGCCTGATCGTCAACATGCCCGAGGCCCACGACCTCGGCCAAGTCAGGGCCGCCGGCGAGATCCTCGCGAAGGCCTTCGCCTAGATGGATGATGCGAAATTCCCGCGGCCGTGCTCGCACGCCCGGCGGCGCTGGATCGCCACGCGATCTCTTACCGATCCAACCAGGATCGGCTGCGAGATCGCGCGGCGCCCAGCATCCGCCGTGCGCACGACCACGACCACGGTCTATTTCGCATCAACCATCTAGTCGCTCTTCGGGATCCCGCGCATGACGACCCGGGCCAGGTAGGCGGCCAGCTGATCCGGCTGCCACTGGCCCGGCTCCTCGAGCTGGACCCGGAAGCCCAGCTCGGCCAAGGCCACCAACATGCGCCCGAGCAGCGCGGTCTCGCGGTCCGGGAGCTTCGTCCAGGCCGCGAGCACCTCGCCCATCCGCTGCTCCCAGTGCTCGCGGCCGCGCTCGATGCGCGTCTCGCCATGGCGCTGGAGGTAGATGACGCGGAACGCCTCGGGCGCCTCGACGACCGCGCGCAGCAGCGCGGCGAGGCCGAAGCGCATGAGGTCCTCCTTGTCGCCGAGCGCGCCGGGGGTCGGGACCGAGTCCTCGACCATGTGCCACAACTTGCGCTCCTCGCGAGCCATCAGCTCGTCGAAGAGGTCCTCCTTGGAGGCGTAGCACGAGTACAGCACCGGCTTGGAGACCTCGGCGGCGTCGGCGATCGCCTGCATCGAGACCGCCTCGTAGCCGAGCTCGGCGAACAGCGGCAGTGCGGCGTCCAGGACCAGCGGGCGTCGCAGCTCCGGTCCCAGATGCGCCGCACGTGCGCGCGTCATGACGGGTCCTTCTAGGAGATCCGCAGGCCGGAGATCGCGCGGGCGATGACCAGCTGCTGCATCTCGGACGTGCCCTCGAAGATCGTGTAGATCTTGGAGTCGCGGTGCCAGCGCTCGACCGGGAACTCGCGCGTGTAGCCGTTGCCGCCCATGATCTGGATCGCGCGCTCGGTCGCCCAGACGGCGACCTCGCCGGCCTTCAGCTTCGACATCGAGCCCTCGGCGTTCTCGAACGGGATGCCGTTGCGGGCCATCCACGACGCGCGCCAGACGAGCAGGCGGGCGGCGTCGATCTCCATCTTCATGTTGGCCAGCGCGAAGGCGATCGACTGGTTCTCGATGATCTTCTTGCCGAACTGCTCGCGCTCCTTGGCGTACTGCAGCGAGTACTCGTAGGCGGCGCGGGCGATGCCGAGCGCCTGGGAGCCGACGACCGGGCGCGTGGCCTCGAAGGTCTGCATCGCGGCCTGCGTCCTGCCCCTCTTGCCCTCGCGGACACGCGCGAGGCGCTCGTCGAGCTTCTCCTTGCCGCCGAGCAGGTTGGCGCCCGGGATCCGGCAGTCGTCGAGGTGGACGTCGGCGGTGTGCGACGCGCGCAGGCCGTGCTTCCTCACCTTGGCGCCCTGCTCGATGCCCTCGGTCGCGATCGGGACGATGAACGCCGCGTGGCCGCGGGAGCCGAGCTCCTTGTCGGTCTGGGCGATGACGACGTGGATGTCGGCGATGCCGCCGTTGGTCGCCCAGGCCTTCTGGCCGTTGAGGACCCAGGTGTCGGACGCCTCGTCGTACTTGGCGGTGGTGCGGATGTTCGAGACGTCGGAGCCGGCGTTGGGCTCCGAGGCGCAGAACGCCGCGACCTTCACATCATCGGCGGTCCCGTAGCACTGCGGGATCCACTCCATGACCTGCTCCCACGAGCCCTGGCCGGCGATGGCCGCGGCGGCAAGGCCGGTGCCCATGATCGCCATGCCGATGCCCGCGTCGCCCCAGAACAGCTCCTCCTGGACGATCGGCATCGTCAGGCCGCTGGGGTCGGAGGCGAACTGCTGCAGCGACTCGAAGCCGTAGAGGCCGATCTTCGCGGCCTCCTGGATGATCGGCCACGGCGTCTCCTCGCGCTCGTCCCACTCATGAGCGGCGGGGCGCACGACGTTCTCGGAGAACCCGTGGACCCACTCGCGCATGTCCTTCTGGTCCTGGGTCAGGGCCAGCGTGAACGACGGCTCGGCGGGCGTCTCGGTGGTCTCGGTGCTCTCGGCGGTGGAAGCCATGAGACCGAAGCTACCACGAAGTAGGAACGGGCGCGTTCAATTGGTCCGCGCCGAACCGGCAGGGTGCGACGGGCTACGGGAAGACCCAGCCGGCCAGCGCGACGAACTGGACCGTCGCCGCTGCGATCACGAGGACGTGGAAGACCTCGTGGTAGCCGAAGGTCCCGGGCCAGGGGTTCGGGCGCTTGGTCGCGTAGACGACCGCGCCGAGCGAGTAGATGACGCCGCCGGCGGCCAGCAGGACCAACGGCGCGATCGAGAGCTTCTCCATCATCTGGGGGAGCGCGAAGACGCAGACCCAGCCGAGCGAGAGGTAGCAGAGGGCCTGCAGCGCGCGGGGTGCGGTGATCCAGGCGACCGAGAGGATCACGCCGAACAGCGCGCCCGACCAGACGGCGAGGAGGATCGCCCAGCGCAGCGTGCCGTGCATGACCAGCAGCGCGACCGGCGTGTAGGTCGCGGCGATGAACACGAAGATCGTCGAGTGGTCGATCCGGCGCAGCAGCGGCTGCCAGCGCGGGTTCCAGCGCCAGCGGTGGTAGGTCCCGGACGCGGCGAACAGCGCGCACAGCCCGCCGCCGTAGACGAGCGCTCCGACCCGTGGCGTGCCGCCCGGCACCATCGCGGTCAGCACGACCGCGGCGACCAGCGCGGCCCAGAACGCGTACGCGTGCGAGACCCCGCGCAGCAGCGGCCGGACCTCGTCTGCGTAGTGGTGTCGCAGGTCGCGCACGTTGTGGACGCTACCCGTCGCTGCGCACGCGGGTCCGGGGGCTATCCCCCGAGCGTGCTCCGGCGTGCCCTACGTCGTCGTGTCCGGCAGGTGGCGGCCGACGACCGCGACGTAGATCCCGCGCGGGACGTCCGGGTCGTTGCCGTCGGAGACGTGCAGGTAGATGCGCGCGATGAACTGCGCGCCGGAGCCGGAGCCGAGGCCGATGTGGGGGCCGACCCAGAGCCTGGGCGTTCCGGGACCATTGAGGAAGAACGAGTAGTCGTCCTCGTAGCGCTTGCGCGTGGTCTCGGCGATGTCGGGCTTCCACTGCGTGATGCCGTGCTCGGCGGCGGCCTGGCCGAGCGACTTGCCCATGTCGCCCTCGGCGTAGCGGGCGGCCAGCGCGTCCAGCCCGCGCAGCGTGCGCAGGACCAGCCCCGGGCGCCGGAACGGGGACTCGCTCGCCGTCTCGAACGCCTTGGGCGCGAAGACGAGGTGCCTGCTCTCCGCGGCCGCGCGCTCGACCGCCTCCAGGACGGTGGCGGGCGGGGCCTCGACCGCGTCGACGACCGTCCCGTCCGGCGCCTCGGCGCCCTCGGCATCCACGCGCGCGAGCAGCTGCGTCAGCTCGGCGATCGCCCGGCGGTCCTGCTCGCGCTCGGTGCGCAGGCGCTCCATGCGCTCGTGCAGGTCGTCGCGCGCCTCCTCGGTCGCGGCGGCGGCCGTGAGCGTGCGCTCCATCTCCTCCAGCAACTCGGTCTCGGCCGGCGGCGCCTCGTCCCGCGCGGCGGCGGCCGCGCGCAGCTCCGCGACCTCCGCGGTCAAGGCCTCCACCTTGCTCAGCGCGGCGTCGCGGTCACGCGTCAGGCCGTCCCGCTCCGCCTCCGCGGCGGCGCGCGCGTCGTCGGCCTCGTCGCGCTTGGCCCGCGCGACCTCCTCGCGGCGCCTGAGCTCCGGGATCTTCTTGGCCTCGGCCTCGAGCTTGCCCGCGCGCAGCTCCAGCTCCCTCTCGCGCGCGCCGAGCTGCTCGTGCGCGGCCAGCGCCTTCTCCATCACGACGCCGAAGATCGAGTCGTCGATCCCGGACTCGTCGAGCATCTTGTCCCAGGACCCGAAGACCGCCTCGACCTCCTCGGCCGTCGGCCACCCGGAGTCCGGGTCGAAGTCCTCCGGCTCGGGCGCGTAGCCGGCCATGCCGGTGAAGCGCCAGCACGCGTGCATGATCTCCAGGCGGTCGAGCGCGTCGCGCGTCCCGGCCCACCAGTGCGCGTCGCCCCTGGGCGCTGGTCGCTCGTCCATGCGCAGGCCGAGCTCGTCCAGCGCCTGCTCGGCGGCGCGGCGCGCGTAGTACTCCTTGCGCAGCTGCGCGGTCGTCGGCTCGGCGGACTTCTGGGGACGCGTGGGGCGCGCCGTCTTCTTCTTCGCCACGGAGTCGGACGCTACCGGGTACAACAACGCCGATGAGCCCCGGCTACGACGACGATGACGACTGGTCCGGCACCCCGCCCGAGGGCCACCACACGCGCGACCAGTCCGACCCGGAGGCGTGGCGCAAGCCGTTCCGGGCGCAGACGATCGTGTACGGGTTGATCGGGCTCGGGATCGTGGTGGTGGTGATCCTGGCGCTCGTCGCGTCCTAGTTGACGGACGGGTCCAGCGGCATCCGCGCGAGCAGCCGGAACTGGCCGCCCTTGCGCTGCAGGACGCGGCCCCACAGCTCGGCGGGCTCCTCGTCGAAGACGTCGGCGGCCAGCGCGGGCTCGACGATCCAGTCCTCGCGCTCCAGCTCGGCCTCGAGCTGGCCCGGGCCCCAGCCGGTGTAGCCGGCGTAGACGCGGCGGCGCGCGGTCGCGTCGCCGAGGCGGTCCAGGCCGGTCCGGTCGCTCACGAGGCCGATCGCGCCGACGACGAGGTACGCGGCCTCGGCCGGGTCGTCGAACTCGGCCAGCACGACGATCGACGCGGGCTGGACCGGGCCGCCGACGAAGACGACCTCGTCGGAGTCCATCACGCCGTCCAGCTCCGGGACCGCGTCGGTGACCTCGGTCTCCGACGGGCGGTTGAGGACGATCCCGAGCGCGCCATCCTCGTCGTGGTTGGCGATGGCCACGACGGTCCGCGCGAAGTTGGGATCCGACATCGCCGGGGAGGCGATCAGCAGCTGCCCTTCGAGGAAGCCCATGGGTGGTCTCAGTGTGCCAGGGTCGTGCTCGGCCATCTTCGGTGAGAGCAGTACCCGAGCGGGTCCGCGCCCGAACCGGCGGTGCGGCGGCGGTCCGTTTGCCGGGGTGTTGTACACCATGTTCGCGTACGGACGTCCTATGGTGAGCCGTTGAAACCGGGATCTGAAGGACGAAATTCCGGTCGATCCCTACGCAAGCCTGAGTTGCGGTGAGCCGTGCGTGTTTGTCTCAGGTCAGACGGGGAAGACCGAAAGCCTGGTGTCCAGTCAGACAATGACCTCACGTCCACTGATCTCGATCCTCGATGCGGACCCCGAGCTGGGTGCCGGTCTGTCGGGGGATGCGCGCGACCTCGCGCGCCGGCACGCCGTCGCTGCAGTGCATGCGCTGCCGACGGGGCCGTTCGAGTTCCCATCGCCGAACGGCGAGAGCGCCGCGCCCGCGATCGGTCTGCTCGTGCTCGACGGGCTGATCACGCGCGACGTCGAGCTCGCCAGGCGATCTACCACCGAGTTGCTCGGGTCCGGGGACATCATCAGACCCTGGGACGACGAGCTGTCGCTCGACCCGCTTCCGGGCTCGATCACGTGGGCGGTCCTGGAGCCGGCGCGGGTGGCGGTCCTGGACCGGCGCTTCGCGGCGGTCGCTGGGCGCTGGCCGTCGATGCTCGACACGCTGATCGGCCGGACCGTGCGGCGCTCGCGGCAGCTGTCGGTGCAGCGCGCGATCGCGCAGGTGCCGCGCGTCGATGCGCGCGTGCTGGTCCTGCTGTGGCTGCTGGCCGACCGCTGGGGCCGCGTGTCGCCGCAGGGCGTCCGGGTCCCGCTGTCGCTGACGCACGAGACGATCGGCAAGCTCGTCGGCGCGCGGCGGCCGTCGGTGACGACGGCGCTGGGCGTGCTGACGCGACGCGGCCTCGTCGAGCGGACCGACAACGGCTGGCTGCTGCACGGCGATCCGCAGGAGGCGCTGCCCGAGTTGTTGTAGGGGTTGCTGCTCGGCCGCTAGCCGAGCAGGCTCTGCAGGATGGTCGAGAGGGAGCGCGGGTCCTTCCCGTACTTCCTCTCGTACCGCGCGCGCTCCTGCTCGTCCGCGAGGCCGAGCACGAGCTCCTCGCGTGAGGAGCCGGCCTTGCAGGCGGTCGTGTCGAGGAGCTCCAGGGCGCGGTCCTGGATGAAGCCCTCCAGGCCGCCGGTCTCCGGGAGCGGGCGCTGGTCGCACGGGTCGCGCAGCTCGACGGGCGCGGGCGCGTACTGGTGGTGGAAGCCCGCGTAGGCGAGCGGGAGGGCGACGGTCGTCGCGGCGACGCCCACGAGCGCCGCGCTCTTCGCGGCCTTCGTGACGACCGCGGCCGCCGCGAGCAGCGCGAGCGCGCCCGTGACGAGGAAGGCCGTCCGGAACGCCTCGCCGACGGCGAGGACGAGCGTGTCGTCGACCCGTGCCGCCATGTGGTCGTAGGCGTCGTGCTCGCCGGAGTCGACGGTGTCGCGGCCCCTGGTGAGGGCTGCGCGCAGGCCGTGGCGCGGTTGTTGTTCATCGACGCCGGAGAGCAGGCTCGGGGCGAGGCGGAGCTTGTCGGTGGGGTTGAGCTTGGCGTCGAGGACGACCGCGACGCCGCGCTCCTTCGCGCGCTCGGTCGCGTTGGTGAGCTCGTGGGAGACGATCGGGGCGAGGAGGATCAGCGCCAGCGCGATCCCGGCGTGGCGCAGGACCAGGAGGCGCGCGGCGTCCTGGGGGTCGCGCTCCGGGAGCAGCTCGCCGCCGAGCGCGGGGAGCGCGAGGCCCATGCCGAGGCCGGCCGCGGCCTGGGGCACGAAGGTCCAGGCGACGTGGGCGTCCGGGAGGAACGCGAGCGCGAGGACGCCGGCGCCGACGAGCGCGCAGCCCGCGGCCGCGCGGGCGTGGGCCTGCCCCCCGATCCGGGAGCCGATCACCGCGCCCGCCGGGATCACCGTGACCGTCGCCGCGGCGGCGAGCGGCGTGACGTCCCAGCCGGCGACCAGCAACAACACCAACAAGAACAAGACCGCGGTCAGCGCCGCCGAGACCAGTGCCAGCGCGACGGCCGGCCCGAGCCTGACGCCGCCCTCGGTGTGGGCCTTCGGCCGCACATCCCGCACGGGTTCCGCGAGCGCCGCCACCGCGGCGACGGCCGCGACGGGCGCCTGCACGTAGAAGATCGCCCGCCACGAGAACAGCTCGGTCAGCAGGCCACCCAGCGCCGGGCCGACCGCGGCGGCCAGCACCGCCGCGCCCAACCAGAGCCTGCGCCCCCGCTCGCCCGCGGCGCCGTCGGGCTCCAGGAGCGCGAACGCGGCGACGAGCGCCGCTGCGCCGCCGACCGCCTGGACCCCACGGGCGGCAAGGAGCAACCCCAGCGACCCGCTGACGCCCGCGACGAGCGAGGCACTCCCGAAGACGACGAGCCCACCCGCCGCCATCCGCGGAGCACCGACACCCCGCTGGATCCGCTCGACCGGGATCAACGCCGCCGCGAGCACCACGGTGTAGACGCCCAGCACCGCGGCGACGCCCTCCACCGTCGTATGCAGCTCATGCAACAACTCCGGCAGCGCCAGCGTGACGATCGACGCATCCGCCAACGCCAACCCCGCCGCAACCGCAATGACGACATGTCTCCACCGCACACCCGCAGTCTGCCGTACGCCGGAGCGCTCAGTGGCTCGGTAGCTCGCGGGGTGTGTAGCGGTGCCAGGCTGCGGCGGCGGTGAGGAGGATGGTGCCGAGGGCCAGGAAGGAGCCGGCGCGGGCTGCGGAGGTGAGGGTCTCGAGGTCGAAGAGGAGGACCTTGGCGAGGGCGATCATCAGCAGCAGGAGGCCGGCGCGGCGGAGGGCGACGTGGTTGGTGGTCAGGCCGATCACCAACGTGGCGATGCCGGTCAGGGCCCAGAGGGCGGAGAGCGCGACCTGGCCGGTGTGGAACGGCAGGGGCGTCACGATCTCGGTCGAGGCCAGGTAGAGCAACAACAAGGCCGAGGTGGCGTAGTTGATGATGTTGGGAAGGCCGAGGTCCTCGGTCGTCAGCTCGACGCGGCCGATGCGCCACCAGGCGAGGGCCACGGCGATCAGGACCGCCGCCGCGCCGAGCGCGTCGGGCAGGCCGTCGGCCAGCGCGAGCGGCGGTGCGACGACGGCGACCGCCACGCCGGTCGCGCCGAGCAGGTGCATCCAGGCCGCTCCGGCGGCGACGCCGTCACGCGAGCGGCGCCAGACCTGCGCCAGCGCGACCGCCTCCGCGGCCCAGGCCAGGACGAGCGGGATCGGCGTGAGCGTCCGTGCGGCGATCCACGCGAGCGCCGCCAACGCGACGCCGTCCAGCGCGCCGCGGAACGGGCGGGGCAGCGTCCCGACGCGCGCCGCGGCGAACGACGCCGCCGCGACCGACCCGAGCGCCACGGCGATGTCCGCCGTCCCCTCGGCCGCCAGCGCGGTGCAGGCCGCCAGCAGGACGTGCCCGCCGAGTCCGGCGCCGACCAGCGCCTGCTCGGCGACACGTGCGGGCCTCAGCCGCGAGATCGCGGCGAACAGCAGCGCGCCCGCGGCGTAGGCGATCGGCAGCGCGACGCCGTTCAGCGTCGTCGCCAGCGCGACGTCCGCCAGCACGACGCCGAGCGTCAGCGCCAGCACGCCCAGCTCCGCCGACACGCGCCGCAGCCGGTGCGCAGCAACCCCTACAACAAGATGCGCGACCGCGAGGCCGGCCAGCCACACGTCCAGCGCGACCGTCTGATGGCGGGCCGTCAGCACCGCCGCGCCCGCCCCGGCGAGGAAGAGCGCGTTGGCCGCCAGCAGCCCCGCCGACACCGGGCGCAGCGTCCCGGACGCGATCCGCAGCTCGAAGCCGACCGCCTGCACGACCCACAGCACGCCGAACGCGCCCAGCGCCAGCAGCGCCGGCCCCGCCGCCGGCGCTCCGTCCGCCAGCCACAGCCCGACCTGCACGGCGGTCACGGCGAACGCCGCGACCGCGATCCGGTCCCAGCGCTTGGCGATCAGGACCGCCGCCGCCGGGACGGTCGCCGCGAGCAGCAGCGCGACCGTCGCCCCGTCGTAGTCTGCGCCCGCCAGCGCCGGCGCCAGCAGCCCGCCGACGATCCCGAACGACGCGAGCACCTCCGAGGACCGCTTCAGCGCGAACGCCGTCGCCGCCGCGCCGATCGACAACACCAACATCAGCGCGAGCGGCGTCCCGATCAAGTTGTAGGTCTGCGCGGCGACCGTCACGTCGACGTCGAGCGCCGCGATCCCAGCGCCGATCGCCGTCAGCGCCGCCACCGGCGCCTTCAGCCGCACGCCCGCGCCGATCAGGCCGAACGCGCCGGCCGCCGCGATCACGCAGCGCGCGGTCTCGCCGAGCCAGCCGTGCGAGATCGCGATCGCCAGGAAGAACGCGAAGCCGACCAGCAGCGCCGCGCCGCCCGCGAACGCCAGCAGCCGCCCGCCGAGCAGCTCCTCGAGGTCCGGGAGCGTCGCCCGCTCGGTCGCCGCCGCCGCCTCCGGCTCCGGCGGCGGGGGAGACGACGCCTGCCACGGCGACGGCGCCGGCCCCGCGGGCAGCGTCCATGCCTCGAGGTCCGTGGCGCGCACGCGCTCCGGGACCGGCGCAGCCGGCGGCGCCTCGGCGCGCCGCGGCCGCTCCGGGGCCTCGGTCATCGCGAGGCCGACGGCCTCCTCCACCCGTTCCAGGCGCCGCTCCAGCGTCGCCATCCGCCGCTCGTCGATCATCGCTGCTCCTCCGTGTTGACCATCGGTCAGCAGTACGGTAGAGACTTGCTGACCGGCGGTCAAGAGGTCCTGTACGATGGGTCGGGTGAGCACGCCGCCCGGACCCGCGTATCGCCGCCTCGACGTCGACGAGCGCCGGGCGCAGCTGATCGCGCTCGGCGAGCGGTTGTTCACGACGGCGACCTACTCGGAGCTCTCGATGGCCCGGATCGCCAGGGAGGCCGGGATCTCCAAGGCATTGCTGTACCACTACTTCCCGTCCAAGCAGGCGTACTTCGAGGCGACGCTGCAGGCCGCGGCCGAGGAGCTGATGGCGCGCACCGAGCCCGACGCGTCGCTGCCGCCGCTCCAGCAGCTCGAGCGCTCGGTCGACGCCTACCTCGGCTGGATCGAGGAGCACGCCGAGGCCTACAAGAAGCTGATCGTCACCGCCGGCGAGGTCGCCGAGGTCCGCAGGATGGTCGAGGCCGTGCGCGCGCAGACCGCGGCGAGGATCCTGGCCGGCGTCGTGCCCGAGGGCGAGCCGGTCCCGCCCGCCGCGCGCACCGCGGTCCACGGCTGGCTGTGGTTCATGGACGGCGCCTGCATCGACTGGATCGCCAACGGCGCCGACGTCCCGCGCGACGCGCTGCGCGGCCTCCTGCTCGGGACGCTCGCCGGCGCGCTGATGGCGTCCGGCCTGGCGCTCGACCGCCTCGCGGGCTAGGCGACCGCGACCAGGCGCCAGGGCGACTCGGCGTCGCCGGTCAGCGCGAACGTCCAGCGCTGGGCGATCGTCGCGTCGCGGTCCTTGGACCCGCTCAGCACCGCGACCGTGTCGCGGTCCTCGACGTAGCGGCGGCCGTGCAGCGTGACCGTCGCGGTCATCGTCGCCGGCTCGGCGTGGGGATCGAGCGACGAGATCGCCAGCGCCGCCACGCGCGCGCCGCGCACGACCACGCGCGTCGAGCCGTCCGGGCCCGCGCCGTCGGACCCGTACAACAACGTGCCGATCGCGCCCGGCTCGGCCAGCGCCTCCAGCGCGTCGTCGGGCCCGTCGATCGCCTCGGCCCACGCCTCGACCGCGCGTCGCGCCGCGATCTCCAGGACGTCCGGGGCGAAGCGCCCGTCCGCCAGCGCCAGGTCCAACGCCGCCGCCCGGGCATCGTCATCAAGAACCGCCGGCGCGATCTCCGCCACCGCGACGCCCGCCGGCACCGCGTCGGCCACCGCGCCCTCGACCAGCGCGGCGTCGGCCACGCGCGCGTCGCCCCACGGCACCGCCACCAGCTCCGACGCCAGGTGGTGGCGCCCCTCGGCGTCGGACTCGATCGACAGCAGCCGCCAGCGCGCACCGGGCGGGTGGAGCGTCCACCACTCGGTCAGCCTGGTCATCGTGTCGTTGTCGCCCCTCTTGGTGATCGTCCGCCCGTTGTGGTCGATGACGAAGTCCTCCAGGCTCGCCGTGATCCGCACGACGACGCGGTCCTCGTCCTCGCCCTCGCGGTTGACCAACCCCATGTACTCGATCTGCGGGTGCCCGTGCGGGGTGCACTGGTTGCGCCAGCCCTTGCGCCGGAAGTCGTTCAGGCGCCGCCGCCACTCGACCATCAGGTCCTCGCCGACGACCTCCTCGAGCCCCTCGATGTCGTTGCGCGACCACATCTCCTGGATCGAGACGAACAGCGCCGCGGCCTCGCGCCGGACGTTCTCCGGGTCGAAGTCCTCGTCGTCGGTCGCCGCCTCCGCCGCGGCCAGCTCGGCCTTGCGCACGCGCGCCGCGCGCTGGGCGCGGTACTTGGCCGCGCGCATCGCGCTGAAGGCCAGGAAGACCAGCACGACCACGACGATCAGGAAGAAGAAGACGATCGACCCGCCGCCCCCGCCGCCGACGTAGCCCCCGCCTCCGCCGCCGCCGAAGCCGCCGCCCCCACCACCGCCGCCCCCGCCGAAGCCGGAGGAGCCGCCGCCGGCGGCCGCGAGGATCGAGGAGATCAGAGGGGCGCTCATCTGGCGCCAAGCCTAGAGCCCGGCGCGCGTCAGGCGGTCCGGCTGCGCAGCATCGCCAGCGCGTAGCGCTGGCGCGCGAACACGAACTTCACGATCCGCTCGCGCTCGGCGTCGCTGACGCCCTCCAGCCGCAGCCCGCGCAGGCCCCACGTGTCGTCGGCGCGCACGACGCGCGCCAGCAGGTCGACGAGGTCGTCCTCGTCGTCGAGCTCGAAGCGCACGCGCAGCTTGTCGCCCTCGGCCAGCGCGTCGGCGCCCGCGACCAGGACGCCGCCCGCCGACACGTTGCGGGTGTAGCCGTTGAGCCACCCGACCCTGAAGCCGTCGGGGATCATCGCGACGGGGCGGACGAGGTCGATCCGGGCGGCGTCGCGGCGTTGCGGCTTGGCCCGCGGCGCCAGCGGGACGACCGCCTGGAGGAAGTGCAGCAGGTCGGAACGCACCTGCCCGCCGTCGCCCGGGACGGCCAGCAGCGTGCCGTCGATACGCGAGTCCCCGGCCAGCGGGACGATCGTCGCGCGGCGCCGGTGCAGGAAGCGCGCGGGCACGCCGGAGCGGGTGTCGATGACGGCCAGCTCGGCCGCGCCTTCGACGGTCCGGACGACCACCGCCTCGAGCGTCGCGACGCTCGGGACGATCACGCGCACACGTTCATCCTGACCCCTGCGCCGCCCGATCATCTTCACAAGGTGATCGACCGCGGGGGCCCGGACTTGAGCACGGATTGCACGCTAGCGACCATTGTCACTAACCCCTTCGCGCGGTGGGTATCCTATAGCTATGGCGAAGACGCAGCGAGAGCGGGATCAGGCCGCGCGCGAAGCGAAGCTCGAGCGGATCCAGGACCAGGTTTCGACCGGGGATCTGACGATCCGCAAGATGAGCGACGAGGAGCGCGCCAAGTGGGCGAAGCGCCGCGAGGAGAGCGAGGCAACGGCCAGCCCGGCCGATCGCCGTCGTGCCGCGGCAGCGCAGCGCCGGCGCGCACGTCGCGCAGCGCGTACGACGCCGTAACGGCGCCGCCGCCGCGGTCCGCCCGCTGACGCGGGCGCGTGTCCGGCAACGGACACACCGCGGCGGGATGTGGACTCGCGCCGACGGGTACTCCTGCGACTGGGTCGGGAACCTGGTTGCTCTCGGGAGGAGAGAACTCGTCGTGCTGCCTCGTCGTTCCCTGTTCGCCGCGTGTCTCGCGGCGGCTGTCTTGATCATCAGCGCCTCCGGTGCGGACGCGGCGACGCTGCGCGGCCGGATCCTCGGCGAGCCCGCGGTGAGGGGCGCTCACGCCCAGGTGCCGCTGGCGCTGAGCGGTGGCGGCGTCGCGGTGCTGACCGTGCCCGCGAAGTCCGGGTTCCGGACCGTGACCACCGGCCGCACGAGCGCCGACAAGACGCGCCTCGGCGACCTCGTGAGCGCGCGGGTGCGCTCGCTGGTCCGGGGGCGCGCGAAGGCGCAGTACCTCAAGATCGTCTCGCGCTCGCAGGCGCCGTCGTTCGCGACGCTGCACGGGCTGCTCGGCGGCGCGCAGACCGGGGCGAGGGCGGCCAGCGCGGCGGTCGCGTCGATCGCCGCCCAGGAGGCGGCGGGCAACGGGACCGTCACCGACCCGGACGCGCTGCGCAACGCGATGCTGTCGTTCCGGACGACGCTGAACAACCTCGTCAACGGGCTGCGCGACCAGGCCGACAACATGGACAAGGTACGTGGGAGCGTGCGCGCGTCGAAGACCCTCGTCAGGCAGCTGGACGACACGGCCGCCGCGGCGCGGACCGCCGCGAGGAAGCTGGACGACGGCGTGACCGGGCTGGACGAGTTCATCAACTCGATCGGCGGGCTGTCGGCGGACGGATTGCCGATCGGCGGTGTCGGCGAGGTGTCGCAGGTGCTGGCGGCCGCGCTGCAGGTGATCGACGGGCTCGACCCGCAGGACGGGCTCCCGGGCGCGCCGACGCTCCCGGACCCACTCGGCGGCGTGCAGGTGCCGTCGCTGCCTCCCGTGCTGCCGGGGTGATCGCGGCGCGGGCGGCGCGCTAGGGTCCGGCGCGCCATGAAGCTCGCGACGTTCCTGCTCCCCGGCGCCGAGGCGCCCCTGGCCGGCGAGGTCCGCGGCGACGCGGTCGTCGCGTTCGCCGACGGCACGACGGTCCTGGACCGGCTCGCGTCGGGCGACCGCTCGGCGGCCGGCGGCGAGTCCTACACCTTGGCCGGCGTCACGCTGCTGGCGCCGGTCCCGGTGCCGCGCGCGATCTTCGGCGTCGGGCTGAACTACGCCGCCCACGCGGCCGAGACCGGCGCGACGCCGCCCGAGGCGCCGATGATCTTCATGAAGCTGCCGTCGTCGGCCGCCGCGCCGAACGGCACGGTCGCGATCCCGGCCGCCGCGATGGCGCGGCTGGACTACGAGGGCGAGCTGGCCGTCATGATCGGCGCGGGCGGCGAGGTCGCGGGCTACGCGGTCGCCGACGACCTCTCGGCACGGCACCTGCAGAAGCGCGAGAAGCAGTGGACGCGCGCGAAGGGCTTCGACAACTCGGCGCCGTACGGGCCGTGGATCACGACCGCCGACGAGATCGCCGATCCCGAGGCGCTGCGGCTGCAGACGTGGGTCAACGGCGAGCTGCGCCAGGACTCGTCGACGAGCGATCTGATCTTCGGGATCGAGGCGGTCGTCGCGTTCCTGCGCGAGACGTGCACGCTGGCGCCGGGCGACCTGATCCTGACCGGGACGCCGTCCGGCGTCGGTCAGGCGATGGATCCGCCGCGCTTCCTCGCGTCCGGGGACCGCGTCCGGATCGCGATCGAGGCGCTGGGCGAGATCGAGCACACGATCGCGTAGCGTCGTCGCGCGGCGGGTCGCCGCGCGGACGGTGGGCGTCCAGTTCGTCTGGACGAATCTCCTCATCGCTCAAGCGTCTCCGCGCCAGCTCCGATGACGGGGCGGTTACGCCGCGGGGGCGTGTGACAAACTGGCGCGCGATGTCTCGCGCCCCACTCGCCGCCCTGTCCCTGGCGACGGCCTCGCTGGCCGCTGCCCTCGTCGTCGCCGGCCCGGCTTCCGCCGCCACGAACCCGTGGCTGGAGAGGAGCCGGCCGCTGAACATCGCCCATCAGGGCGGGGAGGACGAGTTCCCGTCGAACACGATGTACGCGTTCCGGTCCTCGCTGAAGGCGGGCGCCGACATGCTGGAGCTCGACGTCGGGGTCACGAAGGACGACCAGGTCGTGGTCATGCACGACACGACGCTGGACCGGACGACCAGCGGCAGCGGGACGATCGCGTCGCACACGCTGGCGCAGGTCGAGAAGCTCGACGGCGCGTACTGGTTCCACGCGTCGACCGACAACGCGTACGAGCACGGTCGCTCGAGCAAGTCCTACACCTTCCGCGGTGTCGCGACGGGCAGGAAGCGCGCGCCGAAGGGCTACAGCGCGGCGGACTTCCGGGTCCCGACGCTGAAGCAGGTCCTGAAGGCGTTCCCGCACACCCCGATCAACATCGAGATCAAGGGGCGGACGAAGGCCGAGGACCCGAGCGAGTACCTCAAGAACGCGGACGTGCTCGGCGCGTTGTTGAAGCACAACGCGCGCAAGGACATCGTGGTGGTGTCGTTCCAGCAGCCGGCGGTCGACCGCTTCCACACGATCGCGCCGCAGGTGCCGCTGGCGCCGGGGATCGGCGGGAGCGCCGACTTCCTGCTCGGCAGCAAGTCGCCGGGAGCGGGCGTCGTCGCGTTCCAGCTGCCGATCACGTACGAGCTCAACGGGCAGACGCTGAACGTCACGACGCCCGACAACGTCGCCCGCGCGCACAGGGGCGGCTACGCGTGGCACACGTGGCTGAGCGACGACGGCGAGGGCGTCCCGACGTGGACGAGGCTCATCGACGACTGCGTGGACGGCGTCATGACGGCCGAGCCGGTGAAGTTCGAGGCGCTGCTGAGGAAGCACGCGCGGCCGACGAGCTGCGCGGCGCAGTACTAGCGCCGGCGTCGCGCTGACGCTTCGGCCGCCGCCGAAGCGTCGGCGTCCTAGCCTGGCGGCATGGACGTCGATCTTGCCTCTGTCGCAGCGCTGATCGCCGACCCGTCGCGGGCGGCGATGCTCGACGCGCTGCTCAACGGCGGGCGCCACAGCGCCCGCGAGCTGGCGGTCGCGGCGGGGATCGCGCCGTCGACCGCGACCGAGCACCTGCATCGCCTGGAGCAGGGCGGGCTGGTCGTGACCGAGCGCGTCGGGCGCCGCCGGGAGGTCCGGCTGGCGGGTCCCGACGTCGGCCGCGCGCTGGAGTCGCTGGCCGCGCTGGCGCCGGTCAGGAGGCCGGTCGGCCTGCGCGAGTGGAACCACGGCGAGGCGCTGCGGGCCGCGCGCTCGTGCTACGACCACCTCGCCGGGCAGGCGGGCGTCGCGCTGGCCGACGGGTTGACGAACGAGGGCATCCTGACCCTCGGCGACGGCGCCTTTGGGCTGACAGATGACGGACACGCGCGTCTGTCCGCCTTCGGCCTCGACATCGACGCGATCCTCGGCGCCCGCCGCGCCACGGCCCGCGCCTGCGTCGACTGGTCCGAGCGTCGTCCCCACATCGGCGGCGCGCTCGGGGCAGCCCTGCTCTCCGAGCTCCTCCACCGCAACTGGCTCCAACCCGCCCCCGTCCGCACCGGCGCCAAATCCACCCGCGGCCGCGTCCTACGCATCACACCCGCCGGCCACACCGGCCTCCACACCCACCTCGGCGTCGCCCTCTAGGGCCCGAGCAACCCCAACGGCACGACGGCAACCCCGTCCTGCCGCCGGTACGCCTCGGGCCCCGTCGTGAGGACGACCTTGTCCAGCACCCGCTCCCGGCCGAGCTTCTCCTCCAGCCAGTTCAGGTGCCGCACGTCCCTGTCCTCAGCAACCCGCGTCAGCTTCACCTCGATGGCGAGGACGCGCCGGTCGTCGCGCTCGACGATGAGATCGATCTCCTGGCGCCCGGCCGCCGTGCGCAGGTGCCAGACGTTCGCCTCGGCCAGGTCGGCATAGGCACGCACAGACTGCGTCGCCAGCGCCTCGAACAGCGCGCCGAGCAGGGGGCCGTCGCGCGGGATCGACGGGCCGGCGTCGTCGCCCGCCAGCAGTCCCGCCCGCCCGACCCGGAGCAGCCGCGCGGCCAGCGCCGGATCGGCGAGCAGGTGCTTCGGCGCCTGGCGCAGCTGGCGCAACGGGTTGTTGGTGGGGATCCAGGCGTCGAGGTCATCGAGCACCCAGATCTTGGTGAGCGCGTCCCGGTAGGACTGCGCGGTCTCCTTGGCGGGCTTGTCGTCCTCGCCCGCGCTTGCGGCGTCCCGGATCTTCTCGAAGCTCGTCGTCGTCGCGGTGGCGGCGGCATAGGCGGTCATCCAGCGCCTCAGCGCAGCGGGATTGCGGATCGTCAGGCCCGCGTCGTCGGGGATGTCGCGGTCGACGATCCGCTGCAGGTAGCTGTCGAGCTGCACCTTCCGCACGCGTTCGCCGAGCGCCCGGATGCCGGGCAGGCCCGAGGCGACGATCTCGTCGGCGTAGTCGCTCACCGTGAGCTCGGTCCGGCCGCGGATGTCCGGGTGATCGCCGCTCAGCAGCGACCGGAGGCCGACCGTGGGCTCGCCGAGTCCGCGCTCGGCGAGGCTCAGCGGGCGCATCCGCAGGGACACGATCCGCCCGGCGCCGGAGTGCGCCGGCGGCGGGTTGGGGACGGCGGAGCCGGTCAGCAGGAAGCTGCCGGGCGGCGCGCCGTCGTCGACCGCGCGCCGCACGAGGTCCCAGGTGAACGGCAGGCGTTGCCACTCGTCGATGAGGATCGGGCGCTCGCCCTCGAGCAATCGCGCGGGGTCCGACTGCGCGATCGCGAGCTCGAGCGGGTTGTCGAGCGCGCGGATGGTCCGAGCACGCTGCTCGGCCGTGCGGGTCTTGCCGACGCCCTTCGGCCCTTCGATGGCGATCGCAGGAAGGCCGGCGAGCAGCTCGTCGAGCACGCCGTCCAGGATGCGACGCTGGTAGTCGGACGGCGGGGACACCGTCCAACTCTACCATTTGTGGTGTGTGAAATCTGCCGTTTGTGCAGAGTGAGCTCGACCGTTTGTGCAGGTCGAGCTCTGCAACTTCGACAGGCGCCGTGCGCCGCCCGGAGCTAGTGGTGCTCGATGACGCGGTCGATGAGGCCGTATTCGACGGCTTCGTCGGGCTTGAAGAAGCGGTCGCGCTCCATGTCGGAGTGGACCTTCTCTTCGGGCTGGCCGGTGTGCTTGGCGTAGATCTCGTCGACGCGCCTGCGGGTCTTGATGATCTCGTTGGCGTGGATCTCGATGTCCGAGGACTGGCCCTCGAACCCGCTGGAGGGCTGGTGGATCAGGATCCGGGAGTTCGGCAGCGAGAAGCGCTTGCCGTGGGCGCCGCCCATCAGCAGCAGCGAACCCATGGACATCGCGATCCCGACGCACATCGTCGACACGTCGGGCTTGATGAAGTTCATCGTGTCGTAGATCGCCAGGCCGGCGTAGATGCTGCCGCCGGGCGAGTTGATGTAGATCGAGATGTCCTTGTCGGGGTCGGCGCTCTCCAGATGCAAGAGCTGCGCGACCACGAGGTTCGCGACCTGGTCGTCGATCGCGCTCCCCAGGAAGATGATCCGCTCGTTGAGCAGGCGGGAGTAGATGTCGTACTCGCGCTCGCCGCGCGCGGTGCGCTCGATCACCATCGGGACCATGGGCATGCCGATCACCCTAGCGGGCGCGGCCCATCGGACCCCGCGGGACCACCGTTCATCACGACCGTACGCCCACGGTGAACGCCGTTCCACGACACGTCACGCCCAGGCAGCGTAGGACGACAGAAACAACGCGGCAGAACGGGGCGCGGCGGGGATGACGCGCTCCGGGTCGGTTCAGGGACGGACCCTGGGATCTACGCCTCCTCCGGAGATTCCACGCCGCGTCTCCTCCATTTCCCCCGGCTCCGTCATGATGCTGGCCCGGAAGGCCTTCCCGGAGTCGGGGGGATGGAGGACCCAGTCCAGCCAACAGCGCAGCCCACCACGATCCAGCTCTCCGCCGCCCTCGCGGGCGGTGCGGAAGCCCGTGGGCGCCAGCTGGCGCTCCTCCAGGCCGTGGTCGCCACCACGGAGTCGGTCCTCGACGTCCGCCAGGACGGCGACGCGCTGCGCGTCACGTTCGGCGACGCCCGCGCCGCCGCGCTCTGCGCGGTCGAGCTGCAGCAGCGTGTCGAAGCCGACAACCGGACCGCCGCGGTCCCCGGCGTGCTGCGCATCGCCGCCGCCGCCGAGGCCGGCAGGGACGACCGCCTCTGCGCCCTGGCCGGCGCCGGGCAGATCCTCGTCGACGCCACGCTCTACGAGCGCCTCAAGGACGAGCCGGACCTCGAGATCTCCGAGCCGCGCCGCCTCGGCGGCCCCGACGCCGCCTCCGAGATCCGCTGGGACCCGCTCCCGGAACCGGTCGTGCCGCTCCCCGCGCGCCTGGAGGTCGCCAGGCCCGAGGTGTTCGTCGGCCGCGGCGACGAGCTCGCGCGCCTGGAGCCGCTGATCGCCCGCGCCGGCCACGGCGGCCGCCAGGTGCTGCTGCTCGGCGGCGAGCCCGGGATCGGCAAGTCGCGCCTCGCCCGCGAGCTGGCGCTCGGCGCCCACGCCCGCGGCTCGACGGTCCTGCAGGGCCGCTGCGACGAGGACCTGCGGATGCCCTACCAGCCGTTCGTGGAGGCGCTCTCGCACCTCGTCGCGCACGCGGCGCCCGCGGTCCTCGAACGCCACGTCGAGGAGCACGGTGGCGAGCTGACGCGCCTCGTGCCCGCGCTCGCGCGCCGGATGCCCGCCGCGCCCGAGCCGCGCGCCGCCGACGGCGACACCGAGCGCTACCTGCTCTTCTCCGCCGTCGTCGGGCTGCTCAACGTCGAGCAGGCCCAGCGCCCGGTGATCCTGTTCCTGGACGACGTCCAGTGGGCGGACGCCCAGACGCTCCTGCTGCTACGCCACCTGGTGGCGTCCGACCTGCGCCTGCGCGTGACGATCATCGCGACGTTCCGCTCGACCGAGCTGGACGACGACGGCCCGCTCGCCAAGCTGCTGGCCGACCTGCACCGCGAGCCGGACGTCACCCGCGTCGACCTCGGCGGTCTGCGCGCCGAGGCCGTCGCCGAGCTGGCCGCCGCCGCGTCGGGCAGGACGCTCGATGCCGCCGGGATCGACGCCGCGCACACGCTCCAGCGCCGGACGTCGGGCAACGCGTTCTTCGTCACCGAGATGCTGCGCCAGAGCGAGGGCGACGACCTCGCCAGCGCGGTCGTCCCCGGCAGCGTCCGGGACGTGCTGGAGCGCCGGCTGCAGCGCCTCGGCGACAGCGTCCGCGACCCGCTGGCGGCCGCCGCGGTCCTCGGCCAGGAGTTCGAGCTGGAGCTGGTCGGCGCGATGGTCGGCCTCGACGTCGACGCCGTCGGCGAGGCCGTGGACGCCGCGGCCGACGCGGCGCTCGTCGTCGCGCCGCGCCACCCGGGCGACCGCTACGCGTTCGCGCACGGCCTGATCGTCACGACGCTCTACGAGGGCCTCGGGCCCGCGCGCCGCGCGAGGATGCACCGCCGCGCGGCCGAGGCGCTGGAGCGGATCTACGGCGACGACCCGGGGACGCGGGTCGGCGAGCTGGCGCGCCACTGGCTCAACGCCGAGCCCGGCGACCTGGACCGCGCGCTGCGCTACACGCGCAGGGCCGGCGAGCACGCGCTCGCGCAGCTGGCCCCGGACGACGGCGTCGACTGGTACCGCCAGGGCCTCGGGCTGTTCGAGCAGCTCGGCCGCGGCGGCGACGACGCCACGCGCTTCGAGCTGCTCGTCGGCCTCGGCGACGCCCAGCGCCAGTCCGGCGACCCGGAGTTCCGGACCACGCTGCTGGAGGCCGCGTCGCTGGCCCGCCGTCTCGGCGACGGGCCGGGCCTGGTCCGGGCGGTGCTCGCGAACTCGCGCGGCTTCGTGAGCGCGTCCGGTGTTGTTGATGATGAACGCGTGCACGCGCTCGAGGACGCGCTGACCGCGGTCGGCGACGCCGACTCCGCCGAGCGCGCGGTCCTGCTCGCCACGCTGGCGGCGGAGCTGGCGTTCTCGCCCGCCGACCGCACGCGCCGCGTGGGGCTGAGCGACGAGGCGCTCGCGCTGGCCCGGCGCCTGGACGACCCGCTCGCTTTGAGCCGCGTCCTCTCGCTGCGCTTCGTGACGCTGTGGATGCCCGAGACGCTCGGCGAGCGCCTCGCGAACTCCGACGAGAACGTCGCCGCCGCGCGCCGCACCGGCGACCCGACGGTCGAGTTCCACGCCGTCCACTGGCGCGCCGCGGCGTTGGTCGAGGCCGGCCGCGTCGCCGACGCCCAGCGCGACGTCGACCACGAGGCGACGCTCGCCGAGCGCCTCGGCCAGCCGACGATGCGCTGGCTGGCGACCTACGACCACGGCAACCTGGAGATCATCCTCGGCCAGCTCGCCGAGGGCGAGCAGCACGCGCACGAGGCGCTGCAGATCGCCACGCTGTCCGCGCAGCCCGACGCGCTGCCGTTCTTCACCTCGCAGCTGACGAACATCCGCTACGAGCAGGGCCGCCTCGCCGAGCTGCAGCCGCTGATCGCGCAGGTCGTGTCCGACAACCCGGGGATCCCGGCGTTCCGGGCGGTCCTGGCGCTCGCCTGCTGCGAGGGCGACCTCGACGACGAGGCGCGCCGCGTGCTCGCGCACGAGTCCTCGACGGAGTTCGGGGAGCTGCCGCCGGACGTCACGTGGCTGCCGGGCCTGGCGATCTACGCCGAGGTCGCCGCGCACCTGCAGGAGCGCGGGGCGGCGGAGATCTTGTACGGGTTGCTCGCGCCGTGGGCCGGGCAGGTCGTCTACTCCGGGATCAGCGCGTGGGGCTGCGTCGACCACCACCTCGGGCAGCTCGCGGCGGTCGTCGGCAGGTTCGGCGAGGCCGAGGAGCACCTGCGGCGCGCGGCCGAGCTGAACGCCGCGCTGAAGGCGCCGATCTGGGTCGCCCGGACCGAGCTGGCGACCGCGCGGCTGCTGCTGCAGCGCAACGGCCCGCAGGACCGCGAGCGCGGGCGGATGCTGCTGGAGCGCGCGGCGGCCGCCGCACAGCGGCTGGGCAGCGCGACGCTGGCGCGGCGCGCGAGCGGGCTGCTCGGCTACGAGAAGGCGCTCAGCTCGCTGCCGATCCAGGTGATGCCCAACCCGGGCGCGAGGGCTGCGCGGACGCCGGCGCCGTCGAACGCTGCGCCGGCCGCCGCGGGTGGTCCGGTCGCGGCGCAGGCGTCCAACGGCGCCCCGAGCGCGACGTTCCGGCTGGAGGGCGAGATCTGGACGGTCACGGGGTCGGAGACCGTGCGCCTGAAGGACCGCAAGGGCCTGCAGTACCTCGCGACGCTGCTGGAGCAGCCCGACGTCGAGGTCCACGCGATCGACCTCGTGTCCGGGCCGGTCGACGCGGCGGCGCGCACCTCGGGCGGCGGTGCCGGGGCCGCGGCCGCGGGCGCGGCGACCGGCGAGCTGACCGTCAGCGACGGCGGCGACGCGGGCGCGCTGCTCGATCCCGAGGCCAAGGCGCAGTACCGCGCGCGGATCGGCGAGCTCCAGGAGGACCTCGACGAGGCCGAGCGCTTCAACGACGTCGAGCGCGCGGCGCGGCTCCGCGAGGAGCTGGACTTCATCGCCGCCGAGCTGTCGCGCGCGGTCGGCCTCGGCGGCCGCGACCGCAAGGCCGGCAGCGCCGCCGAGCGCGCACGGGTCAACGTGACGCGCGCGATCCGCGGGGCGGTCCGGGCGATCGCCGAGCACGACGCGCGGCTCGGCCACCACCTGGAGCGGTCGGTCAAGACCGGCATCTTCTGCACCTACGATCCGGGCCCGCCGGGCCCGGACACGTGGCGCGTGACGGTCGAGCGCTAGCGCGCGCGGCGCCGCTCAGCCGTTGGTCGTCCCGGGCGCGGCCCAGCGGACGCTGCCCGCGGTGATGAGCATGTCGAAGGTCATCTTCATCGCGAGCGTGACCCTCTGCTCGGGCACGATGCCCAGCTCGTCCTGGAGCGGGTGGGAGTCCAGGTGCTGGATCTTCAGCTCGTAGTCGTGGTCGAGCTGGGAGATCTTGATGTTCTTGGTGATCGCGGGCGCGACGACGACCTGCTGGATGTCGGCCCTGCGCCCGTCGGCGGTCGCGCGGATCTGCTTCAGGAAGACCTGGTTGACCGCGCTGTCCCTCAGCGCCTTGCCGAACTCGAGCGCGAAGTGCAGGCCGAGATCGACGCCCGGCCTGTCGAACAACATGGCCTTGAACCACCTGGCGACGGCCCTGATGTCGTCCAGGGCCAGCTCGGTCTCGGACGGGTCGCCGGTCGGCGTGAGGTCCATCAGGCGCCGGCGCTCCGGGTGCTGGTCGGGCGCGAAGTCCATGCCGAACACGTCGAGCGTGAACGGGTCAGTGCTGTGCGCCGGGTCGTCGGGCATCTCCGACCAGCCCATGGTCTTGGGGTAGCCGTAGTCCTCGCGGCCCGACAGCAGCGAGATCGGGTTGTCCAACATCATCGCCGCGCAGAACATCCCGAAGTCCTGGGCGACGAGCCTGTCGCCCTCGTGCTTGACGCGCGCGACCGGGATCCAGAAGCCGACCTGCGGCTCCTTGACCGAGCCCATCGTGTGCCACGGCTCGTACTCCGGGACGATCGAGCCGACGACGCCGAACGTGACGATGACGTTGTCGCCGAGCGGGCGGTAGTCGACCGCGCCGCCGGTCGGCGTGTCGAACACGCGCCGGCAGAGCGCGTCGAGCTTGGCGTGGTCGGCCTGCAGGCCGAAGACGTACAACTCGGTGTCGTTGCACTGCAGCGGGCCGGGCGCGGAGCCGAGGCCGCCGAACTCGACGTAGTCGGGGAGGTCGGTCATGTTGGGGTCCTTGGTCGGTGCGTCGGGGTCAGTCGGATTCGAGCCAGCCCTCGGTGCCCGGGATCACCGCGGGGTGGCCGGAGAGGTGCTGCGCCGCGAGCTTGCCGGACGTGACGGCGGCCTCGACCGAGCCGCCGCAGACACCGTTGCGCGTCCAGTCGCCGGCCAGCGCCAAGTTGGTGGCCTTGGCCTCCGACGGGCGCATGCGGTGCTCGATCGAGCCGGGCGGCGTGAGCACGTAACGCTCGGAGCCGAAGATGTTCGCGCGCCAGTACTGCGAGGCGACGCGGCCGTCGCCGTCGGCGTCCTGGTGGTCGTAGAGCAGCGCCCAGGCGAAGGCGTCGTCGGTGATCGAGCCGGGCCAGAGGATCGAGGAGTGGTCCTTGAGGTGGGTGACGCCGGCGGCGAAGGCGCGGCGGTCGGCCTCCTCCTGGTCGCCGGACTCCTCCTCCTTGGCCATCGTGCCGCAGAAGTAGCCGATCGACGTGACCGGCAGGCCGGCGGCGGCCCAGCCCTCGCGGTCGAGCAGGTGCGACATGTCGCACAACGTGTCCAGCGGCTTGACGTAGGCGCCGGAGATCATGCCCTTGGGGTTGGTCGGGCCGAGCCTCTCGGGCGTGTCGGTCATCCACACCTGCAGCGCCAGGGTGGCGACGGTCTCGGCGTGGTCGAGCATCGCCTGGAACTTCGGGTCGGTCGCGGCGATCTCCTTCGTGATGTCCGGCAGCGACGCGACCGACATGCCCATGACGACGAGGTCGAAGTCCTCGCCGACGCGGAGCGTGATGTCCTCGGCGTCCGGGCCGGACTGGCAGCGCTCGAAGAAGACGTCCCTGTAGGCCTCGGCGCCGCCTTCGAGCTGGTCGAAGAGCGGCTCGGCGGGCCAGGACATGAGGCCGCCGACGTCGGGGATCAGCGGGAGGTACTCGGCGCCGTTCTTGGTCTTCGCCTGGCGGCGGACGGTGATCTCGTCGACCAGCGTGCCGGCCTCGTTGGTCCCGATGTTCGTGACGTCGTGGAAGAACTCGAAGCGGACGCCGCGCGCGCGGAGCGCCTCGTACATGGGCGCGAAGATCGCGTCGCCCATGCCGGCCTGCATCTTCCACATGATCGCGCCCTTGTAGCCGAGGCACATGCGGAGCATCGCCTGCAGGGCCTTGCCGGCGGCGATGCAGGGCTGGGCGCGGTCGCCGTCCTTGTAGCCGAAGCAGAGCTGGTAGAAGGCGCGCAGGATCGGGGACTGGTCGAGCGTCTCCTGGCGGGCGCCGTGGCGCTTCATCCAGGCCATGAACTCCTCGCCGTTGACCTGGGCGAAGCCGCCCTTGGCGCGGTCGTCGAGGTCGTCGGAGAGGATCCCGCGGAAGACGGTGGCGGTGACGTCGAAGGTCATCGCGTAGCGGTCGCCGCCGGTGATCGCCCAGATGACGTCGGTGAGGCCCTTGAGGAACTTGCAGATGAGGGGCTCGTCGGGGGATTCCGGATCGTCGTCGTCGTCCCTCAGGTGCAGCAGGGGCCGCGCGAACCTCATGAAGCCCTCGAAGAGCCTGGTCATCTCGGACTCGCCGTCGTCCTTCTCTTCGCCCATGAGCTTCTCGGCGGCGAGCAGGAAGGCGTCGAAGAACTTGTCGAGGGCCCTGAGGTGGAGCTTGGCGTGGTCCGGGGGCTCGATCAGGCGCAGCGTGTGGATCGCGTCGCGCATGAGGTCGTGGAGGGACGGCGGGTCGCCGGGCAGGCCGGGGAGCGCGTCGTTGGGCGGGAAGTGGAACCTGCGCGGGATCCAGCGGTCGTCCTCGGTGTCGTCGCAGAGGACGACCTCGTTGGTCGGGTGGAACGCGTCCTGCCAGGTGCGCAGCGCGGCGCCCTCGGGGCGGTCGAGCTCCTCGTAGATGCGGCGCATGACGTCGAAGGCGTTCTCGTAGAAGCCGAACCAGACGTGCAGGCCGTGCTCCTCGATCCGGAGCGCGCCGTTGATGTCGCGGCGGCCGGACGCGCCCTTGCCGCCGCAGCGCCAGCCGAGCTGGTAGACGGTCAGGTCGTAGGCCTGGCGCAGCTCGGGGGTGGCCGTGAGCTCGAACGCGGCGGCCAGGGAGCCGGCACCTCCGCCCAGGATCGCGACGCGTTTCCGTTCCCTTGACGTTGCTTCCATGACGGTGGGCGACCGTAACCGACCGCGGGGCTGCGCACAACCTTTGAGCGGTTTCGTTCCCGGATGAGCCGTTCAGTGGGTCGCGTGGTGGCTGAACGGGGGAGGGAACGCCGTTCCGTGTGAGTGAACGCCCTGGTCGTGCAAGGAGCTGATTGACCGTGCTGGAGACCGCCACCATGACCACGAACATCGTCGTCCCCGCCGACGGCTCGCCCGCTGCTGAAGCGGCGGCCTGGTATGCGGGTGCGGTGGCGGAGGCCCGGCGCGGGACCGTGCACGTCGTCGCGGCCTGGGAGCCGCCCGGAGCGCGTGCGCAGGAGCTGGCGCGGACGCTGGGGCGGCGGGCCGAGGTGGACGCGGTGCTGGCGGATGTCCAGGGCGCGCTTTCGGCTGCGGGTCTCACCGTGAACGGCCACGTGCGCCGCTGCGGGCTGGTTGCCGCGCTGTGCGCGGTGGCGAGCGAGCACGACGCGGAGCTGATCGTCGTGCCCGCGGGCTGGACGTCCTTGGCGCGCGAGCTGCGCTGGCGGGCGTCGTGCCGCGTGGACATGCTGGTCGTGGACAGCGGCCGCCACCCCGGCTTCCGTCCCTTCCCGGTGGCCGTCGCCCGATGAAGGCCCACTGAACTTCTGAGCTTGCCCGTCCTCGCGGGCGGTCTCCGTCGAGTCCTCGTCCAGGGGTGACTCGGCGGAGAGCGCCGGCGAGGGCGGCTACCTTCCGCCCCGTTTTCCTCTGAGGTGGGCGGAAACCCGGCTGTGCAGCGCACGGATGCGCTGCACCAGCCGCTTCTTTCGCGGCCTCGGCACACGCGATCACCAACGCCCTGGCCCCGCCGCCGGTCGCGTCCACGGCCACACGCCCGCCGCTGCGGGCGTTTCCGGTACCGATGCGTGGTCGGGTGCGGCGCTGTCGCCGTTTGGCGGTCTCCGCTCTCCTCGGTACACGCGGTCACCAACGCGGCGGTTCTGCGGTCGGTCGCGTCCGCGGCCGCACTCCCGCTGCTGCGGGGCGTTGCCGGACCGATGCGTGGTCGGGCACAACACGCCGACTGTTTGGCGGTCTCCGCAGGCGCCAGGCTGTGCCGCTACTGCGGAGGTTCGCGAAGGGCAGGTGGCCGTGGAGGGCTTTGAAGTGCTGGAGGAGCCGGTGTTCGTACTCCGCCGCGGGCTCGTCCCAGGTGATCGGGTGCCAGGCGATGAGGAGGGTGTCGGCGTCGGAGAGCTGCCAGATGAAGCGGCCGCCGCGGTGGCCGACGGTCTGGCCTGCGCCGAAGCGGGCGTACTGGTTGAGGCGGCGGCGGGCGATGTCGGCTTTGCCGATGTAGACGGTCGTCGCGCCGTCGACCCACTTCGCGGCGAGGACGTCGACGCTGACGGTTGGGTCGCGGCCCTGGAACCAGCCGCCGGTGCTCGTCGTCGTGAAGCGGGGTGGCGCGGAGGTGTCGCGGACCACGACGTAGGTCGCCGGTGTGCGCGGGACGTCGACCAGGGACGCGCCGCGGAGCTCGGGCCAGGTGCGCCAGCCTTCGAAGCCGGCGGCGGTCAGGCCGGCGCGGGTGAACGTGGTCGGCAGCGCGGGCGCGGCCATGGGGGCGAGGCTAGTCGAGCTGGAGGGTGCCGAGGAAGGTGGTTGATTCCTCGGGCGTGAGGCCGCCGTGGTGGCCTAGGAACTTCTGCTCGACGTCTTCGTGGCCGGTGAGCCAGACCTGGTGGCCGGGGGATGGGAGCACGCAGACCGGGGGAAGGCGGGCTGCGAGGCGAGGGCCGATTGACGGGCCGAAGAGGGTGTGGCTGGGCACGGCGGTTGCGTCTTCGCCCAGGCGCGTGTTGAGCGCGTCGAGTTCCTCGATGGGCACGTCGAGGAAGAGGTCGCGGGAGGAGCCGGCGGGTTGGATGCCGGGGAGGTCGAGGTAGGTCACGCGGTCCGGGGATACGTCGATTTGGCCGTGATCCGCGGTGAGCAACAACAAGGTGTTCGGGAAGTGCTCGCGCTCCGGCCCGAAGAAGAGGGTGTAGATGGCGTCGAGGGCCCGGAGCGCGATGTCGTCGAACTCGGGAGATGAGGGGCCGTGGAGGTGGCCGGTTGTGTCGATGAGGTCGTAGTAGATGTAGGTGTAGGACTTCTCTGACGCGGGTGTGAGGGGGAGGGAGGCGAGGTTGGAGTAGGGGACCAACTGCGCTCCGCGCAGCGCGACCGCGTCGAAGCCGGAGGGGGAGAAGCGGTCGGGGGAGAACACGGTCGACGTCGCCCCGTGGCGGATGGCCAGGCGCTGGTAGAAGGTCGGGCCGTCGGGCAGCAGGCCGCGCGCGTAGGGGGCGTCGGGCGGAACCAGCAGCGGGATCGTGATCGCGTCGAGGGCCGGCTCGTAGATGCGCCACTCGTACAACCCGTGGTCCTCGACCGGCAGCCCCGTGTGCATCGTCGTCACGTGCGCGGTCGTCGTCGAGGGGAACTGCGAGCGCAGAGGGGCCAGCGACCCGTCGCGGGCGATGCGGCGCAACAGCGGGTGCTGCGCGTGGCGTTGGACGAAGGTCCAGCCGAACGCGTCGAGGAGGACCACGATGACGTGGTCGTGGGAGTCGAGCTGCCGGGCGATCAGGCCCGGCAGCTCGGAGAAGCGCTCGATCACGCTCCCATTCTCTACTTCGAGAGCGTCGCCATCATGTTGGGTGGGTAGCGGTCGCCGGCCACGTCGGGCAGCGTCGCGGAGATCTCGGCCAGCTCGGCCTCCGACAGCGTCACGTCGGCCGCCGCCACGTTCTCCTCCAACCGCGTCCGGTTCTTGGTCCCCGGGATCGCCACGGTGTCGTCGCCCTGGGCCAGCACCCACGCCAGCGCGAGCTGCGCCGCCGTCACGCCCTTGGCCGCGGCGAGCTGCTCGATCTTCGCCACCACGTCCAGGTTCTTCTGGAAGTTCTCGCCGACGAACCGCGGCGACGAGCGGCGGTAGTCGTCCTCGTCGAAGTCGTCGATCGACCTGTAGGCCCCGGTCAGGAACCCGCGCCCCAGCGGCGAGTACGCCACCAGCGCGATGCCCAGCTCGCGCAGCACGCCCACGACCTCGTCCTCGACGTCGCGCGACCACAGCGAGTACTCGGTCTGGACGGCGGCGATCGGATGCACCGCGGCTGCGCGGCGGATCGTCTCGGGCCCCGCCTCGCTCAACCCCAGCTCGCGCACTTTGCCCTCGGCCACCAGCTCGGCCATCGCCCCGACCGTCTCCTCGATCGGCACGTCCGGGTCGACGCGGTGCTGGTAGTACAGGTCGATCACGTCGACCCCCAACCGCTGCAACGAGCCCTCGACCGACGACTTCACGTAGTCCGGCCGCCCGCACACGCCGCGCTTGGCGGGATCGTCGGGGTCGAGCAGGATCCCGAACTTCGTCGCCAGCACGACGGAATCCCGCCGCCCCGCCAGAGCCCGCCCGACCAGCTCCTCGTTGACGTACGGCCCGTACATGTCGGCCGTGTCCAGCAGCGTCACGCCCAGCTCCAGCGCGCGGTGGATGGTGGCGATCGACTCGGAGTCGTCGCGCCCGCCCGTGTAGAACGCGCTCATCCCCATGCACCCCAACCCGAGGGCGCTCACTTCCAAGGACCCCAACTTGCGCGTGTTCATCCGATCTTCTCCTTGTACAAGTCGATCTTGTAGTCGATGAGCTCCAGGTTCCTCTCCATCTCGGCCAGCGCGGCGCGCACCTGGTCGCGGTGGGCCTCCAGCAGCGCCAGCCGCTCGCGCTCGTTCCCGTCGCCCTCGCGCAGCAGCTCGGCGTACTTCCGGACCTCCCGGATCGGCATGCCGGTCGCGCGCAGCTTCGTCAGGAACGCGATCCGCGACAGGTCGCGGTCGCTGTAGCGCCGCCGCCCGCCGGCCTCGCGGCCGACCGGGTCCAGCAGCCCCGCCCGCTCGTAGTAGCGCAACGTGTGCGCGGTCAGGCCGGAGGCCTCCGCGGCCTCCGAGATCGTCATCGAAACCGCCATGGCCAACACGCTACGACTTCGAGCGCGCTCGAAGTCAAGGGCCGGACATCCGCGGGCGGACGCGCTCCCCCGACCGCGGGACCCCAGAACTGACCACGCACCGGTCGGACTCCCGTCCGCGAACCGCCAACCGGCTCAGCCGCGTCCGACCTCCGGACAGAGCCCCCTCCGCCGCCATGCCGCAACGCTCCCAGGACTCCCTCATCGCCCACGCGCGCACGCTCGCGCGGATCCTCGCCGCGCTCGTCGCGGCGATCGGCGTCTGCACGCTCCTCGGGCGCGCGACCGGGATCGCGCTGATCGGCCACCTCACGCCCGGCTCGCCCTCGATGCTCCCGGGCACCGCGCTCGCGCTCACGCTCTACGGCGCCGCGCTGTTCGTCCACGCGCGCCCCTCGCGCGACCGCACGATCACCCGCGCCGCCCGGACCGCCGCGACGCTCGCCGTGCTGACCACCGTCGTCTGCGCGGTCGTCCCGCTGCCGCACCGCATCACGCCGACCGCACTCGCCGCGCTGCTCGCGCTCGGCCTCGCGCTGGAGCTGGACCGTCGCCGCCGCGCCGACGGCCGCCTCGTCAACGCGATCGCGCTCGCGCCGCTGGTCATCGGCCTGGTCGGCGTCGCCGCCTACGTGTCCGGCATCGGCTCCTTCACCGGGACCGCCGGGAGCCTGCGCGTCGCGCTGGCCACCGCGCTCGCGCTCGTCGCCGCCGGCGGCTCGCTCCTGCTCGCGCGCCCCAGCCGCGGGACCGTGCGCCTGCTGGTCTCCGCCGGTCCCGGCGGGATCCTCGCGCGCCGCCTGCTGCCGATGGCGCTCGCGATCCCGCTCGGCCTCGACGCGCTGCGCTCCGCGGTCTCCGACGCCGGCCTCGTGGAGCACCACGTCGGCGACTGGCTCTACGCGGTCGCGCTGGTGATCACGCTCGGCGCGGTCGTCCTGCGCCTCGCGACGCGCCTGAACGTCGCCGAGGTCGGCCGCCGCGCGGTCGAGGAGCGCCTGCGCAGCAGCGAGGCGATCGCGCGCTCGGTCACCGACACCGCCAACGACGCGATCGTCTCGGCCGACGCCAACGGCTGGATCACGCTCTTCAACCCCGCCGCCGAGCGCCTGTTCGGCTGGGCGGCCGCCGAGGTCATGGGCCGCCCGGTCACGCTGCTGATGCCCGAGCGCTACCGGACCCCGCACCGCGACAGCCTGCGCCGCTCGGCCCACGGCGCGCCGCTGCGCCTGGCCGGCGTGCCGCTGGAGCTGCACGGCATCACCAAGGCCGGCCGCGAGTTCGACCTGGAGATCTCGTTCGCCCGGGTCGACGGCGCCGAGGGCTTCCACGTCACCGCGATCATGCGCGACATCTCACCGCGCAAGATGCTCGAGCGGATCGCACGCGAGGACAGTGAGCGCATCGCCCGCGTCGTCTCGGCCCAGACCGCGATCGCCGGCGGCTCCGGCGAGCTGGTCGCGACGCTCGACCTCGTCGCCGCCCAGGCCGCCGCGATCGTCGGCGGCGACGGCGCGGTCGTCGAGCTGCCCGACGGCGACGACATGGTCTACCGCGCGGGCGCCGGGGCCGGCGCCGCGCACCTCGGCACGCGGATCGCGATCGAGGGCAGCCTCTCCGGCAGCGTGCTGCGCAGCGGCGAGTCCGCGTTCTGCCTGGACTGCAGCGCCGACCCGCGCGTCAACGCGGAGGCCTGCGCGCGCGTCGGCGTCGGCTCGATGGTCTGCGTCGCGCTGCGCCATCAGGACGAGGCGATCGGCGTTCTCAAGGTGTACGCCAAGGACCCGCACAGCTTCGCCGATCGCGACGTCCAGACGCTGGAGCTGCTGGCCGGCCTGGCCGCCGCGACCGTCCATCGCGCGCAGGTCGAGCGCCGCCTCGCCGCGCTGCACGCCGCCGGCGCCGAGCTGGGCTTCGCCCGCTCGCTGCAGGACGGCCTCGTCGGCGCGCTGCGCGGGACCGGCGAGCAGCTCGGCTGGAACGCCGGCGCGATCTGGCTGTCCGGCGCCGCCGACGGGTCGCTGACCTGCGCCGGGACCTGGCACGCGCCGGGCCTGCCGGTCGGCCCGTTCCTGGAGCTCGTCGAGCAGACCGAGGAGTTCGGCACCGGCACGCTGATCGACGCCGTCCGCCGCTCCGGCGCGCGCGCCTGGGTCGAGCACGTCGAGTCCACCGACCCCGACGCCACGCCGGACCCGCGCCGCATCCGCGCCGCCGCCACGTGCGGGCTGCGCACGCTGACCGCGGTCCCGATCGTCGCACGCGGCCAGACGCTCGGCGTGCTCGAGCTCGGCGCGCTGGAGGCCCGCAGCCACGACAGCGCGACGCTGGACCTGATCGACGACGTCGCCGCCGCGGTCGCGCAGTTCGTCCAGCGCCGCGATGCCGAGGAGCGCATCACGACGCAGGCGACGAACCTCGCCGCGGTCGCCGAGCTGAGCGCCACGCTCTCGCACGCCGGCGAGCCCGAGCAGACGCGCCCGCTGCTGGTCGGCGCGATCCGCGACCTCGCGCGTGCCGACTCCGTGATGCTCTTCGAGCCCGACGGGCCGGACCACCTGGCGATCAGCGCCGAGGCCGGCGGCCTGGTCGACGTCGGCCGCCGCGTCGAGCTGCACGAGCACAAGGCGGTCGTCGCCGAGGTCTTCCTGAGCGGTCGCGGGCGCTTCGTCGGCGACTACCTCTCGGAGTCGTCGCACTGGCGCGCGCTGCGCGAGCAGACCGGGCTGCGCTCGGCGCACTACGAGCCGGTCCTGCGCGACGGCGTGGTCGCGGGCGTCCTGGTCATCGCGACCTGCGCGGTGCGCCCGCGCGACCACCGCGGCCTCGACCAGCTGATGCGCCTGCTCGCCGGTGAGGCGGGCACAGCACTCGCGCTCTCCGACCTCGTCGCGTCGCTCGACGCGCTGGCGCGCACCGACCAGCTCACCGGCCTCGCCAACCGCCGCACGTGGGACGACGAGCTGCCGCGCGAGCTGGCCCGCGCGCGTCGCAACGGCGAGCCGCTGTCGGTCGCGATCCTCGACCTCGACCGCTTCAAGTCCTACAACGACACCTACGGCCACCCGGCCGGCGACCGCCTCCTGCGCGGCGCGGCCGCCGCGTGGACCGAGCGCCTGCGCACGACCGACCTGCTCGCCCGCTACGGCGGCGAGGAGTTCGCGGTGCTGCTGCCTGGCTGCGACACGGCGGCCGCCGCGCAGGTCGTCGAGCACCTGCGCGCCGCGGTCCCCGACGACGAGACCTGCTCGATCGGCCTCGCGACGTGGGACGGCGACGAGTCCTGCGACACCCTCGTCGCCCGCGCCGACACGGCGCTCTACCGCGCCAAGGACGGCGGCCGCAACCGCGTCGTCGCGGCCGCCTGAGTCGGCGACCGGACCTCAAGTCCACGTACGCTGACACCGCACCGAGGTGGCCGCGGTCGCCGAGGAGGCGTCGGCCAGCGCGGAGGAGGTCTCGGCCTCGACCGAGCAGACGTCGGCCTCGACGCAGGAGATCGCGGCCTCGGCCGGCGAGCTCGCGCGCACCGCGGGCGACCTCGAGGCGCTCGTCGCGCAGTTCAACCTGCGCTAGAGCGCGGCCGGGCGCGCTCGGGCGCGCAGTCCCTATCGTCGTCGCCGTGCAGCAGACGGCGACGGCGAAGGGGCTCCCCGGGCTGGACCGGGTTCCGCCGATCGCCCTCGTGCTGTCGGGCGTCACCTCGATCCAGTTCGGCGCGGCGATCGCCGCGACGCTGTTCGACGACCTCGGGCCGTCCGGCGTCAGCGCGCTGCGGCTCGGCTTCGCGGCGATCATCTTGATGGCGTTGTTCCGCCCGCGCGTGCGCGGGCGAGCGCCGCGGGACCTGCGCCTGGTCCTGCTGTTCGGGCTCGTGCTCGGCACGATGAACCTGACGTTCTACGAGGCGCTGGACCGGATCCCGCTCGGCGTCGCGGTGACGATCGAGTTCGCGGGGCCGCTGGGCGTCGCGGTGTTCGGCTCGCGCCGGCGCCTGGACCTCATGTGGGCCGCGCTGGCCGCGATCGGGATCGTCCTGCTGGGCAACCCGTTCGGCGCCGGGCTCGACACGGTCGGGCTGATCCTGATCCTCACCGCCGCCGCGTGCTGGGCGGCCTACATCCTGATCGCGCAGCGCGCGACGTCGGTCTTCACGGGCAGCGAGGGCGTGGCGCTGGCCAGCGTCGTCGCGGCGCTCGTCCCGCTCGGCCCGGGGATCGCGCAGGCCGGCACCGACCTGCTGGAGCCGAAGTGGCTGGCGCTCGGCGCGTGCGTCGCGCTGATGTCGTCGGCGATCCCCTACAGCCTGGAGACCGAGTCGCTGCGGCGGCTGCCCACGCACGTGTTCGGCGTGCTGATGTCGATCGAGCCCGCGGTCGCCGCGCTGGCGGGGTTCCTGATCCTCGGCCAGTCGCTCGACGCGCGCGAGATCGTGGCGATCGGGCTGGTCGTCGTCGCGTCGGTCGGGTCCTCCAGGAGCGCCACGGTCGCGGCCGAGGCGTAGAACCGCTGTGAACGGCGATACTGCGCGGTACAGGTCCCGATGCTCCCGCTGAACCTCCCCAACGTGCTGACGGTCGTCCGGATCCTCCTGGTCCCGGTGCTGGTCGTCGCGCTGCTGGGGGAGACCGGTAACGACCTGCTGGCCGCGATCGTCTTCGCCGCCGCCTCGGCGACCGACGCACTCGACGGCTACCTCGCGCGGTCGAGGAACTCGATCACGTCGTTCGGGAAGCTGATGGACCCGATCGCCGACAAGCTGCTGGTCGTCGCCGCGCTGTTCGCGCTCGTGTCGCTGGACCGGCTGCAGGCGTGGATCGCGATGGTCATCGTCACGCGCGAGCTGGCCGTGACCGTGACGCGCATGGCCGCCACCGCGCAGGGCGTGATCATCCCGGCCGCGGGCTGGGGCAAGCTCAAGACGATCGTGCAGGTCGCGGCGATCTTCTTCCTGATCGCCTTCGACCCGACGCCGCTGTGGGTCGACCTGCTCGTCTACGCCGCCGTCGCGATCACGGTGATCAGCGGGGTTGACTACTTCTTCGGGCTGCGGCGGATGCTGCGCGAGGCGGACGAGCGCCGCCGCGCGGCGGCGGCCGGCGCTGCCGGCGAGGCGGAGGCGCCGCCGGCGCCACCGGTCTCGCCGCCGCCGGCGGCGCGGGTGCGGTCTTAGCTCGGAGCGTTGGTGGTGGTGCGGCGCGGCGGTGGGTGGTGTCCAGCGCGGCCGTGTGGGTGGTGGTGCGGGGCGTTGGTTGGGAGGGCATCGATGGCGAGCAGCGCTGGAGGCGGCGCCACTGTTGGTGGTGTGGCTGGGCTGCTCGCCGGGACCGGGGCGGGGTTCGGGGCCGAACTGGTCGGTCAACGGCAGTCTGGGGTTCACATGGGACACCAAACTGCCGTTGAGCGGGTCAACGGTGCATTTGGGTCCCATACGAACCACTATGCACCGTTGACGCTTGGGTTCGGGCCCGAACGTCGCCCGGAGTCCTCCGCGAGGCCCAGGGAGACCCGCCCGCCCCACCACGACGACGAGCCACACCGCCAGCGGCGGCGCGACCGCCAACGCCTTCTCCCATCGATGCCCTCCAAGCCACGCCCCGCACTCCCACCGACACGGCCGCGCTGAACGCCACGACCGCCGCGTCGCAGCGCCGCCGCGCCGGAGTCGGACCGTAGCCGCGCTGAGGCTGAGCGTCGCGTCGCAGCGCCGCCGCGCCGGAGTCGGACCGCAGCCGCGCTGAACGCCGCGAGCGCCGCGTCGCAGCACCGCCCGCGCCCGCGTCGGGGTCAGCCCGCAGCCGCGCTGAGGGGCAGGGGCGCCGGCGGGTCAGGCCGCAGCCGGCGCCGGGCCGGCGTCGGCCGTCAGCGCGCCGAGCGCGCCACGCGTGTGGACGCGCTCCAGCGCGGCCACGGCGTCGGGGTGGAACTGCGCTCCCTCGTTGGCGCGGACTTCGGCGAGTGCCGCGTCCAGCCTCATCGGCGCGCTGTAGACGCGGGCGCCGGTCATCGCGTCCCATGCGTCGGCGAGGGCCATCAGGCGGGCGCCCTCGGCGATGCCGTCGCCGGCCAGGCCGTCGGGGTAGCCGCGGCCGTCGTGGCGCTCGTGGTGGCCGCGGACCCACGCGACCTGCTCGCCGTCGAGCATCTCGGCGACGATCTGGGCGCCGAGGTCGGCGTGGCGCTTGATGACCTCGTACTCCTCGGCCGTCAAGCGCTCAGGCTTGCTGAGCACTGCGTCGGGAACGCCGATCTTGCCGACGTCGTGGACGACGGCTGCGTCGTGCAGGCGCGCGACGTCCTCGGGCGACCAGCCGGACTCGGCGGCCAGCTCGCAGGCCAGCGCCGCGACGCGCTCGCTGTGCCGGATCGTCGCGGGGTCCTTGGCGTCGATCGCGCGGGCCAGCGCGCCGAGGGCGGCCAGCGCGCGGGCGTGCTCGAGGCGGTCGGCGCGCTCGGCCGCTGACAGCTCTTCCACAACCTGCGGCGAGTAGCGGATGCACGCGTCGCGCCCGTGGGCCTTGGCCCAGTACAGCGCGCCGTCGGCCAGGCGCAGCAGCTCCTCGGGCGCGCTGGCCTGGTCGAGGTCGCAGACGCCGGCGCTGAGCGTCATCGCGCCCGCGTCGGCGAACGGCGTCGCGGCGACAGCACGGCGGATCCGCTCGGCCGCGGCGTGCGCGTCGTCGCCGTCGACGCCGGGCATCAGCAGCGCCAGCTCGTCGCCGCCGATGCGCGCGACGATCTCGCCGGCGCGCGCCGCGCTCTGCATGCGCCGCGCGGTCTCGGCCAGGACGGCGTCGCCGCCGACGTGCCCGAGCGTGTCGTTGATCTGCTTGAAGCGGTCGATGTCGAAGACCGCCAGCGCCAGCGGCGTGCCGTGGCGGCGCGCGACCGCGGCCTCCTCGCGCAGGCGCTCGTGGAACGCGCGGTGGTTGACCAGCCCCGTCAGCTGGTCGGTCGTCGCCTGGGCGACCAGGCGCGCCTGCGCGTCGGCGTTGGCGATCGCCATGCCGATCAGCTCGGCGAAGCGCTGCAGGCGGCCCTCGATGTCGGCGGAGAGGTCGTCGGTCCGAGGCGTGCAGACGATCATCGCGCCCCACAGGCGCGCCTCGACGGTGATCGGCGCGGCGATCCGCTGGCGGTAGGGCGGCATCGACGGCACGGCGACGGCGCGCTCGTCGAAGCGCTCTGCGCGACCGGTCCTCCGGATCCGGTCGACCGCCGAGCCGGGTGCGACCGGCACGTAGGGCGGCAGCGGCGGCGGGAGCACGCCGGGCGCGGTCCCCTGGCCGATCGCGCGCACGATCTCGGACCGACCGTCGAAGGCGACGACGACGCCGACGTCCATCCCGAGCAGCGTCGCGACCTCGGCGCCGGCCAACTCGGCGACCTCGGTCAGCCCTGCGCCGCGCGCGACGGTCGACGCGACGCGGTGCAGCGCCGCCGCCTCCTCCGACATCCGCTGGTGCTCGTCGAGCATCTGGCGGCGGTCGGCGGTCAGCGCGGCGAGCAGGTAGAGGCAGACCGCCATCAGGACCGAGAAGGCCTGCGCGACGAGCAGGTCGTGGTCGCCGCCGACGGCCAGCGGGCCGCGGCCGGCGGACGTCTCGTAGACCGCGATGATCGTCAGCCCGGCCGAGGCGAGCGCGACCGAGCCCTTGGTCGCGCGCAGCACGAGCCACACGCCGAACGGGATCAGCAGCCAGATCTGGCCGTGGGGGCGGGTGAAGGCCGCCAGCGCGACGGCGAGCAGCAGGCCGACGACCGTCGCGTCCTCCAGCACGCGCAGCGGGCGCAGGCGCGGCCACTGCATGAGGTCGCGTGCGCTGATCAGCGGCGCGATCAGCAGCATCCCGGCGACGTCGCCGAGGGTCCAGCGCAGGATCGACTCGGCGAAGGCGCCGTGGTGCTCGCCGGCCAGCGACAGCGTGCTCTGGCCGATCACGCCCGACGCGAAGGCGCCGGCGAACAGCACGCCGATCCCGGCGAAGCGCGCGACCGCGGGCCGGGTCATCATCGGCGTGATGTAGCGGTCCAGCAGCGTGACGCAGATCAGGACCTCGACGGTCGGCGCGATCCCGCCGCCGACCGCGGCGACCAGGCCGCTGGTCGTGAGCTTGGCCGCGAACGCGCCGATCAGGACGCCGGGCCACAGGTTCCGGCCCCAGCGCAGCAGCACGCCGAGCGCGATCCCGGCCGCCGGCCAGACCGCGACGAGGCCGGACCGGACGGGCAGCGCCCACGCCAGCCGGACCGCCAGCGCGTACGCGATCGCCAGGCCGAGGATCGGCAGGATCGGTGGCACGGTCGCGGGTCGCGGCGGCAAAGCAGCCCTCATCACCCGAGATCTCGGCATCTGGGCGGTTCGGTTGAGCCCCCGCGTCAGGAGGCGAGCGTGTTCCTGAAGCGGTGCCTAGGAACCGACGACGCCGTCGAGCCAGTCGCGCATCGACACGTGGCGGTCGGCGATGTCGCCGGAAGCCACTTCGTGACGCAGCTCGCTCACGAGCCCGAAGCGCTCGGCGACGACGTTGTGCTGGTGGATGGTCTCCAGGTTCTCCTGGCGCGCGGAGACGTAGCCGCCGTCCTGCAGCTGGGGCAGGTCGTCCAGGACGCCCTTGACCATCTCGCGCACGCAGTCCTCGACGAACCGCGGGCGGCGGTGGGCCTTCTCGACGACGGCGCCCTCGTCGGAGCGCTTCATCATCTCGTAGATCTCGGAGCTCATCGAGTTCTCGACGATCGCCAGCAGCGTGGCCGCGTCGATGTCCTCGGTGCAGTCCTCCGGGCAGCCGATGTGCAGCGTCCCGAGGCCGCGCTGGTTGTGCGTCGCGACCGGGACGTGCTCGAAGATCCGCTCGATCTGGCCGTCGTCGAAGCCGTCTGCGGTCAGACGTTCCCGTGCCGCTCCGGCAACCAGCTGCTGGGCGCACGGGCAGGCGGTCATGCCCTGCGCGGCGACGCCGATCAGCCGGCGCGTGCCCTGCTCGGTCGCCACGGCGGTCCCGAACATGGTGTACAGCTCCTGCGTCTGGATGCCGGAGACCGGCGCCGGCTTGTGCTCCGGGTAGCGCGCGGCGATCGTCACCTCGGCGCGCTTCGCGTCCTGGCGCTCGCGCACCTGCTCGGCGATCCGGGTCGCCAGCTGCTCGGCCCGGAATGCGGAGGATCCAAGGATCACCTCGGTGATCGCGTCGTTCACGGTCTCCTCGAAGCGCGACATGTGGGCGCCCTTCTGCTTGGGCCCGAGGTCGACGAAGCACTCGAGCTTGGCCCAGTAGAGCTCCTCCTGGCCGTCGCGCTTGATGCGGATGACCTTCTCGACGCCGGTCACCCCCACACGGGACAGCGACAGGTGGACGGTGGGCTGCTGAGCCTGGACGTCCGGGGAGTTGACGAGGACCGTGGTCGGCTCCATGACCCGATCTAGCCTATCGCCACTACTTTCTGGGGTTCCCTGCTCGTCCTAACCTGTGCTAACAATCCAGGCGTCGGCTACGAGCTCCTCCGCCAGATGGCGCAAGAGGACCAAGCTCAGCCTCCTGCGGCACAGCCCGCACGTTGCACCTCGGGGTGCGTTCCAAGTTGCAGTACAGGGAAGAGAGAGGGACCTGGGGCACGGGGGTGTCTGGGTCCGGGAACGACGTCCACAAGGATCGGGTTGAGCACCAAGACCGACGTTCTACTCGCTGACGAGGCACCCATCGCAGAGCTCGACGAGCTCCGCACGCTCATCCAGGAAGGGCAAGAGCGGGGTTTCCTCACCATCGAGCAGATCACCACCACGCTCGAAGAGGTGGAGATCACCAAGGAGCAGCTCACCGAGCTGCACCAGCATCTCGACCAGGAGGGCATCGCGATCGTCGGCGCCGACGGCAAGCCCGTCAGCTCCGAGAGCGGTCGCGCCGAGGCTGCCGCCGAAGCGCGCCAGTCCGCCGCCGGCGCCAGCGCCGCCGAGCAGCGCAAGAAGCCGGAGATCGACCTCACGGTCGAGCCTTCGCTGGACTCGCTGCGGCTGTACCTGCGCTCGATCGGCCGCGTCGCGCTGCTGACCGCCGAGCAGGAGGTCTCCCTCGCCAAGCGCATCGAGCGCGGCGACATGGCGGCCAAGCAGGCGATGGTCGAGGCCAACCTGCGGTTGGTCGTCTCGATCGCCAAGGGCTACCTCGGTCGCGGGCTGACGTTCCTGGATCTGATCCAGGAGGGCTCGCTGGGCCTCATCCGCGCCGTCGAGAAGTTCGACTACCGCCGCGGCTACAAGTTCTCCACGTACGCCACGTGGTGGATCCGGCAGGCCGTGACGCGTGCGATCGCCGACAAGGGCCGCACGATCCGCATCCCGGTGCACATGGTCGAGAAGCTCAACAAGGTCGTGCACGTCGAGCGTCAGCTCGTCCAGTCGCTCGGCCGCGAGCCCTCGCCGGAGGAGATCGCGCTGGAGCTCGACTGCACCGCGCGTGAGGTGCGGGACATCCTGCGGATGAGCCAGCAGCCGATCTCGCTGGAGAAGCCGATCGGCGACGAGGAGGAGTCCGAGCTGGGCGACTTCGTCGAGGATCAGACCGCCGAATCGCCCTTCGAGCTCGCTGCGGAGAACCTCCGCAAGGAGAACGTTCACCGTGCTCTCGCGGCACTTCCGCAGCGTGAGCGCGAGGTGATCGAAATGCGATTTGGACTTACCGGTGGTCGACCGCGTACCCTTGAGGAAGTGGGACGCGCCTTCAACGTCACCCGAGAGCGAATTCGGCAGATCGAGAACCACACCTTGAAAAAGCTCGAGTCGCTCCCCGAGGCCCAGCGCCTTAGGGACGCCTCGTAGTCCGGGGAGAAATTTCCCGGAGGAGGAGAGGGGTCAGAGGGGTGTGCTGGGGAGCGCACCCCTCACTTTCCCGAGAGGCCGCGCTGGGGAGCGCGGCCTCTCACTTCAGGCGAAAGGCGGGCCATTGGCCCGCCTTTCGTCGTTCTGGCGTGGTTTGGGGAGCTTCTTGCCGCGTTCTTATGGATGCTGCAACGCCGCTTGCGCGAGCGCGGCCTGGCACGAGCCGTACTCGCCGCCGCCGTTGCCGGCGATGCCCAGCGCGCGGGTGATGACGCCGGCGCCGTAGGAGTGGTCGATGTGGCCGTCGGCGCAGTCGGCCTTGAGGCCGGCGGGCAGCTTGGTGAACGACGCGACGGCGTGGTTGGTCGTCCTGGCCGGCGTCTGCGCGGCGGCGTTCGTCGCGTTCGCGACCTTGGCGGCCGGCGCCGCGGCCGCGGGCGCCGCGGCCTGCGTCGTGGTGGGCGCCCTGTGATGGTGGTTGATCGGCACGGGCGTCTTGCCCGCGACGACCGGCAGCGAGCCGACGGCGACGACCGCGGCGCACGCGACCTTCGGCGTGGCCGATGCCGCGACCGGCTCCCAGAGCGACGTGAGGCGCTCGCCGATACGCGCGACGAGCGGCAGCGGCATCCACGCCGCGACGCGCCGGTCGTCCCGCGCGCGCTTCAGCCCCTGGCGGGCGCGGACCAGCAGCGACTTCACGGCCGGGACCGTCGTGTCGAGCTCCTGGGCGATGTCGACGTAGCTGCGGCCCTCCAGCTCGCGCAGGACGAGCGCGGAGCGCTGCGAGTCCGGCAGGCGGCCGACGTCGGCGACGATCGTGCGCATCCCCAGCGACCGCTCGACGGCCGACTGCGCGTCTTCCGCGGGCGGGTGGGCGTGATCGGCCAGCTCGACGACCGGGTGGCGCTTGCGCGACTGGTGCAGGTCCAGCGCGCAGTTGCGCGCGATCCGGTGCAGCCACGGGCCCAGCGCGTCCGGGCGGGAGCCGTTGCGCAGCGCGCGCATCGCGCGCATCAGGGCGTCCTGGACGACGTCGTCGGCATCCGCGCTCGTCGGGACGTAGCCCCGCGCGTACCGGACCAGCCGCGCGCGATAGCGGTCGTGCATCGCAGCGAACGCGTCATCGCTGCCCGCAGCGATCAGCTCGACCAGCGTCCGCTCGTCCAGCGCGGCGAGCATGCTGGGCGGCAGAGCAGGGGGAAGTGCGTCGATGGCAGCCATCGTCCCTAAGACCGTAACGGCGACCCGAAGGTTGCGCCCCAACTCAGATAAGATCCCCTCCGCTGCTCTGGCGGGATACCCGAGCGGTCAAAGGGGCCTGACTGTAAATCAGGTGGCTACGCCTTCGAAGGTTCGAATCCTTCTCCCGCCACTAGAGTCCCGGCCATGGACGGCCGGATCCTCGCGCTGTTGGATGAGCTGCACCGCCATGGGCGGGAGCATGATGCGGCGTTGGAGGATCGGTTGCTGCGGTTGCGCAACCTGGAGCCGGAGACCGGGAAGCTGCTGAACCTGCTGGTCCGGACGCTGGGGGCGCGGTCGGTGCTCGAGCTGGGGACGTCGAACGGCTACTCGACGATCTGGCTGGCCGAGGCGGCGGCGCGCAACGGCGGGCGGGTCACGTCGGTCGAGATGAATCCGGAGCGCACGGCGCAGGCGGCGACGAACCTCGCGCGCGCGCAGCTGGCGGAGTTCGTGGACCTGCATGTCGGCGACGCCGCCACGGTCCTGCGCGACACGCGCGACACCACGGTGGACCTGGTCTTCCTCGACGCCGAGCGGCCGGAGTACCCGGCCTACTGGCCGGACCTGACGCGCGTCCTGCGCCGCCCGGGCCTGCTCGCGATCGACAACGCGATCTCGCACGCGCACGAGCTGGTGGACTTCGCCAAGGTCGTCGACGCCGACGACCGCGCGCTCACGGCGCTGGACCAGACCGGCGCGGGCGTGCTGCTGGTCTCGCTCCCCGCGTAGGAACTTCTAGGCACACGTCCGGATTCGGACGGGGCCTCCTTGGGAACATGAACCTGAGCATCACGCCGTCAGGTCCAGAACAGGGAGCGTTCCTTGCCGTACCGCAGTCTCCGCCGCCGCAGCCTCGCCGTGGCCGCCACCTCCGTCCTCGCCGCGCTCGGAGTCGCCTCCGCCGCCTCGGCGGCCGCCACCGTCACCGTCACGGGCGACGACGGCACCACCCAGGTCGGCCTCAACGCCGGCCCGGTGACCATCCGCAACATGAACCCGACCGTCGGGATCGCGTTCGCCGACACCAACGGGCAGTTCAGCGCGCACGTCGCCGGCCCGGACGGCACGGCGGTCGCCGACGACGCGACCTGCCGCCTGAACGGCAACGCCACCCGCTACCTCACGTTCCGCGGCAACGGCGCCTACACGGTCACGATCACCAACTACGCCAGCTACAGGACCGACGCGAACTGCGCGAGGCCGACGTCGACCGAGACCTACACCTTCACGATCGCCTCCTCGGTCGCGATCACGGCGCCGCCCGGCCCGTTCCTGATGCGCGCGCCCAACTCGTACCACACCAACACGCTGTCGCTGCCCGTGCAGTCCAACCCGGGCGCCTCGGGCTACGACGTCCAGTACGGCCTCGGCTCGCCGGTCAACCCGGACGGCTCGCTGGGCGGCTCGCCGCAGTCCGGCTACGTGAACACGACGACCGGGACGATCGACCTCACCTTCACGGTCCCCGGCACCTACACGGTGGTCTACCGCGCGCACAACGGCGACTACGGCTCGCCGTGGTCGACGCCGGTCAACGTCGTCGCGATGGTGCCGTTCGACCTGCTCGGGATCTCCTGGCCGGACTCGCGCGGCCCCAGCTACCTGCTGCGCGGGACCATCAACGACAAGAACATCCGCGGCAGGGTCTCGCTCGCGCTCGCGCGCAAGGGCAAGCACAACAAGTACGGCACCTACAAGTCGCTGGGCAAGACGTCGATCTCCTCGAAGTCGACGTTCTCCAAGCGCTTCACCGAGCGCCGCACCGGTACCTACCGCCTGCGCGTCCACTACGCGGGGTCCGGGATCTCGCCGGCGACGACCGTGTACTACACGAACATCCGCATCACCCGGCGGTTGTTCTACAAGTAGTCTCGGCGTCATGAAGCCCGAGGCCGAGATCGTCGAGACCGAGCACGGGCTCCAGGCCGCGTCGGAGGGGTGGTTCGTCATGAACCTCGCCGACGTGGCCTGGCAGACGACCGAGCGCGGCGGCACCTGGTCGCTGCTGGAGACGGACGAGGCGCCGTTCGGCCAGTTCGGGATCGGCGTGCACGTCCTGCCGCCAGGCGAGTCCTCGGGCTTCTACCACTGGGAGAGCGACCAGGAGGGGTTCCTGGTCCTCTCCGGCGCGTGCCTCCTGCTCGTCGAGGGCGAGGAGCGCCGGCTGAAGCGCTGGGACTACTTCCACTGCCCGCCGGGCGTCGCGCACATCACGGTCGGCGCGGAGGGCGAGGAGCCCTGCGCGCTGCTGATGGTCGGCGCACGGACCAGGGGACGTCTGACGCGGTACCCGCCCGACGAGGCGGCGGCGAAGCACGGCGTGTCGGTCGAGCACGAGGCCGGGACCGGGCTCAGGAACGCCTACGAGCAGTGGCCGGTGCAGCCGCGCGTCTTCACCAACGTGCCGGCCCCGCCGCTGCCCTAGCGCGCGCTCAGCTGTCGGCGACGATCACGACCGCGGCCATCAGGCCGAGCGCGATCGTGAGCCCGCCGACGACCCACATCGCCCGCTCGTCGAGCCCGAGCCAGCGGCCCTCGCGGATCGCGCGATCGACCTCGCGCCCGCGGTAGAGGCCGTAGACGACGATCAGGATCCCGAGGACCGCGTAGCCCGCGCCGAGCGCGACGAACGGCCAGCGCGTGCCGTGCTCGCCGCGCAGGTCCGGCAGCAGCTTGCCGACGCCGAGCGCGACGGCGGTCGCGGTCAGGCCGGTGCGCAGCCACGCGAGGACGGTCCGCTCCGACGCCAGCCAGGTCCGGCGCGTGGCGTCGCCGTCCTGATCGAAGTGGCGGGGACCGGGCGTGGGCGGCGGCTCGTCGATCGCGCCCTCCGGACGGTCCATGCCGGGGAGGCTACACGTGGTGCACGTTCCCTTAAGAAAATGCAGTTAGCATGCCGCCTTCCTCATGACCAGAACCCGCAACATCGCACTGTCCCTGAGCGTTCTGTCGCTGGCGGCCGGGCTCGCCGCCGGTTGCGGCAGCAGCGACGACAACGGCTTCCGCGGCGCCGGATCGAAGATCGACGGCGACCCCGCGACGACGCTTCCGGCCGACCTCGCGTCGACCAAGTCGACCGTCAAGGTCCGCGCGGCCGGCGAGCCGCTGCCCGTTCAGAAGAACGTCGTCGGCGTCAGCACCGACATGACCAAGAAGCCCGTCGTGCCCAAGGCCGTCGGCAAGGCGCCGACCGAGCTGCAGGGCTCCGAGGTCGTCACCGGCACCGGCGCCGTCGCCAGGACCGGCGACAAGGTCACGGTCCAGTACGTCGGCCAGCTGTTCGCCAACGGCAAGGAGTTCGACACGAGCTGGAAGAAGGGCCGCACGCCCTTCCAGTTCACGATCGGCGGCGGCCAGGTCATCCAGGGCTGGGACCAGGGCGTCCCGGGCATGAAGGTCGGCGGCCGGCGCACGCTGGTCATCCCGGCCGACCTCGCCTACGGCGCCCAGGGCTCGCCTCCCACGATCCCGGCCAACGCGCCGCTGGTCTTCGTGATCGACCTCAAGAAGGTCGAGAAGGGCTCCTAGGCCTCTCGCTTGTCCCCGCGCGCCGCCTGGGGTGGCGCGCGGGTCGTCGCGGTGGGAGCATGGGCGTCGCTGAGTCACATCCCGCGACGTCGTAAAGGAGTTCCTGCCCATGGAGTCCTCCACGCCCACGCGCGTCCTCGTGGTCGCCCACCGCACGGCGGCCACCCCGGCGTTGCTCGACGCCGTCCGGGAGCGCGCGGCCCGTGGGCCGTGCGCGTTCACGCTGCTGGTGCCCAACCAGGCCCACGGCCTGCATCGCGTGATCGACGCCGAGGACCAGGACGCCGGCGAGGCCGAGTCGGTCCTGGAGCTCGCCCTGCCGCTGCTGCAGGACGCCGCCGGCGCGCCCGTCGAGGGGATCGTCGGCGACCCGGAGCCGCTCAACGCGGTCGCCGACGCCGTCAACCTGCGCGGGTTCGACGAGATCATCGTGTCGACGCTGCCCGCGCGCGTGTCGCGCTGGCTGAGGCTCGACCTGCCGTCGAAGATCGGCGGATTGGGCCTGCCTGTCACCACGGTGACGGCCACGGAGCGCGCCGAGGCGCCCGCTTCAACTGTCTGAGGGGTCAGGTGGACGCCTCGGGTTGACGCCGACCCGTAGAATCGCCGGTGCCGCTGGGAGGCGGCAGGGACGCCAATGAGCAACGGCACAAGGGTGAGGGTGTACGTGGCAGACGACCATCCCGTTTTCCGGGATGGCGTTGTGCTGGCGCTGCGGCGGCGACCGGAGTTCGAGGTCGTCGGCGAGGCGCAGGACGGGCGCACCGCGCTGGAGGAGATCCGCGTGCTGCGGCCCGACGTCGCGCTGCTCGACGTCAAGATGCCGGGGCTCGACGGGCACACGGTCCTGCGCGCGATCCAGCGCGACGACCTGCCGGTGAAGGTCGTGCTGCTCAGCGCGACCGTGCTGCCGCCCGAGGCGCGCGAGGCGCTCGCCGCCGGCGCGATGGCCTACCTGTCCAAGGAGGTCAACCGCGACGCGATCTGCGACGCGGTCGCGGCCGCCGCGCGCGGAGACCGGCTGCAGGTCGACGTCGCCGAGCCGGTCTGGGAGCGCCCGCTGCTGTCGCCGCGCGAGCTGGAGGTCCTGCGGCTGACCGCGGGCGGACAGAGCGCGCCGTCGATCGGGCGCGAGCTGCACCTGTCGCCCGAGACGGTCAAGACGCACCTCAAGAACGTCTACGAGAAGCTCGGCGTGAGCGATCGCGCCGCCGCCGTGGCCGAGGGCATGCGCCGCGGCCTGGTCGAATAGCCGGGCTTGAGGGCTCTCTCAGGGAAGTTCCCTCCATCGGGGGATGAGGAGCCGTTTCCGGGGCGCCGATCCTATGGCTACAACGGACGAAGCCCCCTGAACCGGCATCCCCTTCACCAGGTCCCCTCTGGTGCGTCGGAACTTTTCGTCCCACACAGCGACCATGTCATCCCTGCTCTGGACATGGCCGCATCGCAACGAGTTCGGGCGGGCGTGTCTTCCTGCTCTGCACGCCCGCCCGTCTTCGTTTGCGCGCGCTAGCTACACTTCCGGCTCCCCGCCCTCCTAGCTCAGTTGGTAGAGCACTTCCATGGTAAGGAAGGGGTCATCGGTTCGAGTCCGATGGAGGGCTTACGAGATCCCCGCGCATGCGGGGATTTCGCGTTTCCGGGCCGATCCCTAGGCTCCAGAGGGCGGAACGACCGGTGCATCGTGCACCATAAGCCGCTGCGTCGTCTGGCGCCGAAACAGAGAAGGAGCAGAATGCCCAGCATCAACAAGTCCGACCTCGCCGGCCTCGTCGCCGAGCAGGCCGATGTCTCGGTCGCCGAGGCCAAGGCGATCGTCGACGCCACGTTCGAAGTCGTCGCCGCTCGCGTCGCCGCCGGCGACGAGGTGTCGGTCGGTGGCTTCGGGAAGTTCTCGGTCGCCGAGCGGTCCGCTCGCACCGGTCGCAACCCGCAGACCGGCGAGACCATGCAGATCGCCGCGTCCAAGGCGCCGAAGTTCAGCGCCGCGTCGGCGTTCAAGACCGCCGTCAAGGGCTAGTAGAGCCCCGCGACACGCCGGCCGGGCTTCGCCCCCGGCCGGCGGCGCCGCGCCTACTCCGGCGTCACGTAGGCGCCGGAGAGGCCGCCGTCGACGAGGAAGGTCGTCGACGTCATGAAGGAGGACTCGTCGGAGGCGAGGAAGAGGACGCCGTTGGCGATCTCTGACGGCCTGCCGAAGCGGCCCATCGGGACGTGGATCAGCCGGCGTGCGGCGCGGGCCGGGTCCTTGGCGAACAGCTCCTGGAGCAGCGGTGTGTCGACCGGGCCGGGGCAGAGGGCGTTGACGCGGACGCCGCGGCGGGCGAACTCGACGCCGAGCTCGCGGGTCAGTGCGAGCACGCCGCCCTTGGACGCGGTGTAGGAGATCTGCGAGGTCGCCGCGCCCATCACCGCGACGAACGACGCGGTGTTGATGACGCTGCCGCCACCGCCGTTCAGCAGGTGCGGGATGCCGTGCTTGCAGCAGAGGAAGACCGACTTCAGGTTGACGTCCTGCACGCGCTGCCACGCCTCGAACGTCGTCTCCAGCACGCTCGTGTCGTCGTCGGGCGAGATGCCGGCGTTGTTGAACAGGATGTCGATGCGGCCGTACTGCTCGGCGACCTGGGCGTACATCTGCTCGACCGCGAACTCCTCGGTCACGTCCACGGCGAGCGCGAGGTCGCCGGGCGCGCCCTCGACCAAGTCGATGCCTACAACTTTCGCGCCCTCGCGCTGGAAGGCCTCCACGGTGGCCGCGCCGATCCCTCCCGCCGCTCCGGTGACCACGGCGACCTTGCCCTCGAGACGTCCCGGCATGCCCTACTTCCCTTCCGTGTTGATGTAGATGGTTTTGACCTCGGTGTAGGCGTCGGTCGCGTGCGGCCCCAGCTCGCGCCCGTACCCGGACTGCTTGAAGCCGCCGAACGGCGTCGTCAGCCGCACCGACGAGTTGGAGTTGATCGACAGGTTGCCGCTCTCCAGCGCCCGCGCGACGCGCAGGCCCTTCGCGCCGTCGCGCGTCCACACCGAGCCGCTCAGCCCGTAGATGGAGTCGTTGGCCAGCCGGACCGCGTCGGCCTCGCCGTCGAACGGCACGACGACCGCGACCGGCCCGAAGATCTCCTCGTGGCGCGCCGGGTGGTCGTCGGCGACCGGCCACAGCACGGTCGGCGGGAACCAGAAGCCCGGGCCCTCCGGCGCGCGGCCCTGGATCGCGACCTCCGCGCCGTCGCCCACGAACGCGGCGACGCGCTCGCGCTGCTGCGCGCTGATCAAGGGCCCCATCTCGGTCGTGGGATCCAGCGGATCGCCCACGCGGATCGCCTCCACCGCGCCCTGCAGGTGCGACAGGAACTCGTCGACGACCGAGCGCTCCACCAGGATGCGCGAACGCGCGCAGCAGTCCTGACCGGCGTTGTCGAAGACCGCCCACGGCGCGGCCAGCGCGGCGGCTTCCACGTCGGCGTCGGCGAACACCACGTTGGCCGACTTGCCGCCCAGCTCCAGCGTCACGCGCTTGATCGTCGCGGCCGCGCGCTGCGCGATCTCGCGCCCCACGGCGGTCGACCCCGTGAACGCGATCTTCGCCACGTCCGGGTGCTCGACGAGCCGCCGGCCTGCCTCCCGGCCGGTGCCCACGACGACGTTCACGACGCCCTCGGGCAGCCCCGCGTCCAGGGCCAGCTCGGCGAAACGCAGCGCGGTCAGCGGCGTCAGCTCGGCCGGCTTCAACACCACCGTGTTGCCCGCCGCCAGCGCCGGCGCCATCTTCCAGCACGCGATGTTGAGCGGGAAGTTCCAGGGCGTGATCAGCCCGACGACGCCCAGCGGCGTGCGCTCCGTGAACGCCACACCATCCGCGACCGGGATCGTCTCGCCGTGCGGCCGCTCGACCGCGCCCGCGAAGTAGCGGAAGACCTCGATCGCCATGCCGATCTCGCCCCGGGCCGACGCCAGCGGCTTGCCCGCGTTGCGCGCCTCGAGCAGCGCCAGCTCGTCCCACGCGCCCTCCATCGCCTCGACGACGCGCCGCAGCAGCCGCGCGCGATCCGCCGGCGCGACGTCGCGCCACGCCGGGAACGCGCGCCGCGCGGCGGCGACCGCGACGTCGACCTCGTCCGCACCCGCGCGCGGCACCGACGCCAGGAGCGCCTCGGTCGCGGGCTCCAGGACCGCCAGCGCGGTGTCCTCCATCAAAGGTGTGCCTTCCGTGCCTTTGGTCATCGCGGGCGGCAGCATATCGATCGATCACGCCCCATCGGCGTAGGCTCGCCTCCCATGGAGCACTGGGATCTGCGCACGGTCGACGTCGTCCCGCACCACCCGGTGGTGCTGCACTCACAACGGGGCGAGGCACGGTCGATCCTGATCAACCTCCCCGCGGGCGAGTCGCTGCAGGACCACCAGGTCCACGAGCGCGCCTACGTGGTCGTCATCGACGGCGAGGTGGAGCTCGGCGGCGTCACCGGCGGCGCGGGCCTCGCGGCGGTCTTCGACCCCGGCGAGCGCCACGCGGTCCCCGCCTCCAGCGACGCGCGCCTGCTCGTCGTCCTCGCGCCGTGGCCCGGTCCCGGCCACCCCGGCGCCAGCGATGCGTGATCGCTCAGCATCGTAAAAGCGCATCAACCCGCGCGAACCCGGCATTGGTCCCGGGCCGCTCGCCCCGGAGGATCGGTTGCGTCCCCGCATCCCCCGAGACGAGAAGGAACCGCCGACCCCCATGGAGCTCCGACATCTGAAGTACTTCGTCGCCGTAGCCGAGGAGAGGCACTTCCGCAACGCGGCCGCGCGCCTGCACGTCGCGCAGCCCGCGATCTCCGAGCAGATCCGCAAGCTCGAGCAGGAACTTGGCGTACAACTTCTGACGCGCACCCACCGCCGCGTCGAGCTGACCGAGGCCGGCGCGGTCCTCCTGGCCGACGCCAAGCGCGTGCTCAAGCAGACCGAGGCCGCGACCCGCGCCGTGCACCGCGTCCGCGACGGGATGCTCACGCGCCTGCGGATCGGCTACGCGCCGGACGCGGTCCCCGCCGCGATGCCCCGCGCGCTCGCCCGCCTGCGCACGCTGACCACGCCCGCGCCGGTCGTCGAGCTCACCACCGGCGGCGCGCGCGAGCTGCTCGCCGACGTCCGCGGCGACCGCCTCGACGCCGCGCTGATCGCGCTTCCCGCGCCGCTGGCGGGCCTGAAGGCCGTCGAGGTCGCCCACGAGCGCGCGGTCGCCGCGATCCCGGAGGCGCTGATCCCGCGCGGCGGGACCGGCCCGATCACGATCGACTGGCTCGCGCGCCACCGCATCGTCGTGACGGCCCGGACGACCAACCCCGCGTTCTACGACGCGGTCATCGGCACGTTCCGCGCGGCCGAGCTGACGCCGCAGATCATCACCGCCAACGAGCCGTCGCCCGAGCACCTGCTGTTGGAGTCCGTCGCCGGCGCGGGCGTCGCGCTGCTGCCGCAGTCGGCCGCCGAGCGCATCGCGGTCCCGGAGATCGCGATCCGCGAGATCGCCGGCCCGGCGCCGTCCTGCACGGTCGCCGTCGCGGTCCGCGACGAGGCGCCCTCGACCGCGCTGACCGGCTTCCTGCGCGCGATCGGCGCCGCCGCCCGGACCCAGCGCCGCCGCCAGGACGACGCGGTCGGCGAGCTGGCCGTGGTGGCGTCATAGCGGTTCACCTGGTCGTGTGATGCTCGCGCGGTGCACCGCTCGTAGGTTGCGGTGCACCGTGCAGTCCCTCTCCCCACACGGCGCCGCTGCCCCGCTCGTCGGCCGCGACGCCGAGCTCTCCCTCCTCCGCGCCGCGCTGGATCATGCGCCGTCCCACGGGAGCGCCCTGGTCCTGCGCGGCGAGGCCGGGATCGGCAAGTCGGTCCTGCTCGACGCCGCCCGCGCCGCCGCCCACGCCCGCGACCTCACCGTGCTGGCGACCGCGGGCGTCGAGGCCGAGTCCTCGCTGCCCTACGCGGGCCTGCAGCGGCTGCTGCTCCCGCTGCTCCCGCGCGTGGACGCGCTGCCCGCGCCGCAGCGCTCGGTCCTGCTCGCCGCGCTCGGCGCCGAGGACCAGGAGGGCGGCGACCTGTTCCTGGTGGCCCTGGCCGCGCTCGGCCTGCTCGCGCTCGCCGCCGCCGACGGCCCGTTGTTGGTGTTGATCGACGACCTGCACTGGCTCGACGACGCCTCGCACGACGTCATGACGTTCATCGCCCGGCGCGTGGACGCCGACCCGATCGTCCTGCTCGCCGCGGTCCGCGACGGTGCGGCCGCGCGCGGCGGCGACCTCGGGATCCCCGTACACACCCTCAGCGGTCTGGAAGTCGGTGCGGCCCGCGCGCTGCTCGACGCCCGCGCGCCCGGCCTGCCCGCCGCGGTCCGGCGGCGGCTCCTGCACGACGCCGCGGGCAACCCCTTGGCCTTGGTCGAGCTGCCCGCGCCCGCGACCGCGCGCGCCGCCGGGATGGCCGCCGACGAGGCGATCCTCCCGGTCTCCGAGCGCCTGGAGCGGACGTTCGCGCGGCGCGTCGACGAGCTGCCCGCCGAGACCGCCGCCGCGCTGCTGGTCTTCGCCGCCGACGCGGCCGCGCCGCTGGCCGACGTGCTCACCGCCGCCGACGCGCTGCTCCGCGACGAGGCGCCCGCGGAGCGCCGGGTCGTCACGGTCGCCGCGCTGCAGCCCGCGATCGACGCGGGCCTCGTCCGGCTGGAGGGCACGACGCTGAGGTTCCGCCACCCGCTCGTGCGCTCGGCGATCTACCAGGCCGCGCCGGTCGCGCGCCGCCAGGCCGCGCACGCCGCGCTGACCGCGCTGCTCGACGGCCAGCCGGACCGCCGCGCGTGGCACCGCAGCGCTGCGGCGACCGGGCCCGACGAGGCGGTCGCCGCCGACGTCGAGGCGCTCGCGCAGCGCGCGCTGCGCCGCGGCGCGATCCTGCAGGCCGCGACCGCGCTGGCCCGCGCGGCCGAGCTGAGCGAGGCCGACGTCCCACGCGTGCGGCGGATCCTCGCCGCGGCCGAGCTGGCGTTCGAGCTGGGCCGCGCCGAGATGGTCCGGGCGCTCGTCGCCCAGGCCGAGCGGCTGGCGCTGAGCGACCACGACGAGGCGCGCGTCGCGTGGCTGTCGGAGATCTTCCACGACGGCGCGGGCCACGACCAGGGCGACGCGCCACGCGTCCTGCATCTTGTCGCACTTGCTCAGCGCGCCGCGCGCGAGGACGACCCCGACCTCGCGCTGCACCTGCTCGGCGGCGCCGCGCTGCGCTGCTGGTGGGGCGGCTCGGTCCCGGCCGTCCGGCGCAAGGTCGTCGCCGCGGCCGAGGCGGTCGGCGTCGCCGCCGCAGACCCGCGCCGCCTGGCGGCGATCGCGATGGCCGAGCCGCTGACGCGCGCCGCCGAGGTGATGGCGGCGATCCGCGCCGCCGTGCCGCTGGTCGCGCGCGACCCGCTGGCCGCGTTCCAGCACGGCACGGCCGCGCACGCGCTCGGCGACTACGAGGCGTCGCTGCGGCTGCTGGCGGGCGCGTCGGACGGGCTGCGCGAGCAGGGCCGCCTCGGACTGCTGGCCCAGGCGTCGGTGATGCGCGCGATCGGCGCGATCCAGATGGGCGACTGGGCCGTCGCGAGCACGAGCGCGAGCGAGGGCGTCCGGCTGGCGGCCGAGACCGACCAGCCGATCTGGCGGTCGGGCGCGACCGGTGCGCTGGCGGCGCTGGCCGGGCTGCGCGGCGAGCGCGCGGAGGCCGAGGCGCTGCACGACGAGGCCGAGCTGATCCTGGGCAGGACCGGCTCCGGCGCGGTCCTCGGCTGGCTGCGCGCGGCGCGCGCGCTGACCGCGCTGAGCGCCGGCGAGCACGAGGAGGCCTACGCGATCGTCGCGCGGATGTTCGACCCCGACGATGCCAGCTACCACCTGCGCGACCAGTACATGGGCGTCGCGGTGCTCGCCGACGCGGCCGCCGGCTGCGGCCGGCAGGCGGAGGCGCGCGCGATCGTCGATGGGCTGCGCGACCTGGCGCGGGCGACGCCGGCGGTCGGCGTCCAGATGGGCCTGCGCTACGCGGTGCCGGTCCTGGCCGAGGGCGAGGTCGAGGCCGAAGCCGCGTTCATGATGGCCTTGGACGAGCCGTGGGCGACGCGCCCGTTCGAGCGCGCGCGGCTGCTGCTCGCGCACGGGATGTGGCTGCGCCGGCGCCGCCGCCTGGTCGAGTCGCGCGAGCCGCTGCGCGACGCGCGCCACGGCTTCGACGCGTCGCACACCGCGACGTGGGCCGAGCGCGCGCGCCAGGAGCTGCGCGCCGCGGGCGGCGAGATGGCGCCGCGCACGGTGCCGGCGCGCGACACGCTGTCGCCGCAGGAGCTGGAGATCGCGCAGCTCGCCGCCGAGGGCCTGAGCAACCGCGAGATCGGGCAGCGGCTCTACCTGTCGCACCGCACGGTCGGATCGCACCTGTACCGCGTGTTCCCGAAGCTCGGGATCACGTCGCGCACGCAGCTGCCGGGCGTGCTGGAGCGCGCGGCGGTCAGCCGCCGGCCTGCAGCGACCGGGCGACCAGCTCCCGGCGTGAGCTGACGCCGAGCTTGGCGAAGACGTGGCGCAGGTGGGTGCTGACCGTGTGCGGTGAGACGAACAGGCGCTCGGCGGCCTGGCGGTTGGTCAGGCCCTCGTTGACGAGCCCGACCACACGGCGTTCCGCTTCGGTCAGCGAGTCCCAGCCCGCCGGCGGCCGGTCGCGCTCGGCGCTGCCGCCGAGCCGGACGCCGTGCTCGCGCAGGCGGCCGCGCACGCGTGCGGCGTGCCACTCGGCGCCGCACGACATGTAGGCGTCGAGCGAGGACATCAACAACGCGACGGTCTCGTCGCCGTCGCGCAGCTGCGCGAGGTCCTCCTGCGCCGAGCCGAGCCGGTGGGCGCACTGGCCGTGCGCGGTCAGCTCGGCCACCGCGGTCTCCAGCAGCGCGGCGCGGCGCGCGCCGTCCGGGTCCTCGGCGGACGGCAGGACCAGCGCCTCGGCGTGCGCGGCCAGGCCGGCGAGGAAGTGCGCGCCCGGGTTGCGCTGCGCCGCCTCGCGCGCGGTGCGCAGCGCCTCGGCGGCCAGCTCCGGGTCGTCGGCGCCCGCCGCCAGGCGCGCGAGGATCACCGGGTCGTGCGGCGCGCGCGGGAAGCGCGGCAGGGCCGTCTCGGCGCGGTCGTCGCCCAAGGCCTTCAACAACACGGCGCGACCGTGCTCGGCGCCCTCGGTCACGAACGCCTGCTGGGCCAGGATCCAGGCGCAGTGGCGCCGGACCTCCGGCGTGTCGGCCTGCAGGCCCGTCTCGGCCAGCGCCGCGCACTGCGCGCTCAGGCGCGTGTCGGAGCGCCACAGCGCCGCCTGGGCGACCGCTGCCGCTGCGCTCGCCTCCGAGACGTTGTGCAGCAGCCTCGACGGCCCGGCGGTGACCAACCCCTCCAACAACGCCAGCGCTTCCTCCAGGCGGCCGCCGATGGTCAGCGCGACGCCGAGCGTCTCCTCGCACATCCGGACCGCCCACAGCTCGCCGGCCTCGCGCGCCGCGGCCAGGGCCGACTCCATGGTCGCGACCGCGGCGTCGACGTCGCCGAGGCCGTGGTAGCCGACGGTCGTCTGCAGCTTGCCGAGCGGGCCGGACGCGTCGCCCAGCGCCAGGCCGCCCGCCACGAGCTCCCCGTAGCGGGCGTTCGGCATCGCGTGGAAGAGGCGGGCGACGGTCATAGCGCCCTGCACGGCGGGGTCTGCGGGGAGCGCGGCGGCGGCCTGCTCGGCCGCGGCCATCTCGGCGTCGGCGGCCGCGAACCAGCCGCCGCCGACGAGGTTGCCGGCCAGCAGCGCGCGGTGGGTCGCCGCGCTGGCCGCGGCCGCCGGGTCGGTCGCGATCACGTCCTCCAAGAGCTCCAGCGCCCGGCGCGAGGCGGCGACGCGGACCGACGCGCTCAAGATGTACATGTTGGCGACCTGCTCCAGGACGCGCGCCTGCTCCAGCGGCGCGAGCTCCTCGAGGTAGGCGTCGGCGAACGCGCGGCCCTCCTCGGCGCGGTCGGCCGTGTGCAGGTGCAGCGCGGTCTCGGCGATCAGCGCGCCGCGCAGCGGGTCACCGCGCTCGGTCAGGCCGAAGGCGTGGAGCAGGAGGTCCGCGGCGGTCGGCGCGTCGGTGGCACCCAGCGCGCGCCCGGCGTCCAGCAGCGTCGCGGCCGCGGCGTGGTCGCCGGGCCGGGCCGAGGCGGTCAGCAGCGGCGCGACGCTCAGCGGCGACGCGCCGGCGGCGAGCAGGACGTCGGCGGCCTGGCGGCGCAGCGCGCCGAGCGCCGTGGCCGGCAGCGTGCCGAGCACGGCCTCGCGGACGAGGTCGTGGTCGAAGGCCACCGTGTCGCCGTCGCGGCGGACCAGGCCGGCGGCGGCGAGCGCGTCGGCGGCTTCGCGCACGTCGCCCGGCGCGGCCTCCAACATGGTGGACAACAGCGGCAGCGTCGTGGTGCGGCCGAGGGCCGCGGCGACGCCGGCGGTCGAGCGCGCCAGCGGCGGCAGCCGCGCGAGGCGCTCGCGCATCGACTCGCGCACGCGCGCGGGCAGCTCGCCGCGCTCGGCGTGCGCGACGCCGTCCTGGACGTGCAGCGCGCCGTCCTCGACCAACCCCATCAACAACTCGACGAGCGCGAACGGCTGGCCGTGCGCGCGCGCCGCGAGCGCCTGCAGCGCGGCGTCCGGCGGCGCGCCCGCGAGGTCGCCGACGACCGCGGCGACCGCCGCCGCGTCCAACGCACCCAGCGCGCAGGGCACGGCGCCGCCCGCGGTCAGGTCCTCCATCAACGCGCCCAGCGCGGTGGCCGACGGCTCGCCGCTCGGCGGGCGGCGCGCGAGGATCCAGGCGACGGGGAGGTCGGCCAGCGCGGCGGTCAGCGCGCGCAGCGCGTCGAGCGTCGGCGGGTCGGCCCACTGGAGGTCGTCGATGACCACCAACAACGGCGCCTCCAGCGCCCGCGCCTCCAGCCGCTGCTCCAGCGCGGCGAGCAGCGCGTCGCGGTCGCCGCCGAGGGCCAGCGTGTCCAGCTCCGGGTCCGGGCCGAGCGCGTCGAGCAGCGGGGCGACCGGCAGGATCTGCTCGTCGGGCTGGGTCGCGCCGCGCACCGCGCCGAACCCGGCGCGGCCGGCGATCGCGACCGCCTCGTCGAGCAGCCGCGTCTTGCCGATCCCGGCGGCGCCGACGACGAGCGCGACGGTCGCGCGCTCGCGGGCGCCGGCGATCGCCTCGCCCAGCAGCGCGCGCTCGCGGTCGCGCCCGCGCAGCGGCAGGGCGTGGGCCGGGCGGCCGGTCGTCATGCGTGGTGCAGGGCGTCCTGGTGGGCGCGCATCAGCTCGACGCGGGAGTGGACGCCGAGCTTGTTGTAGGCCTCGCGCAGGTGCGAGCCGACGGTGTTGGGGGAGAGGTGCAGGCGCTCGCCGACCTGGCGGTTGGTGAGGCCGGCCGCGGCGAGCGCGGCGACCGCGCGCTGGGCCTCGGTCAGCGCGCCCCAGCCTGCGGCGGGCGCGAGCGCGGCGGCGTCGCCGGTCGCGGGTCCCGCCGTCACGCGGCGGCGCTCGCCGAGGTCCCTCAGGCGGGCGCGCACGCGCGCGAGGTCGGCGACGGCGCCCGCGCTCGCGTAGGCCTGCAGCGCGGCGTCGAGCGCGGCGATCCGGGCGTCCCGGTCGGTCACCGCGGCCGCGCGGTCCTCGTGGGCGATCGCCGCCGCCAGCGGCGCGCCCGCGGCCAGCAGGTGCTCGGCGGCCGCGGCCATCGCCGCGGCGTCGCCGCTGGCGATCGCCTCGGTGTGCGTCTTGCTGCCCCAGAGGACCGGCGTGTGCGGGGCGCACGCCGCGCGCTCCCGGGCAAGGCCTACAGCTTGGTCCATCAGCGCCGGGTCGCCGAGCGCGGCGGCGACGCGGGCCAGCCGCGGAGCATCGCCCGGCTCGGACGGGAAGCGCGGCACGCCGGCCGCCGCGCCGCGGCGCATGCCCTCGCGGTCGCCGCGGAAGAACGCGTCGAGCGTGAGCATCCAGCCGACGTGGTGGCGGACGCCGCGCGAGCCCTCGCGCAGCAGGTCGTCGGCCAGCGCCAGCGCGCGCTCGCGCCCCGCGGCGTCGCCGAGGTGCGTCACGACGCGCAGGTAGGCGACGAGCGCCGCGCCGTCGCCGGTCGCGCCGAGCGGGCCGGCGTCGATCACGCGCTGCAGGACCGTGTGGGCCTCGTCGAGGCGGCCGAGCACGAGCAGCTGGCGCCCGCGGACGCTGTCCCACATCCGCTCCGCCCACGCCTGGCGGGTGATCCGCGCGCCCGCGGCCGCGCGCTCGGCGAGCTCCAGCGCGGCGCCGACCTCGCCCAGCGCGGCGAGCGCGTCGCCGCGCATCAGGCCGATCTCGTCCAGGACGCGCTGGTCGTCGTCGTCGGCCTCGTGCGCGAGCCGCTCGGCCTCGTCGCAGAGCACGAGCGTCTTGCGCAGGTCGCCCTCGGCGCACGCCAGCAGCGCGAGCGCCCGGACGCGCGCCCCGGTCGGCGGGCCGTCCTGGACGCGGATCGTCTCGGCGACCGCGCGCGCCTCCGCGTGGTCGCCGGAGACGGCGAGGTTGGCGAGCAGCCGGACGCGGTGGCGCGCGGCCAGCCCCGGCGACAGCCCGGGCAGCGCGAGCGCGCGGCGGCCGTGGGCGGTCCGGACGTCGGCCGACAACCCCAACATCTCGGCGACGCGCAGCAGGATCTCGCCCTCCTGCTCGGCGGTCAGGTCCTCGTCCTGGAGCGCCTGCTCGGCGAACGCGAGCGCCTCGCGGTCGTGGCCCGCGGCGTGCAGCAGCAGCGCGGTCTCGGCGACCAGCGGCGCGCGCAGCGGGTCGGTGGCGTCGATCAGCTCCAGCGCGCGGCGCCCGACGCGGGCGGCCGCCGCGGGGTCGGCGGGGCCCAGCGTCCTGGCGGCGGTCAGCAGCGTCGCGGCGGCGTCGCGGTCGCCCGCGTCGGCGGAGGCGACGAGCGCGGCGGCGACGTCGGACGGCGTCCCGCCCGCGGTCAGCAGCACGTCGGCGGCGTGGCGCAGCAGCGCGCGGCGCTCGGCCGCCGGGATCGTGTCGAGGACCGCCTGGCGCAGCAGGTCGTGGCGGAACGACAGCGCGGCGCCGTCGCTGGTCAGCAGGTCGGCGGCGATGACCGCGTCGACCGGGCCGAGCAGGACCGACGGCGCGAGGTCGAGCATCGCCGACAGCTGCGCGAACGAGCACGAGCGGCCGAGCACGGCGGCGGCGCGGGCGACGTCGCGCGACGCGGGGCCGAGGCGGCGCAGGCGGACGCGCATCGTCTCGCGGATCCGGGCGGGCAGGCGCGGCGCCGCGACCTCGGCGACGCCGTCGGCGATCCGGATCGCGCGCTCCTCCTGGAGGCCGCGCAGCAGCTCGACGAGCAGGAACGGCGAGCCCTGCGCGCGGCGGGCGAGCGTCAGCAGCTCCGGTCCCGGCGGCGCGCCCGCCAGCTCGGCCAGCGCGGCGGCGACCGCGGTCTCGGCCAGCGGCTCGAGCGTCAGGCGCGGCGCGCCCGCGGCCTCCCACGCGGTGGCGGCGGCGCGCAGCTCCGGCGACGCCTCGCCGGGGCGGAAGGCCAGCAGCCACAGGACCGGCGCGGCGGCCAGGCGCGAGGTCAGGAAGCGCAGGCCGGCGATCGTGCCCGCGTCGGCCCATTGGAGGTCGTCGAGCAGCACGACCGCGGGCGCCGCGGCGGCGGCCTCGCGCAGGCGGTGCTCGGCGTCGCGGATGATCTGCAGGCGCTGCGCGGCGGGGTCGCCCGTGAGGTCGTCGCCCGCGCCGGGCGCGCCGAGCGCGGCACGCAGCACGCCGAGCGGGACGAGCCGGTCGCGCGGCTCGGCGCCCGCGGCGGCGACCGTCGCGCCCGCGTCGGACGCCAGCTCCCGCGCCTCGGCGAGCAGCCGCGTCTTGCCCAGGCCCGCGCTGCCGTCGGCGAGGATCACGCCGCCGCCGTCCACCAGCGCGGCGAGGCGCCCCGCGATCGCGGCGCGCTCCGCGTCACGTCCGTGCAGGCGGTGGGGCACGGCGCCACCGTAAACGCTTTCGCGCGCGCGGCAAAGGAACCCGCGCGAACCGGCATCAGTGGCACGGGAACGGCATTGGCGCGCCCGCGTTCGGCGCATAGCGTGCTGGCCATGGGAGATGCGATGCGCGCACTGCGCCTGCACGAGCACGGGGGCCCTGAGCAGCTGCGGTACGAAGACCGGGCGCCGGTCCCGCCCACGACGACCGGGGACGTCCTGATCGCCGTCCACGCCGCGTCGTTCACGCCCGGCGAGCTGGACTGGCCGTCGACCTGGGTCGACCGCTCCGGCCACGACCGCCGCCCGGTCGTGCCCTGCCACGAGGTCTCCGGCGTGGTCGAGGCGCTCGGGTTCGGCGCCGCCGGGCTCTGCGTCGGCGACGAGGTCTACGGGTTGACCGACTGGTACCGCGACGGCGCCGCGGCCGACTACGTGGCGGTCGAGGCGCGCAACGTCGCGCGCAAGCCGGCGTCGCTGGACCACGTCGCGGCCGCGACGATCCCGCTCGCGGGGCTGACCGCGTGGCAGGGCCTGTTCCGCCACGGCGCGCTGCGGCCCGGCCAGACGGTCCTGATCCACGGCGCGGGCGGCGGCGTCGGGACGCTCGCCGTCCAGCTCGCGCACCTCGCGGGCGCGCGGGTGGTCGCGACCGGCCGGCCGGACGCCGCGGAGCTGGTGACCGCGCTCGGCGCCGACGTCTTCGCCGACGCGGCCGACGCGACGTTCGGCGACCCGGGTCAGGTCGCGCTCGTGCTCGACCTCGTCGGCGGCGCGCTGCTGGAGCGGTCCTGGCCGCTGGTCGAGCCGGGCGGCGCGGTCGTCTCGATCGCCGAGCCGCCGGACGCCCAGGAGGCCGCGCGCCGCGGCGTCGCCGCGAAGTACTTCGTGGTCGAGCCCGACCGCGCGGGCCTGGACGAGCTGACCGCCCGGATCGACGCGGGCGAGCTGCGCGCGGTCGTCGGCGCGACCTGCGACCTGGACGAGCAGGCGCCGGCCGCGATCGCCGCCAAGGAGCGCGGCGGCACGACCGGCAAGCTGGCGCTGCAGGTGCGCTGACGCAGTCATGACCTAGGTCGCGCATGCAGTCATGTTGCGTACGCCCGCGCTCCGGCACGGGCGTAGGTTCGGGCCATGACCGTGACCTCGCTGGCGCCGCCCTCCCGGCGCCGGTCCCCCCAGAGCCTGATCGACGTCTCCCCGCGTCTGCTGCGCTGCTTCGTCACGCTCGGCGAGGAGCTGCACTTCGGTCGCGCGGCCGACCGCCTGTTCGTCGCCCAGCCCGCGCTGTCGCGCTCGATCAAGCAGCTCGAGCTCCTGCTCGGCCGCCAGCTGTTCGTCCGGACCACCCGGACCGTCGCGCTGACGCCGAGCGCCGCGATCCTGCTGCCCGCCGCACGCGAGGTGCTCGCCTCGCTCGGCGCGCTCTCTGAGGACCTCGCGGCCGCCCACGACACGCTGCGCGTCGCGCACCTGCCGTTCACCGACACGGTCGCGGTCCTGCTCGACGCGTACGCCCAGGGCGCGCCCGCGACGCCGGTGCGCGAGACGACGCTCGGGCCGAGCGACCAGCTCGCCGCGCTGCGCGACGGGCGCCTGGACGTCGCGTTCTGCCGCGGGCCGCTCGGCGAGGACCCGGCGCTGCGCTCGCATGTTGTACGCCTCGATCCGCTGATGGTCGGCGTGATCGGGCGCGACCCGGCGCTCGACCGCCCGGTCGACCTGCGCCGCCGGACCGTCGCGGTCGCCCACGACCCGGCCGCGGCCGACGACTTCGGCGCGTTCGTCGGCGCCTACGAGGCGGCGGCGGGCGTGACGATCCGGCGCGTCCCGGTCGCCACCGGGTCCGGGACCGAGGCCTATGCCATGCGCCGCGCGGGCGCGCACGCCTACGTGACGCTGCGCTCGCGCGGCGTCCGGCTCGACGCGCCGTGCCCGCTCGTCGGCGCGCTGCCGCTGCAGGCCTACTACGCCTGGACGCTGGTCTGGCGCCGCAGCGCGCCGGCGCCGGTGCGGCGGTTCGTGGAGGTCGCGACCGAGGTCGCGGCCACGCGCGGGTGGCTCGACACGACCGCGCTGCCCGGCGAGCCCTGGATCCCGGAGGCGGACGGCGGATGGACGGCGCTGGCGGCGTAGAGCTGCGCCCGCGGCTGCTCGCGCAGTTCGTCGTGCTCGCCGACCACGGCGACGTGCGCAGGGCGGCCGAGGCGCTGGACGTCACGCCGCGCGCGCTGTCGCGGGCGGTGCGCGAGCTGGAGGCCGGCGCGCGCGAGCCGCTGCTGGAGCGCGGGACGCGGACGGTCGCGCTGACCCCGGCGGGCGCGCGGCTGGTGGCGAGCGCGCGCAGGGTGCTGCGCGCGGTCGACCGCTTCGACGCGCTGGCGCTGGCCGACCGCGACGTCCTGCGCGTCGCGCACGTCGCCAACGCCGACACGCTGTCGGCGATCCTCGACCACGCCGCCGCGCGCGACGGCGCCGACGGCGCGGCGTTGGCCGAGCACGTCGCCTCCGGCGACCAGCAGCTGCGCGAGCTGGCCGACCACCGCCTCGACCTCGCGGTCTGTCCGGTCCGGGGCGCGATCCCGGACGAGCTGGAGGCGCTGCCGCTGCGGCTGGACCCGCTCGTCGTCGTCGGTGGTCTCGCTCACGACGATGTTGATGTGGTCGATCCCGACGACGGGATCCCGCTGCTCGTCGCCGAGTACGGCGCGGCGTGGCCGGTCTACGACCTGCTCGTCGCGGAGCTGGCCGCGCGGCGGCCGGGGTGCGTCGTGGAGCGCGTCGAGGTCCCGATCGGCTCGGGCCGCGAGCTGGCGGCGCTGCTGCGCCGGGCCGCGGGCGCGCGCGTGCTGGTGCCGTCGTCCACGCTGCCGGACGGCGCGGCGCGCAGCCTGCGCGTCCGGCCGCTGGGCCCGGAGCAGCCGTGCGTCGCCTGGCACCTCGTGTGGCGCGCGGGCGTCGCGGCGCCGGGCCTGGACGGGCTGATCGCCGCCGCCTGCGAGGTCGCGCTGGCGCGCGGCTGGCGCGGGGTGGCGGAGGGCACGCCGCCGCCGTGGGTCGCCGCGGGCTATCGCGACTTCCCGTAGGAGATGTGGTTGGGTGGGGCCCGTCATGGCCGACACGACGGGGCTGATCGGGCGCACGGACGAGCTGGCGCGGCTCGGCGCGCTGCTCGACGCGGTCCCGGCCGGCGGCTCCTCGCTGCTCGTGCGCGGCGACGCGGGGATCGGGAAGTCGGCGCTGGTCGCCGCGGCGGCCGAGGACGCCGCGGCACGCGGGTGGCGTGTGCTGCGCGTCGAGGGCGCCCAAGGCGAGGCGCTGCTGCCGCTCGCCGCGCTGCACCGGCTGCTGCTGCCGGTCCTCGGCGAGGTCGGCGCGCTGCCCGCGGGCGAGCGCGACGCGCTGCTCGGCGCGTTCGGGCTGGCGGAGGTCTCGGTGCCGGAGATCTACCGGCTCGCGCTCGCGGTGCTGAACCTGCTGACCGAGATCGCGGCCGTCTCGCCCGTTGTTGTCGTTGTCGAAGACACGCACTGGCTGGACCGCTCGTCGGCGGCGGTGCTGGCCTTCGTGGCGCGGCGCGTCGCGGCCGACGCGGTGTTCCTGCTGGCCAGCGCGCGGCCGGGGGAGGACGACGAGCCGATCGCCGAGGCGGTCGCGGCCGTGCTGGAGCCGGCGCCGCTGGACGGCGACGCCGCCGCGGCGCTGCTTGACCGCAGCGGCGGCGGCGCGCTCGACCCGGCGCGGCGCGCGGCGGTCCTGGCGGCGGCGCAGGGCAACCCCTTGGCCTTGGTCGAGCTGCCGCGCGCGCTGCTGGCCGGCGGCGCCTGGGCCGCCGGTGAGGAGCTGCCGATGACGGATCGCCTGGAGCGCGCGTTCGCCGACCGGCTCGGCGAGCTGCCCGAGGCGACCGGGACCGCGGTCCTGCTCGCCGCGCTGGCCGGCGACATGGACGCCGTGGCGGCCCGCGCGGCCGCCGGCGGCGACGACCTCGCGCCCGCGGTCGCCGCCGGGCTGATCGAGCGCGACGCCGCCGGGCGGGTGCGCTTCCGTCATCCGCTGGTGCGCTCGGCGGTCGCGCGGGCCGCGCCGGTCGACCGGCGCATGGCGGCGCACGCGGCGCTGGCGGCGGTCGCCGGCGAGGACCCGGACCGCCGCGCCTGGCATCGCGCCAACGCGACGCTCGGCGCCGACGAGTCGGTCGCCGCCGACCTCCAGGCGGTCGCGCGGCGCGCGCAGCGCAGGGGCGCGATCGCCGACGCGGTCAGCGCCCTGGAGCGCGCAGCGGACTTCAGCGTCGCGGGCGAGCGGCGCACCCAGCGGCTCCTGCACGCCGCCGAGCTGGCGGCGGAGATCGGGCAGGTCGCGGCGATCCGGCGCGTCGAGGCGGCGGTCGGCGCACTCGAGCTGACCGGCAGCGACCGGCTGCGGCTGGAAGCGGTCCGGGAGGCCGTCGACTACGACATGTCGAGCGCGGGCGAGCGCGTCGACCAACTCATAGAACTGGCCGACACCGCGCAGTCCGGCGGGCTCGACGACCTCGCGCGCCAGTTCCTGGTGCAGGCGGCGTTCCGGTGCTGGATCGTCGACTTCGGCGGCGCGCGCGAGGCCCGGGTCGTCGAGGCGGTGGAGCGAGTTGTAGGAGATGCCTTCGACCCGCGCGGCGTCGTCGCGCGCGCCTACGCGGCGCCGCTGGACCAAGCGGCGACGGTCCTGGCGTCGGTCAGCGACCCGGAGCTCGTCGCGACCGCCGACCCGGTCGGCCTGCACCTGCTCGGCCACGCGGCGTCGTGCGTCGGCGAGTTCCACGTCGCGGCGCGGCTGTGCGGGGCGGCGGTCGACGGGCTGCGCGCGGAGGGGCGGCTGACGACGCTGACGCAGGCGCTGCGGATCCAGGCGTGGGCGACGCTGCGGATCGGGCACTGGGACGTGTGCGCGACGGCGGGGACCGAGGCGGTCCGGCTGACGCACGAGACGCGCCAGCCGCTGGTCCGGGCCGACGTGCTCAGCGCGCTGGCGGCGCTGGCCGCGCTGCGCGGCGACCTCGAGCGCGCCGCCGCGCTGGCCGCCGACGCCGAGGCGCTGGCGCTCGACACCGGCAACCACGTGACGCTGTCGACGATCGAGGTCGGGCGCGCGTTCGCGGCCGCGGGCGACGGGCGCTCGGGCGACGCGTTCGACATCCTGATCCGCGTCTTCCGGCCCGGCGAGCCCGTCCACCAGCGCATGCAGGCGGTCTGGGCGACCGGCGCGCTGACCGAGTACGCGGTGCTCAGCGGGCACGACGACGCGGCGCGCGCCGAGGTCGCCGCGCTGGAGGAGCGCGCCGCGGGGCGCGCGCTGAGCAGCGGCGTCGCGATCTCGCTGCGCCACGCCCGCGCGCTGCTCGCCGAGCCGGAGGTCGCCGAGGCGCGCTTCGAGGAGGCGCTCGATCCGGCGCTGGGCGTGTGGCCGTTCGACAGCGCGCGGATCCGGCTCTCCTACGGTGCCTGGCTGCGCCGCCAGCGGCGCGTCGTCGACTCGCGCGCGCCGCTGCGCGCGGCCCGCGACGCGTTCGACCGCCTCGGCGCGTCCGGCTGGGCCGACCGCGCGCGCGTCGAGCTGGCGGCGGCCGGCGAGGACTCCACGCGGCGCGCGCCCGAGGCCTGGGACGAGCTGACGCCGCAGGAGGTCCAGGTCGCCCAGATGGTCGCTCAGGGCCTGTCGAACAAGGAGATCGGGCAGCGCCTGTACGTCTCGCACCGCACGATCGCGTCGCACCTCTACCGGATGTTCCCCAAGCTCGGCGTGACCTCGCGGGCGCAGATCGCGCGAGCCGTCGCCGAGCGCGAGCGCGCCTGACCGGCAGACCCCCAAACGGGGGGTGTGGCGCGCTTCCGCTCCCCGCCTGCGGCACGATGCGGAGGTGGAGCCCGCCGGATCCGGAACGCACCCGTCGCAGGCCCGCGGGGCGATTCCCGCCCTCGAGCTGCTCGTCGAGGTGCTCTCGGGACCGGCCGACGCGGACGCGGAGGAGCACTTCTACTCGCACCTCGCCGAGGCGGTCTGCCGCCTGGCCGACATGCGGCGGGCGATCATCTTCCGCTACGACGACGCGTCGCGGCTCGTGCGGGTGGCGGGCGCGCACGGCGTCGACCCGGCGGCGTTCACCGACGCGCACATCTCGGTCGAGGTCGCGCCGCTGGCGGCGACCGCGCTGGCCGAGGACCGCGTGATCGAGGTGCTCCCGGGCGAGGAGCAGTTCATCGCGCCGGAGTTCCTGCCGCTGCTCGGCGAGAGCGCGCTGGTCTACGTCCCGATCGCGGCGGCGGGGCGCTGGCCGGGCGTCATGCTGGTCGAGCCGGCGCCGAGCGCGCTGCCGCTCGACGACGCGACGCGCGACCTGCTGTGGACGCTCGGCAAGACGCTGGCGCTGGCCGCGATGGCGCGGATCGCGACGTTCCACGGCGAGCGCGCGCGCCAGCTGGAGGACCGGATCGACCTCGCGCGCGAGATCCACGACCGCGTGATCCAGCGGCTGTTCGGCGTGTCGCTCGTGATGACGCGGCCGCTGGGCGACGACGCGCGGCTGCGCGCGGCGGACGAGATCCAGACCGCTCTGAGCGAGCTGCGCAGCGCGCTGCAGCGGCCTTTGGGCCGTCGCGCGCGCGAGACCGGGACGACGCTGGCCGCCGAGCTCAAGCGGCTGACCGTCGCGCACGCCGACCTCGGGCTGCACGTCCAGGGCGACATCCCGGAGGTGCCCGTCGACCTGGAGCCGCTGGCGCAGTCGGTCCTGACCGAGGCGGTCCGCAACGTGCGCAAGCACGCGGTCGCGTCCGAGATCGCGGTCCAGGCGAGGACCGAGAACGGCGTCTTCGTGCTGGAGGTCTGGAACGACGGCGTGACCGGGTCGCGCACCGCGCCGGGCGCGCCCGGGATGGGGCTGCGGCTGGCGGCGCTGGAGGCGATCCACGTCGGCGGCGTCGTCGAGTTCGGGCCGCGGCCGAACGGGCGCTGGCAGGTCCGGCTGGCGGTGCCGGTCGCGTCATGAGCGGCGACGCGCGCAAGTTGAAGGTCTTGGTCGTCGACGACCACGACGTCGTCCACTGGGGCTTCCGGGTGATGTTGTCCGAGCTGCCGTGGGTCGAGAAGACGCTGTCGGCGCGCAACGGCGAGGAGGCGATCGCGCTCGCGCGGCGCTACGAGCCGGACGTCGCGCTGGTCGACCTGTTCGTCGGCGAGGAGTCGGGCCCGGAGATCTGCGAGCAGCTGCACCTCGCCCGGCGCGGCGTCAAGGTCCTGCTGATCTCCGGCGCCGGGCGGATCTCGGCCGAGGCGGCGCGCGCGTGCGGCGCGACGGGGTTCGTCCCGAAGGACTGGCCGGCGGTCGACATCGCGCGCGCGGTCCGGATGGTCGGGCTGGGCATGTCGATGTTCGAGCCCGAGGACGACGCCGCGGCCAACGGCGCCGCGAAGGGGCCGGGGCTGACGCCGCGCGAGCAGGAGGTCCTGCAGCTCGTCGCGACCGGGGCCACGAACCGCGAGATCGCGGCGGCGCTGCACCTGTCCCCGCACACGGTCAAGGAGCACGCGAGCGCGTTGTACAAGAAGTTGGAGGCGCGCAACCGCGCCGACGCGGTGCTGCGCGCGCAGCGGCTGGGCATCCTGGGCTGAAGCTGCGCAGGCCTCACGCCCGGCGGTGGGGGTCGCCTCCCCCCGGATGGCGGGTTCGCGCGCGGACCGGGGCGGGACCCGCCAGGCTCGGGAGGTGCTCCTCCTCACCGGCGCGACCGGCTTCCTCGGCGGCGAGTTGTTGGTGCGGTTGGTCGAGGAGACCGACCGCGACATCATAGTGCTGGTCCGCGCCGACGACGACGCGGCGGCCACGACGCGCGTCGCGCGCACGCTGGCGACGCTGCTGCCGCCGGAGGCGCTGAGCGCCGCGGTCCCGCGGGTCCGGGCGGTCGCCGCGCACCTGGACCGGCCGGGGCTCGGGCTGCCGCCGCGCGATGTTGATGCCCTTGCTGCGCAGATCGACGCGGTCGTGCACTGCGCGGCGTCGGTGCAGTTCACGCTGCCCTACGACGAGGCGTGGGCGATCAACGTCGGCGGCACCCGCGCGATGCTCGACCTGGCGGCGCGCGCTCCGGAGCTCGAGCGCTTCGTGCACGTCAGCACCGCCTACGTCGCCGGCGACCGGCCCGGGCCGTACCGCGAGTCCGAGGGCGACGTCGGCCAGCGGCCGCGCAACACGTACGAGCAGACCAAGTTGATGGCCGAGCAGGACGTGCTGGCCGCCGGCCTGCCGGGCACGTCGATCCTGCGGCCGTCGATCGTCGTCGGGGACTCCCGGACGGGGTGGACGCCGGCGTTCAACGTCATCTACTGGCCGCTGCGGGCGTTCGCGCGCGGGCTGTTCCCGGTCGTGCCGGGGACGCCGGAGGCGCGCGTGGACATCGTGCCGGTCGACACCGTCGCCGACGCGCTCCTGACCCTGGCGACCGCGGATCCGGTCACCGGGACCTTCCACGTCGTGGCCGGCGATGACGCGCCGACCGCCCGCCGCCTCACCGAGCTCGCCGCATCGGCCTTCGACGCTCCGCTCCCGGACTTCGTCACGCCCGGCTCGGCGCCCGAGGTCGAGCAGCGCGCCGGGGCGTTCCTGCCCTACTTCCGCGTCCCCGGCGTCTTCCGCACCGACGCCTCCTCCCGCCTCGGCTTCATCCCACCACCCCTCGAGACCTACTTCACCACCCTCCTCCGCTACGCCGACGAAGCCCGCTGGGGCCGCGCCAACCGCGCCCGCTGGACCACCGCACCGGTGGCATAGCGTCGCTAGGTGGTACGAGACTCGAAGAGCTCGGTGATCTCGAGCGCTTCGACCAGCTGTGTCATCGCCGCCGCGGTCGAGTCGGTGTCCGGCCAGCCGGAGGCCAGGATGCGGGCGCCCGCGGCGGCGTGGTCGTAGGTGGTGGACATGAGGCGGGGCTCGCCGTTGTCCACCAACAACCAGCGGGCCGCGCCGTCGCCCTCGTAGGGCAGGCCGACGCTGCCGGCGTTGACGAAGCGGACGCCGGCGCTCGTCGTGTGGTCGTGTTGTTGATGGGTGTGGCCGGCAACGACCAGCGGTTGCTCGACGCCGGCCAGCGCGTCGTCGTAGCGGTCCGGAGGGGAGAGGCGGGTCAGCATCTCCTCGTCGCTGCGTGGCGTCGCGTGGCAGAACAGGACGCCGTCGAGCTCGAGGGTCAGCGGCAGCGCGCCGAGTGCCGCCACGCGCGCGGGGTCGAGCGCGCGGGCGTTGAGGGTCGCGGTGACGAGCGGGAGGTCGTCCGGGTCCGGCGCCGCGCCGTCGGGGTCGACGGCCGCGACCTCGCGCTCGCCGTTCCCACGGACCCAGTGCGTGGGCTCGGCGAGCGCGTCGAGGCGGTCCAGGACGTCGGCGGCGAACGCGCCCGGGACCGCGTCGCCGCCGACGACGACCGCGTCGCGGTCCTGCGCCCGGGGATCGGCGAGGACCGCGTCGAGGGCGTCGATGTTCCCGTGGATGTCGTACAGCGCGAGGATCCGCATCGGCGGCCCACGCTAACATGCAACCTCACGGTTGCGCAAGTCAGACCATGCTGCGATGCGACCCGCCGTAGGCCGAGAGGCCGTAGATGATGAGGATGTCGACCGCGAAGATCGCCAGCGACCAGAACGGGTAGCCGGGGATCGACAGCAGCGCGCCGATCGCGCTCAGCGACGCGGCGGCGATGCCGAACCAGCGGCCGAACTGGTTGCCGGCCCAGATCGAGAACGCGGCGATCACCTGGATCGCGCCGAGGACCAGCGTCACCCAGCCCCACGTGTTGAGGTTGGAGAGGATGTACTTGGTGTCGGCGACGAAGAACTTGGAGTCGCCGATCGCGGCGATCCCGTAGATGATGTTCAGCACGCCGGCGACGAGCAGCATGATGCCGGCGAAGAGCAGCCAGCCGAGACCGTGGACCTCGTCGTAGGCGCGGTCGGCGGGGCGGCTGGGACCGCGGGATTGCATTCCGGCGTCGAGCGTGGACATGTGGGCCTCCTGGTGTTATTGGCGTCCGGGCGCTCATGACGGTCCCGCCGCCGGGGGTGAGGCCGCGTCACCCGCGCGGGGTGGTGGGACGAGCGCCGCGACCTCGTCGGCGGGGAGGCCGAAGACGCGCCGGAGGATGAACGCGAGGCGCTCGTGGGGCGGGAGGTCGGCGAGGGCGAGGAGGAGCGCGAGCGTCGCCGCGTCGGCGAGCTCGCCGACGGGCGGGTCGCGATGCATCGTGTTGATGACCGATGGGGCAGCGCGAACGTGACAGGTGGCGGGGGCGCGTAAGCGATCGGTGGGTTGGGCCGTTGGTCGTTGGACCGCTCATGATCAAGAACGCTCTCCGCCTCGCCCTCGCCGCTGCCGTCGTCGCGCTCGCCGCCGCCTTGCCGGCCTCCGCGCTCGCCTTCCCGCCCGGCAACGACTCGCCGGGAGCCGCCGTGGCGATCCCGGCGGCGCCCGCGTTCGTGTCCGGCACGACGGTGGAGGCGACGCTCGACGCCGACGAGCCCTCGCCGCTGGTCGCCGCCGACGACGGCGGCACCCGCCACGGGCTCGACCGCAGCGTCTGGTTCACCTACCGGCCCGACAGGGACATCAAGATCCTCGCCGACACCTGCGACGCGAACTTCACGAGCCATATCGACGTCTACACCGGCGGGCCCGGCGGCTTCGGCGTGGTCGAGACGAAGGTGAACTCCTACCGCGACTGCCCCGGCGACCGCCGCTCGTTCAGCGCCAGGGCCGCGACCCTGTACTGGATCCGCGTGTCGACCGAGCGTGACGGCGTGCGCTTCCCGGACGGCGGGAACTTCCACCTGCGGCTGACGCCCCAGACCGCGCCGCTGAACGACGCGTTCTCCGACGCGACGCCGCTGAGCGCGACCGGGACGTTCCCGGCCTCGCTGGCCTTCGCCTCGCTGGAGCTCGGGGAGCCGTCCTACCGCGAGGACACCGGCTCGATCTGGTACCGCCTGACGCCGAGCGAGAGCACCGCCTACAACGCGTCGGTCGGGGCCTCGGCGACGACCGTGACGCTGCAGGTCTTCGAGTCGCGCGGCTCCACCATCAACCGCCTGCGCCGCCTCGGCCAGGACTACACCGAGGACGACTACGCCGCGACCGTCGCCTTCAACGCGCTGAAGGGCAAGACGTATTACATCCGCCTGGGGACGTCGTCGCAGGTGCCGTCGCCGACGTCGCTGCAGCTGACGACGAACACGGCGCAAGGCCTGGGCCTCCTGGTGACGCCGTCCTCGAACACCCTGGCGAGTCTCCGCCACGACGGCTTCAAGGCCGTCCTCTCCTGCGCCCGCACCTGCACCCTCGGCGTCGACCTCCTCGTCTCACCCGCCGACGCCAAGCGCTACCACTTGACCAAGAAGACCCCCAAGGCCCCCGTCAAGGTCGGCCACATCGGCGGCACCCTCCAAGCCGGCCAACCGACCTCCGTCACCGTGCCGCTCTCCACCTCAGCGGCCAAGCACCTCACCCACGCCACATCCCTTCACACCACCCTCCGCGTCTCCGTCCGCGGCAAGAGGGGCACGGCCACCGGCAAGCCGGTGACCAAGTCCACCACCCTGAAGTGACGGCTTGACCGCGGCCTGACATCGGTCGGGAAGGATCCGGAGCCGACCGGTGTCAGTCTCGGTCATGAACTCCAGAAATCGTGTTGTGGCAGGACTTGCGGTGCTCGGTGCGTTGGGTGTCGGTGCTGCGGTCGCGGATGCCGCGGTCAGCGACAACGTCAAGTTGAGTGACTTCAAGGTCACGCCGAGCAAGACGTCGGTGCCGCACGGCAAGGTGACGTTCAACGTCAGCAACAGCTCCGGGATGGAGCACGAGCTGGTCGTCATCAAGACGAACACCAAGGCCGCCAAGCTGAAGCTCGTCAACGGCAAGGCCTCCGAGAAGGGCTCCGTCGGCGAGGTCGAGCTCGCGGGCCACAAGTCCAAGAAGCTGTCGTTGAACCTCAAGAAGGGCCACTACGCCCTGATCTGCAACGTCGGCGGGCACTACATGGCCGGCATGCACGCCGACCTGACCGTCAAGTAGCGACCGCTACAACAACTCAGCGCTTCTGGGAGGCGTCGGGCGATGCCTCCCAGAAGTCGTCGATCTTCGTCGCGTCGCCGTGGCCGAGCGCGCGGGAGACGGCGTACATGTCGACGGGCTCGTCGCCCTCGTTGCGGTGCGAGCGCTTCGTCCTCGGCGCCACCCGGACGACCGCGGGCGCCGACACGCGCTGCACGTCGTCGCCGAAGCGCATCGTCAGCGTGCCCCGGGCCAAGATGTACACCTCCTCGATCTCCTCGTGGAAGTGCCCCGTCCCCTGCTCGAAGTCCGAGTGCGCAGGGACCTGGATCAACGTCAGCGCCAGCTGCTCGGCCTCGCACGCCTCGCCCAGCGGCCGGAACGACCCCGGCACGTCGCTGCCCTCGTAGACGTCGTCGGCCGCGGTCGGATCGATGATGGTGTAGTCGCTCATCGCCCCACGCCTACCCATCGGCCCGCCGCCGGAACACCCACACCGCGCTCGCGATCTGCGGCGGCAGGACCAGCGCGCCGAGCGCCTCGTCCTCCTCCAGCGTCCAGCCGGTCTCGGTCGCCGCGCGATACGCGTCCCAGTTGCCCGCCGCGAACTCCGACCGCGACCCGACCACCACGTACACCTCGACGCTCGCGGTCCGGAACACCTCGGCCTCGAACGGGTTCCCGGCCGGCGGCCACGAGCACAGCACCACCCGCGGCGCCCGCTCGCGCAGCGCGGCCACGGCATCCTGCACGACCACGTCGCCGACCTGCTCGCGCCGCGTCTTCTGCCAGGAGTGGTCGTCGGTCGCGACGACGTCGACACCCTCCGAGCGCAGGAACCGCGACAGCGTCCCGTCGCCCGCGGCGATCTCCACGCACGGCGCCCGGTCGCCGATCAGCTCGCGCAGGCCGCGCACCAGCTCGCGCGAGTAGAAGCAGTAGATCCCTCGCGGCTCGACCAAGGGCATCAAGTACGACTTGTTCCTGACCAAGGGCCATAACAACCGGAACGCCCTCATCGACACCGGCTTGCGCTCCAGCCCGCCGCCCGCGAACAGCAGCCGCTGCGTGATCCACCCGGACACCAGGCCGAACCGCAGCCTCCCGCCCGTGACGCCCGTCGCCGCTGCGACGCCCATCTGCCGCAGCGCGTCGGCCGCCAGCCGCTGGCGCGCCATGACCCGCACGGCCTCCCGGTCGTTGCGGACCGCCGGACCTCCGCCGCCGCCGGCCACCCGCGCCGCGTAGCGCTTGATCGCCTCGACGTCGCCCGCGTCGACGACCGCCGTCAGCTCCCTCTGGACCGTCGCCCACTCGGCCGGGAACCGCTCGCGGATCTCGCTCGCCGGCGGGTCGCCCGCCAGCCACGCGCGGTCGGCGGCGGCGGTGGCCTTCGAGGACGGGGACGGCATCGCCCCATCCTGCCATGCGCTCAGCGCCCGAGCGTCTTGTGCGAGATCACGTCGCAGTGCCGGATCTTGTAGGACTTCTGCGCGCGCCGCGACACGTACAACACGTCATGCCCGCCGCCGCAGTCGACGATCCCGCGGCCGAAGTGCGCCTTGACCCAGTCGTTGCCGCCGCCCGCGCGGATGATGTTCGTCCCGTGCGAGGCGAAGATGATGTCGCGCGAGCCGCTGCCGGTGAGGCGGTCGGTCTGCGACGCCGGCTGGCCGGACGGCTTGTAGTCGCCCCAGATCACGTCGCCCTGCGGCCCGGCGTAGATGGTGTCGTTGCCGTGGCCGCCGAGCAGCTCGTTGTGCCCGCGCCGCGCGACCGACCCGGACCCGGACGCGCACGAGCGGTTCTTGTGCACGCCGTCGCACGAGTACGACGGGTCGGCGCCCCCGAACAGGTCGTGGCCGGGCCGCGCGTCGAGCGGGCGGCTCTGATCCTGCTTGTTCATCAACAAGACGCCGGTGATGCGCGGCCAGCCCTCGTGGCTGGTGTTCGCCGAGGCGGCGATTGGGCCGAGCAGCAGGGCCAGGAGGGCAGCGACCAGCGCCGCCGGGATCAGCAAGGTCCGGTTCAGAGGCATGGTGAGATGGCGGCGCGGTCGTGTGGGGGGTGAGGGCGCCGCCTCGATCCCGAGGCTAACCACGGATCGCGCGCGCTAACGCTCACCTGTCGGAACCCCGACGGCACCTCGTCCGGACGCGTGCCGCCGCAGTGTCCGCCGTAGACTCGACCGTCGTGCGCCGGACCCTCGCCGTCCTCTGCTTCGTGCTCGCGTGCCTGCTGCCGGCGGTCGCGCTGGGGACGTGGTGGGCGTACGGTCTGGCGACGGACACCGACCACTTCGACAGGGTCGCCGCGCCGTTGGCCAGCGACGAGCACGTCCAGTCCGCGGTCGCCGACGAGCTCGTCAACGTCGCGACCGCGCGGCTCGGCGCGGCGGGCGTCCCGGGGGCCGACAGCGCCGCGGTGCGCGCGCAGATCCGGACCGCCGCCGACGCGCTCGTGCAGACCGCCGCCTACCGCAGGGCGTGGCGCTCGGTCCAGCGCGCGGGGCACGCGCGGCTCGCCGCGCGGCTGGACGGGAGCGTGACCGCGCCGCTGACGCTCGACCTCGCGCCGGTCGCCGCCGCGCTGCGGGCGAAGGTCGCGGCGATCCCGGCGCTGCGCGCCGCGGGCGTCCCGGACGCGATCGCCGACCCCGCGCCGGTGGTCGTGCTGACGAAGGACGAGGTCGCCGACGCCAAGCGCGCGACCGACGTCATCAGGATCGTCCGCGGGATCGCGATCCCGGGCGCGGTACTCGCGTTGTTGGGGGTGTTGCTCACCGCGGGCAGCGCGGCGGCGGGGCTGGTCCGGGCCGGGATCGCCGTCGGCGTCGCGACGTTGTTGGTGGTGTTGAGCGACGCGCTGGCGCGCGCGTCGATCAGCGCGAGCGGCGAGACCGGCAGGCTGCGCCTCGCGGTCTACGACGTCCTGACCGACAACCTCGACCACTGGAAGATCGGCGGCGCGGCGGTCGCCGTGGCGCTGGTCGCGCTCGGCGCGGCGTTCAGCGCGCTTGGGCGAGAAGGGTCTCGAGTCCCACGCGCATGAACCGCCGCCAGGCGTGCGCGACGATCGGCTGCAGGATCGCCGCCGCGGCCGCGTTGCGCGGGACGAACGCGTAGGTCCAGCGGACGTCGGTGCCGCCGCCGGGGCGCGCGTCGAACCACCACTGCCCGTGCGCTTCCGCGGCCAGGTGCTTGACCGGGTTGGTGAAGTCCTTGACGGTGTAGGCGAAGTAGGCGGGCGTCCGGCAGTCGGTGACCGCCTCGCGGGCGGTCGAGCCGTCCTTGAGGTGGACCGTGCGCGAGGAGCCCGGCACGTCCCACGGGCCGGACTGGTTGCTGCTGCGCACGACCGCCGGGACCGGTCCCCAACCGGTGAGGATGTCTTCGAGCCTGACCGGGATGAACCGCGCGAACAGCGCGTCGCGGTCCTCGTCGGTGCTCGCGGTGACGGTGGCCGATGGCGTGGGCACGCCGTGATCCTACGCGCCGAACGCGGCGGCGACCGGACCCAGGACCGTCCTGCCGCCCACGACGGCGTGCGCGACCGTGAGGTCGTCCCACGCCTCGAGCTCGATCGCCTCGCCCGGGAAGACCGGCGCCGTGAACCGCCCCTCGAGCCGCACGAGCCGGCCACCACGCGCCCGCTGCAACGCGAGGCCGAGCGCGCCGAACGTGCAGAGCCCATGGAGGAACGGCCGCCCCTGCCCCGTCGCGGCGGAGAGGGCGGGGTCGATGTGCACCGGGTTCCGATCGCCGGAGAGACGATGCAACGCGCTCTGCTCCGGAGTCGTCACGAAGACCGCGCGGAAGTCCGGCGCGCGCGAAGGGGCGGCGGCGGGCGGAGGCGCGGCGGCCGGAGTCTCCGCGGCGGCGGGCGGCTCCGCGGGCGCGGCGTGCTTCGCCAGGCGCGACGCGGCGCCCGGCTCGGCGATCCACCAGGTGGAGGTCGCGGTGGCGTAGTCGCCGACGGTGTCGTGGCAGATCACCAGCGCGGCGCGGGTCTTGTCGACGACCTCGACGACGCGCCGCTCCACGACCGCCGAGCCGGACGGCGGCATCGGGCGGTGCAGCTCCAGCGACTGGCCGGCGTGGAGCAAGGACCCCAACTCGAGTCCGAGCTCCTCCACCATCGGCATCACCAACCCCGCCATCGGGGCCAGCGCGAAGGTCGGCGCGGTGTGGAACTCCGCCGACCCCTCGTACAGCAGCGCCAGGTCCGTCTCCACGCGCGCGCCGACGCTCAAGGCGTACAGGATCGCGTCGCGGTCGGACCAGGCGTAGTCGAACCTCACCCGCCGGACGCTACCGCCCGCCCGGCCGCGCGGCCACTGAAGAGGCAGCCGCCGAGGAACGTGCCTTCGAGCGAGCGGTAGCCGTGCATCCCGCCGCCGCCGAAGCCGGCGACCTCGCCCGCGGCGTAGAGGCCCGGCAGCGGCGCCCCGTCCTCACCCAGCACGCGCGACTGCAGGTCGGTCTCCAGCCCGCCCAGCGACTTGCGCGTCAAGATGGACAACTTGACCGCGACGAGCGGCCCGGCCTTCGGGTCCAGCAGCCGGTGCGGCGTCGCCACGCGGGCGAGGCGGTCCGGGAGGTACTTGCGCGCGCCCCGGATCGCGGTGACCTGGAGGTCCTTGGTGTAGGTGTTGGCCATCTCGCGGTCGCGCGCGACGACCTCCTTCTCCACCTGCGCGAACGGCAGCTCGACGTCGGGCTCCAGCGCCTGCATCCCGGCGACCAGCCGCTCCAGCGACGTCTCCACGACGAAGTCCGCGCCGTGCCTCATGAACGCGTCGACCGGCCCAGGCGCGCCCTTGCCGACGCGCGTCTTCAACACCGCCGCGATCGACTTGCTCGTGATGTCCGGGTTCTGCTCGGAGCCCGACAGCGCGAACTCCTTCTCGATGATCTTCTGCGTCAGCACGAACCACGTGTAGTCGTGGCCGGTCGTCTGGATGTGCTCCAGCGTCCCGAGCGTGTCGAACCCCGGGAACAGCGGCACCGGCAGGCGCCTGCCGGTCGCGTCCAGCCACAGCGACGACGGCCCCGGCAGGATCCGGATGCCGTGCATCGGCCAGATCGGGTCCCAGTTGTTGATGCCCTCGACGTAGTGCCACATGCGGTCGGGGTTGATCGTGCTCGCGCCCGCGTCCTGGGCGATCTGCAGCATCCGCCCGTCGACATGGGCCGGTACGCCGGAGATCATCCGCGCCGGCGGCGTGCCGAGCCGCTGCGGCCAGACCTTCCGGACCAGCTCGTGGTTGCCGCCGATCCCGCCCGACGTGACGATCACCGCCGGAGCGCTCAACGAGAACTCCCCGACGACCTCGCGCGACGACGCCTCGCCACGGCCCACGCCCGAGGGCGCCAGCACCGACCCGGCAACCCCATCAACAACTCCGCCGGTCACGTTCAGCGCATCGACGCGGTGCCGGAACCGCAGCTCCACCAGCCCGCGCGCCACGCCGTCGCGCACGATCTGCACGAACGGCGCGATCACGCCCGGCCCCGTGCCCCACGTGACGTGGAAGCGCGGCACCGAGTTGCCGTGCCCGTTGGCGTCGTAGCCACCGCGCTCGGCCCAGCCCGGGTTCGGCAGGAACCGGATGCCCCTGCCGTGCATCCACTCCCGCTTCTCGCCCGCCGCCCACTGCACGTAGGCCTCGGCCCAGCGTGCCGGCCACAGATCCTCCGGGCGGTCGAAGCCGGCCGTCCCCTGCCAGTCCTGCCACGCCAGCTCGTAGGAGTCCTTGACGCCCATCCGCCGCTGCTCGGGCGAGTTCACCAGGAAGATCCCGCCGAACGACCAGAACGCCTGGCCGCCCAGCGACGCCTCCGGCTCCTGGTCGACGAGCACCACCCGCTTGCCCGCCTCGACCAGCTCACTCGCGGCGACGAGGCCGGCCAGGCCGGCCCCGACGACGATCGCATCAGCGTTCATTGCAGACTCCCTGCGAAAACATGACGCAGAATTCTAAACCGGCTGGGCCACCGGCGCGCTCCGCCTCGGCGCGCCCGCGCCCAGCAGGCGCGGTGCGGCGGCGAGGATCGCGGCCGCCTCGAGGATCGCGAAGCCGAGCAGCGTGTTCTTCGCGGAGGTGAACTGCAGCGCGATGCCCGCGCCGACGACCGGGATCGACAGGCCGACGTAGCCCGCCAGGAACAGGCCGGCCAGCGCCTCGGCGCGGGTCTCGGCGGGGGAGATCTGGATCACGGTCGCGACCGAGCCCTTGAAGACCGCGCCCGCGCCTGCGCCCATCACGGCGCCGCCGGCGATGAAGACGCCGAGCGACGGCGTCGAGAGCCAGGCGGCCAGCGTGACCAGCGCCATGCCCAAGACCATCAACACGATCCCGCTCGCCAGCGTCCGGCGCGGGGCCCACGACGCGGCCAGCGTCTGCATCAGCACGCCGCCGCCGAACATCGCCGCGATCGTCACGCCGACCAGCGCGTGCGACGTGTGGTGCAGCGTGCCGACCAGGAACGTCCCGGCCAGCCCGGTGAACAGCCCCAGCGCGCCGAAGGCCAGGAACGCGCCCGCGGCCGCCGCGGCGAACGCGCCGCGCGACTCCTCGGGCACCGACACACGCTGCACGCGGTAGGCCGGGAACGGGTCCGGGCGGTCGCGCGTCTCGGGCGTGAACACCACGACCGACAAGGCCACCGACAACAACACCAAGAACACCACGTACGGGACCGTCAGCGGCGCGCCGACCCACTGCGCCAGGAACCCGGACACGAGCGGGCCGAGGCCCAGCCCGCCGACGTTGACGGCGGTCGCCGTGAGCTGCGCACGCCGAGGGGAGTCGTCCGGGCGCGCCGCGGAGTGCAGCTCGGCCAGCCACGCGGTCGCGGTCGCCGCGACGACGCCGACCGACAGGCCGTTGACGATCCGGGCCGCGATCAGCCCGGCCGTGTCGCGCCAGACGAGGAACAGCACCGCCGACACGATCGACAGGACGATCGCGGGGATCAGCACGCGGCGGCGCCCGTGCCAGTCGGAGATGTGGCCGGCGGTCAGCAGCGCGGTCACGACGCCGATCGCGTACGCGCCGTAGATGACCGTGACCATGAACGATGAGAACCCGTCGCGCGCCTGGTAGAGGCCGTAGAGCGGGCTGGGGACGGTGGAGAACGCCATGACCGCGAGGAACGCGAAGGCGACGGCGTAGAAGCCGATGCCGTGGTGCCTGCGCGACGCGGAGGCGGTGGGGAGGGAGCGGGTCATGTAAGACACCATGCCACCGCTCTTCATCATCCGACACGCATATCCACAATGACGGTGATCTCCCTGCGCGATAACGTTGCGAACCGCGATGGAGCTGCGACACCTCGAGACCTTCGTCGCCGTCGCGGAGGAGCGCTCGTTCTCCCGCGCGGCCGAGCGCCTGCACGTCGTGCAGTCCGCGGTCAGCGCGACGATCCGCAACCTCGAGGCCGAGTGGGGCGTCCGCCTCTTCCACCGCACAACTCATCGCGTCGAGCTGAGCGACGCCGGCCACGCGCTCCTGCCCGAGGCCCGCCAGACCCTCCAAGCGGCGGCCAACACCGCCCACGCCGTCGACGAGGTCCGCGGCGGCCTGCGCGGCACGATCCGCCTCGGGATCATGCAGGCGACGCTCGGCGCCGGCGGCATCTCGGTCGCCGCCGCGATCTCCGCGTTCCGCGCCGCGCACCCCGCGGTCACCGTCACCGCGCGCCAGGGCGGCAGCGCCGAGCAGGCCGAGCGCGTCCGCACCGGCGAGCTCGACGTCGCGTTCCTCGGCATGCCCGACGACACGCTGCCCGGCCTGAGGCTCGACCTGATCGTCGAGCCGCCGCTGCGCTTCGCGTGCACGCTCGACCACCCGCTGGCCCACCGCCGCAGCGTCTCCCTCCAAGACCTCCAACAAGAGCCGTTCGCCGAGCTGCCGCCGACGTGGGGCATCCGGATCGCCAACGACCGCGCGTTCGCCGCCGCCGGCGTCCAGCGCACGATCGCCTACGAGATCAACGACGTCGCGACCGTCGCCGACTTCATCCGCCACGGCCTCGCGGTCGGGATCGTCTCGCCCGCCCAGGTCCGGACGCCGGACCCCAACATCACGTTCATCCCGATCCGCCGCCACGCGCCCCGCTTCATCATCTCGCTGGCGACCCCCGAGGGCCGGCGCGCCAGCCCCGCCACGCGCGCGTTCGTCGCGATGGCGCTGGACAACGCGCCCGCCTAGGCTGCGACCCACACCAACATGACGCACTTCGCCCGCCCCCGAGGAGACGAGCAGCGCGCCACGTCGCTGGAGCTGTTCTACGACCTGGTCTTCGTCTTCGCCGTCACGCAGATCAGCCACCACCTGCTCGGCCACCTGGACTGGACCGGCGCCGGCCAGTCCGCGCTGCTGCTGCTCGTCGTGTGGTGGTCGTGGAACTACACGACGTGGGTCACCAACGAGCTGGACCCGGAGTCGCCGGTCGTCCGCCTGCTGATGATCGCGCTGATGCTGGCGAGCCTCCTGATGGCCGTCGCGATCCCGCACGCCTTCGGCGACGACGCGCTGTTGTTCATCGTGTCGTACCTGGCGATTCAGATCGGCCGCCACACGTTCCTGACGTTCGCGGCCGCCGACGCGGGGGAGCCGGAGCGCACGCGCGCCGCCGCGATCCTCGTGTGGTTCTGCTTCGCCGCGCCGTTCTGGCTGGCGGGCGCGCTGGTCGACGAGGGCCCCGCGCGGACGATCCTCTGGCTGATCGCGCTGGCGATCGACTACGCCGCGCCGCTCGTCACGTTCCGGCTGCCCGGGCGCGCGTTGACGATCGACGCGTGGGAGGTCGAGACCTCCCACTTCTCCGAGCGCTTCGGGGCGTTCATCATCATCGCGCTGGGCGAGTCGGTCGTCGTGACCGGCGCGACGACCTCCGAGCTGGGGCTGGACGCGCACACGCTCGTCGCCTTCGGGACCGCGTTCCTCGGCACCGCCGCGCTGTGGTGGCTGTACTTCACGGGCGTCGCCCGGATCGCCGAGATGCGCCTGCGCAAGGCCGGGCCGAAGCGGACCGCGATGGCGCGCGACGCCTACACCTACCTGCACGTCGTGCTCGTCGCGGCGATCGTGGTGTCCGCCGTCGGCGACGAGCTGGTGATCGCCCATCCCGGCGAGTCGCTGGAGACGGCCGACCTGATCGCGGTCGTCGCCGGACCCGCGCTCTACCTGCTCGCCCACGCGCTCTTCCGCCTGCGCGTGTCCGGGACGCTCGGCTGGCGCCGCCCGCTCGGCGCCGCGGTGGCGGTCGTCCTCGGCGCGGGCCTCGGCGCGCTCGACGCCAGCGCGCTGCTGATCGCGATCGTGTTGTTGTTGGTGTTGGTCGCCGTGATCGCGGGCGACCAGGCCGCCGCGACGCGCCGCCGCCGGCAGGGCCTGCCGACCCCGCTGGAGCGGGCCATGCACGAGCTCGAGGCGGCCGACGCCGCCGACACGCCGCCGACCGGCTGAGCCGCTCGGAGGGAGCGTCAGCAGCATGACGGCAGCGCGCCTCCGTGTCCGATGACGGCGAGTACCGCTCGCCGATAGGGGATACTCAGCGATCACGTAGTCAAAATCTCAAGGGGATGAGGCATGACCTACAGCGTCGTCGTGGCCGACGACCACCCGGTCTACCTGGACGCGCTCAGCCGTGCGGTCGACCAGTCAGCGGAGCTTGCGCTCGCCGGTACCGCCAACGACGGCGCCGAGGCCGTCGAGCTGATCGTCAACGTCCGGCCCGACGTCGCGGTGCTCGACGTCGAGATGCCCATCCACAGCGGCCCGTCGGTCGCCGCCAGGCTCGCGCAGCTCGAGCTGCCGACGCGCGTGCTGTTCCTGAGCGCCCATCGCGACGGCGCGACGGTCTACGACGCGCTCGCCGCCGGCGGCTACGGCTACGTCACCAAGGACGCCTCGATGCGGGAGATCCAGGAGGCGGTCCTGCGCGTCGCCGCCGGGGTCCGCTCGCTGGGGGCCGACGTCGAGCATCAGGTCATCGGGGAGATCCAGGTCCGGGCCGAGCGCCAGACGCTCGACCTCACTGAGCGTGAGCGCTCGGTCCTGGAGCTGGCGGTGCAGGGACTGACGGTCATCGCGATGGGCAGGGAGCTGCACCTGAGCCCGGCGACCGTGAAGGTCCACCTGAGCACGTTGTACGCCAAGCTTGGCGTGAGCGACCGCGCCTCCGCCGTGGCCGAGGCGATCCGGCGGGGCCTCGTGGCCTAAGCCTGGCCGTCCGCGGCCTTCAGCGCCGGGTACAGCGCGCGGAACGACGCGCGCTGCTGCGCGTAGGCGGCGGCGAGGTCCGGGTCCGGCTCGGTCCGCGCGGTGGGGTGGACGCAGGCGGCGACGGCGTCCTGGACGGTTGCGAACGCCCCGGCCGCGACGCCGCCGAGCAGCGCCGCGCCGAACGCGGCGCCGGCCTCGGAGGCGGTGCGCTCCAGCGGGACGTCCAGCGTGGCGGCGACGATGTCGGTCCACAGCGCCGAGCGCGCGCCGCCGCCGGAGAAGCGCCCGATCGTAGGCTTCGGGTCGATCAGGTCCCACCCGTCGGCGAGCCCCTGGGCGACGCCTTCGAGCACCGCGCGGGTCAGCGCGCCGCGGTCGTGGCGCAGGTCGAGGCCGAGGAACGCCGCGCGGACGTTCGCGTCGGCGTGGGGCGTGCGCTCGCCGGAGAGGTACGGGGCGAACCGCAATCCCTCGACGCCCGGCTCCCAGCGCGCGGCTTCGGCGGTGAGCGTGCCGAACTCCGCGCCGCCGGTCGCGTCGCGCAGCCAGCGCAGGGCGCCCGCCGCGGACAGCTCGACACCCATCACATGCCACGCGCCCGGGACCGCATGGCAGAACGCGTGGAGCCGGCCTTCTGGGTCCGGGGCGTATTGGTCCCGCGCCGCGAACACCACGCCGCTCGTCCCCAGCACGATCGACGCCGGGCCTTGTTCATCAACAACGCCCATGCCGAGCGCGCCCGCCGCCTGGTCGCCCGCGCCGGCGGCGACCGGGACGCCGTCCTGCGTGTAGCCGCTCACCTCGGGCGACTCGACGACGCGCGGCAGCCACGCCGCATCCGCACCGAAGACCTCGAGCAGCTCCGGGCTCCACGCCCGCGCGCCGACGTCGAGCAGCAGCGTGCCGGAGGCATCCGCGACATCCGTGACGCGCTCGCCCGTCAGGCGGAACCGCACGTAGTCCTTCGGCAGCAGGACATGCCGGATCTTCTCGAAGGTCTCGGGCTCGTTCTCGGCCAACCACACCAACTTGGGCGCGGTGAACCCGGCCAGCGCGCGGTTCCCACTCAGCGCGACGAGCCGCTCCACGCCGACCCGAGCCTCGACCGCATCGCACTGCGGCTGGCTCCGCCCGTCGTTCCACAGGATCGCCGGCCGTAACGGCTCGTCGTCGGCGCCCAGCACGACCAGCCCATGCATCTGCCCGGTCAGCCCGATCCCGTCGATCGGCGCGCCGCCCGCGCCGCGCAGCTCGGCCAGGACCTGCTGCGTCGCGCGCCACCAGTCCTCGGGGTCCTGCTCGGCCCAGCCCGGCCGCGGCGTCGACAGCGGGTACGACGCCTCGGCTTCGGCCACCACCGTCCCGGTCTCGTCGATCACGAGCCCCTTGACGGAGGTCGTCCCGACGTCGATTCCCGCGAAGCGCATCGTGCAGATATTGCCAAGAACTGCGCAGAACCTGCAACGACATTGCGTCGATTCTGCGCAGAGGTGGGCAAAACACGCCCGGAATCTGGTACCAATCCGGCCATGGCGACCGACAGCGACGCACTCACCCCGCGACCCGAGCATCGCTTCACGTTCGGGCTCTGGACCGTCGGCAACCCCGGCCGCGACCCGTTCGGCGATCCCGTGCGCGCGCCTGTCGACCCGGTCGACTCGGTCCACCGGCTCGCCGACCTCGGCGCCTGGGGCCTGTCGCTGCACGACGACGACCTCGTCCCCTACGGCACGCCCGCCGCCGAGCACGAGCGGATCGTCGCGCGCTTCGACGCCGCGCTGCAGGAGCGCTCGATGGGCATCGGGATGGCCACCACCAACCTGTTCGGCCACCCCGCGTTCAAGGACGGCGCCTTTACCTCCAACGACCGCGCGGTGCGCCGGGCGGCGATCGGCAAGGCCATGAAGTCGATTGACCTCGCCGCTCGCCTGCGGGCCGAGAACTACATCTTCTGGGGCGGTCGCGAGGGCACCGAGGTCGGCGCGGCCAAGGACCCGCGCGACGCGCTTGAGCGCTACCGCGAGGCCATCAACATCCTGGCCGACTACGTCGTCGAGCAGGACTACAACTTGCGCTTCGCCATCGAGCCCAAGCCCAACGAGCCGCGCGGCGACCTGTGGCTGCCGACCGTCGGCCACGCGCTGCACTTCATCACCACCCTCGACCGACCGGACATGTGCGGCGTCAACCCCGAGGTCGCCCACGAGACCATGGCGGGCCTGGCCTTCCACCAAGGTGTAGGCCAAGCGCTGTGGGCCGGGAAGCTGTTCCACATCGACCTCAACGCCCAGCGGATCGGCCGCTACGACCAGGACTTCCGCTTCGGCGCCGAGGACCTCAAGGAGGCCTTCATGTTGGTGCGGTTGCTCGAGCGCGCCGGCTACGACGGCCCCCGCCACTTCGACGCGCACGCCTACCGGACCGAGGACGCCGACGGCGTCTGGGACTTCGCCCGCGGCTGCATGCGCACCTACCTCGCGCTCGCCGAGAAGGCCAAGCACTTCGACGCGCTCCCCGAGGTCCAGGAGGCGCTGGCCGCCGCGTCGGTGCCGGAGCTCGCCGAGCCCTCGGTCCCGGGCGGCCTCGCCGAGGCGGAGGCGCTGAAGGCCGAGTCCACCACCCTGGACGCGCTCGCCCAGCGCGGGTACTTCAACGAGCGCCTGGACCAGCTGGTCGTGGACGTGCTGATGGGCCTGCGCTAGCCGCGTGCCGACGGCCGACCGCAACCGGCTGCGCGTCCTCGACGCGCTCCTGCGCTCGGGCCCGGCGAGCCGGGTCGAGCTGATCGAGGCGACGGGGCTGTCGCGGACGACGGTGTCGAAGCTCGTCGGCGAGCTGCTGGCCGAAGGGCTCGTCGCCGAGCGCGACGGCGGGGGCGACGGCGGCGCCGGGCGCCCGGCGGCCGTGCTCGCGCTGGACCCCGCGGCGGGCGCGGCGGTCGGGATCGACTTCGGGCACGACCTGGTCCGGGTCGCGGTCGCCGACCTCTCGGGCGCGGTGCTGGCCGAGGCGCGCAGGGACATCGACGTCGACGCGCGGGCCGGCGAGGCGATCGCGCTGGCGGCGAGGATGGTCGGCGCCGAGCTCAGGCGCGCGCGGCTGCGCCGCGACCAGGTCGTCGGGATCGGCGTCGCGGTCAGCGCGCCGATCATGCGCAGCCCGGCCGACCCCGGCGCGACGCCGGCGCGCTCCGGCGGCGCCACCTCGATCCTGCCCGGCTGGGGCCCGTTCGCGCCAGGCGGCGAGCTGGAGCGGCGGCTCGGCCGGCCGGTCCTGATGGGCAACGACGCGAACCTCGGCGCGCTGGCCGAGGTCCGCGACGGCGCCGGGCGCGGCGCGCGCAACGTCGTCTACGTGATGCTCTCCGGCGGCATCGGCGCCGGGCTGATCCTCGACGGCCGGCTGTTCCTCGGCCACTCCGGCCTGACCGGAGAGCTCGGCCACGTCGTCGCCGACCGCGACGGCCGGATCTGCCGCTGCGGCAACCGTGGCTGCCTGGAGACCGTGGCGTCGGCCGCCGCGTTGTTGGACGACCTGCGCCCGCTCCACGGCCCGGACCTGACGGTCGCCGGCGCGATCGCGCTGGCCCGCGACGGCGACCCCGGCGCGCGGCGCCTGTTCGCCGACGCCGGCCGGACCGTCGGCCGCGCGGTCGGCGCGATCTGCAACGTCGTCAACCCCGAGCGCGTGATCGTCGGCGGCGAGCTCGGCGTCGTCGGCGACGTCCTCGTCGACGCCGTCGCCGAAGGCATCGCCCGCTCGGCCATGCCCGCGATCGCCGCCGACGCCCAGGTCGTCCCCGGCTCGCTCGGAGAGCGCGCCGAGGTGCTCGGCGCCATCGGCCTCGTCCTCGCCGAGACCCGCGCCGACGCGATCGCCGTCAGGCGCAGGTCCAAGTCGTCTGGCCCCTGATATGTGGGGGTCAGACGACTTGGACTCACCGCCTAGGCGGGTGCCGCCTCGTCGAGGAACTCGAAGTGCAGGCCGTGGCGCAGGCCGACCAGCGACGCGAGGCGCTCCGAGAACGCGATGAAGTCCGACGGGTGGCGGGCGACGGCGGGTCGCGCGAGCGCCAGCTCGCCGGCGGCGAACGCCAGGCCGGCGGTGTTGATGACGACGTCCGGGATCCTGACGGCGATCCAGCCGTCGTCCTTGAAGGCGGTCGCGAGGTCCGGGCGGGCGAAGGCGGCCCGCGACGTCAGCTCGACGACCGCGTCCGCGGGCTCGCTGCAGAGGGGAGGGGAGAGGGCCATGCCCAGCAGGCTGGCATCAACGCGACCGCTCCTCGGCGGGGTCTTCCTGTGTTCGGGAGGGTGGAGGCCCGAATCGCAAGGTGTGGGCACCCGGTGGAAGGAACACCTGGACGAAAGGCTCAGCACGCGCCCAGTCGTCCGGTGTACAGTCGGCACAGATCGGCGATCTTGGAGGAGACGCAGTGATCGACCTGAAGGTCCCGGCGGGACGGCAGGATGCTGGACGCATCCGTCGCGGCGCTGCGGGCGTGCTTGTCGTGGCGATGGACGAATGTGGGCTCGCGGAGGCGCTTCCGGTCGCCAACGCGCGCGCCGCGGCCCTCGGCGCGAAGGTGACCGTATGCGGTCCCGCGCGGATGCCGTTCTGGTGGGCGGTCGCCGCCAGCGGCTGGATGATGATGCCGCGCCCGTGGGCCGAGGACTCGCGCCTGCGCGCCGAGGACGAGCTGCGCGAGCGCGTCTGCCGGCTCGGCGACGGCGGTGAGTGCGGCGTCGTGTGCCGCCACGGCCGCGCCGAGGTCTGGCTCGCGAAGGTGCTGGCCGCCGGGCGCTACGAGACCGTCCTGGTCGGGGCGAGCAAGCTCGGCCGGCGCCGTCGCAGGCGCCTCGCCGGGATCGCCGGCGACGAGCGCACGTTCGCGATCCTCACGCCGCTCGACAGCTAGACGAGCTCGGCCGTCGCCGCGTGCAGCGTCGGGCTCGGCGCGTCGGGCGCGCCCACGCGGTCGGCGAGGTCGCAGCGGCGCATCCGCGTCGCCAGCGCGCCGACCAGGTAGGCCACGCCCGCCAGGACGAACGTCGCCGGGGCGCCGAAGCTCGACGCGACCAGGCCCGCGGTCGCCGAGCCGAGCGCGATCCCGCCGGTGATCGCCGACGTCTCCAGCGTGTAGGCCTCGGTCAGCGTCCCCTCCGGCGCGACGTCCGCCATCAAGGCGTACAACACGCCGAACAGCGGGGCGATCGCCGCGCCCGCGACGGCCAGGCCGAGCCCGAGCACCGCGATCGACGGCGACGCGCCGAGCGGGAACGACGCCACGCCGCAGATCGTGATCAGCCACATCATCGCCTTGACGGGATCCCTGTCGCTGGCGTGCCCGCGCGTCCACAGCACGCCGCCGATGAAGCTGCCGACGCCCCAGAGCGCGAACATCAGGCCGGTCGCCGGCTTCTGGCCGAGGTGGTCGGCGAGCGTCACGATCGACAGCTCGGTGGCGCCGAACGCGACGCCCATCGCGGTCGCGACGATCAGCAGCAGCCGGACGCCCGGCGACGACAGCGCGCCGCCCGCGGGCCGGACCGGAGCATGTTCATCATGATGCCGCGGCCCGCCGAGGCGCCGCGTCTCCGGCAGGCCGGCGAACACGAGCGAGCAGACGCCGAGCAGCAGGCCGGCCGAGGCCAGCGCGATCGCGGCGCCCGTGGCGCTCGCCATCGAGATCAGGACCAGCGGGCCGGTCATGAACGCCAGCTCCTGCAGCGACGCGTCGAGCGTGACGAGCGCGTTGAAGCCCTCCCGGTCCAGGATCCGTCGCCAGAGCACGCGCACGCACGACGAGATCGGCGGCTGGACGGCCCCGATCATCGCGGCGACGAGCACGAACACCGGTGCCGGCGTCCCGGCCGGAAGCAGCGCGAACGCCGCCACGGCGAACGTGACGACCGCGCCGGTGAGCGTCAGGACGAGCGGCTGGCCGAAGCGGTCGATCGCGCGGCCCAGCAGCGGCGAGAACGCCGCCATGCCGAGCGCGCAGGCGCCGGAGCAGATGCCCGCGATCGCGTAGGAGAAGCCGAGGTGGCGGACCTGCAGCACGAGCAGGAGGCCGAGCGCCGACGGCGGAACGCGAGCGAGAAGAGCAAGAGCGAGCGTGCGCGGCACCCCGGGGGCGCGCACTGCGGTGGCGGGGGACATCGCGTCATCCCGCCTTGACGAGGGCCGCGGTCAGGCGGCCCAGCTGCTTGGCGACCGTCGCGCGGTCGAACGGGCCGGCGATGACCAGGTGGTGGGAGACGATGCCGTCGATCGCCGCGCCGAGCAGCTCGGCGTCGTCGTGGGTCGCGGGCGCGCCGACGTTGCGCAGGACCTCCTGCAGCACGTCGGTGTAGTCGTCGACCCAGCGCTTGGCGATCGGGCGCAGCTCCGGGCGCCGCAGCGCCTCGAGCCACAGCGCGCCGTCGACGACCGCGCACTCGCGGCGCTCGGTGCAGGCGCGCTCGATGTACGCCGCCAGCTCGGCGGCGATCGTCCTCTTGGTCCACTCGCGGGAGTCGGCGCGCAGCGCGTCGACGTGCTGGAGGTCGCGCTCGATCGCGTGCTCCAGCGCCGCCCGCACCATGTCCTCCTTGGAGGCGAACCAGTACGTCGTGGCGGCCAGGGGGAGTCCGGCTTCGGCGGCGACGAGCCGGTGGGTGAGGCCGTCGGGACCGACGCGGGCGATGACGGTCAGCGCCGCCTCGGTGATGGCGGCCTTGCGCGCCTCGCCACGGGGCGCGGTCTTCGGGGAGGAGGGGGAATTGGTGGCTGGGGAGGAGGCCATCGGTACGAATGTACCAAAACCGGTACAGATGTCTCAATCGGCGTTTCGGGGCGGCGGCGTGAGCCCTCGAGCGCCGGTCGCTCCGCCGACGTGTCTCGGATCCGAGACGGAACGGACGTGGCCCCACGGCGCGCGGCGTCTACGGTTCTCGCATGAGCGTCGAGGTGCGTGGGATCGGGTTGAAGGCCGAGGACGTCGTCGCGGTCGCGCGGCGCGACGCCGAGGCGGTGCTGGCGGACGACGCCCGGACCAAGATGGAGGAGTCGGCGGCCGTGGTCGCCGGGCTGCTCGACGCGCCCGAGCCCGCCTACGGGGTCTCGACCGGCTTCGGCTCGCTCGCCAACGTCGTGATCCCCGACGACCGCCGCGAGGAGCTGCAGCGCGCGCTGGTCCGGTCGCACGCCGCCGGGATGGGCGACCCGGTCGAGCGCGAGGTGGTCCGGGCGATGATGGTCCTGCGCGCGCGGACGCTGGCGATGGGGCGGTCCGGGCCGCGGCCGGTGGTCGCCGAGACCATCTTGGGGTTGTTGAACGCCGGGATCACGCCGGTCGTGCGCGAGCACGGCTCGCTCGGCGCGTCCGGCGACCTCGCGCCGCTGGCCCACTGCGCGCTCGCGCTGCTCGGCGAGGGCGAGGTCCACGACAGGCACGGCATCCTGCGCCCCGCGGCCGACGCGCTGCGCGACGCCGGGATCGCGCCGCTGACGCTCGAGGCCAAGGAGGGGCTCGCGCTGATCAACGGCACCGACGGCATGTTGGGGATGTTGGTCCTGGCGCTCGCCGACCTCGACAACCTGCTCAAGGTCGCCGACATCACGACCGCGCTGTCGGTCGAGGGCCTGCTCGGCACCGACCGCGTCTTCGCCGCCGACCTCGTCGGCCTGCGCCCGCAGCCGGGCCAGGCGATCAGCGCCAGGAACATCCGGACGCTGCTGGCCGAGTCGCCGATCGTCGCATCGCACCGCTGGAACGACGACCGCGTGCAGGACGCCTACTCGCTGCGCTGCGCCCCGATGGTCGCCGGCGCCGCGCGCGACACGGTCGACCACGCGCGCCGCGTCGCCGAGGCCGAGCTGCGCAGCGCGATCGACAACCCCATGGTGTTGCCCGACGGCCGCGTCGAGTCGTGCGGGAACTTCCACGGCGCGCCGGTCGGGTTCGTCCTGGACTTCCTGGCGATCGCCGCCGCCGAGGTCGGCGCGATCGCCGAGCGCCGGACCGACCGCATGCTCGATCCCGCGCGGTCGCACGGGCTGCCGCCGTTCCTCACGGAGGACGCGGGGGTCAACTCGGGGTACATGATCGCCCAGTACACGCAGGCCGCGATGGTCGCCGAGAACCGCCGGCTCGCCGCGCCCGCGAGCGTCGACTCGCTGCCGACCAGCGCGATGCAGGAGGACCACGTGTCGATGGGCTGGGGCGCGGCGCGCAAGCTGCGCGTCTCCGTCGCCAACCTGACCCGCATCCTCGCCGTCGAGCTGTGCGTCGCCGGCTGCGCCGTCGACCTCCGCTCGCCGCTGAAGCCCGCCGCCGGAACCGCCGCGGCGCTGCAGCAGCTGCGCCACGTCGTCCCCGGCCCGAGCGCCGACCGCTGGCTGTCGCCCGACCTGCGCGCGGCCGAGGAGCTCGTGCGCAACGGCGCGCTCGTGCAGGCGGTCGAGGCCGCCGTCGGGCCGCTGGAGTAGGCATCATCGGGCGATGCCCTCGCCCGATCAGCCCGTCCACGGCGGCTGCCTCTGCGGCGCGGTCCGCTACGCCGTGACCGGCCCCTTCCTGCGCGCGAACTTCTGCCACTGCTCGCGCTGCCGCAAGCACACCGGAGCCGCCGCCTCGACGCAGGGCCGCGTGCCGATCGCCGACTTCACGCTGTTGTCGGGAGCCGACTGCATCCGGACCTACAGGCCCGACGGCGGCATGGCCAAGGCCTTCTGCACCACCTGCGGCTCCAGCCTCTTCGGCGGCACCTGGCCGGACGGCCCCGAGGTCTCGATCCGCCTCGGGACCCTCGACGACGACCCCGGCATCCGGCCGACGTTCCACAACTTCACCGCCGACGCGCCCGCCTGGCTGCCGGTCCCCGACGACGGGCTCGAGCGCTACGCGGCGGCTAAGCCGGCGCGGGCGCCGCGCCCTTGAGGTCCCCGATCAGCGCGTCGGACGTCGTGATCTCGCTGAACATCGGGTAGTTGTAGGACAACGCGTTGGCCTGTTCCTCCGCCGACGTCGCCGCGACGCAGTCGCTCAGCGTGATCACCCTGTAGCCCTTCTCGTACCCGGTCCGCATCGTCGACTCGACGCAGCAGTTCGTCAGGAAGCCACCCAAGGCGATCGTGTCGATCCCGCGGGCGCGGAGGATGAAGTCGAGGTTCGTCGTCGCGAACGTGTCGAGCCCGCGCTTGCCCTCGACGACGATGTCGCCCGCGGCGGGCGCGAGCGCGTCGACGATCTCCGCGCCCCATTCGCCCTTGACGAACGCGGTCGAATCGACGACGCCCTTGAGGATCCCGTACGGGTGCGCCGAGATCTCGTTGTAGCCGGGCGCGAAGGTGATCGGCGCGTGGACGATCGTGGCCCCGGCGGCGCGCGCGGCGTCCACGAGGCGGCGGGTGTTCTCCAGCATCCCGGTGGATTCCATGACGCCCTGGACCGCGCCGTGCAGCGCGCCGCCCTCCGAGGTGAAGTCGTTCTGGTACTCGATCAGGACGACGGCGGTGCGAGTCGGGTCGATGGACATGGCGCGAGGCTACTCCCGGACCTAAGAGTTCGCTCAAAGGCGCTCACGACGCGTCACCCTGGGCGTCGTCATGGTGATGACCTGGATCCGTCGAGTTGGTGTTCTTGCTGTCGTCGTGGGTGCCGCGGTGGTGCCTGCGGGCGCGTCGGCGGCGTCGTTGAGGGCGACGTCGAGCAACTGGGCCGGGTACGCGGCGCGGCGGGTCGGGGTCGACTTCAAGCGGATCAGCGGCGCGTGGACGGTGCCGGCGGTCGACTGCTCGGCGACGTCGGGCGCGACGTACTCGGCCAACTGGGTCGGGCTCGGCGGCTACGCAACCGGCTCGCAGGCGCTGGAGCAGCTCGGCACGGAGTCCGACTGCAGCGCCGACGGCAAGGCGACCTACGAGGGCTGGTTCGAGGTCGTCCCGGACGTGGCGTCGACCGCGAAGCTCACGATCAAGCCCGGTGAGCAGATGTTCGCCTCGGCCACGGTCGCGCCGGCGACGAGGGTCGTGACGCTGACGCTCGCCAACCTCACCCGCAGGACCAAGGCCACCAAGATCGTCAGGGCCGACGCCGTCGACCTCTCCTCGGCCGAGTGGATCGTCGAGGCGCCGTCGCTGTGCTTCGGCAGCGCGTCGTCGTCCTGCCGCCAGACCGCGCTGGCCAGGTTCGGCTCCACCACCTTCACGTCGGCGCGCGCCACGACGACCTCCGGCCACGCGGGCGGGATCCTGGACTCGGCCTGGAACGCGGTGGCGATCGCGCTCCAGCCCGAGCAGACCGCCTCCGGCCACGGCGGCTTCAGCGGCCCCGGCTCCGGACCGGGCGGCCGCGGCGCCTGGGGCCCGGGCGGCGACGACGACCCCGGCGCCACGACCACGCAGGCGACGACCACCGGCGCGGGCTCGGCGACGCCGGGCGCGGTCTCCACCGACGGCTCGGCGTTCGGCGTGACGTACTCGGACGGCTCGGCGTCGAGCTAGCCCGCGTGCGCGAGCGCCAGCGGCGGCGTGTGGCGCAGGCGCAAGGACACCAACAACGCCAGCGCCAGCATGACGCCCGCGATCGCCAGGACGCCGGTCCAGCGGTCGGCGCTCCAGGCGGTCCCGGCCAGCGGGCCGGCGACCGACGAGCCGCCGTAGTAGGCCAGCAGGTACAGGGCCGACGCCTGCCCGGCGCTGCCGCGCGCCCGGCGCCCGACCCACGACGAGGCGACCGAGTGCCCCGCGAAGAACCCCGCGGTCAGCGTCGCGATCCCGACGACGATCAGCGGCAGCGACGCGGTCGCCGTCAGCGCCAGCCCCGCGCAGGTCAGCAGGACGCCGAGCGGCAGGACGACGCGGCGCCCGACGCGATCCGCGAGCCGCCCGGCCTGCGCCGACGACGCGCTCCCGATCGGGTACACGAGGAAGACGAGCGCCAGCGCGGCGGGCGAGAGGTGGAACGGCTCGGCGGCGAGCCGGAAGCCGAGCCCGTTGTAGACCGCGACGAACGTGCCCATCAGCAGCGCGCCCATCGCGTCGAGGCGCAGCAGGCCCGGGTCCGACAGCGGGGCGCGCAGCCGGTCCAGCGCCTCGCGCGCCGACCCGACGGGGCGCGGCGTGAAGTTCCGGGAGGCGGGCAACACGCGCAGCAGCGTCACCGCGCAGACGACGCCGACGAGGCCGACGCCCGCGCTCGCCACGCGCCAGCCGCCGACGTCGGCGAGCCCGCCGGCCAGCAGCCGCCCGGCCATGCCGCCGATCGCGTTGCCGCCGATGTAGAGGCCGATCGCGCCGCCGAGCGCCGACGGGTGGACCTCCTCGGTCAGGTACGCCATCGCGACCGCCGGGAGCCCGGCGAGCGCCAGCCCCTCCAGCGCGCGCAGGATCAACAACATGCTGAACGTCGGCGCGGCCGCGCCCGCCAGCCCGAGCAGCGCGGCCAGGACCAGCGACGTCGTCATGACGCGCGTCCGGCCGATCGCGTCGCTCAGCCACGCGGCGGGGATCAGGCCGATCCCGACGCCCGCGGTCGTGACCGCCAGCGTCAGCGCCGACGCGCCGGGGGAGACGCCGAAGCCGTCCGCGAGGATCGGCAGCAGCGCCTGGGTCGAGTAGAGGAGGGCGAAGGTCCCGAGGCCGGCGGCGAAGAGGGCGATGGCGACGCGGCGGAGACCCGGTGATCCGGTCGTGTGACCGGGATGCTGCAAGGTGCGTAACTCGTCGACGGTGTCCACTCCCTCCAGTATCGGACGGATATCGTCATTCTTCCAATGCATCTTTGCGCGCTGACCGATGCGTCGGCATCATGTAGCCCACGATGAACACCGAGGAGCTGCGCTGGTTCGCCGCGCTGGCCGAGCGGCCGCACATGACGGCGGTCGCCAAGGACATGCACATCTCACAGCCCGCGCTGTCGCGCGCGATCGGGCGACTTGAAGCACAACTCGGCGTCGAGCTGTTCGACCGCCGGGGCCGCGTCGTAGCGCTCAACCACCACGGCCGCCGCTACCTCGCCTACGCGCAGCGCGCGCTGGACGAGCTCGACGCCGGCGCCGCCGCGCTGTCGGACCTGGCCGACGCCGAGCGCGGCGAGCTGCGCCTGTGGTTCCTGCACACGCTCGGGTCGTGGATGGTCCCGGCGCTGGTCGGCGCGTTCCGCGAGGACCATCCCAACGTCCGCTTCCGCCTGGCGCAGCGCGGCGGCGCGCCGCTGGTCGAGGCGCTCGACGACGGCGAGGCCGACCTGCTGATGATGGGTCCACGGCCGGCCGGGACGCGCTGGGCGTGGCACCCGCTGGTCACCGAGCCGCTGCTGCTGGCGGTGCCGCCGAACCACCCGCTGGCGGGGCGCAGGTCGGTGTGGCTGCGCGAGGTCGCGCGCGAGCCGTTCGTCACGCTGCACGCGGACACGGCGTTGCGCGCGGTGATCGACGACCTCTGCCGCCGTGCCGGCTTCGAGCCGCGCGTCGCGTTCGAGGGCGACGAGGTCGCCACGCTGCGCGGCCTGGTCGCCGCCGGGCTCGGCGTCGCGCTGATCCCGCCGCAGCGGGTCGCCGCCGAGGAGGTCACGACCGCCACGCCGCACCTGCGCGTCCGCGACGAGGGCGCCGAGCGCGAGCTCGGCATGGTGTGGGACCCGGAGCGCTCAGAGACACCCGTGGTTCGCGGGTTCCGGGAGTTCGTCCTGCGCAGCGGGCGGAAGCTGTGCAAAGTGGCGATGGTCCACAAACCGGCCTGATCGTCGGGCGGGGATCGCTGGCATCGCGCGGTCCCCGCGCTTACGATCGCCTGTGCCGTGCTCTGCGTCGAGGACATCGACCTGGCGGATCTGGCCCTCGCGTTGGAGGACCACTCCGACGAGCACGGTTGGACGATCGACGCAGACAGCGGGGCGATCCAGACGCACTTCGGGCCGCCGGACGGCGGGGTGGCGATCGAGCCGCTGCCGGTCGCCGTCGGCTACGGCGACATGGAGGACTTCGTCGCCTACGTCCGCGACGTCCAGGCGCGCGATCTGCTGGAGCGCGCGATCGTCGGCCGCGGTGCGTTCCGGCGCTTCAAGGACGCGCTCGGGCAGTACCCGGAGCTGCGCCGCGCCTGGTTCGCCTTCCACGATGCGCGCGGGGAGCGGCGGGCGATCGAGTGGCTGGTCGAGCACGAGCTGGTCGGTGCCGACGGCGCGGCCGACGCGATCGCCGCGCGCAGCGATCCGGAGCCCGGTGACCTGCCGGGGCTGCTCGACGGCCACGGGCTCGCGCACCGGGTCGCGCTGGACCTGCGCCGCATCTACCGGCGCCGCCTGCGCTGCGTGCTGCTGGTCGGCGCGTGGGCACGCGGCGAGGCGCATCCGGAGTCGCCGGTCGAGCTGGTCGTCGTCCTCGAGGACTTCACCGATCGCTGGGCCGAGAAGCGCCGGATGGAGCGGGCGCTGTGGCGCCACTCGGTCCGCAACGGCGCGGTGGTGACCGCGCTGCCGCTGCTGGCCGACGAGATCCCGGTGCTGTCGCGCGCGGCGCTGGACGAGGGCGTGCGCGCGGTCGAGGGCCGCGCGCCGGAGATCGCCGACGGCGACGCGCCCGCGATCGCGCGGCGGCTGGAGCTGGCCAGGCGCGAGCTGGACACGGCAGCGGCGCTGATCGCCGCCGAGCGGCCCGAGGCGGCGCTCTCCCACGCCTACCGGGCGGCGCTGCTGGCCGCCGAGGCGACGCTCATCGCCGCGGGCGAGCCGGCCGTCACGCCCTCGGGGGTCATCGCGGCCTTCGGCCACCAGACCGTCGTCGAGGACGGCCTGGCCCCCGAGCACGCCCGCGCGCTGCGCCGCCTCTACGAGGACCGCACCACCGCCGACCACGCGCTCACCGACGTCCCGCCCAGGGAGGCGACCGACGCCCTGGCGGCCGCGGCGGCGATCGTCGAGGCCTGCAGCGCCTGGCTCGCCGCCGCGCCGCGCTGAGTCGTCCTAGGCGTTGGCGTCGATGCCGCGGAGGATCGTGTCCAGCGCCGCCTCCCGCTCGGCGATCTTGGTGGTGACGTGGCGGAACGCGGCGGCGTCGCCGGTCCGGGCGGTGGTCGCGAGGCGGTGGTAGGCGCGCTGGACGTCGGCGAGGGCCGCGTCGAGCGCCGCGGGCTGGGGGAGCGCGGCGCGCGCCGCGCCGTAGGACGCGGCCAGCCGGCGGGCGGCGGCGGCCTGCGCGCCGGGGTGGCGCGCGAAGCGCAGCTGCCGGCGCGCGACCGCGCGCTCGGCGCCGAGCCTCGTCATCGCGCGGCCGAGCGCGGGCGCGTCGTTGCTCGCGCTCGCCCTCGGGCTCGCCAGCGCCGCGGCGGCCGCGCCGGACGGCGGTGCGGACGCCCGGTGGTCCGGGCCGTTGGTGGCGGTCGCGTAGCCGGCGGTGCCGGCGAGCAGCAGCACCGCCGCGACACCCACGCCGGACGGCGCCGGCCATCGCGACCGGCGCCGTCTCGACGGGCTCGCCGCGCGGGGTGAGGCGGCCGCGCGCGGCGGGTTCGCCGCGGTGGCTCGCGGCGAGGGCTGTGGGGTCTTGGCGCGCCTGGGCGCCGGCGGGGCGGCCAGCGCGGGCAGCGGGAAGCGGCGGTGGCCGAGCGCCCGCTGGGCGGCGCGCATCAGGCCGGTCGGCGTCTGCTGGCGCTGCTCGGGACGCTTGTCGAGCGCGGTCTGCAGGACCCTGTCGAGCGGGTCCGGCAGGCCGGTCGCCGCGGCGATCCGCGGCGGCGGCTCGGTCCGGTGCGCGTTGAGCACGAGCGCGGGCATGTCATAGGGGAACGGCGGCGCGCCGGTCAGGCACTCGACGAGCACGCAGGCCAAGGCGTACACGTTGCTCGCCGTCGTCCGCGGACCACCCGCGGCGACCTCCGGCGCGACGTAGTCCGCGTCCGCGACGAGGTCGACCTCGTCATCCGGGATCCCGTAGTCGTACAACAACGGCTGCGCGGGCGAGCGCCGGGCGAGGCCAATCCGCTGCGGCGTCGGCAACGGCGCGCGCAGGTCCCACGCGGTCAGCGTGTCGAGCGCCCCCGCGACGAGGCTCAGGACCCGCAACGCCTCGTTGCGCTCCAGCGGACCCTCGGCGAGCCGGTCGGCGAGCGTCGGCCCGGTCAGGACCGGCCGCGCGATCCAGGCGCGCGCGCCGCCGTCCGCGCTCGCCGCCTCGGTCCCGGTCGCGATCGGGAGCGCCAGGGCCAGGTCGCTCGGCCTGCGCGGCGCGGTGCGCAGCGCCTCGAGGCGCGCGGCCAGCGCGCCGGCGCCGGGCCGGTCGGAGGTCGCCAGCTCGACGTCGCGGCCGCGGCCGTGGGCGGCTGAGAGCGTCCAGGCGCCGCGGGTCGCGAGCTCGCGGTCGATCGTGAAGTCGTTGGTCATCGCCATCACGTGCCGTCGTCGAAGAAGGTGGTGGTCTGGGGCCTCGCCGCGGGCTGCGCGGCGGCGGGCTGCGGGCGCTTCGGCGCGGCCTTGGGCGCCGGGGTGGCCCGCACCGGGGTCGAGACCGGGACCGTCCTGACCGGCGTGACGCGCACCGCGCGCCTCGGCGCCGCGACGACCACGGCGGTGCGCCTCGGCGCCGCCACCGCTGCCCTCACCGCGCGCCTCGGCGCAGCGACGACCGCCACGCGCCTGCGCGCCACCACCGCCGGCGCGGGCAGCGCGGCGGCAGGCGCGAGGCTCACGCGCGCGGCCGGTGCGGCGGCCGCGCGCGCAGGGGATGGGGAGGACGCCGCAGGCGATCCTCCGGAACCGTCATCGGTCAGCGACCCGACGCCATAGGCCGCCGCGTAGCACACGCCCGCCGCGGCGACGAGCGCCGCCGCGCGGGCCAGGCCCGACCACTGCGCCACCGAGCGCGTGCTCTTGGCGGTGCTCACGACGCTGGGCGTCGTCGCCCGACGCCCGTCATCGCTCCTGGCGGTGTTCACGACGCCGGGCATGACCCCACCTTGGTCCTGCCGTCGGTGCCCTTGACCAGGCACGCCTCGACCCGCTTCGGCGCCTTCGCGCGGCGCATCGTTAACGTGATGCGCTTGGTCGCGTAGCCGGACTTGCGCAGCGAGATCGTGATCGTCGCGCCCGCGCTCAGCGTTCGCTCCAGGCCCTTCAGCCGGACCCCGGCGGCGCCCGCGATCGTCCCGCGCAGCGCCCTCCTCGGACACCCGGAGCCGTGGCACGCGGCGGTCACCACCGCGCCCGCCGGACCCAACACCATGATCTTGGTGATCCGCGTCCGGGCGCCGGTCACGCTGCCGGCCAGCTGGACGCGCACGCCCCTCAGTCCCCTCAGCGGGGGCGCGGCGGCAGGCCTCGACGCCGAGCTGATCGTCGCGGTCGTGCCCGCCGGCGTCGTCGCGCTCGTCCTCGCCCCGACGCCGAGCACCACCGGCTGGCCCGGTCCCGGCACCACGGTGGGCGGCGTGCCGCCGCCGTCGCCACCGGTCGGCGCGGGCGCGGGCGGGCCGGCGACCGTCAGCGTCTTGGTGGCGATCGTCGCCGCGCCGCCCTTGTCGGTCACCTTCTCGCCGATCGTGTACGTCCCGGCAGTCAGGAACACGGCCCTCGCGGTCGCGCCGGTCGCGTCGCCGTAGGTGCCGTCGCCGTTGAGATCCCACGTCGTCGCGCCGAGGTCGGCGACGCCGTCCGGGTCCGACGCGGTCGAGGAGAACGTCACGGCCTGGCCGGTCTCCGGCGCGGTCGGCGCGACGTCGAAGCCCGCGACCGGCGGCGAGTTGACGCGGAAGGACGTCGTGGCGATCGTGCTCGCGCCGCCGTTGTCGGTGATCTTCAACCGCACGTCCTTCCTGCCCGCGGTGGTGAAGTTGGTCAACAACCACGACACGCTGGCGGGCGCGGCGAACGTCCCGGTTCCGAGGTCCCACGCGTAGGACGTGACCGACCCGTCGGGGTCGTTCGAGGACTGCGCGCTCAGCGCGACCTGCTGGCCGAGCACCGGCGTGAACGGGTCCTGGCCGGCCGGCGCGTTGACCGCGGCGAAGACGAACGACGCCCTCGGCGGGATGTTGATGTGGATGGTCCTGCTCGCGAACGCGGTCAGCCCGTCGAGCGACGCGGTGACCGTCAGCGTGACGGTCTTGTCGCCGCCCGTCGCATAGCTGTGGCTCGGCTGCGCGCCGGAGCCGTTGGTGCCGTCGCCGAACGACCACGCGTAGGAGGCGATCGAGCCGCCCGGGTCGTTGGAGCCGCGGCCGTCGAACGACACGGTGTCGCCGATGTTCGGCGTCCCCGGCGCGAAGCCGAACGACGCGCTCGGGTTCCCGACGACGCGGATGGGCTGCGTGTCGCTCGCGGTCTCGCCGTTGGAGTCGGTGGCGGTCAGCGTCACCGTGTACCTGCCGGTCGCGCCGTAGCTGTGCGTGACCGACGCGCCGGAGTCCCCGGCGCCGTCGCCGTAGCTCCAGGTCAGCGACGCGATCGTCGCGCCGTCGTTGCCGCTCGCGTTCGCGGTGAAGCCGATCGTCTGGTTCACGCGCGCCGTGCTCGCCGACGCGCTGATCCCGACGTTCGGCGGCGTCGCCAGCGCAGCGGGTGCGGCGATCAACGCCATCAACATGGCGATCGATGCCATCAACATGATGCCTCGTTCACGTCCCACGGTGGATCCCTCCGGTGCTGCGTCGATGGTGTGGGGTGCTGCGCGGCGCGCTGCGCACGTGCACACGCACATGCGCGCGCGCCGCGCGGCGGTGGTGCTGGACCCGGCGGTGTCGGGTGACGCCGGAGCGCCGCGCCGGCGGCGTCGCCACCGACGCCGCCACGCTCTGCGCTCCCGCCGTGCCGGCAGCAGGCGCGACCGCGGTCGGCACAGTCGCGGCGGCGGTGGCAGTCGCGCCGTCCGGGACGTCCGTCCTCGCCGGTTCGGCGCTCGTCGCCACGCTGGTCTGCGCGGTCGTCGCCTGCTGCACGCTGATCTGGACCTGCACGTCGCCGGCGCAGTGCGCCAGGCACGCGGCGATGTCCTGCTGCTGGACGACGTCCACGGTCGCGGCCCCCGCGACCGTCGCCAGCCACGTCGTGAACGCGCCGAGGTCCGGGTCCGCGGGCGGCGGCGGCAGCGTGCCGACGTCGCCGCCGGCCGCCTGCACGCCGTCCGCCGCCTGGTCGACGACCTGGCGGGCGTCGACGTCGACGCACGCCCGCAGGCACGCGTCCTGGTACTGCCAGACGAGCTGGTTGAAGTACATGGTGTTGGTCGCGCTCGCGGTCAGCCCGGCCGAGATCGCGGTCGCCAGCTGGGACGCGTCGGCGCGCTGCGACGCGATCTGCACGCGCGTCGTCCCGATGCAGAACGCCACGCACCCGAGCTGGGTCTGGACGATCAGCTGGATCGTCGCGCTGGAGTTCTGAGCGCTCACGGAGCCGGAGCCGACATCGCCGCTCGCCGCGGCGATCTGGACCGTCGTCGCCTGCTGCGCGGCCTCCTGGGTCTGCGACGTCCCCACGCACTCGCGCGCGCACCCCTGCTGGACCTGCCACAGCAGCTGGATCGTCACCGCCACGTTGGCGGCGACCGCGCCGGCAGCGGCGTCGGCGCCGGCGCGCGCCGGAGCGACGACGGCAACCGCCGCCGTCGCCCACAGCACGAGCATGGCTCTAGGCGTTGACGAGATCCTCGACATCGCCCGTGTCCGTCGAGGCGTTGGTGCCGGACTGATCGGCGTTCGCCTCGCTGTACGCATCCTGGGTCGTGGTCGCGCACTGCTGCGCTTCCTGGACCTGGCCCGGGCCGCTGGAATCAGCGGACTGGTCCTGGTCGACCATCTGGTCGGTGGACGCGTCGTTGTCGGCGGACGAGTCCGCCGCGTTGTCCAGGGACTGCTCTCCGCCCGCGTTGACGCCCTTCTGGGACGCGTCCGCGGAGGAGCTGGCCGACTGATCGGTGTCGGCCGACTGGTCCGACGCCTGCGCCTGGCCGGCCCCGCCACACGCCGCCGCGCAGCTCTCGCTGCTCGACTGCGACTGGTCGGGATCCTGCGTGGTGCTGGCATCGTTGGACGCCTCGGAGGTGCCCGAGTTGTCCAGCGACTGCGAGCCGCCGGCGTTGGTGCCGGTCTGCTCGGCGTCGCCCTCCGAATCCGCGGACTGGTCCGTCGAGGCGTCCTGCGACGCCTCCTGGGCCTGCCCGGAACCGCCACAGCCGACCGAGCAGCTGTCGCTGCTCGACTGGTCCTGCGACGTGTCCTGATCCGTCGACGCGGTGTTGTCCGCGCTCGAATCGGCGGTGTTGGAGTTGTCCTGCGAGCCCGCGACGTTCACGCCGTCCTGCGTGGCGTAGGCCGCGGAGTCGACCGACTGATCGGTGCTGGCCGACTGGTCCGACGACTGCGCCTGACCGGAACCGCCACAGCCGGCGTCGCAGCTGTCGCTGCTGTCCTGGCTCTGGTCGAGGCTCTGGTCGGTGGACGCGTCGTTGGACGCCTCGGAGGTCCCCGAGTTGTCCAGCGACTGGTCGCCGGCGGTGTTGACGCCGCTCTGCGTGGCGTCGGACTCCGAGGACGCGGTCTGGTCCGTGGAGGCGTCCTGCGACGCGTCCTGGGCCTGGCCGGAGCCGCCACAACCGGCCGAGCACGAATCGCTGCTCGACTGGTCCTGCGACGTCCCCTGATCCGTGGACGCGGTGTTGTCCGCGGACGAATCAGCGCTGTTGGAGTTGTCCTGCGCACCCGCGACGTTCACGCCCGACTGGGTCGCGTCCGCCGTGGAGTCCGCCGACTGCGTGGTGTCAGCCGACTGATCCGCCGACTGGGCCTGCCCGGAGCCGCCACACCCGGCGTCGCAGCTGTCGCTGCTCGACTGGGTCTGGTCGGGATCCTGGGAGGTCGACGCGTCGTTGGAGGCCTCGGACGTAGCCGAGTTGTCCAGCGACTGGTCGCCACCGGCGTTGGTGCCGGTCTGGTCAGCGGTGCCCTCCGACGACGCGCTCTGGTCGGTGGACGCGTCCTGGGACGCCTCCTGAGCCTGACCCGAGCCGCCGCAGCCGGCCGAGCAGCTGTCGCTGCTGGACTGGTCCTGCGACGTGGACTGGTCCGTCGACGACGTGTTGTCCGCCGAGGAGTCCGCGCTGTTGGAGTTGTCCTGCGAGCCACCGTCGTTCGTGCCCTTCTGGGTCGCGTCCGCGGTGGAGTCGGCCGACTGATCGGTCTCTGCCGACTGATCCGACGACTGCGCCTGGCCCGAACCGCCACAGCCGGCCTCGCAGCTTCCGCTGCTCGACTGGGACTGGGACGAGTCCTGGGAGGTGTCGGCGTCGTTCGTGGCCGAGGAATCGGCCGAGTTGTCCAGGCTCTGCGAGGCAGAGCTCGGCGGATCGACGAAGGAGACCGGCGCATTGGCGTTCGTGCCGGTCTGATCTGCCGTCGAGTCCGACGTCGCGTCCTGATCGGTGGACGCGTACTGGGTGCTGTCCTGCGCCTGGCCCGAGCCGCCGCACCCGGCCGTGCAGCTTGAGCTGCTCGACTGGGATTGGTCGTTCGACTGGGTCGTCGACGCCGTGTTGGACGCACTGGACGACGCCGAGTTGCTGTTGCTCTGCGACGCAGAGCTCGAGCCACCGGAGTAGTCCCCACTGCTGATCGTGACCGGCGTGTTCGCGTTGACGCCCTTCTGGTCCGCCGTGGCGGAGGAGGAGGCCGTCTGCGAGGTGTCGGCGCTCTGGTCAGACGACTGCGCCTGGCCGGAGCCGCCGCAGCCGTAACCGCAGGAGCTGCTTGCGGTCTGGGACTGCGGGCCGTTCTGGGTGGTCTCGGCGGAGTTGGACGCCTCCGAACTGGCCGAGTTGCTCAGTGTCTGGTCGGCGGAGCTGTCGCCCGCCACCACGTCGCCGCCGGCCACGATGACCGGGACGTTCGCGTTGACACCGTTCTGCGTGGCGGTGGCCGACGAGTCCGCGGACTGGTCGGTCGATGCCGTCTGACTGCTCTCCTGCGCCTGGCCTGAGCCGCCGCAGCCCGACTGGCAGCTGGAGCTGCTGGTCTGGGTCTGCGAGTTGCTCTGATCCGTCGTCGCCGTGTTGGACGCCGACGAGTCCGCCGAGTTGCTGTTGCTCTGCGTCGCAGAGCTGTTGCCGCTCGTGACGGACCCACCGCTGACGATGACCGGGACATTGGCGTTGACCGCCTTCTGCCTCGCATCTGCGGTGGAGGTGGCGGTCTGATCCGTCGAGGCGTCCTGGGACGACGACTGGGCCTGCCCGGAACCGCCGCAGCCGGTCACGCAGCTTGAGCTGCTCGACTGGGTCTGCGAGGAGTTCTGGGAGGTGTTCGCCGTGTTGGACGCGGACGAGGTCGCCGCGTTGCTCGCGTTCTGCGTGGCAGAGGACGAGCCGCTCGCCGGTGCGATGTTCCCGTACGTCTGGGAACCGACCGACACGCCGTCACCGCTCACGACCACTGGGACGTTCGCGTTGACAGCGTTCTGATTGGCGTTGGCGCTGGAGCTTGCGCTCTGCGTCGTGTCGGAGGATTGCGCAGACTGCTGGGCTTGGCCGGAGCCGCCACAGCCCGCCGTGCATGACGGCGATGCTGCAGATTGCGACTGGCCTGCACCCTGGGACGTGGTCCCCGAATTGGAGCCCTGGGAGGCGGACGTCTGGGCGCCCGTCTGATCGGCTGAGCCGGCCGCGACCGCCGAAGCGATCGGACCGCCGATCACCAGCGCTGCAACGCTGGCAACCAGAGCGATGAAGCGATGAACGCTCATCAAGCCCCTTTCGATGGTGTGCAGCTGATTGCGGGTCGCGGTGCGCGCCCGCCGGTCCCACGGCGTGGGCCCGGCTCATCGAAAGACGATGCCCCGGATGCGTGTTCCGGGGCTCGGATCGCGGCGTGGCCCGCAGCAGGCTCCGACACCTGCAGCGGGAGGACCGGGATCCGAATGCTCGGTCGTGCATGCTCGCCGGACCTTGCGGCCTCCGCAAGCCCCCGGACCGTTTACGCAGCCCGACCGCTTGCGGAAACGGAAGGTTGGACTGGACCTGCGACCAGGCACGGCGCCGCCACCGTCGAACGCAAGTCGTCCGGCCCCCGCATATCGGGGGCCAGACGACTTGGATCCTCGGGGCGTCGCGTCGCGCCGCGGCCTGGTGGTCAGACGGGTTGGGGGTCCGGGAGGCGGCTGGCGGAGCGGGCGTGCTGGGGGCGCTTGTAGCCGGCGGCGGACTGCACCGACGACGGGCGCCACTTGGCGCCGCCGCGCTGGGTCGGGACGCCTTCGGCGTTCAGCACGTCGGCGATCGCCTGGAGGGTCATGCCGTCGGCGCGCATCGCGGCGATGCGCTGGTGGAGCACGGCCGTCGCGCGCGCCTTCTCGCCGGTGCCCGAGTGGCGCTTCGCGCGCGCCGCCGCGAGCCCGGCCTTCGTGCGTTCGGAGATCCGTTCGCGCTCCCACTGCGAGACCGAGGCGAGCGCGCGCGTCGTCTCGCGGCCCGACGCGGTCGCGGTGTCGAGGTCGAGATCCAGCGCGATCAGCCGGATCTCCAGCCTGTCGAGCCAGCGCAGCAGCTGGCCCAGCTCGGCGACCGACCTCGAGAGGTGGTCCAGGCCGCAGATGACCAGGCACGCGGCCTCGCCGCGGGCGAGCCGCTGCAGGACGTGCGACAGCCCGGGCCGTTCCAGCGCCCTGCGGTCCCTGCCGTGCTCGCGGTCACCGACGAGCTCCAGCAGATCGACCTCGTCGCACATCCCACAATGCGCCTCGATCGCCTGCCGCTGCGCGCACATCGCCGCTGCCGCGCCATCCCTGCTGCCGGCCGCCGACGCGTAGCCGATCGCCCGCACCGGACTCGTCGCCCGCTTCACGACACCCCGTCGCGGAGGCTCGGGCGCCGGCGCTTCCGCAATGACGGCGGCGGGCGGAGGCTCAGGCGCCGGCGCCGGCGCCACCGCCACCGCCACAACGGCGGGCGGAGCGACGGCGGCCAGCGGAGGCACCGCCGTGGGCGGAGTCGCGGGCGTGGGCGGCTCCGCTACCGGCCGCGCTTCGTCGAGCGGGCGCGCCTCGCCGTTCGTCACGGCCGGCGGAGTCTCGGGCGCGGGAGGCTCCGCGTCCGGCGTCGGCTCGCTCGGAACCACCTGCAGCCAGGGCGCCTGGCGGCGGCGCGGCTGGTGGCGGAGGGCGAGGTGGCCGGAGGTGCTGGCGGTGTCGAGGCCGACGTCGAGGGCGACGAGGCGGATGCCGGCCGCGTCGATCCGGTCGAGGACCGCGGAGAGGTCGGCGGATGCGGTCGCGAGGTCGCCGAGGCGGCGCACGACCAGGCAGGACGAGGGGCCGTCGCTGACCGCGTCGAGCGCGAGCGCGAGCGCGTCAGGGTCGCCATCACCTCCCGCGACGGCGATCACGTCGAGCTGCAGCTCGGCGGCGGCGACGACCAGCGGGTCGCGGTCGGCCGGCGCGCCGAGGTAGGCGAGCGCGGGGACGAGTTGCGGCAGGTCCGCGGCGCGCATGGTTGGGACAGAAGAGCGCTTCCGATGCCTCATAGGGTCCTTCCTGCCTCCCGCCTGCCAGTGGGCCGACTCTAGACCGGTGCGTCCGCTCGATCCAGGGTGCTAGCACGACATGTAGGGGTTCTGGCGCACAAGCCATGCAGAGCAATGTCATTGGGTACTCAGGTGTCCCGCTCCTGCCTAGGCGCGAAGAGCGCGAGCGCCTGGATCGTCGTGATGGTGAGCAGCGCCGCGGCACGTTCGAGCTGCTCGTCGGCGGTCGCGTAGTGCTCGTGGTGGACCGGGATCGCTCCCGGCGGACCGCGGTGCAGCGACCCGGCGCACGCCTCGATCACGCCCGCGCCGCACGACAGGACGAACATCAGCCAGTCCGGCCAGTCGGGCCGCTCGTCGTCGGCGAACGGGTCGTCCCCCGCGCACGCGTGCGCCCGCGCGAGGCGCCAGGCGCGTTCGAACTCCAGCTCGGCGTCGCACGCCGGGCCGTCGCAGGTCGCGCCGACCGTCAGCCCGACCGCGCCGAGCGCCCGCAGCGCCGACAGCGCCTGCGGCGACGGCCGGTCGTCGTCGAGCGGATCGCCCGCGACCGCCGCCAGGCGGCCGAGCGCGGGCGCGACGAGCAGCGCGTCGTCGAGCGTCGTCCCGGTCGCCGGCCCGAACGCCGTTGGCTCGGCCGCGACGGCGCGCGCCGCCCGCTCCAGCGCGGCGACCCGCCGCGTCGCGAGCACGGCGAGGCGCGACGACGCCGGGACCGGGGGAGACGCCGTCGTCTCCTCGTCGTCGTCCTCGACGAAGCTGCGGCGCGCCAGCAGCGTCACCTCGGCGCCGTGGACGATCAGGTGCTCGAACGTCGCCCCGAGCGCGGCGAAGCGCTCGACGCCGAACACGACGTCCGGATGGCGCGCGGCGAGCGCCTCGAGCGGTCCGGCGCGCGGGACGGTCCAGACGAAGCGCGGTGGATCCGCCGCGACGGGCGTCGCGCCCGCCGCGCCGAGCGCCGCCGCGGCGGCGAGCAACCCGGGCTCCGGGCCGTTGAGGACGATGCGCTGGTGATGCATCGCCCCACCATGCATCCCCGGACGCCCCGAACCCGCGCAAAGACGCAGAACCATCGCGAACCCTGCGCGAAGTCGTCGCGAACCGCGCGCCTCGCGCAACACCTCACGCCCGGCGCACACGATTCCGGATCACCCGCCGCGGGCGATTGCCCGCTCGCCCGGTCCGGGCGCAACGTGGTCCGGGCATCGTGCCCGCGCATCTCTCGCTCCCGACGCACTTCCACCGGCAGTCGCCGCTGCCGCCGCTGCGGACCGTCCTGCCCGGCGCTGCGATCGGCGCCGTCGCGGGTGCCGTGGCCGGGTTCCTGCTCGACGGCGTCGTCGCGATCGTCCTGCTCGCCCTCGCGGGCGCGCTGCTCGTCGTCGCGCTGGTCGCCGCCCTGCCGGACCGCCGGGAGCGACCCGAGCCGCCACCACCGCACCACGCACCGCCAGCAGCGACCCCGACAACAACGCTCGCGGTCCCACCGGCCGGCCCCGACGCCCCGCCCGGCTGGTACCCGGACCCCGACCCGCCCCTGGAGACGCCGCACATCAGGCGCCTCTGGGACGGCGAGCGCTGGACCGAGCACCGCTGGGCCCCGCGCGGCGACTAGGCGATTAGGCCACGGGCGCGGCGCTCGCCTCGCGGCGCGCCACCTCGGCCCGCACGATCGGCGCGACCTCGGTCCCGAACAGCTCCATCGACTTCAACACGTCCGCATGCGCGACCGCGCCAAGGCTCATGTGCCCCAGGTACCGCTGGTGGCCGAACAGCTCGTGCCCGTAGAGGATCTTCTCCGCGACCTGCTCCACCGACCCCGCCGCCAGCGCACCCCGCGGCGACGTCAGCGCATGGAACTGGTCCATCCCCGACGGCCCCCAGCCGCGCTCGCGGCCGATCCGGTTCATGACGCCCAGATAGCCAGGTGCGAACGCCTGATCGGCATCGCCGACGAACGTGTGCGTGTTGATCGCCACCCGCGCCTCGGCCGGATCGAGGCCCACGGCCGCCCACGCCTCGCGGTACAGGTTCACGAGCGGGACGAACTTCTCCAGCTCGCCGCCGATGATCGCGATCGTCAGCGGGAGCCCCAGCGACGCCGCCCGGACCACCGACTGCGGCGACCCGCCCACGGCGACCCAGACCGGCAGCGGGTCCTGCACCGGGCGCGGCCACACGCCCGCGTCGACCAACGGCGCGCGGTGCTTGCCGGACCACGTCACGACCGGCGACTCACGCAAGGCCAACAACAACTCGAGGTTCTCGAGGTACAGGTCGTCGTAGTCGTCCAAGTCCTTGCCGAACAAGGGGAACGACTCGATGAACGACCCGCGCCCGGCCATGATCTCCGCGCGCCCGCCGGAGATCAGGTCGATCTCCGCGAACTGCTGGAAGAGCCGGACCGGGTCCTCGGAGGAGAGCACGGTGACGGCTGACGAAAGCCGGATGTTGTCCGTGATCGCGGCCGCGGCGCCGAGGGCGACCGTCGGCGAGGAGATCAGGTAGTCGGGGCGATGGTGCTCCCCGATGGCGAAGACGTCGAGCCCCAGCTCGTCGGCGAGCTTGGCCTCCTCCAGGAGGTCCTTCATCCGCTGCTGGGGGCTCATGCCGGCCGGCAGGTCGGCGAAGGTGGCGAGTCCGAGTTCCATAGTGCGCCTCACGATAGCACAACTAGTTGCGCGCGCAACCATCGTGATCTCCTAGATTCGCGAGCACACATGGTCATCGCACTCCCCACCCCGGTCCCGCCCGTCGCCACCGCAGCCGCCGTCGTCGACTGCCACAGCTACGCCGACTACCCCAACGTCCTGATCTCCTCGGCCCGCGGCCTCAGCTGCGCCGCCGCGACCAGGGTCATGAAGTCCTACAGGGGCGACTACTCCAGGACCATCAGGGTCCAGTCCTACCGCTGCACCCAGGTCTCCGGCTCCCAGTACGGCGGCCAGTGGCGCTGCGTCAACGGCGCCAAGGCCTTCCGCTTCGAGTTCAAGGACTAGCACTTGAACTCCGTGAGAAGCTCACAGGCAGATGCCTGACGACGCCGCACCCGCCGCACCCGCGCCCGAGCGCACCCGCCGCCCAGCGATCGTCGCGGTCGACGACGAGCCGGCCGTCCTGGCCGCCGTCGCCCGCGACCTGCGCCGCCGCTTCGGCGAGCGCTACCGCGTGCTGCGCGCCAACTCGGGCGAGGAGGCGCTCGGGGTCGTCAAGGAGCTGATCACCCGCGGCGACCAGGTCGCGCTGCTGATCGCCGACCAGCGCATGCCCGGGATGTCCGGGACCGAGTACCTCGTCGAGGCGCGCAAGATCGCGCCGGCCGCCAAGCGCGTCCTGCTGACCGCCTACGCCGACACGGCCGCGGCGATCACCGCGATCAACGACGTCGCGCTCGACTACTACCTGCTCAAGCCCTGGGACCCGCCGGAGGAGGAGCTCTACCCGGTCGTCGAGGACCTCCTGCAGACGTGGGAGTCCGGCGCCGCGCTGGAGTCCGGCGGCGTGCGCGTCATCGGCCACCGCTTCTCCAAGCCCGCCCACGACCTCCGGGACTTCCTGGCGCGCAACCGCGTGCCGGGGCGCTGGCTGGACGTCGAGCGCGACGGCGAGGCGCGCGAGCTGCTGAAGGTCGCGGGCGTCGCCGAGGACGGGCTGCCGGTCGCGCTGCTGGAGGACGGGTCGATCCTCGAGAAGCCGACGGTCTACGAGCTGGCCGAGCGCCTCGGCGTCGCTGCCCAGCCGGCGACCGACCACTATGACTTGGTGATCGTCGGTGGCGGGCCCGCGGGGCTGGCGGCGGCGGTCTACGGGGCGAGCGAGGGGTTGTCCACCGTGATGGTCGAGCGCGAGGCGCCCGGCGGTCAGGCGGGCACGTCGTCGCGGATCGAGAACTACCTCGGCTTCCCGCAAGGCTTGTCGGGTTCCGACCTCGCGCGGCGCGCGACCGACCAGGCGCGCCGGCTCGGCGCCGAGCTGCTCACGATCCAGGACGCGGTGTCCCTGGAGGTCGAGGGCTCCGGGCGCATGATCCACCTGTCCGGCGGCGGCCAGCTGTCGGCCAACACGGTGTTGATCGCCTCCGGCGTCTCCTACCGCAAGCTCGCCACGCCCGGCTTCGACGAGCTCACCGGCAAGGGCATCTACTACGGCGCCGCGCTGACCGAGGCGAGGTCGTGCGCCCAGCAGCGCGTCGTGATCATCGGCGGCGCGAACTCCGCCGGCCAGGCCGCCGTCTACTTCGCCAACTGGGCCGCGCAGGTGACCATGTTGGTGCGGTCGGACTCGCTGGCCAAGTCGATGTCCAGCTACCTGATCGAGCAGATCGCCGCGCTGCCGAACATCGACGTGCGGACCTCGACCGAGGCGATCGACGCCCAGGGCGACGACGACCACCTCAAGTGCATGACGTTGCGCGACCGCGACGGCAACACGACGGTGGAGGACGTCGACGCGTGCTTCGTGTTCGTCGGCGCCGCGCCCCGGACCGACTGGCTCGGCGCGACCGTCGCGCGCGACGACCACGGCTTCATCCTCGCGGGCGCCGACGCGCGCGCGTCCGGGTGGCCGTTGAAGCGCGACCCGTACGTGTTGGAGACCAGCGTCCCCGGCGTGTTCGTCGCGGGCGACGTCCGGGCGCGCTCGATCAAGCGCGTCGCGAGCGCGGTCGGTGAGGGGTCGATGGCGGTCTCGCTGATCCACGAGTACCTCGCCGCCGCATGACCCCGACCGTCCCGGTGACGCTCGACCAGATCCGGGCCGTCGACCTCTTCGACGGCCTCGACGACGACGAGCTGGAGGCGTGGCGCGAGGCCACGCAGGCGTTCAGGATCGCGTCCGGCGCGATCGTCCACGAGCAGGACACGTCCCCGCGCGGGTTGTTGTTGCTGTTGGACGGCGGGACGCGCATGTACAAGCTGGCCGACGAGCGCTTCGAGCCGATCGGCCACATGCACGCGCCGACGTGGATGCAGGCGATCGCAGCGCTGACCGAGACGCCGGTCGGGGTCCGGATGGTCGCCGAGGGCGACTGCGTGATCGGGCTGGTCCCGATCCAGACGTTCCAGGACCTCGCGCTCAAGCACCGCAGCGTGCACCGCAAGATCATGGCCGCGATCGGGCCGGTGACCGCGCGGCTGCAGGCGATCGACAACGACCGCGAGCGGCTGGCGTCGCTGGGCACGATGGCCGCGGGGCTGGCGCACGAGCTCAACAACCCGGCCGCCGCCGTGCAGCGGGCCGCGTCGCAGATGGCCGACACGCTGGACACGGTGATGGACGTGCTCGCGTCGTTCGTCGAGGCGGGCGTGGAGCGCGAGGGCGCGGAGAAGTTGGTGGCCTTGCAACGCGAGGCGGCGGCGCGGGCCGCTGCCGCGGAGGACCGCTCGACGGTCGACGCCGCCGACGCCGAGGACGAGATGCTCGACCGCCTGGAGGACCTGGGCGTCGAGGAGGCGTGGCGGCTGGCCGAGGTGCTGGCGAGCGCGGATCTGGACGACGCGTGGCTGAGCGCGGTGCGCGACGCCGCGGGGCCGGGCGCGCTGTCGAAGGCGCTGGCGTGGGTCGCCGCGACGCTGAGCGCGCGGGGGCTGGCCGAGGAGCTGCAGGAGTCCGCGGCGCGGATGAGCGATCTCGTGGGCGCGATCAAGACCTACAGCTACATGGACCGTGGCGAGGTCGTGATCGTCGATGTGCGCGAGGGGATCAAGGCCACCGTGAAGGTGCTGGGGCACAAGCTCAAGCACACCAACATCAGGGTCGTCAAGGAGTTCGAGGACGACCTGCCGAGGCTCTCCGTGCACGGCAGCGAGCTGAACCAGGTCTGGACCAACCTGATCGACAACGCGGTCGACGCGATGGGCAAGGACGGGACGCTCACGATCCGGGCGCGCGTGGATGGACCGTGCGTGCAGGTCGACATCGGCGACGACGGACCCGGGATCCCGGAGGAGTCGCGCCGGCGGATCCTGGAGCCGTTCTACACCACCAAGGAGCCCGGGAAGGGCACGGGGCTGGGGCTCGATACCGTCCGGCGGATCGTCGAGGACCGCCACGACGGGTCGATCAGCTTCGACACCGGCGCCGACGGGACGACGTTCCACGTCTGGCTGCCGATCACCGGCGCGACACCGTCGCTGGCCCGCGCCGAGGACATCAACAACGAGGAGACGCCGCGATGAGCACGAGCTGCAGCCACCTGGACCAGATCGAGATCACCGAGCTGCCCGAGGAGGTCGCCGGCTGCGAGGACTGCCTCGCGACCGGCGGCGTCTGGCTCCACCTCCGGATCTGCCTGACCTGCGGCCACGTCGGCTGCTGCGACGACTCACCCGGCAGGCACGCGACGGCCCACGCCGGCGCGTCCAGCCACCAACTCATCCGCTCACTTGAGCCGGGGGAGGACTGGGTCTGGTGCTTCGCCGACGAGCTCGGCATGCGCATCCCGACGATCACAGGGCAGACGCGCATCCCACCGTCACCGATGCTCTCCTAGCTCGGTACACGCGGTATCGAGGCGTCCCGGCGGCGCGACGGTCTGCGTCCGCGGCCGCAGTCCCGGCTCCGCCAACGCTTGGTGTACCGATGCGTGAGTCGCGTCCACGCTTCGGGGCCGAGCCACAGGGTCAACGGTGCATTTTGGTTCGTATAGAACCCAAATGCACCGTTGACCCTCGACGACGTCCAGCCGCCTGGCGGCCGGCGTCGCGCCTCTAGGACCGCTGGACGATCAGCGCCATCCCCGGGTGGAAGCGGACGCTTGCCACGTCGTCCCGCAGGCGCGCCAGCCCGCGGCCGCTGCCAGGCGCGCTAGCGCGGCGTCCGGATCGACCACGTGCCCGTCAGCCGGACCGAGCGGTGGCCGTCGGCGTCGATCAGCGTCAGCGCGACGTCGTCGCAGCCCGGGCAGCGTAGGACGAAGCCGGGGCCGCGGTAGAGGCGATGCTCGCCGATCGCGTGGAGCTGGCCGCAGCTGCCGCAGCCGCGTAGCGCGGCGGTCACCTCGGCGCCGTTGAACACGTCGGCCAGCAGGCCGGCGATCGCGTTGCCGTCGAGGGTCAGGGCGGAGTCGTCCATGGTCATCAACTTCCGGTCGGGCCGAAGCGCTCGGTGTGGATCGCGGCGGCGGTGTGGCCAAGCGACACGAGCGCGTCGGCCACCGCCTCCACGAACGGCGTCGGGCCGCAGACGAACGCGCGCGGCATCGCCACCGCGTCCGGCCCGACGGTCTGCAACATGTCCATGTCGACGCGGCGCGTGAAGCCCTTCCACCGCTCCGGCGCGCCGCGGGTCAAGGTGTAGGTGATGCTCAACGAGGGATCGGCGGCCAGCGCCTCCAGCTCCTCGCGGTACAGGAGATCTTCCACATGTCGCGCGCTCACCAGCAGCCGCGCGTCCACGGTGCTCCTGGCCTGCGCGCGATGGCGCAGCATCGCCATCAGCGGCACCAACCCGCTCCCGCCGGCGACCAGCAGGACCGGCCCGCCGTCGCCCACGCGCCACGTGAAGTGCCCGCCGATCGGCCCGCGGACCTCGAACGCGTCGCCGACGACAACGTCGCCGGCGAGGTACGGCGAGACCTCGCCGTCGTCGATCCGCTCGATCGTCAGCGCCACCCGCGCGTCCTCAGGGGCCGAAGCGATCGAGTACGACCGCTCGGCGACGTAGCCGTCCTCGGCCGTCAGCCGGACGTCGAGGTGCTGCCCGGCGTCGTGGCCCGGCCAGTCCGGGACGTCCAGGACCAGCGTCCGCGCGCTCGGCGTCTCGTCGATCAGCTCGACGACCCTCGCCTCGCGCCACGTGATCCGCGCGGCCGCCGCGGCGCCCGCAACAACGGCGCCCACTCAGTCGCTCCAGTAGCGCTGCTCGCGCCACGGGTCGCCGTAGTTGTGGTACCCGGCCAGCTCCCAGAACCCGGGCTCGTCGTCGATCGTGAGGTCCAGCCCCCGGACCCACTTCGCGCTCTTCCAGAAGTACAGGTGCGGGACGACCAGCCGCGCCGGCCCGCCGTGCGCGGGCTCCAGCGGCTCGCCCTCGAACGTGTGCGCGACCCACGCCTTGCCGTCCATCAGATCCTCGAGCGGCACGTTGGTGGTGTAGCCGCCGTCGGCGTAGACGCTCACGTACTCGGCGGTCGTCGCGACATCCTCGAGCAGCGTGTCGACCGACACGCCCGTCCACGTCGTCCCGAGCTTGGACCACTTCGTCACGCAGTGGATGTCCACCGTGAACGTCTCCTGCGGGAGCGCGTTGAGCTCCTCCCACGTCCACGTCTTCGCGCCGCCGTCGACCGCGCCCTGGACGGTGAACGACCACTGGTCCAACGGCGTCCGCGGCGTCGGCCCGGCCGACAGGACCGGGAAGTCGTTGGTGACGTACTGCCCCGGCGGGACCCGCGACGGGTCGACCTCGGGGCGGCGGGGGCGTCCGTGGAAGCCGCGGGAGAGGGGCATGGGGCGCGATGCTACGCCGCGCCCGCACCGACCGCCAACCGCCGGATCACCCGGCGGCGACCACGTCCTCCTCGGCCAGGCGGTTCCACTCCGCCTTGTCGTCGCGCCAGCCCTCTTCGGTGCGCGTCTGCTTCCAGTAGCCGGACGCCGAGATCGCCTCTCGTGCGATCGCCCGATCCACCAGCAGGTGCTTGCGGACCGCCCGGACCGTCGACGCCTCGCCGTGCACGAACGCGCTGACCGGGCCCTCCGGGAAGGTGTAGGACTCGACCACGTCCACGATCGACCCGGGGCCGCCGTGCACGTAGGTGACGTGGAGGTCGCCGTCCGTCTCCAGCGGCTGCTCGTCGTCGGCGGAGTCCACCTCCACCAGCACGTGCACCGGCACGCCCGCCGGAATCCGCTGAAGCGACGCGCCGATCGCGGGCAGGACCGACGGGTCGCCGACCATCAGGTGCCACGCGGCGTCCGGGTCCGGCGCGTAGGCGCCGCCGGGGCCGTTCAAGTTGATGGTGTCGCCCGGCTGCGCGCGCTGCGCCCACGGGCCGGCGTAGCCCTCGTCGCCGTGCACGACGAAGTCGATCGTCAGCTCGCCGCGCTCCTCGTCCCAGCGCCGGACCGTGTAGGTCCGGGTGCGCGTGGCGCCCTCGCCGGCGGCGGGATCCGGGACCTGCAGCTTGACGTAGTGGTCGGTGAACTCCCCGGCGCCGAAGCCGGCGAGGCCCTCGCCACCGAAGACGATCCGGACCATGTTGGGGGTCAACGTGGTCTTGCTGACCACCTGGGCGGTGCGGGGGACGCGCCTCGGGCGCGGCGGGGTCTGCTCAGCCATGGCCACCCGGTATAGCGGGTCGGTCGACGTCCTCATACGCGCGCGCGAGGCGCGTGAAGGCCTCGTCGACGACGGCGCGCACGCGGCGCTCGACGGTCCGGGTGCTCAGCCGCTCCAGCATCGCGGCGGTCAGCGTGCGCGCGCGGAGGTTCATCGTGGCGATCACGAAGTTCGCCAGCGTGGTCGCGCGGGGGTCGCCGGGCTTGAGCCTGAGCTGGTGCGCGATGCACTGCGCCAGGCGCGCGGTCCACAGCTCGCCGATCGCCAGGCGGCGGGTCCGCAGGGCGGCGGAGGCCTCTTCGGTGGCCAGGAACCTCCGGAAGCTCTCGTAGTTGGTGGGGTCGTTCAGGAACGCCCAGCCGTCGGGGTTGAAGGGGACGACGCGGTCGGCCAGGTGGGCGTGGATCGCCCCGACGATCGTCTGGTCGCCGCGGTCGACGACGGCGCTGGTCAGCGCGGCGATGACGTCCTCGGCGCGGTCGAAGAAGAGGTCCTCCTTCGACGGGAAGTAGTTGAACACCGTCTTGACCGAGACCTCGGCGGCGGCCGCGATCTGCGCGACGGTCACGGCCTCGTAGCCGTCGCGCATGAACAGGCCCGTCGCGACGTCCGAGATCGTCTGACGGGTGCGCTCCTTCTTCCAGGCCCGCAGACCGGCCGCGGGCGGGACGCCGGTGGTGGACGGCGAGCCCATGTTTGCCATGAGTCGAACTTTACACCGAGTGGAAGTTCTGTCAAAGTCCTTCGCGTGACCCCTCTCCCCAAGGCGATCGAAGCGACCGGTCTGGTCAAGGTGTATGGCGAGAAACGTGCGCTCGATGGCGTAGATCTTGATGTTGAACGCGGCGCGGTGTGCGCGCTCCTGGGCCCCAACGGGGCCGGGAAGACGACGGCCGTCCGCGTGTTGACGACGCTCACGCACCCCGACCAGGGGCGTGCTTCCGTGGCGGGCCACGACGTGGTCCAGGACCCGGTCTCGGTGCGCCGTGTGCTCGGACTGGCCGCGCAGGACGCGACGGTCGACCAGCTGCTGACGGGGTTCGAGAACCTCGTGATGATCGGCGAGCTGCACCACCTCGGGCGCAAGGTCGCGCGCGAGCGCGCGGGGCTGCTCCTGGAGCAGTTCTCGCTGGCCGACGCCGCCAGGAAGCTGGCCAAGGAGTACAGCGGCGGCATGCGGCGGCGGCTGGACCTGGCGGCGACGCTGGTCAACCGGCCGGAGGTGCTGTTCCTCGACGAGCCGACCACGGGCCTGGACCCGCGTGCGCGTAACGAGCTGTGGGACGTCCTGGAGGGCCTGGTCGGCGACGGCGCGACGCTGCTGCTGACGACGCAGTACCTCGAGGAGGCCGACCGGCTGGCGGACGACATCGTGGTCGTCGACCACGGGAAGGTGATCGCGCGCGGCGATGCGCGGTCGCTCAAGCGCCAGGTCGGCGGCGACCAGCTGCGGGTGGTCGTGGCGTCGCGCTCTGATCTGCAGCGGGTGGCGGGTGTCGTGGCGCGCGTGGCGGGCTGCGATCCGGTGATCGACGAGGGCGCGCGATCGGTGGTCGCGCAGGTCGCGTCCGGCGGTGTGGCGGCGGTCGGCGCGCTGGCAGAAGCTTTGGGCGCCGAGGGCGTCGTCGTCGAGGACCTCGGGCTGGCGCAGCCGACGCTGGACGACGTGTTCCTGACGCTGACGGGCCGGCCGCCGGAGGACGAGGGCGCCGGCGATGACGTGAAGGTCCCTGAGGAGGTCGCGCGATGAGCGCCGCGGATGCCGCCATCGAGCTCGACCGCCCGACCGGCTCGCCGCCGGCCTCGGCGAGGGCGACGTTCCTGTCCGACACCTGGGTGATCGCCCGGCGCGGGCTGCTGCACATGCGCCGCCAGCCGGAGGCGCTGAGCGACGCGACGATCCAGCCGGTGATGTTCGTGCTGCTGTTCGCGTTCGTGTTCGGCGGGGCGATCAGCGTGCCGGGTGGCGGGAGCTACAAGGAGTTCCTGATGGGCGGGATCTTCGCCCAGACGATCGTGTTCGGCTGCTTCGGCGTGGCGCTGGCGCTGTCCAACGACCGCAACAACGGGGCGATCGACCGCTTCCACTCGCTGCCGATCCCGCGGTCGAGCGTGCTCGCCGGCCATGCCGTGGCGAACCTGCTGCGGGCGTGCCTGCCGATCGCGTTCATGACCGTGACGGGCTTCGTGGTCGGCTGGCGGATCCACAGCGGCCCGCTCGACATCCTCGCCGCCTACGGCCTGATGTTCGCGTTCTCGTTCGCGATGATCTGGGTCGGCGTGTTGTTGGGGTCCTTGGTCCCGACGCCAGAAGGGGTACAGGGGGTGGCCTTCGTGGTGATCTTCCCTGTCACGTTCATCGCTTCGACGTTCGTCCCGACCTCCACGCTTCCGGGCGTGCTGAAGACGATCGCCGAGTGGAACCCGACGTCATCGCTGGCCAACGCGCTGCGCCACCTGTTCGAGAACCCGGGCGGCGTCGCACCCCCGAACTCACCTTGGCCCCTCGAGCACCCGGTCGCCTACACGCTGATCTGGGCGATCGCGATCGTGGTCATCGCCGCCCCGTTGGCCGTGCGCGCGTACCAGCGCTCCATCAAGTCCTAGTCCTAGCGCCAGGGCGGTTTCCCCCGCGGGCTCCGGCGGCGTCGCCTCGCCGCCGGAGCCTCGTGCCGCCCTTCCGGCTCAGCGCTTCCCGCGGTTCGATGCTGCGGGGCGTGGACCGTGTCGTGGCCGGCAATGGAGTGGGGGTGTGACTGCAAAGCTGGCGGGTGGGGTGGAGGTGGGCGTGGCTACGTTGCCGCGCCATGGCCACGACCAAGAGGCAGATGCAGCAGCGGCGAGCGACGCTCAGGCCGCACCCGGTGCGGGATCAGATCGTCGATGTGATGCGCAGCTACGGCAAGCCGATCAGCCCGACTCAGTTGTCGCGGATCACCGGCGGGACGCTGGGGTCGGTGGCGTACCACGTGCGGACGCTGACCGCGGCGGGCGTCGTCGTGCTCGCCGACGAGGGCCGCGTCCGCGGCGCCGTCGAGCACTTCTACATGTTGGCCCTGGACGAGGGCGAGACGACGCTCGTCGACCCGGCCGACACCCTGCTCGCGCTGTGCGGTGCGTTGACGGTCCCCGGCGCCGACGGCGGCTACCCCGAGGCCGTCCGCCTCGACGACCGCGCGCGCCGCGACCTCAACCGCCTCATCACGACGCTTCAGCCCGAGGTCCGCGCGATCGCGACGGCCTCAACGGCCCGCCTCGCCGCCTAGCGGCCGAGGGACCGGCGCCGGCGTCTCCGTCCACGCCGGCGCCGTTCCGTGCCTCCGCCCGTCGCGATCCTCGCGGCGGGCGGTCGTCGTTCAGCGCCGCCTACTCGGAGCGGCGGCGGGTCAGAGCGAGGAGCTGGCGCTCGACGGCTTCGAGGCGCTCGGTGAGCGAGGGGTGCTCGGCGTCGTCGGCGATCGCGGCGCCGAGGTCGGGGACCGTGAACCAGGCGTAGGGCAGCTCGCAGGCGGCGGCGATGACGCGCAGGTGCGTTTCGGTCGCGCGGCCGCGGACGGTGCCGAGGTCCTTCAGCGTCGAGCGCGACAGCGGGGTCCGGTCGGCGAGCTCATCCCAGCTGGAGATGTCGGCGAGCGCCATCGCGGCGCGGATGCGGCGTCGGATCTCAGGCTGGTCGAGCACGGACAGGACGGACCGTACGCGGACAGGATCGGCCGGAGGTTGACAGGATCATCCGGTCCGGCTAGGTTCTGCCTGTTCCTGTCTGCGGCCGACAGGAACAGCCGGACGCCGACTCTTTGCCTCGATCGCCCTGCGCACTCTTCCACGTCGACCTCATCGCCGCCGAACGCGTGTTGCCGCGCGAAGCGATCGGGCCAGACGGCGCGTCAAGCCGCGCTTTGCAGTTGCGTCGCGAGGCGCGTCGAGTCGCTTTGCCGGCTCGCCACGCGGTGCGTCAAGCCGGGCTTTGCAGTTGCGTCGCGAGGCGCGTCAAGCCGCGCTTTGCAGTCGTATCGCGGCCCGCTGTGGCCGCCGATCGAAGGACAGAATCGGCCGCCGGGCAGAGGCGTCCCTCGTTCGGAGTCGTGACGGCGGCGAAGCGCCGCGCGGTGGGTGGTGAGGCTCCGCGGACCTCGCTTCGCCGGGCGGCGGCGCCTCGGGGGCGGCGGAGCGGCAGAATGGGGGAGTGGGTTCTGGGTTCCCGGTCCGGCGGGTGGTGGTGCTCGTCGCGTTGCAGGTCGTCGCGCTGCTCGCGCTCGTCCTCTGGTGGCAGCACGCGAACGGCGACCATCACCATCAACAACTGAAGCTCGCCGCGGTCACGACCCCGGCGGCGACGACGCATCGGTTCGACGTCGAGCGGGCGCTGAGGACGGTCCGGATGCAACTCGCCGCGGGCCCGCGCCCCGCGGCGTCGCCCGCGCTGCGCGAGGTCGCGGAGAAGCTCAGGCGCCGGCTGCCCGACGCGCACTTCGAGGACGTCCCGGACAACCCCGGCATGCGCAACATCGTCGGCGAGCTGCCCGGCACCGAGCCGGCGATCGTCCTCGGCGCGCACTACGAGACGATCAACAGGCCGAAGGGGTTCGTCGGGGCCAACGACGCGGCGGCGGCCGTCGGCGCGCTCGTCGAGATCGCCCACGACCTGCGCCACGCCGACCGCGGCCCGGACGCACCCGCGATCAAGTTCGTGCTCTTCGACGGTGAGGAGGAGCTGGCTCCGACCGACGACTTCTACGCCGACGCGCTGCGCGGATCCAAGGCCTACATGAACGCCCACGCCGGCCAGGTGCGCGCGATGTTGTTGTTGGACTACATGGGCAACAAGGGCGTCCGCCTGCCGCGCGAGGCGACCTCCGACGCCGCGCTCTGGAAGCAGGTCCGCGCGGCCGCCAGGCGCGTCGGGACCGAGTCGATCTTCCCGTCCGCCACCGAGACCGGCATCCTCGACGACCACACGCCCTTCCTCCGCGCCGGCGTGCCCGCCGTCGACTTCATCGACTGGTCCTATCCCGTCGCCCACACCTTGGACGACAACTACGACCACCTCTCCGCCGCCGCCATCGACGCCGTCGGCGAGACCGTCACCGACCTCCTCCTCCACTGGCCCCAGTCGATCGGCTAGCCGACGACGACGCGGTCGCGGCCGCCGGCCTTGGCGGAGTACAGCGCCTGGTCGGCGGCGTCGATGAGCGCTCGGGGTGCGGTGCGGCCGTCGGAGGTCGCGACGCCGGCGGAGAAGGTGACGTTGTCGGGCAGGGTCCCGCGCAACCGCTCGATGAGGCGGGCGGCGCCCGCGCCGTCGCAGCCGGGCAGCATCAGCGCGAACTCCTCGCCGCCCCACCGCGCGAGCACGTCGGACGAACGCAGCGTCGACTGCCACGCGGCCGCCGCCGCGCGCAGCAACCGGTCGCCGGCGAGATGCCCGTGCTCGTCGTTGTACCTCTTGAAGAAGTCGAGGTCCAACATCGCGACGCTCAACGCGTCGCCGTGGCGCTCCGCGACGGCGAGCTCCTGCACCAGCAACTCGTCCCACGCCCGGCGGTTCGGGAGCCCCGTCAGCTCGTCGGTCCGGGTCAGCTCGTCCAACCGCCCCAGCAGGTCGGCCCGCTGCATCGCGATCGCCGCCTCGCCCGCCAGCACGCCGACGAGCAACATGTCGTTGTCGGTCGCCGACGCGCGCCGCGCCGGCCAGGAGATCGCCAGCGCGCCCCGGGCGCCGCTGGACGCATCGCTCAAGCCGATCGGGATGAACAACACCGACTCGGCCCCGAGCAGCCTGATGATCCGCCGGTCGCAGTGCGGGCTCGCCGCCGCCTCGGCGACGAACAGCGGCGTCCCGGTCCGCATCACGTAGTGCGCCCCGTGCTCGCTCTCGCTCCCCGCCACGCGATACGGCGCCGTCGTCTCCGGCAGCGTCGCGGTCGTCGTCAAAGCACCATCGGATCCCAGCTCCCACAGCGACACCGCATGCGCGCCGTCGCACAGCGCCAGCGCCGTGCGGCAGATCGTCGGCCGGACCTCCAGCGGGTCGCAGTGCCCGATCTCGCGCAGCACGTCGGCGATCGACGCCAGCTGCTCCGCATGCCGCCGCTGCGCATCTTCGTGCGCGCGCAAAGCCGTGACATCCCGGACCGTGTTCAAGAAGCATCGCGTGCCGTCGCCGACGTCGGTCGGCAGCGCCGAGATCTCGGCCGGGAACCGCGTCCCGTCACGCCGGACCAGCTCGATCGCGAACGACCCGCCACCCTCGGCGACGACCCTGCGCAGCAGCCCCGCGTTGACCTCGGCGGACTCCGGCGGCCAGAACGCGAACGGCGCGCCCATCCCCAGCAGCTCGCTCTCCGGGAACCCCGTGATCGCGGTCAGCGCCGGGTTGACCTGCACGATCACGCCGTCGCGCGTCAAGGCGAAGCCCTCGCCCATCGCGCCCAGGATCGCGGCGGAGCGACCCGCCTCGTTGCGCACGTGCTCGACCAGCTCGATGACCGCGTAGCCGATCCCACCGCTCACGACGACCATCAGGATCGCCCCGCGCCACTGCGTCGTCGGGTAACGGTCCAACCCCAACAACAACGGCGTGAAGTACACCAACGCCACGCCGACGAGCACGAACGCGAGGTCCCTGCGCCGGCGCTCCAACGCGCTCCACAGCACCGGGAGGAAGATCAGCGGCCCGTAGCCCGCGCTCGGCCCGACGCTGTCGCGCATCAGCGCGATCCCGACGAGGCAGACCGCCAGCCCCGCGGCCCCCAGCCAGCGCCGCCCCGCGGTCCACGGGGCCTTCGAGGACACCGAGATCAGCGTGGTCGCCGAGCCGGTCAGCAGCAGCACCGCCAGGACGACCTCGCCCCAGCGCGCGCCGTCGGCGATCGGCAGCAGCGCCAGGATCACCGCCAGGCAGGCGGTGAAGAGGACTGCGACTTTTTTGGCCGGACGCGTCACGATGCAGGGTGGTGGGCAGTGCGAACGTCAGCGCGCAGACACCTCCCCGCGCGGTCGCCTCGATGATCGGCCCAGCCGTTCGGGTCTGAAGCTCCAGCGCGCCAGGTTCCCGACAGCGGTCCGGGGTAGGTTCAACCCCATGTCCCAGCGCACCCGCCCGCCGTTCCGCGCCGACCACGTCGGCAGCCTGCTCCGTCCGCCCGCGCTCATCGACGCGCGCGCCGACCACGCCGCCGGGAAGATCGACGCCGCCGAGCTTCACGCGCGCGAGGACGACGCGATCCGCGACGTCGTGAGGATGCAGCGGGACGTCGGCCTGCAGTCCGCGACCGACGGCGAGTTCCGCCGCGCGTCCTGGCACATGGACTTCATCTACCAGCTGGACGGGATCTCAAAGGCGCCCGGCGACCTGAAGGTCCAGTTCCACAACAGCGAGGGCGACATCGAGTTCACGCCCGCCGCGATGCAGATCGACGGCAGGCTCGGCGTGACCGACACGATCTTCGGCGACGCCTTCGACTTCCTCAAGCAGACGACGGCCGCGGACCAGACCCCGAAGCTCACGATCCCGAGCCCCTCGATGGTCCACTACCGCGGCGGCCGCGCCTCGATCGACACCACCATCTACCCCGAGCTCGACGCGTTCTGGACCGACCTCACGGCCGCCTACGCCGAGCAGGTCCGCAGGCTCGGCGACGCCGGCTGCACCTACCTGCAGTTCGACGACACCTCGCTCGCCTACCTCAACGACCCCGAGCAGCGCAAGCACGTCACCGAGATCGGCGGCGACGCCGAGCACCAGCACGAGGCCTACATCAAGCACATCAACGAGGCGTTGAAGGCCCGTCCCGAAGGCATGGCGATCACCACCCACATGTGCCGCGGCAACTTCCGCAGCTCCTGGGTCGCCTCCGGCGGCTACGACTTCGTCGCCGAGGCGCTGTTCAACGACCTCGAGGTCGACGGCTTCTTCATGGAGTGGGACGACGCCCGCTCCGGCGGCTTCGAGCCGCTGCGCTTCGTCCCCAAGGGCAAGATGGTGGTCCTGGGCCTCGTCACCACCAAGAGGGGCGATCTCGAGTCCGCCGACGACCTCAAGCGCCGCATCGAAGAGGCCTCCCAGTACGTGGATCTTGACCAGTTGTGCCTGTCGCCGCAGTGCGGGTTCTCCTCCACGGTCGAGGGCAACGCGCTGACCTACGACCAGGAGGTCGCCAAGCTGCGCCGCGTGGTCGAGGTCGCCCAGGACGTCTGGGGCTAGACACACCGCGGCGCCACTGCGCGCGGGATCTCTGCACAGATCCTGCAGAAAAACGTCCAATTGCCTGGACAAAGCTCAAATCGGACGCGTGTGTCCCGATCACAACGCCAAGAGCAGCCATGCGTCCGACTTCGACTTCCCCTGCCGTCGCCACCGCCGCACCGACCGGGCCCAGCCCGGTCGCGCGCCGCCCGTGGCTCGATCACTGGCTCGAGACGTGCCGCGACCTCGCCGAGCTGAAGGCGTCGCACCCGATGGTCGACGCCGTCATCGACGAGATCGACGGCCGCATGATCCGCGTCGGCGACCAGTGGCTCGCCGACTTCGCGTCGTGCAACTACCTCGGCTTCGACCTCGACCGCGAGATCATCGACGCGGTCCCCGAGTACCTGGAGAAGTGGGGCACGCACCCGTCGTGGTCGCGCCTGCTCGGCTCGCCGGTGCTCTACGAGGAGATCGAGGAGCAGCTGACCGCGCTGCTCGGCTCCGAGGACTCGCTGGTCCTGCCGACGATCACGCACATCCACCTGAGCGTGATCCCGCTGCTGGCCGCGTCCGGGACGATCTTCCTCGACGCCCGCGCCCACAAGACGATCTACGACGGCTGCCAGGCCGCCCGCGCCCGCGGCGCCGCGGTCCGCCGCTTCCGCTTCGAGGACCCGGACCACCTGGACGAGCTGCTCAGCGCCGAGCGCGACCCCACGCGCCTGGTCTGCATGGACGGCGTCAACTCGATGACCGGCAACCCGCCGGACCTCCCGGCCTTCGCGGCGGTCGCCCGCAAGCACGGCGCGCTGCTCTACGTCGACGACGCCCACGGCTTCGGCGTCATCGGGGAGCGCACCGGCGAGACGACCAACCCCTATGGGTCGAAGGGCAACTCGATCGTCAAGCACTTCGGCGAGTCCTACGACAACCTGATCCTCGTCGGCGGCTTCTCCAAGTCCTACAGCTCGCTGCTGGCCTTCATCGCCTGCCCGACGGAGGTCAAGGACCTGCTCAAGGTCGCGGCCCCGCCGTACCTCTACTCCGGGCCCTCTCCGGTGGCGAGCCTCGCGACCGTCCTCGAGGGCCTGAAGGTCAACGAGCAGCGTGGCGACGCGCTGCGCGACGAGCTCGAGCGCCTGACGCGCAAGACGCTCGACGGCCTCCAGCGCCTGGACGTCCACACGCCCAACCGCACCGGCCTGCCGATCATCGAGATCCCGCTGCGCGATCACGAGCAGATCGACTCGGTCGGCCGCTTCCTCTTCGAGCGCGGCGTCTACGTGACGCTCGCCGCCTACCCGCTCGTCCCCAAGGACGAGGTCGGGTTCCGCGTGCAGCTGACCGCGGTCAACACCGACGAGGAAGTGGACACGCTCCTCACCACGGTCGAGGAGCTGGCCGGCCGCGGCGTCCTGCGACCTGCCTCCGAGCCCCCGTCATCCAACAGCCTCCGGAGCGCCGCCTGATGACCCGCGACGCCGTGCGCCGCAACGCCTGGATCCCGTTCCTGGGCGTTGCCGCTGTCCTGGCCACGTTGTACATGTTGGTGCCGCCCTTCAAGGGCAACTCCTACGTGATGTTCACGCTGGGGCTCTCGCCCGTCGTCGCGATCCCGCTCGCCGTCCGCCTGCACAGGCCCGAGGCCAAGGCACCGTGGTACTGGTTCGCCGCCGGCTTCCTGCTGTTCTGGGCGGGCGACCTCTACACCTACACCTACCCGAGGCTCCACCGGGGTACCGCCACGCCGTTCCCGTCGCTGGGCGACGCGTCCTACGTGGCGGTCTACCCGGTCCTGATGGTCGGCCTGCTGCTGCTCGTCAGGCGCCGCTCGGCGCGCTCGACCGACCGCGGCTTCCTCGACGCCGCGATCCTCTCGATCGGCCTCGCGGTCCCGCAGTGGATCGCGCTGATGGCGCCGGACCTGCACATCGCCGAGCTGTCCACGCTCGGCAAGATCGTCCAGGTCGCCTACCCGTTCGGCGATGTCATCCTGCTGTCGGCGGCGCTGCTGCTGGCGCTCGACGGCGGCAAGCGCGGCGTCTCGTTCCACTTCATGTTCACGGCGATCGTCTGCCTGCTGGCGACGGACTTCGTGTACGGGTTGAAGCTGCTCGACGGCACCTACGACAACCAGCTCTGGCTCGACCTCGGCTGGATGGGCTTCTACGTCCTCTGGGCCGCCGCGGCGCTGCACCCGTCGATGACGATCGTCGACCACGGCCGCCCGGCCAAGGGCCTGCTGACGCGCTGGCGCCTGGCGCTGCTGAGCGTCGCGTGCCTGGTCGCGCCGGTCGTCGAAGGGCTCCACCACCTGCACTCGCGCAACTGGGACATGTTGGTCGTCACCGGCGCGTCGATCGTCCTGTTCGGCTTCGTTGTCGCCCGCATGTCCGGGCTGGTGCGCGTGCAGGAGCGCTCGACCGAGCGCGAGCGCGCGCTGTCGCAGGTCGGTGCCGCGCTCGTCGGCGCCGCGACGCACGCCGAGGTGACCGCGGTCGCCGTGGCCGCCACGCGCGAGCTGGCCGGCGACGACGTGCGCGTCGAGCTGCTCGGCGCCGAGCACACCGCGGCCGCCAACGACGGCGCCTACGGCAGCCCGTCGCTGGTCCTGGAGCTGCCGCCCCACGACGGCGTCGCGTCGATCCTCGTCGCCGCGGGCCCCGCGGTCGCCGACCGGACCGTGCACAACACGCTGACCGCGCTCGGCTCGCAGATCGTCCTCGCCTTCGAGCGCGCCGCGCTCAGCCAGGAACTGGGGCGCCGCCAGAGCGAGGCGCGCTTCGCGTCGCTGGTCCAGCACTCGTCGGACCTGATCACGGTCCTGGCCCCGGACGCGACGATCGCCTACCAGTCGCCGGCGATCGAGCGCGTGCTCGGCTGGACGCCGGAGGAGGTCGTCGGGCGCCGCATCGACGAGCTCGTCGACAAGCACGACAACTCGCGCCTGCTGCGGCTGATCGCCGACGGCAACGAGGCGCCGGTCGCCGGCTCGCAGACGCTGGAGTGCTCGCTCGCGCACCGCGACGGCGGCACCCGCCAGTTCGAGGTGTTGTTCACCAACTTGACGCACGACGAGCACGTCGGCGGCATCGTCCTCAACTCGCGCGACGTCAGCGAGCGCAAGGCGTTCGAGCGCCAGCTCGCCCACCAGGCGTTCCACGACCCGGTCACCGGGCTGCCCAACCGCGCGCTGTTCGTCGAGCGCGTCCGCCACGCGCTGGCGCGCTCGCGCCGCGAGCAGCGAGGGATCGGCATCGTCTTCGTCGACCTCGACGACTTCAAGATCATCAACGACTCGCTCGGCCACGCCGCCGGCGACGAGGTGCTCAACCAGGTCGCCCAGCGCCTGGCGCTCTCGATCCGTGCCAGCGACACCGCCGCGCGCTTCGGCGGCGACGAGTTCGCCGTGCTGCTCGAGGACATCGAGGGCGTGCAGGAGGCGGCCGACGCCGCCGAGCGCATCATGGAGGCGATCGCCGCCCCGCTTACCGCCGCGCACAAGGAGCTGGCGGTCCGCTGCTCGCTGGGCATCACGATCGCGGCCGAGGACGGCAGCGCCGACGCCGACGAGCTGATCCGCGACGCCGACGCCGCGATGTACATCGCCAAGCGCGACGGCAAGGGCGGCTACCGCCTGTTCGAGCCCGACATGCACGAGGGCGTCCTGCAGCGGCTCGAGCTGCGCACCGACCTGCAGCGCGCGCTCGTCTCCGACCAGCTGGAGCTCTTCTACCAGCCGGTGATCCGGCTGGAGGACGGGACGATCAGCGGCGTCGAGGCGCTGCTGCGCTGGAACCACCCGGAGCGCGGGATGGTCGGCCCCGACCAGTTCATCCCGCTCGCCGAGGAGACGGGGCTGATCGTCCCGATCGGCCGCTGGGTCCTGCGCGAAGGGTGCCGCGAGGGCAAGCGCCTGCTCGACGGCGTCCCGAGCGACAGGCCCGCGACGCTGGCGATCAACCTGTCGCTCAAGCAGCTGCAGAACTCCGACATCGTCGCCGACGTGCGCGACGCGCTGGAGGAGTCCGGCCTGGCGCCGGAGCGCCTGACGCTGGAGATCACCGAGTCGGTCCTGATGGCCGACACCGACCTCGCCGTGCAGCGGCTGGCCGAGTTGAAGGCCTTGGGGATCAAGCTCGCGCTCGACGACTTCGGGACCGGCTACTCGTCGCTGTCCTACCTGTCGAAGTTCCCGGTCGACGTGCTGAAGATGGACCGCTCGTTCCTGCGCGAGGGCGCGTCGCAGCAGACGACCGACCTGGCCAACGCGGTCGTCGCGCTGGGCTCCACGCTGTCGCTGGAGGTCGTTGCCGAAGGCATCGAGCTTCCCGAGCAGTGGGAGACGCTGCGTGACCTCGGCTGCGAGCTGGGCCAGGGCTTCTACTTCGCGCGGCCGATGAACGCGGAGGCCGCGCGCGCGTTCCTCGCCGAGGGGCGGGCCGGCGATGCCACCGGCGTGCTCTCGGCGGGCGACGATGCACCATAGCTACGAGGCATTGGACGGAGCGGGCGCGCCGCCGGGCGGCCCGACCGGCTCCGTCCTGACGCCGCTGCGCGTCGCGCGGGACTTCCGGCTGCTGTGGTCGGGCGCGACCGCGTCGCTGGTCGGCGACGGCGCGTTCCTGGTGGCCTTGGCCTGGCAGGTGTACGCGATGAGCGGCGGGCCGGGCGGGATGTCGCTGGTCGGGATCGCGATGACGGTCCCGACGATCGCGTTCCTGCTTGTTGGTGGTGTTGCTTCGGACCGCTTCGAGCGCCGCTGGCTGCTGGTCGGCGCCGACCTGCTGCGCGCGCTGGCCGTCGCGCTGCTGGCGGGGCTGGCGATCGGCGGGCAGCTGCAGCTCTGGCATGTTGTCGTCCTTGCTGCGTTCTACGGGACCGGCTCCGCGTTCCACGCGCCGGCCTTCGACGCGCTCGTGCCCGAGATCCTGCAGGGCGAGCGGTTGACGCAGGCCAACGCGCTGGACCAGCTGATCCGGCCGCTGGCGCTGCGGCTCGCCGGCCCGGCGCTGGGCGGAGTGATCGTGGGGATCGCCGGCGCGGCGGGCGTGTTCCTGCTCGACTGCGCGACGTTCCTGGCCGCGGCCGGGACCGTGTTGATGATGGCGCCGGGCACGCGCGAAGCGACGCGCGTAGGCGACTCGGCGGAGCCGGGCGACACGCCCGCGCCGTCGATGCTCGCCGACCTCAGGACCGGGTGGCGCTTCGTTCGTGGCCACGCCTGGCTGTGGGCGACGTTCGCCTCGGCCGCGGTCGCGTACCTGCTGTTCATGGGTCCGGTCGAGGTGCTGCTGCCGTGGATCGTCAAGACCGGGATGGGCGGCTCCGCGTTCGACCTCGGCCTCGTCTTCGCCGCGGGCGGGCTGGCCTCGATGGCGACGGCGCTGGGCGTCGGCAAGCTCGGGCTGCCGCGCCGCGGCATCACCTACATGTTGGTTGCCTGGACGCTCGCGACGCTGGCCGTCGCCGGCTACGGCGCGGCGACCGCGATCTGGCAGCTGATGCTCGCCTCCGCCGCCTTCAACGCGCTGGAGACCGCGGGCACGATCGTCTGGGCGACGACCAAGCAGCGCCATGTGCCCTCACAACTGCTGGGCCGCGTGTCCTCGCTGGACTGGCTGATCTCCGTCGGCCTGCTGCCGCTGAGCTTCGCGCTCACCGGCCCGGTCAGCGGCGCGATCGGCGCCCGCGCGACGCTCGTCGGCGCCGGGATCCTGGGCGCGGTCGTCACGCTCGCCGCGCTCTACGTCCCGGGCATGCGCGTCCTGGACGACCGCGCGGAGGCGGCGCACCGGCGCCGCCTCGCGGTCGAGCGGCGGCTCGCGGCCGCCGCGCCCGCTACGTCCTAGCTACGACGCGTTGGTCGCGCGCGAGCGCTCGACCAGGTCGGCCAACCGCACCAACTTGACCCGCGGGCGGCCGTGCGGCTCGCCGGAGGTCCTCTCGTGCGCGTCGATCGCCTCCCAGCCGGCCCAGGTGACCGAGTCCGGCGCGCGCTCGGCGTAGAACGCGGCGATCGCGTCGTGGTCGTTGATCGTCGGCGTGTTGAGCCTGCCGGCGTCGCGGTCCTCGCCGATCTTGACGGTCGTGTCGGCCGAGTCCTTCTTGTTGGTGCCGATCACGCCCGACGGCCCGCGCTTGATCCAGCCGACGACGTACTCGCCGGCGTGCGCGTCGCCGGTCTCGGCGCTGACGCGCCCGCCGGTGTTGCGGATCAGGCCGCGGCGCTCGTCGAACGGGACGTCGTCGACGGGCTTGCCGCGGTAGCCGATCGAGCGCAGGACCAGGCCCGCCTCGATGACCTCCTCGTCCCCGGTCGCGACCGCGCGCAGCGAGCCGTCGTCGTTCTTGACGATCTCGTTGCGGACGACGCGCACGCCGGTGACCGGGCCGTCCTCGCCCTCGCCGAGGATCTCGACCGGCGAGCGCAGGAAGCGCAGGACGATCTTGTGCGATGACTCCCTCGGGCCGGACGCCGCGTAGGCGCTGAGGATCTCGACGTTCTTCTTCGACGTGATGTCGGCCTCGTTCTCCAGCCACGCGGCGGAGTGCTCGTCGAGCTCGAGGTCGGTCGCGTCCACGACGACGCCCGCCCGCTGCAGGTCGATCAGCTCGCGCAGCTCCGGGTTGGTGAACGCCGCCTGCGCGGGGCCGCGGCGGCCGAGCAACACCACTTCCTTGATGTTCGAGTCGCGGAACGCCTCGATCGCGTGGTCGGCGGTGTCGGTCGGCGCGAGCTCGTCGGGGTGCAACACCAACATGCGCGCGACATCGATCGCGACGTTGCCGTTGCCGATGACGACCGCGCGCTCGCAGGTCAGGTCGTAGGCGTGGTCGGACGCGTCCGGGTGGCCGTTGTACCAGGAGACGAACTGCGTGGCGCCGTGGACGCCGGGGCGGTCCTCGCCCGGGATCCCGAGGCGGTTGTCGTCGCTGGTGCCGAGGGCGTAGACGACCGCGTGGTAGCGCTCCAGCAGCTCGGCGCGCGTGACGTCGCGGCCCAGGACGACGCCGCCGAAGAAGCGGAAGCCGTCCTTCCGGGCGGTCTTCTCGTAGACGCGCGTGACGGCCTTGATCTTCGGGTGGTCCGGGGCGACGCCCGCGCGGACGAGGCCGAACGGGGTCGGCAGCGCGTCGAGCACGTCGACCTCGAAGCCGAGGTTCAGCAGCTGGTCGGCGGCGTAGAAGCCGGACGGGCCGGCGCCGACGATGACGGCGCGCGGGGTGTCGGTGGAGTTCTCTGACATCGGGGTCGCGTCAATTCCTGTGAAAGGGGACCAGGAACCCCGACTTTAGCGCTCGGATATGGGGAGGCGCTGAGCGCCTGCCGGGATGTCAGCGCTGCTTGTCGCGCTTGCCGATCAGGCGATCGACTGCGGCGAGCAGCCAGGTGCCGACGGCGACGACGACCGCCGTGCTCATCAGCGGGGGATGTCAGCGATCGTTGACACTTGCACGAACAACCATAGCACGCCTTTAGGTGCCCGTGCATGGTAGGTTCGATGAATGTCGAACAAGATCTGGGCGGACGGAGCGGAAGCGAAGCGGCAGCTCGGGCGCGTGGGCGTCTGGCTCGGGGCGCTCGGCTTCGCGCCGTGGGACGAGACCGCGGCGGCGGCACGGCGCATCGAGGAGCTCGGCTACTCGGCGCTCTGGATCTCCGAGACGCCGGTCGGCCGCGAGCCGTTCTCGCACGCCGGGCTGCTGCTCGGCGCGACGCAGCGGATCCCGGTCGCGACCGGGATCGCGTCGATCTGGTCGCGCGACGCGCTGGCCGCGCGCAACGGCGCGCTCGGGCTGGCGCATGCGTTCCCGGGGCGCTTCACGCTCGGGCTCGGCGTCTCGCACGCGCCCGCGGTCAAGCTGCGCGGGCAGGAGTACGAGAAGCCGCTGACCGCGATGCGCACCTACCTCGACGGCTTCGAGGCCGCCGACTACCGCGGCGCCGCGCCGGCTGCGCCGGTCCCGGTCGTCCTCGCCGCGCTGCGCCCGAAGATGCTGGAGCTGTCGGCGTCCCGGACCGCGGGCGCGCACCCGTACTTCGTGCCGGTGGAGCACACGCGGATCGCGCGCGAGCGGCTCGGCGCCGACGCGATCCTGGCGCCGGAGGTCGGCGTGGTGCTGGAGACCGACCCCGCGCTCGCGCGCGCACGTGCGCGGGACTTCATGAAGCTCTACCTCGCGCTGCCCAACTACACCAACAACCTCAAGGACCTCGGCTGGACCGACGCGGACCTGGCCGACGGCGGCAGCGACGCGCTGGTCGACGCGCTGATCGGCTGGGGCGACGCCGAGCGCGTCGCGGCGTTCGTGCAGCAGCACCTCGACGCGGGCGCCGACCACGTCTGCCTGCAGCCGGTCGGGACGTCGGTGACCGGCGCGGTCGACGAGCTCGCGGCGCTGGCGCCGCTGTTGTTGTAGGCCTCGCCTCGGCCGGGGCTACCAGTCGTCGGGGTCCGGCTCGTCCTCGGTGAAGATCGCCTTCACCGGGTGGCGCAGCAGGACCCCGAGCTTGGTCCGATCCTCCGCGCCGAGCGTGAAGTACACGGCCACGGCCATGATCGCGATCGCGAGCAGGCCGGCACCGGTGGCGAGGAGGATCATCTCCATGGCGCCGACGGTAGCGCTTCGGGCGCCCGGTACGGTCCGGTCCATGGGCGTCAACCGCATCGTGCCGAACCTCCACAACGCCGATCCCGCCGCGGCGGCCGGGTTCTACAGGGAGGTCGTCGGCCTCGAGGCCGGGATGGACATGGGCTGGATCGTGACGCTCGTGGCGCCCGGCGAGCGCCGGATCCAGCTGTCGCTGATCAGCGCGGACGAGACCGCGCCGGTCGTCGCCGACGTGTCGATCGAGGTCGACGACGTCGACGCCGCGTGGGCCGCCGCGCAGGCGCGCGGGGACGAGATCGTCCACCCGCTGACCGACGAGCCGTGGGGCGTCCGGCGCTTCTTCGTCCGCGACCCGGGCGGCAAGGTCATCAACATCGTCATGCACGCGCAGTAGGCGCGGGCTCGGCCGGGAGGTCCCGGACCGCGCGGACCAGCAGCGGCGCGAAGAGGCTGGTGACGCCGAGCGCGAACGCGATCCACAGCGCGGTCGCGGTGCTCGTCGCGGCGGCGACCGGGCCCCAGATCGCCAGCCCGATCGGCTCGAAGACCAGCGAGCCGAGCCAGTCGTAGGCCGACACGCGGGAGAGCAGGCGCGCTTCGACGTGGCGCTGCATCGTCGACTCCCAGACGGTCATGCCGAGGACCATCCCGACCTCGCCCACGAACGCGGCCGCCGCGATGATCGCGGTCGGGGCGACCACCGCGAGCAGCGCGAACTGCACGAAGAACGCGCCGACCGCGCAGGTCATGAACACGAGCGGGCGCCGCGGGGCGAGGCGCAGCGCGAACAGGCCGCCGAGGACCCCGCCCGCGCCGGCGGCGGCGACGATCGCCGACCACGCGCCGACGCCGCCGAGCTCGGTCTTGGCGACGACCGGGCCGAGGACCTTCCAGGCGCCGTTGCACAGGTTGCCGACGGCGGCGCTGGCGACGATCGCGACCAGCCAGGTCATGGAGCGGAACGCGGTCCAGCCGGTGCGCAGCTCGTCGAGGAACGACTCGGTCGCGCCCGCGGCGCGCCCGGCGCCCCGGACCGCCATCGCGGCGACCAGCGCGGCGGACACCGCGTAGCTGGCGGCGTCGACGGCGATCGCCCAGCCGGCGCCCGCGGTCGCGACGAGCAGGCCCGCGAGCAGCGGCCCGGCGATCCGTCCGCCCGAGCTCGCGAGGCTGCGCAGCGCGTTGGCCTCCTGCAGGCCTTCGGCGGAGACGACCTCGGGCAGGAAGCCGGTCGCGGTCGGGTTGAAGACGCCGGTCGCCGCGCCGGTCACCGCGGAGAGCGCGGCGAGCAGCGCGATGCTGCCGTTGCCGCTGATCAGCACGGCGGCGACCGCGCCCTGCGAGCCGATCCGGACGACGTCGGTCGCGATCAGGACCGCGCGCCGCGGCAGGCGGTCGCCGATGACGCCGCCGCCGAGCAGGAAGGCGATCACCGCCAGCGAGCGCGCGGCCAGCACGATCCCGACGTCGGACGCGCTGCCGCCGTGGTCGAGGATGCCGAACGCGAGCGCGACGGTGACCATCTGGTCGCCGAGCAGCGACGCCAGCTGGGCGCCGAAGAGGAGGCGGTACTCGCGCTCGTGCAGGACGGCGGGCAGCCGCATCCGCGGAGCCTAGCTCACTAGTCGTATGCCTAGTCGTCGTCCCAGTCGGCCGCGGTGCGCTGGTCGACGGCGAGCAGGAGCGTCCTCAGCGAGGCGCGCTGGCGGTCGGAGAGCCCGCCGAGCAGGCGGTCCTCGACGGCCTCGACCGCGGCGTCGGCGGCCGCGCGCTTGCGCAGGCCGGCGCGGGTGATCGTGACGATGTGGCGGCGGCGGTCGGCGGTGTCGCGGGTGCGCGCGACCAGGCCGGCGGCCTCCAACTTGTTCAACATCGTGACCAGGTTGGAGGGGTCGGAGTGCAGCAGCTCGCCGAGCTGGGCCTGGGTCAGCCCCTCGCCGTCGGCGTCGCCGTCGGCGGCGCGCAGGCGCAGCAGGATCTCCGCCTCGCGGCCGTTGAGGTCCAGCGGCGCGAGCGCCTCGTGGATCCAGCGGCGGGCGACGAAGCCGACCTTGTTCAACAGGAACCCCGGGCTGGAGAAGCGCTCCTCGGGGGTCAGCTCGGTGGTCGGCGTCAGCGTCGGCGGCACGGGGCCAGCGTACCCGCCGTGACGGTCGTGCAGATCATCGGCATGTACCGATGATTGACAAGCAACCCGAGTCTGCTAATGTCGGCATTGTCGACCAACTTTATCGACTTTACCTCACGACGTCATGTCCTCCACTTTCCTCAAGGTCGCGCGCCGGGCTTCCGGCGTCCTGCTGATCCTCGCCCTCTGGGAGCTCTCGACCGCCGTCTTCGGCGTGTTCGAGCCGACCGTCCTGCCCTCGCCGGCGACGGTCTTCACCACGTTCAAGGAGCTGATCCGCAGCGGCGACCTGATCGGCCAGGTCGGCACGTCGGTGCGCCGCGCGCTGATCGGCGCCGCGCTCGGCGTCTCCGTCGGCGCGATGCTCGGCGCGCTCTCCGGCCTCTGGCGGCGCGGGGAGGACCTGATCGACGCGCCCGTCCAGATGCTGCAGGCCGTCCCGTTCACCGCGGTCGTCCCGCTGTTCATCGTGTGGTTCGGGATCGGCGAGCTGCCGAAGATCCTGATCATCGCGTTCGGCGCCGCGTTCCCGATGTACTTGAACGTCTACGGCGCGATCCGCAACGTGGACGACAAGCTCGTCGAGGCCGCGCGCGTGTTCGGCCTGAACCGCCGCGGGCTGATCTGGCACGTGATCCTGCCCGCCGCCGTCCAGCCCGCGCTGGTCGCGCTGCGCCAGTCGCTGGCGATCAGCGTCGTGGCGCTCGTCGCCGCCGAGCAGCTCAACGCGTCGTCGGGGATCGGCTTCGTGCTCGGCCAGGCGCGCGAGTTCCTGCGGGCCGACATCGTCCTGGTCTGCATCGCGATCTACGCCGCGCTGGGCCTGACCGGCGACCTGATCGCCCGGACCCTCGAACGCCGCCTGCTCGGCTGGCGCCGGACCTACCGCGGCGCATGAGCGGCGTCCGCGTTCGCAACCTGCGCAGGGACTACGGGTCCCGGACCGTCCTGCGCGAGCTCGACCTCGACGTCGCGCCGGGCGAGTTCGTCGCGCTGCTGGGCAAGACCGGCTGCGGCAAGACGACGCTGCTGCGCGTGCTCGCGGGGCTGGACCCGGCGACGGGCGGCTCGGTCGAGGCGCCGTCGTCGCCCGCGGTCGTCTTCCAGGAGCCGCGGCTGCTGCCGTGGAAGCGCGTGCTCGACAACGTCACGCTCGGCCAGGGCCGCGGCGCGGCGGCGCGCGAGGCGGCGCGGCGCGCGCTCCAAGAAGTGGGCCTTGAAGCCCACGCCGACGCGTGGCCGCTGACGCTGTCGGGCGGCGAGGCGCAGCGTGCAGCGCTGGCGCGGGCGCTGGTCCGCGAGCCCGAGCTGCTCCTGCTCGACGAGCCGTTCGCCGCGCTCGACGCGCTGACCCGGATCAAGATGCACGCCTTGGTCCGCGCGCTGTGGCGCAAGCACCGGCCCGCCGTCCTGCTCGTCACCCACGACGTCGACGAGGCGCTGCTGCTCGCCGACCGGGTGATCGTCATGGCCGAGGGCAGGATCGCCCACGCCGAGGTCATCGACGCCGAGCACCCGCGCGACCGCACCGACGCCTGGTTCGAGGCGCTGCGCACCGACCTTCTCTCCCAGCTCGGCGTCACCGGCGCCGAGGACGTGTCACCCACCCCAACGAGGACCCTCGCATGAAGAACATGAACTTGTCCCGCACCCGCCTCGTGGCGGTCGCGGGCGTGCTCGCCGCGACCGCCGCGCTGGCGTCCGCGTGCGGGAGCGCCTCCGACGACGCCGCGACCGCGGCGACGCCGCCGTCCGGGTCGTCCGCCGTCAAGGGCGGCGGCGGGACGCTGCGGATCGCGCTGATCGGGACGACCGGGCCGGTCGCGGCGGCCAAGAACGACGGGTCGCTGGCCAAGGACCTCGCGAAGGTCGGCGCCAAGGTTCAGTTCACCGGGCAGTTCCCGGCGTTCGCCCCCGCGGCCGAGGCGATCAACGCGGGCGCGCTGGACGCGGCGCAGGGGTCGATCTCGTCCGCGATCGGCGCGCTGGCGCAGAAGCCGTCGTTCAAGGTCTTCGCCGCGCAGCTCGACAACGCGTCGTCGGAGGGGATCCTGGTCAAGGACCCCAACATCAAGACGGTCGCCGACCTCGTCGGCAAGAAGGTCGCGGTCAACCCGAAGGGGACCGGCGAGTACCTGTTGTTGAAGGCCCTGCAGAAGAACGGCGTCGATCCGTCGAAGGTCAGGCGCGTGTACCTGGGCGCGGCCGACGGCGCGACGGCGTTCTCGTCGGGCAAGGTCGACGCGTGGGCCGCGTGGGCGGACTTCGTGGCGACCGCGAAGGCCAGGGGCGCGCGGCTGGTCGCCGACGGCGCGCAGGTCGGCTCCGAGAACGACACCACCTACTCGATCTCCAACTCGTTCTTGAAGGCGCACCCCGCGACGGTCAAGGCGTTCTACGACAACATCCGCGCGCACTCGCTGGCCGAGCACAGCGACCCGCAGGCGGCGGTGGCGAAGGAGAACGTCGGCGCGATCAAGTTGGATGACAAGGCCGCCGCGATCCTGGCCGAGAACTACAAGACGCAGGCGCCGGTCGCGCCGATCGACGACAACTTCCGCAAGCGCTTCGGCGACGTCGCGCAGTTCTTCGCCGACCAGAAGGTGATCCCGTCCGGGCTGGACCCGGCGACGTTCACGGTCGACCCGGAGACGCTGAAGTGAGCGCCGCGGCCGCTGAGCTGTGGTTCACGCGCTGCCCGGTGCCGACGGCGACGGGGCTGGCGGCGGACCGCGGGTGGTTCGACGAGGAGTTCGCCGCTGACGGCATCGCCGTGCGGTCGCTGCAGGATCGCGACGCCGCGTCGCTGCGGTCGGAGCACTTCAACCACGAGCTGTCGTCGTTGATCCGGGAGGGCGGCAACGTCCCGGCGCTGTGGGCGAAGGCCCGCGGCGCGGGCACGCGGCTGATCGGGCTGACGTGGATCGAGGAGCGCCAGGCGATCGTGGTCCGGGGCGACGACCCGGTCGCGGATCCGGCCGACCTCGTGGGGCGGCGTGTCGCCGTGCCGGCGCGGCCGGGCGAGGCGGTGGACTTCTGGCGCGCGATGGCGCTGGCGGGGTTCGCCGGCGCGCTGCGCTGCGCGGGGCTGGGGCTGAGCGATGTCGTACGTGTTGACGTCGCGCCGACGGCCGACGGCGGGTTCTTCCCGGAGACGGCCGCGGTGGCGGACGGGCGCGCGGATGCCGCCTACGTCAAGGGCGCGCCGGGGCTGGAGGCCGCGGCGCGCGCGGGGCTGCGAATCGCGTTGGACCTCGACGACCTCCCGGACCGGCGGTCGCGCGTGAACAACGGCACGCCGCGACCCATCACCGTCCACCAGGCGCTTCTGGAGGAGCGGCCGGACGATGTCGCGCGGTTCGTCGCCGTCCTGCTCCGTTCGGCGGACTGGGCGGCGGCGAACGGCGACGCCTTCACGGAGATCCTGGCGCGCGAGACCGGCGCGGGCGCGGAGTTCGTCCCGGACGCCTACCGCGCCGACCACCACGCGTCGCTGCAGGTGTCGCTCAGCGACGAGCGGCTCGCGCTGCTCGACCAGCAGCAGGAGTTCCTGTACGCCAACGGCTTCCTGGAGCGCGGCGTGGACGTCGCGGCCTGGGCCGATCACACCATCCTGGCCGCCGCGCGCGACCTGACCCTCGAGAAGGCGAGCTAGATCATGGCCTCGGACTACTTGTGGTACATCATCCCCCGCGACGGCGCCTACCCGTGGGAGCCGGAGGGGACGCGGGCGGTCGACTTCGACTACCTGAAGCACTTGGCGACGGGCGTCGAGCGGCTCGGCTTCAGCGGTGCGTTGCTGGCGACCGACATCCACGACGTGTGGGTGCTGGGGAGCGCGCTGGCCGCGCACACGAAGCGGCTGCGGCCGCTGCTGGCCGTACACCCGGGGCTGATCTCGCCGACGCTGCTGGCGAAGATGGCGCTGACGTTCGACGACCTGTTCGACGGGCGGCTGCAGATCAACGTCGTCAACGGCGAGACGCGGACGCTGAAGCAGTTCGGCCTCGAGGTCGAGCACGACGAGCGCTACGAGCTGGCCGGCGAGTACTGGGAGATCTTCCGGCGGTTGGTCTCCGGTGAGGTCGTGGACTTCGAGGGGCGGCACTTCTCGGTGCGCGGCGCGGGGTCGAGCTTCGGCCTGCCGGTCGTGCAGAAGCCGCACATCCCGCTGTGGTTCGGCGGGTCGTCGGAGGCCGGGATGCGGATGGCCGCGCAGCACATCGACCGCTACCTGTCGTGGGGCGAGCCGCCGGAGGCGGTCGCGCAGAAGATCGCGCGCTTGAACGAGCTGGCGGCGGGCTACGAGCGTGAGGTGTCGTTCGGGATGCGGCTGCACCTCGTCGTGCGCGACACCGAGCAGGAGGCGTGGGACCACGTCGACCGGATCCTGCGCGCGACGTCCTCGGCCACCTACCAGCGCATGGCGGCGTCCAACGCGGGGTCGGACTCGGTCGGCATGCAGAGGCAGTTCGCCAACCACAACGGCAGGGTCCCGGACCGCGCGAAGGACCTGGAGTCGTATCCCAACATCTGGCCGGGGATGTCGCTGCTGCGGCCAGGGCCGGGGACCGCGCTGGTCGGCTCGACCGAGCAGGTCATCGAGCGGCTGCAGGAGTTCGAGGCGCTCGGGGTCGACACCTTCATCTTGAGCGGCAACCCGCTGCTGGAGGAGGCCTACCGGGTGTCCGAGACCGTGCTGCCCAAGCTCGGCGTGCGGCCGGGGGACGGGGTGCGCGCGCGGGACCACCAGGCGATCGTCGACGTGCCGGTCGCGGCCGGCTGAACTTCAACACAAGGGCATTGAGAACATCATGAGCAACACCCTCAAGATCGGCGTCCACGTCAACAACCCCGCGTTGTTCCTGCTGTCGCACCTGGAGCTGGCCCAGGAGGCGCTGGCGCCGTTCGGCACCGAGGTCGAGTTCCATCACTACACGGGCGGGACGCAGACGGGCGTGAAGCTCGTCGACGGGACGATCGACGTCGGCGGGACCGGCGCGACGCCGCCGATCAGCGACCAGGCCGCCGGGCTCGACGTCGTCTACCTCGCGCACTCCGACCCGCGGCCGGCGCACGGGACGCTGCTGGTGGCGCCGGGGTCCGACGTGCGGTCGGTGGCGGACCTGCGCGGGCGCAGGGTCGCACTGGGCATCGGGTCCTGGCAGACGCTGCTGCTCGCGGTCGCGCTGGACCGCGCGGGTGTCGCCTACGACGAGGTCGAGGCGGTGCACTCCGGGCCGTCGTCGCTCGACGAGCTGCGCAGCGGCGAGCTGGCCGCGTGGATCGGGCAGGGGCCGGAGCACGTCCGGGCGGTGTCGTCGGGCGCGGCGGTCGAGCTGGTCCCGGCGTCGGATCTGATCACGAACCCGTCGCTGTGGTTCACGCGCCGCGACGTGGCGGTGCAGCGGGGGCCGGAGCTGGGGGCCATCGCCGCCGCGCTGGAGGCCGCGGGGCTGTGGGCGGCGGCGTCGCCGGGCGCGGCGGCGGAGCTGTTCGCGGAGTCCGAGGGCGGTCGGCCCGACGACTGGGAGGCGTTCGTGCGGCGGATCCCGTGGACGGTCCACGCGGTCGGCTCGGGGTTCGTCGAGGAGCAGCAGCGGGGCGCCGACGTGCTGGCGCGCGTGGGGTTCCTGCCGCGCTCGGTCGCGATCGCCGACGCGGTCGTGCCGTCGCTGGCGGGGGACGTGGAGGCGGCGCTGGCGGCCGCACGGGAGGCGCGGGAGGTGGCCGTCCGCTAGATATGGAGGCATGACGGACGTCCTCGCTCGCCGCATCCGGGTTGCCCGGGGCGCAGAACCGGCCGACCTGGTGGTGCGGGGAGCGCGGGTGGTCGACGTGCTGACGCAGCAGGTGCGGGAGGGGGACGTGGCGGTCGTGGGGTCGGCGATCGCGGCGGTTGGTGCCGTCGGGTCGCTGTCCGGTGCCGAGGTCGTGGAGGCCCGCGGGCGGTACCTGGCGCCGGGGTTCATCGACGCGCACGTGCACATCGAGTCGTCGATGGTCGCGCCGGGGCGGTTCGCGGATGCGGTCCTGCCGCACGGGACGACGACGATCGTCTCGGATCCCCACGAGATCGCGAACGTCCTGGGCGTGGCGGGGATCGAGTGGATGCTGCGCGCGTCGGAGGGGCTCGACCTGTCGGTGTTGATGATGGCGCCGGCGTGCGTGCCGGCGTCGCCGCTGGAGACGTCGGGCGCGCGGCTGCTCGCGGACGACCTCGTGGGGTTGGCGGCGCGGCATGAGCGGGTGCTCGGGCTCGCCGAGATGATGAACTACCCGGGCGTCCTGGCGGCGGACCCGGTGGAGCTGGCGAAGCTGGCGGCGTTCTCGGGGTCGTTGGTCGACGGGCATGCGCCGGGCGTCGTCGGGGACGAGCTGCAGGCCTACCTCGGGGCGGGCGTCGTGAGCGACCACGAGTGCCTGACGGCCGACGAGGCGCTGGAGAAGGTCGCGCACGGGATGATGGTGTTCCTGCGCGAGGCGACCAACGCGCGCAACCTGCTGGACGTGCTGCCGGCGGTGAGCGCGGGGAACGCGCGGCGCTTCGCGTTCTGCACCGACGACCGCGTGCCGGGCGAGCTGCTCGACGACGGGTCGATCGACGCGCTGGTCCGGATGGCGGTCGGCGCCGGGCTCGATCCGATCGTGGCGATCACGCTGGCGACGCTCAACGCCGCCGAGCACTACGGGTTGCGCGACCGTGGCGCGGTGGCGCCGGGGCGGCGGGCGGACCTGGTGCTGTTCTCCGATCTCGGCGACATCCGCCCGGATGTGGTGATCGCGGGCGGGCGCGTGGTCGCGCGGGAAGGCGTACGGGTCGGTGGGGGAGGGGCGGCGCCCGACACGCTGCCGCCGACGATGAACGTCGCGTGGCGCGACTCGCTCGCGCTCGCGCGGGGCGGGGACCGAGTCAAGGCCATTGGGTTGATCGAGGACCAGCTCATCACGACGGCGGAGATCGCGTCGCTGGCGCCGGGCTCGTCAGCCGGGCCGGACCCGTCGCAGGACCTGCTGCGCCTGAGCGTCATCGAGCGCCACCACGCGACGGGCAACGTCGGCTCCGGCTTCGTCCAGGGCTTCGGCCTTCGGGCGGGCGCGCTGGCCTCCTCGGTGGCGCACGACTCGCACAACATCGTGGTGGCGGCGGCCGACGACCACGACGCGCTGGTGGCGGCGCGCGCGGCGGCCGAGCTGGGCGGCGGGCTGGTCGTCGCGTCCGGGGGCGAGGTCCGGGCGACGGTCCCGTTGCCGCTCGCCGGCCTGATGGCCGACCGTCCGCCGCGCGAGATCGCCGACCAGCTGGCGAACGCCGAGGGCGTGGCGCGCGAGCTCGGCTGCAAGGTCGGCGCGCCCTTCATGGCGCTTTCGTTCCTGGCGCTCCCCGTGATCCCCTCGCTGAAGCTGACCGACCAGGGCCTCGTCGACGTCGACACGTTCGCGCTCACCGACGTCTTCTTGTAGTCCATGGAGCTCCTCCGCGCGCGCCATCCGAAGGACCCCGTCCTCGACGCTGCGATCACCCATGCGTTGCTGCAGCAGGTCGCCTCCGGCGAGAAGCCGCCGACCGCGCGCATCTTCCGCCCCGGTCCGACCATGGCCTTCGGCCGCCTGGACGCACTCGACCAGGGTCGCTACACATCAGCCCTGGCAGCGGCGCGGGCGCACGGCTACACGCCGATCCTCCGCCTCGGCGGCGGCCACGCAGCGGGCTACGACGAGGGCTCAGTGCTGATCGAGCTGATCCGCCCCAACACGACCATCGCCGAAGGCATCCCCGAACGCTTCGCCTCCATGACCTCGTTGTTGATGGAGTCCCTCTCAACCCTCGGGATCACCGCCCGCACCGGCGAGCTCCCCGGCGAGTACTGCGCCGGCGACTGGTCCGTCAACGCCGCCGGCGTCAAGCTCGCCGGGACAGCGCAGCGCTCCATCCGCGGCGCGTCGCTCGTCACCGCGATGCTGATCGTGGAAAACGGCACCGCTCTCCGCACCGCGCTCACCGACATCTACGACTCACTATCGATCCCCTGGCGCCCCTCCACCGCCGCCGCCGCCCGCGACATCATCCCCTCACTCACCACCGCCGACGCCGAGCGCATCCTCGTCTCCACCCTCGCCGCCCACGAGCGCCTGACGGCAACGACCCTCTCCGACTCAACCCTCCTCCTCGCCGAGCAACTCCGCTCCGCTCACGCCGCCTGACGCTTGAACAGGCTCCGCGTCTCGCCCAGCGAACCGACGGCCTCGAGCCCGAGGTGCGGCGCGGTCGGATTGCTCCACGTCTCGCGGCTCACCAGCTCCCAGCCCTGGTTCCCGAGCTCGTTGAACAGCGAGAGCTCCAGGTTCGTCCCCTCCGGTTGCTCCTGATCCACGGTGTGGATCGTCGGTTCTGCGTTGCCCGGGGCATGGATGTAGATCCGATCCACGGTCACCCAGACCGAAGGGGTCCTGGCAAGCCCGCGCTCGAGCCCCTCGGCTTCACTCCAGTCCGCCATGCCCGAGGCGGGGCCGGCCGGCGGCGGAAGCCTCACAACGCGCCGCACCCACATCACCGAGAGGTACTCCCAAGGCCGGTTCATGAGGGCGCGAAGCGTACCTGCGCTCCATGGTGGCGGCCAGCGCTCAGGCGGGGCCGTCGGCGGTGACGGGTGGGCTGTGGTGGGGGGTGTCGGCTGGTGTGTAGGCCGGCAGGGTCAGGGTGAAGCGGGCGCCGGGGTGGGCGGGGTGGAGGGTGACGTCGCCGTTCATGCGGCGGGCCAGGCCGCGGGCGATGGGGAGGCCGAGGCCGAAGCCGTGGGCGCCGCGGGCGGCGGCTCGTTCGAAGCGGCCGAAGATGCGCTCGGCGTCCGCTTCGGGGATGCCGGTGCCGGTGTCGCGGACGGCGACCGCGGCGGTCTCGCCGTCGGTGGTGACGGTGACGGTCAGCGCGGTGTCGGGCGGTGCTCCGTGGCGGAGGGCGTTGTCGAGGAGCACTCGGATGATGCGCGCCACGGCGAGGTGATCTCCGAGCGCCCAGGCCGACCCGTAGGACTCGACCTGCAGGACGACGTTGCCCGCATGGGCCGAGGGCTCGGCCTCCTGGGCGATCGTGTGGGCCAGCTCGGCGAGGTCGACGGGCTCGACCTTGACGGGGATCGCGGCGTCGAGGCGCCCCAACCCCAAGAGGTCGTCGGCGAGGGTCGACAGGCGCTGGGCCTGGCGCGCCACGGACTCGGCGCGCAACGCGGCGGCGTCGAGGTTGGGGTGCGGCGACGCCAGCTCCTCCTCGAGCAGCTCGGCGGCCCCCAACAGCGACGCGACGGGCGTCCGGAGCTCGTGCGAGGCGGTGGAGAGGAACGCCTGGCGGCCCTGCTCCTGCGCCTGCAACCGCGTGCGCATCGACTCCAGCGCGACGGCCAGCTCGCCGACCTCGTCGCGCCCCGCGGCGGCGACGTCCACCGGCTGCTCGATGCCGTCCTCGCCGAGCCGGCGGGCCTCGCGGCGCAGGCCTTCCAACCGCCTCAGCAGTCCATACCCGAGCAGCGCACCCAACGCGGCGGCGACGAGCAACCCCACGCCACCCGCCACCGGCAGCGCGCTCTCCACGACCGCCACCGCAGCATGTTCATCATCAAGCGACCGCCGCAGGACGATCGTCCGCTCGCCCGCACGCGTCGCCGCGCTGGCGACCACCACCGCGGCACCGTCGCTCAACCTCTGGTGGACGCCGTCGTCCTCGGTCATCGCGACCGGCACCGTCCTCGGCGCCGTCGGCCCGGACGCGGCGACGGGAGCACCGGACTCGTCGAACAGCGCGACGTCGCCGCCGACGCGGCTCGCCAGCCGGTGCACCATCCGCCGCGACCCGACGGCACCCGTGCGCAGGTCGCCGGCCGGCATCCGCGTCAGCGCCAGCCCTGCGGTCCGCGCCAGCTCGCGCAGGTCCCGGACGCGGTCCTGCTCCAGCCGGTGCTCCAGCGGCGGGACGAGCGTCCCGACGCTCACCGCCAGCGTGATCGCGCTCGTCGCGACGAAGGCCAGCGCCAGCTTGACGCGCAGCCCCAGCACGCGAGGCTCAACCGCCGATGCGGTAGCCGGCGCCGCGGACGGTGACGATCCACCCGGCGTCGCCGCCGGCGGTCGCGATCTTGTCGCGGAGGTGGTGGACGTGAACGTCGATCGCGCGCGGGTCCCGGAAGTCGTGGCCACCGAAGATGGCATCCAGCAACGCCTGCCGCGTCATCAGCCGGCCGCCGGACACCAGCAGCGAGCGGAGCACTTCGAACTCCGAGTAGGTCAGCGACAGCTCGACGCCATCGACGACCGCGCGCCGCGCCGCCGAGTGGACCTCCAGCGCGCGGTGGCGCAGCACCGGATCCTCGCCCGCCCGCCGCGCGCCCCGGCGCAGCACCGCCCGGACGCGCGAGCGCAGCTCGGCGATCCCGACCGGCTTGGTGACGTAGTCGTCGGCGCCGGCCTCGAGGACCAGCACGACGTCCGCCTCGCCCTCGCGCGCGGTCACCGCGACCACGTGCGTGTCGTCGCCCCCGGCGCGCAGCCGCCGGCACACTTCCACGCCATCCGGACCTCCCGGTCCCAAGGACAGGTCCAACAGGACCAAGTCATAGCGCTGCGCGGCGAGCCGCTCCAGCGCGGTCGCACCGTCGAGCGCGACGGCGACATGATGTCCATCGGAGGCCAGCGCCCCCGCCATCACGTCGGAGAGATCGGCGTCGTCCTCCACGACGAGGACGCGGCCGGCAACCCGGGCGTCATCGGTCAGCACAGCGCGACTGTACGGCCGGATCGTCGGCTGAACGCAGGCTTCGCGGGATGCCAACACGATCACAACAGGCGGCACCCGGCGGGCCAACGGTCGCTTGGGAAACGCCTCAGCAACGCGGCGGACCATGCGGCGCATGGAACGCTTGGGTGACGACGCCGGCCGCGGACCCGTTCCGCGCCTGGCGGGTGTGTCGATCGTGCTCCCGTGCCACGACGAGGCGGGCAACGTGGCGCGGATGGTGGCCGAGGCCACCGCGGCGGCCGAGGCGGCCGCCGACGCCCACGAGATCCTGCTCGTCGACGACGGCTCCACCGACGGGACGGGCGAAGCGGCGCTGGCCGAGGTCGCCGCCGATCCGCGCGTCCGGCTGCTCGTCCACGAGCACAACCGGGGCTACGGCGCCGCGCTGCGGACCGGCTTCCGGGCCGCGCGGCTGGAGTGGATCTTCCTCACCGACGCCGACTGCCAGTTCGAGTTGATGGAGTTGGTCGACGCGCTGCCGCAGGCGGCGGCGTGCGACCTCGTCTGCGGCCATCGCGTGCGCCGCGCCGATCCGCTGCACCGGCGGATGAACGCGCGCGCCTGGAACGCGCTCGTGGACCGGATGTTCGACCTGCACGTCCGGGACGTCGACTGCGCGTTCAAGTTGATGCGGCGCGAGGTGATCCAGTCCCTGGACCTGGACGCCGACGGCGCCGTCGTCAGCACCGAGCTGCTGGTCCGGGCGCAGTCTGCGGGCGCCCGGATCGGCGAGCTCGGGGTCAGCCACCGGCCGCGGGCCAGCGGCCGGTCGTCGGGCGCGAGCCCGGCGGTCGTCCTGCGGGCCTTCCGCGAGCTGCGTGCGCTGAGCGCCCAGCTCCGGGCCGAGGAGGCCGCCGCGGCCGGCGCCGCAGCCCCCGGCGCCGCGCGGCCGCGGCCCGCCTGAGACTCGGGATGGCCGCGGTTGCGGCTCCGCCCGGCGCGGTGCGTGCTCCGGCAGGGATGCCGGGGCGCGCGATCGCCGCGCGGTTGTTGATGTGGTTGCCGGAGGTCGTCGTCGTCGCGGTGGCCTGCGCGCTGCGGCTGATCGGCCTGGCGCGGGTCCCGCTGGACCCGTACTACGACGCGGCCGTGCGGTCGATGGGCACGTCGTGGGGCGCGCTGCTGGGCGGCGCGTTCGAGCCGGGACGGCGGGTGAGCATCGACAAGCCGCCGCTGGACCTGTGGCTGCAGGTCGCCGCGACGAAGGCGCTCGGCTTCGGCACGTTCGCGCTGCACCTGCCGGAGGCGCTCGGCGGGATCGCGCTGGTTGTATTGGTGATGGCCTTGCTGCGGCCGTTGTTCGGGCGGGGCGCCGGGCTTGTTGGTGGCCTTGCGCTGGCCGTGTTGCCGAGCGCGGTCGTGACCGCTCGCAGCGACACGATGGACTCGGTCATGGCCGCGCTGTGCGTCGCGGGCGCGGTCGTCGCGGTGCGCTCCGGGAAACGGGGCCGCGCGGGCGGGATGGCGGGCGCCGGGTTGTTGGTGGGGTTGGCGTTCGACGTCAAGCTCGCGGAGTCGCTGCTGGGCGCCGCCGCGGTCGGGGGCTTCTGGCTGGCCTGCGCGCCGCGCGGCGCGGTGCGATGGCGCGGGGCCGGGATCGGGGCGACCGCGTTCGCGCTGACCGCCGTGGCCTGGCTCGTCGCCGTCTCGATCGTGCCGCTGCACCCGCGCCCGTGGGCGCTCGGCGCGAGCAACGGCTCGCCCTGGAACGCCGCGCTCGTCTACAACGGCCTCGACCGCCTCGACGGCCGCGCCGCCAGCATGGACGCCGCCGCGGCGGGCGGAGGCGCGCCGGTGGGCGGAGCCGCGGCGACACCGGCGACGCCGCTCGGCCCGCGCGCGGCGGCGCGGCGAGCGGCGACGTTGCAGCGGCGGGTGGCCGAGCACCAGGTCGCGCTGGAGCGACGGCCGGCGGGCCCGTCGCCGTGGCGGCTGTTCACCACGCGCGCGCACGTCGGCGCCTGGATCGGCGTCGAGGTGGCGCTCGCGGCGGTGATGCTCCTCGCGGGCTGGCAGGCGAGCGCGGCGTTCGCCGTCGTCGCGCTCTGGTTCCTCGGCGGCGTCGCGCTCAACAGCGCGATGCCCGACCTCCATGTGCGGTACCTCGCCACGCTCGACCCGGCGGTCGCGTGCGCGATCGGGGCGGGCGCCGCGCGCTTGCGCTGGGGCAGAGCGGCGTTGCTGGCGTTGCTCGTGCCGGCCGTGGTGAGCGTCGGCGTCGTGGCGAGGGCGAGCCAGGACTCGGGCCGCCCCGGCGCGCTGCCGGCGGCGAGAGTCGACGCGCTCTCCAAGTTCCTCGACAACAACGACGCCGCGGGCCAGCTCGCCGCCGCCGCGCCCGCGAAGGCCGCGCAGCTGATCGCGCGCAACGGGAAGCCGACCCTCCTGCTCTCCGACGGCTACGGGCGCCAGCTCGTCACGCCGCAGCACCTACAACAACTGGTGGCCGACGGCACCATCCGCTACGCCTTGCTCGGCGCGTCCTGCTCCGCGGACTCCGGGACCTCCGCGACCGGCTGCCTCCCCGTCGTCCGCTGGGCGCACCGCCACGGCACCGACGTCTCGGACCTCGCCGGCCAGCCGCACCGCGGGACGCTCTACGCGCTCACGACGGCAGCGGTGCCCGTGGCGGCAGGGAGCGGAAGAACTCCCACGTGCGCCAGGTCGTCGAGAACGCCGCGGTCGACGGGGTCGTCCTCGGACCGCCCGGCCAGCCGTGCGCCTGATGGTCAAGGCGTACATGTTCGACCGACGTCCCCGCCCTGCAGTCCTTCCACGCGAACTCGTGCACGCCCGGCGCCGGGTTCGACCTCTGCGCCTTCCCGGTACAGCCGTCCAGCCGCCGCCAGCGGGCCAGGTACCTCAACACGCTGCCCGCGTACTCCGGCGCGATCCCGCCGTACGGGACGACCTGGTCGCCGGTCCCGTGGATCTCGAGGATCGGCAGCGGCCGGTCCGGATGGCACGGCGGCAGCGCCCTGTACCCACCCGCGACCGGCGCCGCGCCCGCGAGCCGGTCCGACAGCTCGCACGCCAGCCGCGCGGTCATCCCGCCGCCGTTCGACACGCCGGTGACGAACACGCGCGAGCGGTCGACGCACGCCACGCCCTCCAGCGCGTCCAGCGACCGCTCCAGCTGCTCGACCTCCTCCGGGAGGTCCTTCTGGGTCTGCCCGGTGATGTTCCAGAACGAGTTCGGCCCGACCGCGGTCGGGTAGGCCACCAGGAACCCCTCGCGGTCGGCGAGCTTGGAGAACCCGGTGTCGCCCGCGAACCGCGGCCCGTTCTCGCCCGCGCCGTGCAGCGCGATCACCAGCGGCCGCGGCGAGTAGGCGCCGGTCTTCGGGACGTGCAGCAGCACCGGCCGCAGCTCGCCGTCGACGTCCAGCACCTTGACCGTGTGGTCGCCCGGCGTCAGGACCGTGCACGGCGTCCGCGACGGGCTCGCCGCGTACTTGGTGGCGAACGCGCCCGTCGCCCACGCCGCGATGCCCAGCAGGACCAGCGCGCCGATCGAGGCCGCGGCGCGCTTCACGCCGCGAACACCCACGCGCGGCACAGGACGAAGGCCAGCGCGCTGGCGACCGGCAAGGACACCAACTCGGCCACGGCGTGCGGCACCGATCCTCCGAGCACGACGACGCCGCCCGCCGAGACGCCCGCCGCGAGGCCCTGCACGACGAGGTAGCGCCCCGCCGGCCCCAGGCCGCGCGCCGCGCTCGCGAACGTCCAGCCGCGGTTGAGGCGGTAGCCGTTGGCCGCGCCCACGGCCCAGCCGAGCACCGCCGCCGCGACCGCGGGCATCACGGCGCTCAGCAGGATGTAGGCGATGAACGTGAGCACGGTGTTGGACGCGCCCACGACCGCGAAGCGCACGACCTGGCGCGGCAGCGGGCCGCGGAGCGACGGGGGATGGGGAAGGGCGATGCTCATCGCAGGTACCTCTGCGTGTAGTCGTGGTTGATCTTCCCAGCCGCGCTGCGCGTGGGGTAGAAGCCGGCGTCGTGGATCAGCCGCGGCATCTGCGGGATCGCGCCGAGCGCCAGCCACGCGGTCAGGACGATGCACGCCGCGGTCAGCGCGCGCGTCCGGGCCAGCGCCGCGAACGGCAGGATCCACCAGGCGTACCAGGGCATCGTCCAGCCGAGGGTCAGGACCGAGAACAGCATCACGAGCCCCGCGGCGCCCGCCAGCCGGTCGCGCCGGCGCCAGACCGCGACGGTCGCGCCGAGCGCCACCACCGCCAGGACCGCGTGCGCGAGCGTGCGGTCGAAGGCGGTCATCCCGCCCTGCCCGGCCAGCGCCGCCAGGACGTTCCCGACCGAGAGCGGCGTCACGAAGCGGTCCTGGATCCCGGTCGCCGGGAGGTGCCCGCCGTAGTGCACCAACACCACCAACCCGGTCACGGCGCCCGCCGCCGCGGCCCCGGCCAGCGCGCGCCACCGGCGCGACGACCCCGCCACGACCAACAGCACCAACAACGCCGCGCTCGGCTTGACGCCCGCCGCGAGCACCGCGCAGGCGCCCGCCTCGATGTCGCGATCCAGCAGCACCAGGCACACCGCCGCGACCGCCAGCACCAGCATGAACGGCTCGCCGTGCGCGCCGCCGATCCCGTAGACCAACACCAAGGGGTTGAAGGCGACCAGCGCCACCGCGGGCTTCCACGGCTTCCCGAGCCGCCGTGCGGCGACGGCGACCAAGGCCAGCGTCCCCAGCGAGCAGACCAACAACAAGGCCTTGATCGTCCAGTACGCGGCGGGCACCGACAGCCCCGCGACCGCCTCGCCGATCAGCGTGAACAGCGGCCCGTAGGGCGACGGCAGGTGGTGCCAGTTGGAGTACAGGTAGGTCGGGTCGTCGCGTGCTGCGACCGGGAGCGACACGTAGGGGTTGAGCCCGTGCTCCGGGAGCATCCGCCCGTAGTGCAGGTAGTTGAAGATGTCGGTCAGCGACAGCGGCGGCCCCAGCAGCAGCACGACGTAGGACACCAGGATCGCCCCGCACAGCACCAGCGCGGGGATCCGCGCGGCGCACAGCCACACGACCAGCCACAGTGCGCCGAGCGCGACGAGCACCCGCACGAGGTCGGCCTCCAGCGCCGGTGGCGACGCCGGCAGCGCGCCGAACCGTCCCGCCAGCGGCCCCACCATCCAGCGCGGGAACCCGTGCTCCGCCGGTCCCGACAGGAACGACGGGCGCTCCGCGGCGGCGAGCACGAGGGCTGAGCAGAGGCCGACGATCGCACCCGCCGCCGCGGTTCCGAGAACCCCGAGCCCGGCCGCCGCCCACCCTGCAGGCAGGGGAAGTCGCAGGGCGGTCCGCCGCGCAGGCGACGAGGCCTGCGCGGCGGACGCGGCGGCATAGGCCGGGGTCTCACGCACCGTGCAAGAGGGTCCCGGCCGACCCTGAACCCCCACCAACCGCGCGATGGCGATCGGGTAGGACGAATGTTGGGTTCCGATTGGCCGAACCGTTGGTCCGCGGACGCCTCCCCCGGTCGGGGGATCAAAGTTCACCATCGCTACGCCGATCCAAGCGGACGACATGGACGTCGCCCTGGCCAGCTCCGTCGCCGTCGCGCGACAGCCGATCCTCGATCAGCGCCAGCAGCTGCGTGGGTACGAGCTCCTGCACCGCGGCATGGCCAACTACGGCGAGCAGGCGACCGCCCAGGTCCTGCTCGCGGCCTACGGCGACATCGGCCTGCGCCCGCTCGTCGGCAGCGCGCCTGCGTGGGTCAACGTCACCCGGCGCTTCCTGCTCGACGTCGACCCGCTGCCGCTCGCGCCCGAGGACGTCGTCCTCGAGCTGCTCGAGAACCAGAACCTCGACGACGACCTGCTCGGCCGCCTGCAGGAGCTGCACGCCGCGGGCTTCAAGATCGCGCTCGACGACTTCGTGTACTCCAAGGAGGCCGACGACGTCCTGTCGCTGGCCTCGATCGTGAAGATCGACGTCCTGGCCGGCGGCCACAACCACGCCAAGGAGCAGGCCGAGCTGCTGCGCCCGTTCGGCGTGCAGCTGCTGGCCGAGAAGGTCGAGGACCGCGGCATGTTCGCGTACTGCCTCGGCCTCGGCTACGAGCTGTTCCAGGGCTACTTCTTCTGCAAGCCGGAGATCATCACCGGCCGCGAGATCCCGACGTCGATGTCGTCGTCGCTGCACGACATCGCCGTGCTGTCGCGCTCCGACGCGACGTTCGAGGAGATCGAGTCGGTCGTCGCCCGTGATCCGGGCCTGACGCTGCGCCTGCTGCGCCTGCTGAACTCCGCGTCGTTCTCGCTGCGCAAGCGCGTGACGAGCGTGCACGAGGCCGTCACGATGCTCGGCTCCCGGACCGTCCGGCAGTGGGCGATGTTGTTGGTGCTGGGCGGGATCTCCACCAACTGCGACGAGCTGGTCCCGACCGCGCTGAGCCGCGCCCGGACGCTGTCGCGCCTGGCCGAGGGCCGTGGCGGCGACACCGACGTCGCGTTCTCGGTCGGCCTGCTGTCGGTCGCCGACGCGCTGCTGGGCGTCTCGATGGAGGACGCGCTGCAGGGCCTGCCGCTCGTCGACGCCGTCATCGACGCGCTGCTGCACCGCGACGGCGCGGACGGCGCGGCGCTGACCGCGGTCCTGGACTACGAGTGGGGCATGGGCCCCGTCGGCGATCCGGGCGCGCACGACCCGCTGGGCGAGGCCTACGCCGAGGCGCTCACCTGGTCGCTGCAGACGACCGCGCTGGCGCGGACGTAGAGCCCCTAACGCGGCCGGGGTCGCGCGCGTCGTCGCGGCGTGCCCTGGCGGTCGAGCTCGCGCTGGGGCGAGGATGTAAGAATGGACGCTGATCAATGAGTCCTACATTCCTGGGTATCGCGCCGGCAGTGGGAACGCGGTGCCTCGATCCATGGCCAGCGGGCCGTCGGCGCGCCAGGATGTCGCGCCCGTGGCGGCCGTGAGCCCGCGGTGGTAGGGCGCGTTTGGCAGATCGCACAGGATTTGCAATGGTTAAACACTGCTGAGCTTCTGGAGATTGGTACTCGTCAGGTCTAGAGTGGCCACCGTCCAACGCGGTGCCAACGGAAAGGAACCACCATGACGGGAACCACCAAGGAAAATTTGGTCGACGATCTCCTGAAGGTCGTCACCGCCCTGGAACCCATCGTCGTCCCCATCATCTCCAGCAACCGGGACGTCAAGCACGACGTCAAGGTCATCGCCTAGGTCTTCCGACCCGACCTCCCCGTGGTACCGGCGAGTGGCAGCGATGTCGCTCGCCGTTGGGGGTTGCATGCGCATCATCAGCACGTTCCGCGGGTATCGCTCGACGTTCTTCGGGCCCCGCCCTCCGCGAACCGAGAGAGCCGAACCGCTCACCCGGGCGCAGATCCTGGAGCTGCTCGACGGCCTCGCCGTCAGCGAGTGGCGCTATGACCGGGACCCCGACGCCCTCCACATCGGCCCCATGGCCCAGGACTGGTGGGCCGCCTTCGGCTACGGCCGCCGCGACACCACCATCGATGTCGTCGACGCCAACGGCGTCCTGATCGCCGCCGTCCAAGAGCTCTCCCGCCGCGTCCGACAGCTCGAAGAGCAGCAGCCCCTCGCCGCTCAGGGCCCGGCCGCCGATCCCGCCGACGTGCAGTGATCGAAGATCCGAGCGGCAAGTCCACAAGCAGACCGGCGGTCACCTGGCACGCCGCGTGGTCGAAAGTGCACAGGAGACAGCTCGTCCTGACTGCACGATGCCCTACGACAATCGTCCGTTGCACCGGTTACGCCACCGCGACGCTGCGGACGCGGAGGGCCGGCGTGGTGACGGCGTCGTACGCCCGCGTCGCGACCCGCCACGCGTACCGGACGACGTCTTCCAAGCGTGTCGTGACCCTCCGGATCACCGTGAAAACCGCCGCGTACCAGCGAGTCCGGCGCGCCGCGGTCCGGCGGGTGGTCCTGGCGCTCCGGGCCACGCGGCCGCTGGCGGGGACGTCGCGGAGCAGCGTCATGCTGCCGCGCCCACGCTGAACGGCCGTTGGAGCGACGAGTGGCCAATTCGCTTAACCGAACGGCGATAGGGCCGATCATGCGGCACAGTGCAGGAGATGCCTGATGGGGACCCGCTGCGGCTGACCCGCGGTCTCGAAGCGATCATCGACGCGGCCGCGTCGATCCTCGCCGAGGGCTCCCTGTCGTCGACCTTCGACGAGATGGCGCGGGCGCTCGAGACGATCGTCCCGTTCACGTCGCTGGCGGTGTACGCGACGCAGGACGGCGTGCCCTTCCTGCTGCCGGTCTTCGCGGTCGGCCGCTACGTCGAGGAGACGCTCGGCGCGCGCCCGCCGCTGCACAAGTCGATCGCGGGCAGGGTCGTCCGGACGCGCACGCTCGTGCACCTGGAGGCCAACGGGTCGCGCGAGGCGATCTACCAGGTGCCGAACACGCCCGACGACGAGCCCGAGGCGCTGGTGTGCACGCCGCTGATCGCGGGGTCGCGCGTGCTCGGGACGCTGAACGTGTGGCGCGAGGGCGCGGTGGCGGAGTTCGCCCCCGAGGAGGTCGAGCTGATCCAGCGCTTCGCGACGCTGGCGGCGTTGGCCTATGACAACGCCAGGCAGCGCGAGCGTTTGAACGAGCAGGCCCGGACCGACGACCTCACCGGGCTGTTCAACCGGCGCCACTTCTACGAGCGGCTCGGCGCCGAGCTGGCACGGACGCGGCGATCGGGCGATCCGGTTGCGCTGGTGCTCCTGGACGTCGACGACTTCAAGGCGGTCAACGACGCGCACGGCCATCCGGTCGGCGACGGCGTCCTGCGGGCGTTCGCGGACCTCGTCCGCGAGACGGTCCGGGGCGCCGACATCGTGTGCCGGACCGGCGGCGAGGAGTTCGCCGTGATCCTGCCCGGCGCCGACGAGGACGAGGCCGTGACGGCGGCGCACCGGCTTGTGACGGCGGTCCGCGAGGGCTGCCTCGGGCCGGCGGGCGCGCTGACCGCGTCGGTCGGGCTGGCGACCGCGCCGCTGGAGGGCGACACGGTCGCCGCGCTGTTCCGGACGGCCGACGACCGCCTGCTGGCGGCCAAGGCCGCCGGCAAGGACCGCGCGGTCACCGGCCGCTGAAGGTCCCTGCGCGGTCGAGCGGCCGCGCGCCCGGCGGGCTAGTGTGCGGCGCATGCTCTCGTCGTTGAAGGACCCCAAGCGGCTGTCGTTGGTCGCGGCGATCATGGGGTCCTTCGTGGTCGGGCTGGATGCCACGGTGGTCAACGTGGCGCTGCCGTCGATCAGCGACGACCTCGGCGGTGGGTTGGCGGGGCAGCAGTGGGTGTCGAACGCGTACCTGCTGGCGCTGGGGTCGCTGATCCTGATCGGCGGGTCGCTGGGCGACCTGCTCGGCGAGCGGCGGGTGTTCGCGATCGGCGTCGGCGGGTTCGGCGCGGTGTCGCTGCTGTGCGCGCTGGCGCCGTCGATGGACGTGCTGATCGCGGGACGCGCGCTGCAGGGCGTGTTCGGCGCGCTGCTGACGCCGAGCGCGCTGGCGGTGATCGTCAGCGCGTTCCCGCCGGACGAGCGCGGCGGCGCGATCGGGTCCTGGACGGCGTGGTCGGGGATCGCGACGGTGATCGGGCCGCTGTGCGGCGGTTACCTGATCGACGCGACCTCGTGGCGGTGGATCTTCGCCATCAACATCCCGTTCGTGGTCATCACGTTGATGTTGATCCTCGTCGCGGTGCCCAAGCGGGAGCGGGACACGCGGCACGCGCCGATCGACTGGGTCGGCGCGGTGCTGTGCGCGCTGGGGCTCGCGGGGCCGGTGTTCGCGCTGATCCGCCAGCCGGCGCTGGGCTGGGGCGCGCCGGGGGTCCTGATCCCGGCGGTGGCCGGCATCGCGCTGTTCTTGGGGTTCTTGGTCTGGGAGTCGCGCGTCGCGCACCCGATGCTGCCGCTGGGGCTGTTCGCGCGGCGCAACTTCGCCGTGGGCAACGCGCAGACGTTCGCGATGTACGGCGGCCTGGGGATCACGTTCTTCTTCCTGGTGCTGTTCCTGCAGCAGGTCGCCGGCTACGACGCGCTGCAGGCGGGGCTGGCGACCGTGCCCGCGACGGTCGTGATGTTCCTGCTCAGCAAGCGCGCGGGCCGATTGGCCGATCGCTTCGGGCCGCGGTTGTTCATGGGGTTGGGGCCGCTGATCGCGGCGGCGGGGCTGGCGCTGATGCAGCGCGTGGGCGCCGACCCGGACTACTGGACCGACGTGTTCCCGGCGATCCTGCTGTTCGCGGTGGGGCTCTCGGCCACGGTGGCTCCGTTGACCGCGACGGTGCTGGCCGACGCCGACGAGCAGAACGCGGGGATCGCGTCGGGCGTCAACAACGCGGTGGCGCGCGTGGCGTCGCTGCTGGCGGTCGCCGCGCTGGGTGCGGTGGTGTCGTCGTCGTTCACGTCGTCGATCGACTCGGCGTTCGGCGGCAGCAACCGCGTGCTGTCGCCGGCCGGCGCGGCGACGGTCGCGCACGCCAAGAGGCAGACGCTGGCGACCGCGGACGTGAGCGGGCTGCCCCCGGAGGAGGCGGCCGAGGTCTCCGCCGCGGTGACCCACGCGTCCGTCAAGGCCTTCCACCTCGGCATGGGCCTGTCCACCGGGCTCGTCGCGATCGGCGGGATCCTGGGCCTGGTCGGCATCGTCAACCCCCGCCGCGAGGTGCGCTGCGAGGACTGCGCGGGCGGCGCGCTGGTGGGCGTCCCGCAGGACGCCGCCGCGGGCGCGGCGTAAATGGGTAAGGCTTGACGCATGCTCGGACTTCCGGATGACATCGAGGCACTGCTGTTCGACCTCGATGGCGTGCTCAGCCAGACCGCCAAGGTCCACGCGCGGGCGTGGAAGGAGATGTTCGACGGCTACCTGAAGGACAGGGCCGAGAGGGAGGGCGGCGAGTTCGTCCCGTTCGACGCGCACGACGACTACGACGAGTACGTCGACGGCCTGCCGCGCGAGGACGGGGTCCGGTCGTTCCTGAGGTCGCGGGGGATCAGGTTCGACGAGGACCTGGTCCATCAGTTGAGCGACAAGAAGAACAGGCTCGTGCTCGAGATCATCAAGAAGGACGGCGTCGAGGCGTACTCCGGCTCGGTGAAGTACGTGGACGCGGCGCGCGAAGCCGGGCTGAAGATGGCGGTGGTGTCGTCGTCGGCGAACGCGCGCGACGTGCTCAAGGCGATTGGGTTGCTCGACAGGTTCCCGGAGATCGTGGACGGGCATGCCGTCGCGGAGGAGGGGCTGAAGGGCAAGCCGGCGCCGGACACGTTCCTGGAGGGCGCGAGGCGGCTGGGCGTTGCGCCGTCGCATGCCGCGGTCTTCGAGGACGCGCTGGCGGGCGTCCAGGCCGGGCGCGACGGCAGGTTCGGCGCCGTTGTCGGGGTCGATCGCGTCGGGCAGGCGGCGGCGCTGCGCGACCACGGCGCGACGATCGTCGTCCAGGACCTGGCGGAGTTGTTGTAGACCTTCATGATCACCCACCCCAACTACGACGCGAACGACCCGTGGGCGCTGCGCGAGCGCGGCCTGGACCTCGGGACGCTGGCGCAGTCCGAGTCGGTCTTCGCGCTGGCCAACGGCCACATCGGCCTGCGCGGGAACCTCGACGAGGGCGAGCCGGTCGGCCTGCCGGGGACGTACCTCAACGGCTTCCACGAGACGCGGCCGCTGCCCTACGCCGAGTCGGCATACGGGAACCCGGAGGCGGGGGAGACGGTCGTCAACGTCACCGACGCCAAGTTGATGCGGTTGCACGTCGACGACGAGCTGTTCGACGTGCGCTACGGCGAGCTGCTGTCGCACGAGCGCGTGCTCGACTTCCGGGCGGGGATGCTGCGGCGCGAGGTGCACTGGCGCTCGCCGGCCGGCGCGGAGGTCCGGATCCGGTCCAAGCGGCTGGTGTCGTTCTCGCAGCGGGGCGTGGCGGCGATCGAGTACGAGGTCGAGCCGGTCGGCAGGTCTGCGCGCTTGGTCATCCAGAGCGAGCTGGTCACCAACGAGGACGGGCACACGGGTGCGCCCTCGGGGCCGGGCGGGGCCGAGCACGGCGGCGACCCGCGCGGCGCGGCGGCGCTGGCGCAGCCGCTGGAGGGGCTGGAGTCGTTCGCGGATGACATGCGGGTGTCGCTCGTGCACCGGACCAAGCGCTCCGGGGCGTTGGTGTGCGTGAGCGCCGATCACGAGGTGGAGGGCCCGGCGGGGACCGAGACGACGGTGGAGCACGGGGACGACGCGGCGCGGGTGATCGTGGCGGCCGACGTGCCCGAGGGCTCGACGCTGCGCGTGTTGAAGTTCATCTCGTATGCGTGGTCGGGACACCGGGCGCTGCCGTCGGTCCGCGCCCAGGCGCGCGGCGGCCTGGCCGAGGCGGCGCACACGGGCTGGGACGGGCTGTGCGAGGAGCAGAGGGCCTACTTGGACGCGTTCTGGGAGGGCGCGGACGTCGAGGTCGATGGCGACGGCGAGCTGCAGCAGGCGATCCGGTTCTCGTTGTTCCACGTGTTGCAGGCGGGCGCGCGGGCGGAGCGACGGGCGATCGCGGCGAAGGGGCTGACGGGGTCCGGGTACGACGGGCACGCGTTCTGGGACAGCGAGTCCTTCGTGTTGCCGGTGTTGACCTACACGTCGCCGGATGCGGCGGCGGACGCGCTGCGGTGGCGGTTCGAGACCTTGGGGTTGGCGCGCGACCGGGCGCAGCAGCTGGGGTGGGCGGGGGCGGCGTTCCCGTGGCGGACGATCACGGGGCAGGAGTGCTCCGGGTACTGGCCTGCGGGCAGCGCGGCGGTGCACATCGGGGCCGACATCGCGGATGCCGTGCTGCGCTATCAGCGGGCGTCGGGCGATCCGGTGTTCGCGCGCGAGGTCGGGCTGCCGCTGCTGGTGGAGACGGCGCGGCTGTGGATCTCGCTCGGGCACTACGACCGCAAGAACCGGTTCCGGCTGGCGGGCGTGACGGGCCCGGACGAGTACAGCGCTTTGAGCGACGACAACACGTACACCAACTTGATGGCGCGCCGGAACCTGCTGGGCGCGGCCGAGGCGGTCGACGCGCATCCGGAGAGCGCGGCGGGGCTGGGCGTGGGGCACGACGAGTCGACGCAGTGGCGGCGGGCGGCCGATGCGATGCACGTGCCCTACGACGGGATCCTGGACGTGCACATGCAGGCGGAGGGTTTCACGCACCACGCGGTGTGGGACTTCGAGGCGACGCCGGCGGAGAACTACCCGTTGTTGTTGCACTACCCGTACTTCGACCTGTACCGCAAGCAGGTCGTCAAGCAGGCCGACCTGGTGCTGGCGCTGTACACGTGCGGGGACCGGTTCACGGCCGAGCAGAAGGCGCGGGCGTTCGCGTACTACGAGCCGCTGACCGTTCGCGATTCTTCGCTGTCGGCGTGCGTGCAGGCGATCGTGGCGGCGGAGACGGGGCACCTCGAGTTGGCCTATGACTACCTCGGGGAGGCCGCGTACATGGACCTCCACGACCTGGAGCACAACACGCGCGACGGGCTGCACATCGCGTCGCTGGCGGGTTCCTGGCTGGCGCTGGTCGCCGGCTTCGGCGGGTTCCGCGATCACGACGGCGTGCTGTCGTTCGCGCCACGCGTGCCGCCGGGAGTCGATCGGTTGGCGTTCCGGATCGGCGTGTCGACCGGCCGCGTGCTCGTCGAGGTCGACGCCGAGAACGCGCACTACACCCTGCAGTCCGGCGAGGCGCTGGAGATCCACCACCATGCCGAGCTCGTCCACCTGACGGCCGACTCCGGCCGCGTGTCCCGCCCCATCCCACCGCTCCCCCACCGCGAACGCCCCCGTCAACCCTCCGGCCGCGAACCCCTCCGCCGCTCCGCCCCCCGCGCCTGACCTCAAGTCCCGCGCCTCGCCGCCGCGCCGTCACTCAGGTCACGCGCCTCGCCGCCGCGGCACCGCCACTGCCTTCGCCGCGTCGTCACTTCGCGGCGCCGCGCGTCGTCGTGGTTGAAGGCGCTTCGCTTGGTCCGGTCGTCGCGGTGGTGCGGAGTGAGGTCGGTCTCGCCGCCGTTCGTCCGGCATCGAGTCAACGCGCATCTCACTCTGCGGCGGCGCCGTCGTCTGTTCCGCGTCGTCACTCCGCGGCGCCGCGAGTTGTTGGGGTTGAAGGCGCTTCGCTTGGTCCGGTCGTCGTGGTGGTGCGGAGTGGAGTCGGGCTCGCCGTCGGCTGTCCGGCTTCGCGTCACACGCGATCCGGTTGTTGGGGCACCGCCGGTGTTTCCTTCGCGGTGGGCGTACCTGGGTCTCGCGTCGTGGTCGGTCGGCGGAGTAGGGTCGCGGCATGGGTTGGGATTTCGCGACGGAGCCGGAGTACGCGGCAAAGCTGGACTGGGCGCGGGAGTTCGTCCGGGAGAACATCTGGCCGTTGGAGACGCTGGCCGGCGAGCTCGGGCAGGAGGCGCTGGATCGCGCCTACGCGCCGTTGCAGGAGGAGGTGCGCAGGCAGGGGTTGTGGGCCGCGCATCTGGATCCGGAGCTGGGGGGACAGGGCTACGGGCAGGTCAAGTTGGGGTTGTTGCATGAGGTGCTTGGGACGTCGCCGTATGCCCCGAACGCGTTCGGGTGCCAGGCGCCGGACTCGGGCAACTCGGAGATCCTGGCGCTCGCAGGCACGGTGGAGCAGAAGGAGCGGTACCTGGAGCCGCTGCTCGCCGGCGACCTGAGGTCGGCGTTCTCGATGACGGAGCCGGACTCCGCTGGGTCGGACCCGACGCTGCTCAAGACGCAGGCCCGCAGGGATGGCGACGAGTACGTCATCACCGGCCGCAAGTGGTTCTCCTCGAACGCGTCGATCGCGAACTTCCTGATCGTCATGGCCGTCACGGACCCGGACGCGCGGCCGCACCAGCGGGCGTCGATGTTCCTGGTCGACGTCGACACCCCGGGCGTCAACATCCTGCGCGACGTGCCGACGATGGAGCACCCGTGGGAGGCCTTCGGCCAGCTCGGCGGGCACGCGGAGATCGTCTACGAGGACGTCCGGATCCCGGCGTCCGCCCGGCTGGGCGGCGAGGGCGAGGGGTTCCTGATCGCTCAGCAACGCCTCTACCCGGGCCGGATCCACCACTGCATGCGCTGGCTCGGCGTCGCGCAGCGGGCGTTCGACATGCTTTGCGAGCGCGCGACCTACCGCTACGCGCACGGCAAGACGCTCGGCGAGCACCAGTCGGTCCAGAACTGGATCGCCGACTCCGCTGCGCAGATGCAGGCCGCGCGCCTGATGACGCTGCAGGCCGCGTGGGTCATGGACACCCAGGGCGTCGCCGCCGCGCGCAAGGACATCGCCTTGATCAAGTTCTTCGGCGCGCAGGTCCTCCACGACGTCGTCGACCGCGCGCTCCAGGCCCACGGCTCGCTCGGCTACTCGACCGACCTGCCGCTCGAGGCCATGTACCGCTACGCCCGCGCCGCGCGCATCTACGACGGCCCGGACGAGGTCCACCGCCAGTCCGTCGCCCGCCAGATCCTCCGCGGCTACGCCCCTCCGGCCGACGAGATCCCGACCGAGCACGTCCCAACCCGCCGCGCCGCCGCCCGCGACCAGTTCGCGCACGTCCTCGACACGATCACGGCCAACGACTAGCTGAACGCGAAGCGCTGGAGGGCTTCAAGCATCGCCGAGCGGGGGATGGGGCCGATGCGGACGGACCAGGCCTGGTCGAGCTCTTGGCGGAAGGTGGTGGGGAGGCCGGCTGATTCGATGATGGTCTTGGCGAACTCGGCGTCGGCGTAGCCGGTGGAGCCGTGGTAGGTGAAGTCGATGCCGTAGCGGTCGGCGTCGATCGGCCAGATCGAGATGCGGTTCGGGCGTAGGGGTGCCGGTGGGCGGTCGGTGGGGGTGAGGTCGGCCACGGGAGGCGAGGGTATTCGGCGAAGTCTGGACTGGTGGTCCAGGTGTGTTCTTCGCGGACGTTGCGGGAACTCTCACGCGGCGTTCAACCGCGTCTTGTGGAGTGCCGGGGATCGCCAGGCCGAGATTGAGACTTGCCGTGCTGGCCGCCAGTGCCGTTGTGCTGGTGGTCGTCGCCGTGCGCGCGCCGAGTGGGCCGGCGTCGTTGGCGCAGACGCAGACCACGGCGGCGCCGGCGACCGTGGAGGCGGTCCCGGTGAAGGCGACGTCGACCACATCAACTTCCCGCAGTCCCGTGCTCGCGACCGCCGCGGGCGTTGCCAGCGCACGGAAGTTCGCGGCGCGGCGCAGGGGCGTCGTCGGGTTCGCGGTGCTGGACGGGCAGGGCCGGATGCGCGGCGTCAACCGCAGCGTGCAGTTCCCGTCGGCGTCGGTCGTCAAGGCCATGTTGTTGGTTGCGACGCTGCGCCGCTACGGCCACGGCCACCTGGACGCGAAGACCGCCCAGACGCTGACGCGCATGATCGAGGTCTCCGACAACGACGCCGCCGACGCGATCTACCGCCGCGTCGGCGCCGCCGGCCTCTACCGCGTGGCCAACGCGGCCCACGCCAGGCACTTCCGCGACGTCGGCTACTGGGCCAGCGCGCAGCTGACCGCCGCCGACCAGGCGCGGTTCTTCTACAACATCGACAAGTTGGTGCCCTCGACGCACCGCCACTTCGCGCGCAAGCTGCTGTCGTCGGTCGTCTCCTACCAGCGCTGGGGCATCGCGCCGGTCGCGGCACATCACAACATGAAGGCCTTCTTCAAGGGCGGTTGGCGGACCGGGATCACGCACCAGGTCGCGCTGCTGATCCGCGGCAACCGCCGCGTCGCCCTGGCGGTCCTGACGAGCGGCGCGCCCTCGCAGGCCTACGGGGAGCAGACCATCGAGGGCATCGCCGCGCGCGTCTTGCGCTAGGTCGTCGAGCCCGAGGTCGAGCTGGTCGAGGACGGCGCGGTCCCCGACGGCGGTGCGCCGCCGTTGCCGCCGCCCGGCCCGGCGCCCTGCGGCATGACCGTCGCCAGCGCCGCGGAGACCTTCGACTCCGACAGGTTCAGCGCCCTGGCGATCGCCGCCGCCATGTTGCCCGGACCGCCCGAGCTGCCGCTCGGCTGCTGCCCCGGCGTCCCGGTCGGGCGCGCCGACTGCATCGCCCTCTGGAGCGCGCTGGTCGAGACGCCGAGCTTCGTGGCAAGCGTCTTCAGCGTCGTCGCGTCGAACCCGCCGCCGCGCGCTCCGCCGGCGGTGCCGCCGGGCGCCGCCGTGCTCGACGACGCCGACTGCTGCGCCGCCCCCGAGTTGTTGGTGCTGTTGTTCGACGACGACGAGCCGCAGCCGGCGACCGCGCCGCCGAAGAGGGCGGTGGTCCCGACGATCACGGCGACTCTCCGGATACGTGGCTTCTTCATGTCCACCACCATCGGCGCGCGGCCTGAGCGCGCGCTGGGCCGCCGCTGAGCCATTGCTGGGCATCGTGCGGACCGCGCCAGGTTTCACGCCCGTACCCTGCGGTATCTGCACTCCCGGATGGACGAGCGCCCCGAGCCCGACGAGCAGACCGCCGCGGTCCCCGCGCTCGTCGAGGCGCAGCTGGAGACCGCGCGCGCCGAGGTCTTCCGCGCCTACGTCCGCGCCCGCGCGAAGGCGAGGGAGCTCGCCGCCGAGGCCGAGCCGCCCGAGCGCCGCGAGCCGCCTGGGACCGGCTGAGACTTGGTCGTTCGAACGAACGACAGATAACCTGCGCCGCATGACGACCCCGAGCGACGCCGCCGCAGGGACGCCCGCCACGACGGCCGAGACGACGACGCGCGCCGGCGCCGACCTGGCGTTCGCCGGACTGCGCCGGACGGCGGAGCTGATCGCCAGCGGTGAGGCGTCCAGCGCCGAGCTGGTCGAGGCGGCGCTGGCGCGGATCGACGCCGCGCAGCCGGACCTCAACGCGTTCCGGGTCGTCCGCCACGAGGCGGCGCGCGCCGAGGCCGCCGCGGCCGACCAAACGCCGCGCGACGCCCGCGGCCCGCTGCACGGCGTCCCGATCGCCATCAAGGACGACATGGACCTCGAGGGCGAGTGCACCGCGTTCGGCTGCGAGGGCACGTTCGCCGCCAAGACCGCCGACGGCGAGGCTGCCCGTAGGCTGCGGGCGGCGGGCGCGGTGATCGTCGGCAAGACGACGTCGCCCGAGTTCGGCCAGTGGCCTATCACCGAGGGCCCGGCCTTCGGCGCCACGCGCAACCCCTACAACTTGGAGCACACGCCCGGCGGGTCGAGCGGCGGCAGCGCCGCCGCGGTCGCCGCGGGGCTGGTCCCGGCCGCGCTCGGCTCCGACGGCGCGGGCTCGGTCCGGATCCCGGCCGCCTGGACGCACCTCGTCGGCATCAAGCCCCAGCGCGGGCGGATCTCGACGCTGCCCGACCAGGAGGCGTTCGAGGGCCTGACCTGCATCGGGCCGCTGGCCCGGACCGTCGCCGACGCCGCGTTCCTGCTCGACGTCGCCGCCGGCGGCGCGCCCGGCGACCGCCACACGCCCAACCGGCCCGGCGTGCCGTTCGCGCGCAACGCCGAGACCGCCGATCCCGGCCGCCTGCGGATCGCGCTCTCCACCCGGATCCCGTTCAGCGGCGCGCCCGCCAGGCTGAACCCCGAGGTCGAGGAGCACGTCACCCGCCTGGCCGGCGTTCTCGAGCAACTCGGTCACGAAGTGGTGGAAGACGACCCGCGCTACGGCCTGATCGGCGCCACGTTCATCCCGCGCTCGATGGCCGGCCTGCATGAGTGGTCGCACCGCGTCCCGGACGCCGCGCGCCTCGACCCGCGCACGCGCCACAACGCCTCGCTCGGCCGCTGGCTCAAGGGCCCGCCGCTCCGGCTCGCCCGCGCGCTGGAGGCGCCGCTGCGCGCCGGGATCGGCCGCATCTTCCACCGCGTCGACGTCGTCCTGGCGCCCACGACCGCGCAGCCGCCGCTGCCGGTCGGCGCGATCGACGGCCTCGGCGGCTGGGCGACCGACAAGGTCATCGTCGGCGCGTGCCCGTACGCGTGGCCGTGGAACGTCCTCGGCTGGCCGGGCGTCAACGTGCCTGCCGGCCTGACCCGCGACGGCCTGCCGGTCGGCGCCCAGCTGCTCGGCCCGCAGGCCAGCGAGCCGCGGCTGATCGCGCTCGCCGCGCAACTTGAAGCACATGAGCGGTGGCAGGACACGCGCCCGCCGTACGCCGCGGCCGCATGAGCGCCCGCGAGCGGATCCTGCACGCCACCCTGGAGCTGATCGGCGAGTCCGGGATCGGCGGCGTCACCAACCGCGCGGTGGCGACCCGCGCCGACGTCTCGCTCGGCTCGCTCACCTACCACTTCGCCTCCCAGAACGACCTCCTGCGCGAGGCGCTGCTGATCTTCGTCACGCGCGAGGCCGAGCGCCTGGAGCAGCTCGCCGACGGGCTGGACGGCGCGCCGCTGGAGATCGACGAGGTCGCGGCTGCGGTCCAGGCGGTCGTGCAGTCGGCCAACCGCAACGAGCAGCTCGCCCAGATGGAGCTGTACCTCCAGGCCTCGCGCGACGGCGAGCTGCGCGACGTCGCCGCGCGCGCCTACGCCGCCTACGACCAGGCGGCGCGCACGGTCCTGGTCGCGCTCGGCGTCGCCGACCCGGAGCCGCTGATCCCGGCGCTGATCGCGCTGGTCGACGGCTTCGAGCTGCGCCGCCTCGCGCTCGACGGCCCGGGCGCCGACCCGGCGCTGACCGCCGCGCTGGCGGCGCTCGTGCGCGCGGGCACGTCAGACTGACGCACCATGGACCTCGGGTTGGACGGCAAGGTCGCGCTGGTCACCGGCGCGTCGCGCGGGATCGGGCGCGGGATCGCGGAGGCGCTGGCCGCCGAGGGGGCGCGTGTCGTGAGCGCGTCGCGCAGCGGCGAGGGCGTTGGCAAGGCCTATGCCTTCGACTCCGAGGACCTGAGCGCCGTCGATCCGCTGATCGACCTGGTGGAGAACGAGGTCGGGCCGATCGACGTCTACGTCGCCAACACCGGCGGCCCGCCGTTCGGCGCCGACCCGCTCGCGTTCAGCGACGAGCAGTGGGAGGCCGCGTACCGGACGCTCGTGATGTCGCCGATGAAGATCGTCCGGCGCGTCCTGCCCGGGATGCGCGAGCGCAGGTGGGGCCGGGTCCTGGCCGTGTCGAGCAGCGCCGCGGTCGAGCCGATTCCCGGCCTCCAGCTCTCCAACGTCAACCGCCCGGGGTTGTTGAACGCCTTCAAGCTGCTGGCGCGCGACACGATCGCCGACGGCGTCACGTTCAACGCCGTCCTGCCCGGCCGGATCGGGACCGACCGGATCTACGGCAACTCCGGCGGCCGCGAGGTCGCCGAGGAGGCGGCCAGGCAGCTCCCGGCCCAGCGGCTCGGGACGGTCGCCGAGATCGCGGCGGCCGCGGCGTTCCTGGTCAGCGGGCCGGCGAGCTACGTCACCGGCCAGTCGCTGCTGGTCGACGGCGGGCTCACGCAATCCTGGTAGCTCACCTGATCGTGAGCATGTCCGGGTGGGTCGCCAGCAGCGTCTGCGTGAAGATGTAGTTGAACGCGCCGACGGCCAGCAGCGTGATCACGACCGCCTGGTTGACCGCGCGTCCGACGCCGGCCGCGCCGCCGGACGCGGTCATGCCCTTGTAACAGCAGATGATCGCCGTGATCGCGCCGAACAGCGTGCACTTGACGACCGACGCCCACAGGTCCGTCGTGGTGCCGTTGCTGTAGAACGTCGCGAAGAACGGCCCGAGCGGCGCGTGGTGGGTCAGCGTCGCGATCAGCCCGCCGGAGACGCCGGCGATGATCGCGAACACGTCGAACAGCGCGGTCGCCAGCATCAGCGCCAGGAACCGCGGCACGACGAGGTTCTTCACCGGGTCGACGCCGAGCACCTGGAGCGCGTCGAGCTCCTCGCGGATCTTGCGTGCGCCGAGGTCGGCGGTGATCGCCGTCCCCGCGACGCCCGAGACGATGATCGCGCAGACCAGCGGTGCGAACTCGCGGATGTCGGCGAGCCCGAAGAGCCCGCCGAGCCGGTCGATCGAGCCGAGCAGCTGCACGAAGTTCCCGCCCTGCACGCCCGGCACCGCGTAGTTCAGGCAGACCGACGTGATCAGCAGCGGCAGCCAGCAGAGCCGCAGCGCGAAGATGAACTGGATCGTGAACTCCGCGCCGTACGGATACGGCGGCCTGATCGCCGAGACCAGCGTCTTACCGGTCAAGATCATCATGTCGCCGATCTCGTCCAGGAACGTGAACACGGAGGGACGCTAACCCTTCCGCCACCCTGAGTTCAACCCTGAACACACGATCGTGTGCGATTGGCTTGTATACATCCGCCCATGCGGATCGCCCTCGGCGAACGCGCGTCGGGCGTCTCGGCGCGTGATCAGGTCTACCTCGCGCTGCGCGAGGCGATCGTCAGCGCGGAGCTCGCTCCGGGGCGGCGGTTGAGCGAGAACGAGCTGGCCGAGCGGCTCGGCGTGTCGCGCACGCCGGTCCGGGAGGCGCTCGTGCGCCTGCGCGACGAGCGGCTGGTCGCGATCGTGCCGCAGCTCGGGACGTTCGTCACGCTGATCTCCAACGAGGGCGTCGAGGACGCCGCGTTCGTCCGCGAGGCGTTGGAGTGCGCGGCGATCCGGCTGGCGACGCAGCGCGCGACCGAGGACGACCTCGCCGAGCTGCAGGCCAACCTCGCGGCGCAGGACCGCGCCCAGGAGGCCGGCGACGCCGACACCTTCGACCGCCTCGACGACGCGCTGCACCGGCGCCTCTGCGAGCTGTCGGGCCGCGAGATCGCGTGGCAGCTCAGCCGCCGCGCCAACGGCCACCTCGACCGCGTCCGCCGCCTCTCGCTGCCCGAGCCCGGCTACCTCGGCGAGATGGTCAGCGAGCACCGCGTCGTCGTCGCCGCGGTCGCCGACCGCGATCCGGACCACGCCGAGGCGACCCTGCGCCACCACCTGCGGATGGTGCTGTCGAGCCTGCCCCACATCCGGGAGGTCCACCCGGACTACTTCGAGGAGAACGAATGAGCGCGAAGGGCGCTGTCGAGACGATCGAGCCCACCGCCGCCCAGCGCACCGCCGCGCGGCGCGTCGCCGAGGCCAAGGCGACGATCCCGGACTTCCAGGCTTCCATCTTCTATGACAACGCGCCGCCGCTCGGCGCCGCGATCGTCGCGGCCGGGCGGGCGCTGAAGGCGGTCGCCGCGGTCAACGGCGCCTACGTCGACGCCAAGTTCCAGCACTACGAAGCGGCGAACGTCGGCGTCGTCCTGGCCGGCGCGACGCCGGTCGTCCTGGACGCCGACGGCAAGACCGCGGAGGCGGCGGACGCCGAGATCGCCGCCGCGCGCGCCGCGCTTGAGGCAGGCACGCTGACCGCCGCCGCCAGCGCCAACGCGACGTTCACGCTGTCGCACCTCGCGGCCGACGGGATCGACACCTACACCTCGATCATCGTTCCCGGCCACGCGGCGTCGCTGGCGATCGGCGCCCGCGCCGCGACGCTGTCGGCCGACGCGCGGATCGTCACGCCCCAGGACGCCGCGGCGTTTTTGAAGGCCCTGGTCGCCGCGCTCGACGGCGCGACCGCGGTCTAGCGCCTAGGCCGCCGCGCTGCGGCGCGCGGCCTTCGCCGCGTACATGCGCTCGTCGGCGAGCCGCATCGCGCCGCGCGCGCTCGGCGCGTCGTGCGGCCACAGCGCCGTCCCGGCCGAGCCGGTCACGCGCGGGTCGCTGCGCAGCGACGCGGTGACCATCGCGGCGACGTCGGCGCCCGGCTTCGACAACACGCAGAACTCGTCGCCGCCGAGGCGGTAGACGTCGCCGTCGTCGCCCGCGGCGTCGGCGATCGCGTCGGCGAGCGCGATCAGGATCTCGTCGCCGGCCTCGTGGCCGAGCGTGTCGTTGAGCCCCTTGAAGCCGTCGAGGTCGCAGATCATCACCTGCACCGGCGCGTCGGCGGTCGCCTGCGGCGCCAGGCGTGCGAGGTCGTCGGCGAGGCGGCGGCGGTTCGCCAGCCCGGTCAGCGGGTCGTGGTCGGCGAGCTCCTGCAGCATGCGCGCCTGACGGCGGCCGGCCCGGACGACCAGCCGCGACGCGCGCTGCAGCGCGAGGCCGACGATCGCGAGGCTGAGCGCGATCGTCAGCGCGCCGCCGGCGATCGTCTCCCGTGCCGCCCAGGTCGCGCGGTCGTGCTGCTGGGCGGCGATCGCGTCGGCGGTGTCGGCCATCTGGTCGGCGGCGAGCGTCAGGTGGTCGGAGGACAAGATCGACGTCCGCTTGCTCGTGGCGAGCGCGGCCACCTGGCGCAGCTGCGCGCGCATCCGCGTGACCTGGGCGTCGCCCTTCAGCAGCGCGGCGAGTTGATCGACGCGCGCGTTGGCGGTCTGGGCGGTCGCGGCGATCACCGGGGTCAGCGCGGGTGCGAGCTGGGCGGCCGGAAGCGAATTGCCGACGAGCGTGATCTGACGGACCGAGTCGCGCAGGTCGGTCGCGAACAGCGTCGCCTGCATCTCGGCGCGGCGCGCGTGCTGCTCGCGCGCGTGGAGGATCAGGAGCGCGCCGATCGCCGCGATGCCGACGGCGAGGACGAGCGCGAGCCACGGCCACCGCTTGGGCGGCGTCAGGGTCGTCGGGGAAGGACGGTGCAGCGGTGGGGGCGTGGGGGCAGACACGGGGACGGCTCTGCAAGAAGGATCGACGTGCTCGCCTCGGCTCTTGATGGGTGGGCAACAGTGAGGTGGGTCACGGATGTGCCGGAACGCTGGGCAGCGCGGGCCGGGGCGCAGTGCTCGACGGCTGTGCACCGGGGCTCAGACCTAGGTATCGAGTGCCTCCGCGCCAGGCACCGCGCGGAGAAGCTGGCACGTCGGCGCTCTGCCGTTCACGCCGCTCTGGACGCCGTTCACCCGGGCGGGGGATGCGTGGTCGGACATCGTCTCCTCGTAGGCTGTGGCGCGATGGACCACGGGCATCACGCCTCGCTGAACCGGACCGCGTTCCAGGCCACCGTGCACTGCCTGACGGGCTGCGCGCTGGGCGAGATCGTGGGGCTCGTGATCGCGACCGCGGCCGGGTGGGGGAACGCGGCGACGATCGCGATCTCGATCTTCCTCGCGTTCGTGTTCGGCTACTCGCTGACGATGCTGCCGCTGCTGCGCTCGGGCCTGAGCGTCCGGGGCGCGGCGCCGCTGGCGCTGGCGAGCGGCACGTTCAGCATCGCGACGATGGAGCTGATCGACTCGCTGACGATCCTCGTGATCCCGGGCGCGATGGACGCGGGGCTCGGCGACTTCCTGTTCTGGTGGACGCTCGCGGGCGCGCTGTTCCTGGCGTTCTGGGCGGCGTTCCCGGTCAACCGCTGGCTGATCGCGCGGGGCAGGGGCCACGCGGTCGTCCACGCGATGCACGACCACGGATGAGCGGCGCGCTCGCAGCCAACGCCACCAACAACGCCCGGGGCGTGGGGTCGGCGCGCAGGAAGCGCTGGCGCCCGGCACGGGACGCGGTGTGGGCGCTGCTGGAGGACGTGGTCGCGCCGGGCGCCGCGGTGGCGGTGGTCGGCGCGGGCAACGGGGACGACGTGCCGCTGGCGCGGCTGGCGCAGCGGGCGGGAACGCTGGACCTGATCGACCTCGACGGCGAGGCGCTGGCGCGCGCGGTCGCGCGGACCGGCGGGAAGGGGCGCGCGGTCGTGGAGGACGTCACCGCCGGAGCCGCCGACGCGATCATCGCCGCGGCGCTCGGGGGCGAGGCGCGGCGGCCGGAGGCGACCCCGGTGGGCGCGGCTGCGCCGCTCGGCGTCTACGACGTCGTCGTCGCCGACCTGGTCCTGACGCAGCTGCTCTACCCAGCGTTGAAGTCGGCGGGGACGTTGAGTGGTCGGGAGATCGACGAGGTGCTGCTGCGCGCGGGGCAGCCGCTGACCGACGCGGTCGTCGCGCGGTTGCATGCGAGCGCGCCGGTCGTCGTGATCCTCCATGACCTGCTCGGCTGGTGGAAGGGCCACCAGCAGCCGTTCGCCCTCGACACGCTGCTGCGCAGGCCGGCAGCGGATGCGCGCAAGCGCGCGCTCGCGGGCTCGACGCCGTACGGGTGCGATCCGTGGATCGCGACCCGGCACGCGGGCGCGCGGGTCGTGGACGAGCGCCACTGGCGCTGGCCGTTCGCGGCCGGCGCGGACTACCTCGTCTTCGGGCTGGTCACCGCTCGTCGCGATCGCGACCCAGCAGCTCGTCCACCGACGGCTGCGCCGCCAGGACGTCCTCCGCAGGCTCCGCGGCCTCGATGATCTCCTCCGGCGACGGCGCGCCGGCGATGATCTCGTCGATCGACTCCTGCTCGACCTCCGGCAGCGGGGGCGCCTCGGGGACGGCCGGCGCGGGCGGGGTGGCGGGCGGGGTCGCCTTCGGCTCTTCTCCCTCGGTCATGCGTGAAGTCGTACCCCATCGGTGGGGCAGGCCGCACGTCGCGTCCACCGGGAGGCGCGCTGTTCGCGCCGCGCCGCCGCTGCCAACCTGCGCTGCATGGCCGTCTCCCTCACCACCTACTCCCCGATCGACGACCACCGCTACGTCCGGCCGGTCGTCCTCCCGGTCCCGCGACCGCGCCCCGACGATCAGACCACGAGCCCGTGGCGCACCGTGTTCTCGGTGACCGCGCGCGCCTCGACGAACTGAAGCAGGTAGTCCGGCCCGCCCGCCTTGGGCCCGGTGCCGGACAGGCGCCCGCCGCCGAACGGCTGGCGGCCGACCATGGCGCCCGTGATCTCCCGGTTCACGTACAGGTTGCCGACCGGCGTGCGCGCGGCGACCTCCTCGACGGTGCGCGGCGAGCGCGAGAACAGCCCGCCGGTGAGCGCGAACCGCGACGCGTCCACCGCGTCGCAGGCGGCGGCGATCGACGGCACCGACTGGACGGCCAGCAGGGGTCCGAAGACCTCCTCCTGGACGACCGGGTGCTCGTCGGGCAACCCGTACAACAACGTCGGCGCGACCCAGTAGCCGTCGCCCTCCGGCAGCCCGTCCGACGCCGCGGCGACGCGCGTCGCGTGCGGGGCGCCCTGGGCGATGTAGCGGCGCACGCGCATCTGCGCGGCGGCGTCGATGACCGCCGGGACGTCGGTCGCGAAGTCCTCGGCCGGCCCGACCTGGAGCGTCCGGACCGCGCCCGCGAGGCGCTCGACGAGCGCGTCGGCGACGCTGTCGACGACCAGGACGCGCGACGCCGCGCTGCACTTCTGGCCCGCGAACCCGAAGGCGCTGGAGAGCACCGCGGGGACGACGTCGTCGAGGTCGGCGTCGCCGTCGACGACGATCACGTTCTTGCCGCCCATCTCGGCGACGACCTTCTTGATGTGGAACTGCTCGTTGACGTCCACGCGGTTGGCGGACTCCAGGATCGACAGCCCCGCCGCGCACGAGCCGGTGAAGACGATCGTGTGCACGCGCGGGTCGGCGACCAGCGCGCGGCCGGGCTCGTCGCCGCCGGGCAGCAGCGCCAGCGCGTCGTGCGGGACGCCCGCGGCGTGCAGCGCGTCGACGACGGCCTGGGCGCACGCGGGCGCCTGCTCGGCGGGCTTCAGCACCACCGCGTTGCCGGTCGCCAGCGCCGCGCTCGCCATCCCACAGGCGATCGCCAGCGGGAAGTTCCACGGCGCGATCACGGCGGTCACGCCGCGCGGGACGTACTTCATCGTGTTGCGCTCACCCGGCAGCTGGATCAGCGCGCGGCCGCGGCCGAGCTCCTCGGCGCCGGCGGCGTAGTACATCAGGAAGTCGATGGCCTCGCAGACGTCGCCGTCGGCCTCGATCCACGGCTTGCCGCACTCGCGCACGGCGAGCGCCGCCAGCTCCAGGCGCCTGGAGCGCATGACCTCGGCGGCGGTGCGCAGGGTCGCGGCGCGCTCGGCGGCGCTGCGCGCGCCCCAGTCGCGCTGGCCGTGCTGCGCGCGCGTCAGCGCCAGGTCCACGTGCGCGGCGGTCGCCGCGTGGGCGTGGGCCACGACGCGCTCCGGCGCGCACGGGTCGACCGAGGCGAACGCCTCGCCGCGGACCAGCTCGGTCCCGATCGACATCGGGACCTCGAGCGGCAGGCGCGTGTCCAGCTCGGCGAGCGCGGCCAGCGCGCGGTCGCGGACCTCGCTCCTGCGGAACTCGAGGACCGGCTCGTTGGTGAACGTGTCGGTCGCGTTGCCGGTGATCTCGGTGGCGCTCATGGCTTAGGGCTGCTCCAGGAGGGTGGTGAGGTCGACGCCCTCGGCCTGGGCGCGGAGGAACGAGTCGTTGCTGGTGTTCTCGAGCAGGCGGCGCACGAGGTAGGCCATCCCGGCGACGAGGTCGCCGATCGGGCAGTAGGTCCGGACGCGGCGGCCGGCGGCCAGCAGCGCGGCCTGCGTCTCGTCGCCGAGGCCACGCAGGACCTGGAGCTCGACGTCGGCGCCGGTCGCGTCGGCGTAGGCGAGCGCGTGGGCGATCGAGCGCAGGTTGTGCGAGGCGATCGCGGCGCGGACGCGGCCGCCACGCTGGGCGTCGATCAGCCGGCGCGTGAGCTGCTCGTAGTTGCGGTCGCAGGCGCGGCGGTCCTGGAAGACCGGCGGGGTCCAGCCGTGCTGGACGGCCTCGACGGTCTCGTGGTCCCAGTAGGCGCCCTTGACGAGCCGGATCGTGAACGGCTGCGCGCGCGGCGTCGCGTCGGCCCAGGCGAGCAGGCGGTCGAGATGCTGGGGCGACTCGGTGAGGTAGGCCTGCAGGACGATGCCGGCGCTCGGGCCTTCGGAGAACTCGGGCTCGCTCAGGACTTTCAGTGTGAGCTCCGTGACCGCCTCGCGCGTGTCGTAGGACTCCATGTCGACGTGCAGGTGCGCGCCGGTGTCGCGGGCGACGCGCAGCAGGTGGCGCAGGCGCGGCTCGGCGCCGGCGATCCCGCGCTCGGGCGCGGTGGCGCGCAGCAGCGGCGTGAGGGCGGAGACCTTGACGCTGAGGTTCACGCGCGGGATCGGGCCCGCGGCGTCGCGCTCGAGCAGCTCGCGGGCGGGCCACTTCGGCGCGGCCGCCGCGACGGCGCGCAGCGTGTCCTCGCAGCGCTGCGCGTAGGCGTCGGCCTCCTCCTCGGTGACCGTCGCCTCGCCGAGCAGGTCGATCGTGGTGGCGGCGCCGGACTTCCACAGGCGCTCGACCTCCGGGAGCGCGTCGTGCGCGTCGGCGCCGATGATGAAGCGCTGGGCCATCTGCTTGACGCCGAGCGCCGCGGCGGCGGCGACGGGGCGCCTGGTCAGGCCGCCGGTCGCGAGCGACGCGCCGCGGGCGGCGAGCGGCGAGCTGGCCGACGCCTCGCTCAGCAGCTCGCCGAGGTGGCGGGCGAGGTCGTCGGGCGAGTCGCACGCGGGGCGGACGTCGACGAAGCGGAAGACCGCGGCGCGCAGCTCGGGGTCGTCGACCATCGCGGCCATCACGCGGCGCTCGACGGCGGCGCGGGGCGTGCGGCGCGCGGTCGGCATCGCGGCGACCAGGGCACGGCCGATCTCCGCGACGCGCGGCTCGATCGTGGCGGACGGCGCCGGGTCGCCGAGGGCCGTCTCCTCGTCGGCGTTCATGAGCATGGTTGAAGGTTCCCCGCGGGGGCGCGGCACAGCAGCGCTCGGGCGTCTCGGATCCGGGGTCGGACGTGCGACATCTGTCGCAGGCCGTATGGTCCGTCTCGTCGTGGCCGCTTCCGTGCAGGACCTCGTGGACGATCTCGCCGACGCGCTGCGGCGCCCGGTCGCGCTGGAGGACCGGCGCTGGCGGCTGCTGGCCTACAGCGCGCACACCGAGCTCGAGGACCGCGTGCGCCAGGCGTCGATCCTGGCGCGGGCCGCGCCGCCGCGGGTCGCCGCGTGGCTGGACACGCTGGGGCTGGAGGCGGCCGGCGAGGTCGTCGACACGCCGCCCAACGCGGCGATCGAGATGGGCCCGCGGACCGCGGCGCCGGTCCGGCACGAGGGCGCGCTGCTGGGCGTGGTGTGGGTGATCCCGGGGCCGGTGGCGCTCGACGCGCGCGAGCGCTCGCTGCTGCGCGACACGGCGCGGGCGGCCGCCGACGTGCTGTGGGCCGAGCGCGCGGGCGGCGGCGAGGCGCACGCGCGGATCGCCGCGCTGCTGGGCGAGCTGCTCGACGACCCGGACCCGGGCGTGCGGACGCGGGCGGCGAGCGAGCTGGCGGCGCGGCAGGGGTGGTCGCGCAGCGGGGCGTTCGCGCTGGCGGTGATGGACGTGGCCGACGACGACGCGGCGTCGGAGATCCTGGAGCGCGCGCGGCGGCGCTGGCACGCCGACGACCTGGTGTGGCGCGTGCGCGGCGCGGCCGGGACGGTGGTCGCGCACCTCGGCGCGCGCGGCCCGGACGCGCTGGCGGGCGCGCTGGTGGACGCGGGCGCCGCGCACGCGGCGGCGTCGGCGGTCCTGCCGGACCTCGCGGCGGCGCGCGAGGGCGTCGGCGGGGCGGCCGCGGCGCTGGTCGCGCTGCAGCACGTCCCGGCGCTGGGGCGGTCCGGGAGCGTGGACGGGCTCGGCGCGTGGCCGCGGGTCGCGGCGCTGTGGGACGCGGCCGGGCGGCCGGCGGCGCCCGCGCCGCTGCCCGCGCTGCTGGGTGCTCCGCGGGGGTCCGGCGTCGAGCTGGTCCGCGCGCTGGAGGCCGTACTGGATTGTGGTGGAGATGTTGCGGAGGCGGCGCGGGTCCTTCACGTCCATCGCGCGACCCTCTATCGTCGCCTCGCGCGGGTGCAGGAGCTCACCGGCCTGGACCTGGCACGCGGCGACGATCGCCTGCATGCCCATCTGGCAGTGCGGATGTGGCGGCTCGCCGGGTCGCCCGACCTAGGATGATCCCCAACACACCCATGCTCCAGCGCGCCCGTCACAACACCGTCGTCGAGACCATCTTCCTGTTGGTCGTCGCCGTCGCGCTCGCCGTCCTGCTCCAGGCGTTCGCGGTCAAGCCCTACAAGATCCCGTCCGGCTCGATGGAGCCGACGCTGCACGTCGGCGACCGCGTGCTCGTCAACCGGTTCGCCAAGCGGATCCTCGGCAACGAGCCGAAGGTCGGCGACATCACGGTCTTCCATCCGCCGGTCGGCGCCGACGACCAGGGCGGCGGCTCGCAGTGCGGCGACCCGAACGCGGGCGAGGGGAAGCAGACGCCGTGCGACAGGGCGACGCCGAGGCAGTCCAAGCAGTCGTTCATCAAGCGCGTGGTCGGGGTCGGCGGCGACACGATCGCGATCCAGGGCGGCAGGGTCATCCGCAACGGCAGGATGACCAGGGAGTCGTTCGCGGCGCCGTGCATCTCCGGCAGCGACATCTGCGACTTCCCGAAGACCATCAGGGTGCCCAAGGGCTACGTGTACATGATGGGCGACAACCGCGGGAACTCCGACGACTCGCGCTTCTGGGGCCCGATCCCGACGTCGTGGGTGATCGGCAAGGCGTTCGCGACCTACTGGCCGCCGTCGCGCATCGGCGGCGCGGGCTAGCGCCTGACCGAGCCCTTCGTGAGCAGCCTGCCGTAGCGGTGGGCGGCGCGGGGGCCGTAGCCGGGCCAGATGTAATAGCGGTAGGTGCCGACCTTCAAGGTGTAGGTCTTGCCGCGGTAGCGCCAGCTGCGGTGCAGGGTGTAGTGGTTCTTCGTGGGCCAGGAGGAGAGGACCTTGTGGCCGGCGCGGAAGAGCTGCACGTTGTAGTACTTGGCGCCGCGCCGGGCCCTCCAGCGCAGGGTGGGGAGCTTGGTGGTCCTGGCCTTGGGCTTCGGCCTCGGCGTGCTCTCGGCGGCGACCGCCGGCGGCGTGGTCGCTGAGGTGGTCGCGGTCGTCGCGTTGCCGGCGGCGTCGCGGAGGGTGACCGTGTAGGTGTAGGTCGTGCTCGGCGCGAGCGGGCCGTCCGTGAGGTTGCCGGCGGGCGTCGTGTTCGGGAGCGTCACGCCCCCGGGGTCGCGGGTGACGGCGGCGGTGCGGGCGTCGGGGGAGGTCGCCCAGGTGACCGACATGGTGGTGTTGGCGGCCGGCGTCGCGGTGAGGGCGGTCAGCGGCGGCGCGGTGGCGTCGTAGGCGAAGCCGAACGCCAGCGGCGCCGAGACGTTGCCGGCCCTGTCGGTGCAGGTGCCGGTGGGGGCGGCGGTCGTCGTGTCGGGGCCGTTGTAGGTGGTGTTGGTGCAGGACGCGATCCCGGAGGTCGTGTCGGTCCCCGACCACGTCAGCGCGACCGGCGCGGTGTAGAACGGCGGCGCGTCGGGCGGGCGCGCGGGTGCGGCGGTGAGGCCCGCCGGTGGGGTCTGGTCGATCCTGATGGACTTGGTCGTCGCGCTGGCGTTGCCGTCGGCGTTGTGCGCGGAGCAGCTGCGCTGGATGCCGGTCGTGTCGTCGCGCAGCGTCTCGATCGGGACGCAGGCGTCGAGGTCGGTCGCGCCGGTGATCGTCCACGTGAGCGTGACCGGGCCGGTGAACCAGCCGCCGGTCCCGGCCGGGCCGGAGAGCGTGTAGTCGAACGTCGGGACCGACGCCGCGGCGGGCGTGGCCGCCGTGGCGAGCAGCGCGGCGGCGAGGAGGAGCGACCTGCTCATGCTGCCCTCCGGGTGACGAGCGCGCCGGCCGCGGCGAGCGCGAGCAGCGCGGCGCCCGCGATCGCCTCCAGGAGCGCGGGGTCGTCCGCAGGTCGCGCGCTGAGCGTCGGCGCGGTCAGCGCCGCGACGCTCCGCCGCAGCGAGGCCATCGGCGTGGAGAGCGAGACCGCGACGCGGCGCGGCACGGAGCGATGCGCCGGCACGTGGTGAGGGGCCGCGCGACGGCGAGCGGCGGCGTGGTGGGTCGGCGCGGCGGTGGTCGTCGCGGCGGGCGCAGGCACGGCGGCGGCGGTGCTCCTCGTCGCGGCCGGCTTCGGCACGACGACCGCGGTGGGCTGGCGCGCCGTCGGCGTCCGCGCCGGTGCCGCGTCCGGGCGCAACGCCGGCGCGGGGTCCGGCGAAGGCGTCTGGGCGATGGCCGTCGAGGACAGCATGACGACCAGAATGCAGAGCAATGCAGAACACCCAGCGAACCGCACGGAGTGACGGTACGCCGCGTTCGCGATGCACGTCAACGCCGCGAACGGCCAGGTTCGGCGGCCAAAGCTCCGCAACTCGACGGCGTGGGTCGCCGGCTGCGGCGGCAGCCGGCGGCCCTGCGCCGAAGCATCGCTAGATCTTGAGCACGAACGGCCAGCCCGAGAAGGCCTGCGAGGCGTTCTGGGTCGTGGCGTTGGTGTTCCCGGCGCTCGACTCCGCGCCGTTGTTGTTGCTCTGCGAGACCGGGCCGCTGCTCGCGCCCGGGCTCAGGATCGGCAGCGCCAGCGCGAGGTTCGCCGCGCAGGCCTGCAGCGCCTCGGCGGCCGAGTTGGCCGACTGGGCGTTGTACGCGGCCTGCCCGAGCGCCTGCACCGCACCGCCCCAGCCGCCGGCGGACTGCGCGGCGTTCTGGGTCGTGGCGTTCTCGTTGCCGGCGCTGGACTGCGCGCCGTTGTTGTTGCTCTGCGACACGGGGCCGGTCGAGGCGCCGGGCGACAGGATCGCAACGGAGATCGCGTTGTTGGTGGGGTTGGTCTGGTCAGCCGCGGCAGCCGAGTTGGCCTGCTGCGCGCTGCTCGACTCCTGGCCGATGCCCTGCACGGTCGGCGTGCTCGGGTACCCGCCACCGCCACCGCAGGACCCGCACTCGGTGCGGGACTCCGGCGCGGCCTGGATGGCCTCAGGTGCGCCACCGGCGCCCTGCGACGCGTTCTGCGTCGTCGCGTTCTCGTTGCCGGCGCTGGACTCCGCGCCGTTGTTGTTGCTCTGCGACACGGGGCCGGTGGAGGCGCCGGGCGACAGGATCGCAACGGAGATCGCGTTGTTGGTGGGGTTGCTCTGGTGCGCGCTCGCGGCCGAGTTGGCCTGCTGGGCGCTGGTCGCGTCCTGGCCCGCCGCCTGCACCGAACCGCCGCCGCCACCGCCGCCCGCGCCCTGGGACGCGTTCTGCGTGGTGGCGTTGCTGTTGCCGGCGCTCGACCCCGCGCCGTTGTTGTTGCTCTGCGAGACCGGGCCGCTCGAGGCGCCCGGGCTCAGGATCGCGACGTGGACCGCGTTGTTGGAGGCGTTGCTCTGGTCCGCCCTCGCGGCCGAGTTCGCCGCCTGCGCGTTGGCCGCCGCCTGCGCGGCCTGCTGGAGCGCGGCGCCCGCCACGCTCTGCGCGGCGTTCTGCGTCGTCGCGTTCTGGTTGCCGGCGCTGGACTGCGCGCCGTTGTTGTTGCTCTGAGAGACGGGCCCGCTCGACGCGCCCGGGCTCAGGATGGCCACGGAGATCGCGTTGTTGGAGGGGTTGCTCTGGTTGGCGGTCGCCGCCGAGTTGGCGGACTGCGTGTTCGTGGCCTGCTGACCGGCGCCCTGCACGGGCACGCCGTCGGCCATCGCGGTGCCGGCCGCGCACGCGGGCAGCACGGCTGCCGCGCACGCCGACCACACCATCATGGTCTTGCGCATCGTGTTCGTTCCTTCGTTCGTGGTTGTTGTACGTGTTGCTTCTGGCGCACGACGAAGGAGCTAGCCGGGGCGTTCGAGGCGCCCTCCTGCGCGAAGGGGGAGACGGCGCCGCAGCAGCGCGACCCGCTCGGGCGGTCCCGCCGAACCGGTGAGCAGGAGCGCGGCGACGAGCGCCAGGGCAAGGGCGGTCCCGCCGCCGCCCGGACCGCCGAGGCCCGCGGCCGCTGAGGCGGCGGGCGGCACGTCGGCCGGGAGGGACGGGGTGGAAGGCTGGGCCACGCCGACGACCGCCCGGTCGCGCTTGGCCGGCGCGGCGGGCGTGGCGTGGTGGTGGCGCGGCGCGGGTGTCGCGGCGAGCGTCGCCGCAGGCGCGGCGGTCGGGGCGAGCGGCGCGGCCGCGGCGGTGACCGCGGCGACGACGACCGGCTGCGCGGCGTTGCGTGCGTGCCGCGTGCGGTGCGTCGTCGCCCGGTGGTGGGCGGCCCCGCCGCGCGCGCTCGACGGCGGCGCGGCGGCTGGCTGAGGAGCCGGCGCCGGGGTCGACGCTGCGGCAACCGGCGCGCTCTGATCGGGCGCGGCGGCGGGGCCGTTCTGGGCGCCGGACGACGGCGCGGCCGCGCTGTCGGTCGCCGCCGGGGTGGGCGGGATCGGAGCCGCGACCTGGGGCCTGGCCGGCGGCGCCGGAGCGGCGACCTGCGGCGCGGCCGGCGGCGTCGGCACGGTCGGCTGCGGCGGCGTGGGCGGCGTCGGAGGCGCGACCTGCGGAGGGGTCGGCGGCGTCGGGGCGGCGCTCGCCGCGGCGACCTGGATGTTGTTGACGACCGCTCCCGGCGAGTTGATGACGACGGTCACGTTGACGTTCGTCGCGGCCGCCGCGGGCGGCGTGCCGCCGGCGGTGACGTCGTGGACCTGGTCGGCCGGGATGACGACGGTCGGCGTCTGCGTGTCGTCGGCCCGCACCGCGGGAACCATCGCGGCAAGGAGCGCCAGCGCGATCAGCAGGGCGCGGCGGGCGAGCGTGACGAGGTCCGTCTCCATCGCGAGCGACCTGCCACCGGATGTCCGATCCGATCCATGCGCATGGCGATGCGCGGCGGTATCGCACATGCATGCGCGAAACACCGCATTGCGGCCTGACCGAACGTCGTGCCGGGCCCTGTGAGCCGCCGGTACCGTCGTCGCATGAAGGGGCCCGACACCGACGCCCGGACCGGCGCCATCGAGGCGCACCTCCCGCTCGTCCGGTCGATCGCCCGCCGCTACGCGGGCCGCGGCGAGCCCCTCGACGACCTCGTCCAGGCGGGCACCGTCGGCCTCATCAAGGCGGTCGACACGTGGGACCCCGACCGCGGCCGCGACCTCGCCGCGCTGGCCCGCCCGGCGATCGAGGGCGAGATCCGCCACCACCTCCGCGACGGCGGTTCCGGACCCCACGTCGCGCGCGGCGACCGCGAGCTCGGCGCCCGCCTGCGCGCCCTGCGGACCGACCTCACCGCCCGCCTGCACCGCGCGCCGACGACCGCCGAGCTGGCCGACGCGGCCGGCGTCGACCCCGCGCACGCCGAGCGCGCGCTGGACGCCGGCGCGGGTGCCGTCGCGCTCAGCGACGACGAGGCCGCGCGCCTGCCCAGCGGCGCGCCCGGGACCGAGGCCGCCGAGGCGCGCGTCCTGCTCGAAGCCGGCTGGGACGTCCTCGACGAGCGCGAGCGCCGCCTGCTCGAGCTGCGCTACCGCGACGACCGCAGCCAGTCGGAGATCGCGCGCGAGCTCGGCCTCTCCCAGGCGCACGTGTCGCGGCTGCTGAAGGCCGCGCTGGAGCGGCTGCGCGCGGCGGTCGCGCCGGAGGAGAGCAGCGGCGCCGCCGACGCGCCGGTCACGCCCCGCGCCACGACCGCCGCCGACGAGCGTTCCGGCCGCCTGCTCCTGCGCCTGCCCAGGACGCTCCACACCGACCTGGCCGACGCGGCCGAGCGCGAGGGCGTCCCGCTCAACACCTACATCTCGGCCGCGCTCGCCGCGCACGTCGCCGACCCGCGGGAGGCCGCGGCCGCCGCGCGCCGCCACCGCCTGCTCGTGCTCAACGCGCTGGTCATCGGCGCCGCGGCGGTCGTCGGGCTCGTGCTCCTCCTGACGGCGCTGCTGTAGATCGCGCGCGCCGCGGCCGATGCCCCAAGGAGGGCGGCTACCCGCACCCCGGACCGCCTCAGGCGGATCCCGATGTGCGCTCCCGGCGCGCCCCCGAGCCACGGCACGACCACCGTCGATGCCGGCGCGGGCGACGACCACGTCTGGGCCTACTACGGCCACGGCACGATCGACTGCGGCCCCAGCATCGACACCGCGCGCGTCCGGATGAACCACGCGTTCACGCTGAAGCGCTGCGAGAAGGTGCTGCACTTCTAGCAACCGCCGCGGCTGGGCACACCCGTCCCAATGGGTCGGGTTGATGCCGCCATGGGCGACGCGCTGGAAGCCGTCGTCCGCCACCACCACCGCAGACGACTCCGGAGGCTCGGCCATCCGGAGGCGCTGGAGCCTGCGCCGCGCGCGGACCTCTGGGCGTCCGGCGATCCGCCGCCGCGGCCCGGCACGAAGTTGGAGGTGTTGGTCGACGGCGCCACCGCGCTGCCCCGGATCGCGGAGGCGCTGCGCGCCGCGCGCTCGCACGTCCACCTCACCGGCTGGCACCTCGCGCCGCACTTCGAGCTGATCCGCGGCGAGCAGCCGACCGCGATCGGCCCGCTGCTCGCCGAGCTGGCCGAGCGCATCGACGTCCGCGTCCTGGTCTGGGCCGGCTCGCCGGTCCCGCTCTTCCACCCGACGCGCAAGGAGGTCGGCGCCGCGGTTCACCAGCTGACCAAGGACACCAACATCCAGGCGCACCAGGACCCGCGCGAGCACCCGGTCCACTGCCACCACGAGAAGACCATCATCATCGACGACGAGGTCGCGTTCGTCGGTGGCATCGACCTCACCGACGACGCGGGCGACCGCTACGACACCTCCGAGCACCACGCGCGCCGCAAGCTCGGCTGGCACGACGTCGCGACGCGCATGGAGGGCCCGGCGGTCCAGGACGTCGCGCGCCACTTCACGATGCGCTGGCGCGAGGTGGCCGGCGAGGAGCTCCAGCCGCCGCTGCCGCGCCCGCCGGCCGGGACGAGCACGGTGCAGGTCGTCCGGACCGTCGCCGAGGACATGTACGACGCGGTCCCGCACGGCGACTTCCGGATCCTCGAGTCCTACCTGCGCGCGCTGCGCTCGGCCGAGTCCTACATCTACCTGGAGAACCAGTTCCTCTGGTCGCCCGAGGTCGTCGACGTCCTGCGGGCCAAGCTGGAGGACCCGCCGAGCGACGACTTCCGGATCGTCGTCCTGCTGCCGTCGAAGGCCAACAACGGCCAGGACGACACCCGCGGCCAGCTCGGTGTGCTGGCCGACGCCGACGGGCACAGGAACCCGCACTTCCTCGCGACCACGCTGCGCTCGCGCACCGGCACGCGCGCCGACCAGCTCTACGTCCACGCCAAGGTCGGGATCGTCGACGACCGCTGGCTGACCGTCGGCTCGGCCAACCTCAACGCGCACTCGCTGTTCAACGACACCGAGATGAACGTCGTGACCGACGACGCCGCGCTGGCCCAGGCGACGCGGGAGCGCCTCTGGGCCGAGCACCTCGAGCAACCGCTACAAGAACTGCAGGGCCGCGCGCCGCACGAGCTGGTCGACGAGCTCTGGCGCCCGATCGCGATGGAGCAGCTGCAGCGCAGGGAAGACGGCGAGCCGCCGACACACCGCCTGGTCGCCCTCCCGGGCGTCTCCAAGCGGTCGCGCCGGCTGCTCGGCCCGCTGCAGGGTGTGATCGACGACGGCTAGGCCTAGCGGCGCGACCAGACGATCCTGCCGACGACCAGGCCTGCGACGAACGCGGCGATCGCGGTCGTCGGGATCGGCCTCGCCTTCGCGGTCTCCGCCGCGCTGTGCGCCGCCGACTGCGCGCCGGACGCGACCGACGACGGCGTCGCCTCGGCGGCACCGTCCTTCGCGCTGCTCGCCGCGTCGGCGACCTTGTCCTTGGCGTCCGTCGCGGTGCCGGTCACCTTCGCCCTGACCTCGTCGACCCTGGCGTGCACCGACGCCTTGGTCTCCTCGACCTTGTCGTGGGCGCGCGCCTTGACGTCGGCCTTCTCGGCCAGCGCGGCGGCGGTCTCGCCCAGCTCCTCGCGGGTGTGCTCGATGTCGGCCCGGATCTCCTCGGGCGTGCGCTGCTCGCTCATCCGGCGGCTCCGTCGTGGTCGTGGTGGCGTGCCTCGGCGACGTGCTCCTTCGTGTAGCGCACGTCCTCCTTGATCGTCTCGACGGTCTGCTCGGGCACGGGCGGGACCGCGCGCTTGGTGCGCGACTTCCCGACCAGCGCCAGCACGCCGGCGACGGCGAACAGGACGACGGCGACGATCAGCGCCGCCAGCCACGGGGCGACCGCGGTCGCCAGCGCGATGATCGCGCAGGTGACGAGCGCGCCGACGCCGTACAGCGCGAACAACCCGGCGCCACCGAACATGCCGGCGCCGATGCCGGCCTGCTTGCCCTTCTCGGTCAGCTCGACCTTCGCGAGCTCCAGTTCCTGGCGGACCAGGGTCGAGACCTGCGCGGAGAGGTCCTTGACCAGCTCCCCGGTCGGCCGTTGACGAGTTGTTGGTGGGGATGACATCTCCCCGTTCGAGCTACCCGAGCGGTTGCGCGGACATGCGGGACTGCGAGCGGGCAGAGGCCAGGAACGCGTCGAAGAGCAGGAACGCCCGCTCGGCCGCGCCCGCGGCGTGCGCGACGCCGCCGCGCTGCACCTCGTCAAGGGTGGTCAACCCTTCGCCGACCGACTCCGGGTAGGTACGGCCCCAGTCCAGCGCGATCGCCGGCGTCACCTCGGGGTGGAACTGCACGCCGAGGTGCGGGCCCTGGCGGAACGCCTGCGGCCCGACCGGCGAGCGCGCGAGCAGCTCGGCGCCCGGTGGGACCGTGAAGCGGTCGCGGTGCCACTGCAGCCACGGGCCGGGCGGGACGACGTCCGGCGCCAGCGACTCGACGTCGAGCCACCCGACCTCGCCGCGCGGCGCGCGCTCGACGGAACCGCCCAGGACGCGCGCGAGGTGCTGGCCGCCGAAGCAGATCCCGAGGACCGGGACGCCGACCTGCACCGCGCGGTCGAGCAGCGCGCGCTCGGCCGCCAGCCACGGGACGGTGTCGTCGAACGCCGACGCCTCCGCGCCCAGGGACACCACGAACGGCCGCCCGTCCGGATCGGGCAGCGCGCCGCCGGCCGGCACGACCTCCAGCGCGACGTCGCGCGAGCGCGCCCACGCGCCGAGCAGCCCGGCGGGCGCGTCCTGATCATGTTCCAGCACAAGCGCGGCGGCGGTCATCGCCGCCCCAGCTTAGGCGGCGACGGGAGCCGCGGGAAGGCGCGCGCCGCCCGGGCCGCGCACGGCCTCGACGTCGCGCAGCTCCACCGGCTTGCCGCACTTCGCGCACAGCCGCCGGTCGTCCAGCTCGCCGCCGCAGCCGCGGTGCAGCAGCAGCATCGGCGCGCCGGCCTCGTTGGCGAGGTGCTTGTCGCCGAACTGCAGCAGCGCGACGATCGACGGCCACAGGTCGCGGCCCATGTCGGTCAGCCGGTACTCGTGGCGCAGCGGGCGCTCCTGGTAGGGGACCTTCTCGAGGATCCCGGCCTCGACGAGCCGCTCCAGCCGGTCCTGCAGGACGTTGCGCGCGACGCCGAGGCGCTCGGCGAAGTCGCCGAAGCGGCGGACGCCGAGGAACGCGTCGCGGATGATCAGCAGGGTCCAGCGCTCCCCGACGAGCTCGAGCGTGCGAGCCACGGAGCAGGTCTGCGATTCATAGGTGCGACCGAGCATGCACGCGTCATTGTACCGCGGGTTGGTTGCGCCAAGCAACCTACGAACGACGCCGACCACCCGGACCGCGCGTACATCGAGTTCCGACCGCCGTACATGGGATCCGGTGGCGCGCGCGGCCAGGATCTCGATCCTGTCCACCGAGGTCACCAGCGACGACGCCGCGGGCTACCGGCCACCGCGCGGCCACTACGACGAGGTCTTCGGCCCCGGCGGGATCCCGCGCGGCCATGCGGTCGGCCTGGCCTCCGAGATCGCGCGGCTCGGGCCGGAGCTGCTGGCCGCCGCCGGGCACCGCCGCGACGCGATCTTCGTCCAGCAGGGGATCACCTTCGACGCGACCGGCGAGGACGGCCCGGTCAAGGACCGCCCGTTCCCGCTCGACCTCGTCCCGCGGATCCTGCCCGCCGCCGAGTGGGACCACATCGAGCGAGGCCTACAACAACGGATCCGGGCGCTCAACCGCTTCATCGACGACGTCTACCACGAGCGCGACATCGTCCGGGCCGGGATCGTCCCGTGGCGGCTGATCGTGTCGCGCAGTCACTTCGCCCGGGCCGCACACGGGGTGCGGCCGCCGGGCGGGGTGTACTGCCACGTCGCAGGCTGCGACCTGGTCCGCGACGGCGACGGCACCTGGAAGGTGCTGGAGGACAACGTCCGCACGCCGTCGGGGATCTCCTACGTGTTGGAGAACCGCGTCGCGATGACGCGGCTGGTCCCGCAGCTCTTCCAGCACCACCGCGTGCGCCCGGTCGACCACTACCCGCAGCTGCTGCTCGCGGGGTTGCGCAGCGTCGCGCCGAGCGCCGAGGACGAGGCGACGGTCGTCGTCTGGACGCCGGGCCCGATGAACTCCGCGTACTTCGAGCACGCGTTCCTGGCGCGCCAGATGGGCGTCGAGCTGGTCGAGGCGTCCGACCTCGTCGTGCGCGACGACGTGCTGTACATGCGCACGACCGCCGGGCTGCGGCGGGTCCACGCGGTCTACCGGCGGCTGGACGACGACTTCGTCGACCCGCTCGAGTTCCGCCCGGACTCGCTGCTCGGCGTGCCCGGGCTGGTGCGCGCCTACCGCGCCGGGACCGTGGCGATCGCCAACGCGCTCGGCACCGGCGTCGCCGACGACAAGGCGATCTACCACTACGTGCCGGAGATGATCAGGTTCTACCTCGGCGAGGAGCCGATCCTCTCCAACGTCGAGACCTACATCATGAGCGACGAGGCCCAGCGCGAGGCCGCGCTGGCGCGCCGGACCGAGTTGGTGTTCAAGCCGACCGGCGAGTCCGGCGGCAAGGGCGTGTTCATCGGGCCGTCGACGCCGCGCGACGAGCTCGACGGCCTGGCCGACGTGATCCGCGCCCAGCCGGACAAGTGGATCGCCCAGGAGGTCGTGAGCCTCTCGACGGTCCCGACCGCGCTGCCCGACGGGACGCTCGCACCGCGCCACGTCGACCTGCGCCCGTTCGCGGTCTTCGGCGAGCAGATCCGGATCGTGCCCGGCGGCCTGACGCGCGTCGCGCTGAAGGAGGGGTCGATGATCGTCAACTCCTCCCAGGGCGGCGGCTCGAAGGACACGTGGGTGCTGGAGGAGGACGACGGCCGCCGCCCGGCGACCGGCGACCAGCACCTCCACGAGGTGATCCCGGCGGGCATGCCGGGCCTGCGCTACGGCGCCGAGGGCTGGCAGAGCCAGCAGCAACAGCAACAACAAAGCCTTGCTTCACCCGCCACCGCGGGTTCGGCCCCCAGGGCCGACACCCGCTGCGAAACGAGCCCGCAGGGCGAGGCTTCGCAATGTTGAGCCGGATCGCCCAGGAGCTGTTCTGGCTCGGCCGCAACATCGCGCGCGCCGAGCACACCGCGCGGATGCTCGACGGCGTCTTCCAGGCGTCGCTGCAGGGGCGGCCCGACGATCCCGCGGGCGTGCGGCTGGGCTGGGGCTCGATCCTGGCGATCATGGGCGCGCAGGCCGACGGCCGGCCGGTCCGGCGCGACGAGGTGCTCACGCGCCTGACGCTCGCGCGCGACGAGCCGGCGTCGGTGATCTCGTGCGTCTCACGGGCCCGCGAGGGCGCGCGCACGATGCGCGACGTGATCTCGGCCGAGATGTGGGAGGCGGTCAACACCACGCACCTGGCGCTCTCCGCCGGCGACCTCGAGGGCCGGATGCAGATGGGCCCCTACAGCGTGTTCCAGTACGTGAAGGAGCGCAGCTCGCTGTTCTGGGGCCTGACCTCGCGGACGATGCTGCGCGACGAGGCGCGCTCGTTCCTGGTCGCGGGCGGCCGGATCGAGTCCGCCGACATGGTCCTGCGGATGCTGCGCGTCGCGATGCCGATCCCCAACGACGAGGCGACCGGCGTGCGCGACGGCCAGGCGCTGGCGCTGCTGCAGGCCGTCGGCGGCTTCCAGGCCTTCCGCCGCGCGGTGCCCGCGCCGGCCAACGCGGGACCGGTCGCGCGCTTCCTGCTCTACGAGCGCGCCTACCCGGACAGCGTGGCGGCGTCGGTCGACGCGGTCCACGGCGCGCTGCTGGACGCCGACGCGGCGCCGCGCTCCTCCGAGCCGGTCCTGCGCCTGTCGCGCCTGGCCGCCGACCTCGAGTTCCGCGGCCGCGCGGCGGCCGAGGACGGCAACCTCGCCGAGGCCAGCAGCCTCGTCCAGTCCGAGCTGGCGCTCGTCGACGCGGACATCGCCGAGCGCTACTTCGCAGGTGCGGGCGCCGCATTGGGAACGGTCGTCGCCTAGAACCCCATGAACTACGACATCCGCTACCTCACGTCCTACCGGTACGCCGCGCCGGTCACCGACAACCTCAACGCGCTGCGCGTCCGGCCCGCGACGACGTCCAACCAGCGCTGCGATGAGTTCCACGTCCGCCTCGACCCCGAGGCCCGGACCACGCGCCACGCCGACTACTTCGGGACCGAGGTCGTCGAGTTCGGCGTCGCCCGCCCGCACGACCACCTCACGATCGACGTCCGCGCGCGGGTCGTCACCAACGACCCGCCGGAGCCGCCCGAGGCGCCGTGGGAGCACCTCGAGGGCGATACCTACGCCGAGGCGGCGGGCGAGTTCCTGCTGGCCGGCGACGACGAGCCGACCGACGACGCGCTCGCCGACCTGCTGGCGATCGCCCGCGCGCGCACGCCGCTGGCCACCGTGCGCTGGCTCGACGAGCTGATCCCGGATCGCTTCGCCTACCGCCCCGGCGTGACCTACGTCGGCTCGACGATCGACGACCTGCTGCGCGCGGGCGCCGGCGTCTGCCAGGACTTCGTCCACCTCGCGCTCGTGCTCCTGCGCCGCAACGGGATCGCCGCGCGCTACGTCTCCGGCTACCTGTTCAGCGCGCCCGAGGACGGCGGGACCGACTCGGTCGAGGTCCAGACCCACGCCTGGCTGGAGGCGCTCCTGCCCGGGACCGGCGGCCGCGGCGAGCCGATCTGGGTCGGCGCCGACCCGACCAACCGGCGGCTCGCGGGGGAGACGCACGTGAAGATCGGGCACGGCCGTCGCTACGCTGACGTCCCGCCGATCAAGGGCGTCTACCGTGGCGATGCCGGGGCAGAGCTGGAGGCGTCGGTCCAGATGACGCGCCTCGATCCTGCCGCCTCGGCACGGGCTTAGTGCAAGGGCCGAACGACCGCCCCGCGTCGGCGGTCCAACCGCGCTAGACTCCCAGTTCGACTCGCTCCGGGGCGAGTCTTAGTTTTGCCCCGGGTCGGAGCGGGTTCGATCATCTTTTCAAGGAGCACCGCATGGCCCGCGGAGACGTTCGCATCGCTGTGACCCTCGCCTGCGAGGATTGCAAGCGGCGCAACTACCAGACCAACAAGAGCAAGCGCAACACGCCTGATCGCATCACGCTGCGGAAGTTCTGCAGGTGGTGCCGTTGCCATACCAGCCACCGGGAGACCCGCTAGGTCTCCTGGCGGTTCCGCATGGCCTCTGATCGACACACGCACGGTGGCAACGAGCCGCACCGGGAGAACATCCCGGGCGACCTCGACCATGCCTCCGGCGAGGTCGAGGGGTTCGAAGCCGATCTGATCGCCGGTGCCGAAGGCGCCGTGGACTCCGAGACGACCGACGCCGAGCTCGAACGACTCGCCACCGAGCAGGTCGGCGACCTCGACGACGACGGTGACGTCGACGAAGAGGATCGCGCCCTCGCCCGCACGGGCGGACGGCGCACGTCAGAGGTCGAGAGGCCCGGCAAGTCCGGCGGACCTCGCTTCATCCAGTTCCTCAAGGCGTCCTGGGCAGAGCTCCAGCGCGTCCAGTGGCCCGACCGCCGTCAGGTCGGACAGGCCACCGGGGTCGTCATCGGCTTCGTCATCGTGGCCGGTGCGTACCTCGGCATTGCCGACTGGGTGGCGCAGAAGGTCGTCAACTTCATCATCTAGGTCTTCATGTATCGCTGGTACGTCGTCAACACCTACTCCGGGCACGAGAACAAGGTCAAGTCCAACCTTGAGCACCGCGCCTCCTCCCTCGGGCAACGCCGAGCGATTCGCTCTGTCGTCGTCCCGACCGAGACCGTCTCCGAGATGAAGGACGGTCAGAAGGAGACGAAGGAGAAGCGGACGATGCCCGGCTACGTGCTGGTCAACATGGACCTGAATGAGGACTCGTGGCAGCTCGTCAAGGGCACGCCCGGCGTCACCGGCTTCGTCGGTGCCTCCAACGAGCCCGTGCCGCTGACCCAGCCCGAGGTCGATCGACTGCTGCACCGCGAGGTCGCGCAGAAGGTCGCCACGAAGGCGCAGTTCTCGATCGGCGAGTCCGTCAAGGTGATCTCGGGCCCGCTGTCCGACTTCTCCGGCGAGATCTCGGAGATCAACCAGGACGCTCAGAAGATCAAGGTGCTCGTGAGCATCTTCGGTCGCGAAACACCGGTCGAAGTCGGTTTCGACCAGGTGAAGAAGATCTAGACAATCGCCAATCGAACCGCGTCGCTGAGGCCAGCGAAGGCGGGAGGCGGAAGGAAAAGACATGGCCAAGAAGGTCCTCACCCAGATCAAGTTGCAGGCCGTTGGTGGCGCTGCATCCCCGGCGCCGCCGGTCGGCCCTGCGCTGGGCCAGCACGGCATCAACATCATGGAGTTCTGCAAGGCGTTCAACGCGCAGACCCAGCAGGACGCCGGCACGGTCATCCCGGTCGTGATCACGGTCTACGAAGACCGCTCGTTCACGTTCGTCACCAAGACGCCGCCCGCCGCGGTGCTCATCAAGCAGGCCATCAGCCTCGAGAAGGGCTCCGGCGAGCCGCACCGCGTCAAGGTCGGCAAGATCACCAAGGATCAGATCCGCGCGATCGCCGAGAAGAAGTTCGACGACCTGAACGCGAACGATCTCGATCAGGCCAGCAAGATCATCGCGGGCACCGCCCGCTCCATGGGCGTGGAGGTCGTCTAGTCATGGCCAAGCACGGCAAGAACTACGTTGACGTCAAGGCGCAGGTCGACCGCGAGCGCGAGTACCTGCCCGCCGAGGCGATCGCCCTCGTCAAGTCGCTCAAGCGCGCGAAGTTCGACGAGTCCGTCGAGATCCACATCCGCACGGGCCTGAACGTCCGCCACGCCGACGAGCAGCTGCGCGGCACGATCGCGCTGCCGAACGGCCTGGGCAAGGACGTCAGGATCGCCGTCTTCGCCAAGGGGCCGAAGGCCGCCGAGGCCGAGGCCGCCGGTGCGGACATCGTCGGTGCCGACGACCTCGCCAAGAAGATCGAAGAGGGCTGGATGGACTTCGACGTCGCCATCGCGACGCCGGACATGATGCCGGTCGTCGGTCGCCTCGGCCGCATCCTCGGCCCGTCGGGCAAGATGCCGAACCCGAAGGTCGGCACGGTCACGATGGACGTCGCCAAGGCCGTCGAGGAGTCGAAGTCCGGCAAGGTCGAGTACCGCACCGACCGCACCGCGATCGTCCACTTGAACATCGGCAAGACCTCGTTCGACGAGCGTCAGCTGCTGGAGAACTACGCGGCCGTCATCGAGGAGCTGGTCCGCGCCAAGCCCTCGGCCGCCAAGGGTCGTTACCTGCGCACGGTCACCATCGCTTCGACGATGGGCCCGGGCATCAAGGTCGATCCGTCCCGTACCCGCGACATCCTCGGATTGGAGAGTGGTGAGGGCGCAGCTGCTGCTGCGTAACTCGCTCACTCAACATCCGAGGCCGTCCTGAGACCGCCGGCGACGCCCCGCGTGGGAGCGTGGAAGTCCGGCAGAGGAGGCCCGTGAACCGGGAAGAGAAAGCCACAGCGGTCGCTGAGATCGCTGAGCAGATCCAGGGCTCCGAGGCGGTGTTCGCCGTCGATTACCGCGGCATCACCGTCGCGCAGATCAAGGAGCTCCGGACCAAGCTGCGCGACTCGGACGCAACGTTCCGAGTCGTCAAGAACACGCTGACCGAGCGTGCCGCCGACCAGGCCGAGGCAGAGGCTCTCAAGTCTCTGCTCGAAGGCCCGACGGCGCTCACGTTCGTGCGTGGCGACGCCGCTGCTGCCGCCAAGACCATCGCCGACTTCCAGAGGTCGACCGGTGGCGAGCTGCTGCCCTTCAAGGGCGGGCTCATGGAAGGCAACGCGCTCGACGCCGCGCAGATCGTCGCCATCTCCAAGCTCCCGTCGCGCCAGGTCCTTTACGGACAGCTGGTCGGCGTGGTCGCCTCGCCGATCACCGGCCTTGCGCGCAGCCTGAACGGGCTCGTGTCCGGTCTGGCGATCGCCCTGGGCGGCGTGCTGGAGAAGAAGGAGTCGGGAGAGATCCCGGCCGGCGCAGCTCCCGCGGCTGCCGCCACCACCGAAGAGACCCCCGAGGCCGACGCTCCGGCCGAGGCCGCGGAGCCCTCCGAGGGCTCTGACGACACCACTGAGACCCCCCAGGAGGACTAACACCTATGGCTACCAGCACCACTGATTGGATCGAAGAGCTCAAGGGCATCTCCGTGCTCGAGCTCTCTGAGCGCATCAAGGCGCTCGAAGAGGAGTTCGGCGTTTCCGCGACGGCCGTCGCGGCCGCCGCCCCCGCCGGTGGCGGCGACGCCGCCCCCGCCGAGGAGGAGTCCTCGACCGTCGACGTCATCCTGACCGGCGCCGGCGACAAGAAGATCCAGGTCATCAAGGTCGTGCGTGCCGCGACCGGCCTGGGCCTGAAGGAGGCCAAGGCGCTCGTCGACGAGGCTCCCAAGCCCGTCAAGGAAGGCATCGAGCGCGACGAGGCCGACAAGCTCAAGCAGGAGCTCGAAGAGGCCGGCGCCTCCGTCGAGGTGAAGTAGATCGCCCAGAGGGCGATCACTTCATTGCGAGATTCGGCCTAGCGGCCGAACTCGCGTGGCCTCTGAAGGGCGTCCCGTTCGCGGGGCGCCCTTCGTCGTTCTGCGGCGCGTTACGTGCCGTTGGCGGAGAAGTGCTGGTAGTCGGTCGGGAGCGGCCAGCTGCCGCCCCAGCCCCAGCCGGACCTGGTGAAGGCCTTGACGAGGGTGCCGTTGATGTAGGCCATGCCCTTGCGGTGGTCCGCGCGGTCGAGGTAGGGGCGGGAGGCGGCGTGGGTCGTGGTGCCTTTGGCGTAGACGTACGGGTTCTCGATGGTGTTGACGTCGACCGCGCGGCCGTAGGCGTGCTGGGACCAGCGGGTCGCGCCGGTCGCGCGGCGGCAGTTGAAGGCCGACGTGTTGTCGGCCTCGATCGAGGCGTAGTCCGACGCGCCGTAGTCGTCGACGATCCGCATGCGGCGGATCGGGAAGCGCTGGTCGTACAGGTCGGTGAAGGCGGTCCGGACGGTGGGCACCGCGTCGGCGTTGACGACGAGCGTGCCGGTCCGAGCGGTGCCGTTCCAGTCGACGTAGCGCAGCCGCACCCAGCGGAGTTGGTCGAGGGAGACCGGGCAGCCGGGGTGCCAGGACGAGCCGTAGAGGCGGTGGCGCTGCGGCCGGCTCAGCGGCGCGGCGTGGAACGCGAAGGGCGGGAGCTGGGCGGCGGTGTCGACGAGCATGGGCGCGGTTGCTACTCTGGCAGCGTCGAAGGGAAGTAGCCCGACGGCGTGTCTCCGTCAGCACGATGGTCCCGATGGACCGTCCGGAGCGCGCGGCCTCGCGAAGTTGCACGTGCGAGGCGGTCAAACCTTCGCGGTATTCGACACCGCGAAAGGGACCGTCTCCAACATGAAGTGGATCTTGCTGATCGCAGCGCTTGCGCTGCTGCTCGCCTTCGACCTGTGGCTCGCGCGGCGCGAGACCAGGGGCGCCGGGATGAGCGTCCGGAAGGCCGCGCTGCAGAGCGCGGGGTGGCTGGCCGTCGCGCTCGCGTTCGGCGCCGTCATGTTGATGGCCTTGTCCGGGCGCGAGGCCGGGCTGTACTTCGCCGGGTTCCTGGTGGAGAAGTCGCTGTCGCTGGACAACGTGTTCGTGTTCCTGCTGATCCTGACGTCCTTCGGGATCCCGGAGTCCCAGCGCCACCGCCTGCTGACGTGGGGGATCGTGGCCGCGCTCGTCCTGCGCGGCGTGTTCATCGCGGTCGGCGCGACCGCGCTGCACCACGCGTCCTGGATCTCGTACCTGTTCGCGGTGTTGTTGGTGTGGACGGGTTGGCGGATGTTCCAGCACCGCCACGACAGCGCGGGGGAGACGGCGTTCGTCGAGAAGCTGAAGGCGCGCCTGCCCGGGATGAGCGTCGGCACCGCGGCGGTCGCGGCGCTGGTCATCGCCGACATCGTGTTCGCGATCGACTCCGTCCCGTCGATCCTGGCGATCACCGACGACGCGTTCGTCGTGTTCGCCGCCAACGCGTTCGCGCTGCTGGGGCTGGCGCCGCTGTTCTTCCTGGTCGCCGACCTGGTCGAGCGGCTGTACTACCTCAAGACCGCGCTGGCGGCGTTGTTGGTGTTGATCGGCTTCAAGATGGCGGCGGGCGAGCTGTGGGGCAAGCTCGGGCCGGAGGTGTCGCTGCCGGCGATCGCGCTGGTGCTCGGGACGGGCGTCGTCGCGTCGCTGCTGCGCGACCGGCGGCTGGAGCGGGAGGCGGGCGCCGCGTCGTCGCCTGCCTGACGCTTCGCCGGGCGCCGAAGGGTTCCGCGGCGAGCGTGTGGGACATGTCCCGCGCGTACCTGATGGTGTTGAGCGCCGCGGCCCTCTGCTACATGGCGCTGGGCGCCGTGCTGCGGATCCTGCCTCAACATGTACAACATGACCTGGGCGGGAGCGCGGCCGCCCTCGGCTTCGCGGTCGGCGCGCCCGCGCTGACCGCGATCGCCACCCGCCCGCTCGCCGGGCGGGCCGCCGACCGGATCGGCCCGCGCCCGCTGGTGGTCGGCGGGGCGCTCGTGATGTCGCTCGGCGTGCTGCCCGCGTTCTCGGGCGGGGTCTTCGCGCTCGACGCCTCACGCCTGATCGTCGGGGCGGGGGAGGGCGCGATGATGGCCGCCACCGCGCTCTGGCTCCTGCGCCTCAGCGGCCCCGAGCACCGCGGCCGCGCGCTCGGCCACATCGGCCTCGCCAACTACACCGGCCTCGCGCTCGGCCCGCTGCTGGCGAGCGCGCTGGGGACGTCCGACCACGCCGTCTTCCTTGCGGCCCTCGTCCTCCCGCTCCTCGGCGCCGCCGCGACGCTGCCCGTGCCCGCAGCGCCGCCGGCGGAGCCGGCCGACGCTCGGCCCGCGGGCGCGGCGCCGCGCGGGCCGTCGATCCTCCGCGCGACGCTGCGGCCCGGCATCGGCCTGATGCTCGTCAACATCGGCTACGTCGCGGTGATCGCCTTCGGCGCGGACGCCGGCCACTCGGCCGTCGTCGTCCCGCTCTTCGCGGTGGTCGTCGTCGGCGTCCGCCTCGCCGGCGCCGGGCTGCCGGACCGATTCGGCGCGACCAACGCGCTGCGCGCCTGCGTCCTCGCCGAGGGCATCGGCCTGATCGTCCTCGCGGTCTCCGGCAGCGCGCCCGTCGCCCTCGCCGCGACCGCGCTGCTGGCCGCCGGCCAGGCGCTGGCCGTGCCCGCCCTCGGCGTCCTGGCGCTCAAGCGCGTCGACCCCACCCGCCACGGCGCCGCGGCCGGCCTCTTCTTCTCCTGGTTCGACGCGGGCGTCGGCCTCGGCGGCCCCGCGGTCGGCCTTGCGGCCCGCGCCGTCAGCCCGGCCGCGGCGATCGCCCTCTCGGGCGCGGCGGTCCTGTCGGTCTGGCCGGTCGTCGTCCCGCCGCGCGTCGCCGCGACCGCGCGGCGTCTCAGCGCGACGACTTGACGTACTCAACGGACCTGAGCATGATGGCGCGCCCATGCCCGCCGTCCCGCCGCGCGTCCTGCCGTTGATCGCCGTCGCCGCGCTGGCCGCGCTGCCCGCGGCGGCGCACGCGGCGGTCACGGCGCCCGTCGGCCTGAGCGGCCACGCCGTGGCGGTACTCACCGCCTCCGACGGCAACGTCCACGTCGTCGAGCGCGCCCCGGCCCAGGACGAGGTCTTCGCGCCGGACGGCACGCGGCTGCGCACGACCGCGCTCCCCGCGTCCGCCCCGGAGGTCGCGGTCGCGGACGCCTCGGGCGGCGTCTGGATCGGCGACGACGGCGCGGGCGGCCATCCCGGCTTCACCCACGTCGCGGCCGACGGGACGCTCACGCGCGCCGACCTCGGCGCGGCGTTCGGCTGCACGCCGTCGTCGGCGGCCTTCGACGCCACGACCGGCACGCTGTTCTTCGGCGCGCCCGACGACCCCGCGCAGCCGTGCGCGCCCTACGGCATCGGCGCGATCACGCCCGACGGGACGGTCCACGCGGTCGACGACACCGACACCGGTGAGTGGGTCTCCGCGCTCGCCGCGGCCGGCGGCAAGCTCTGGGCCGGCAGCTCCGGCGACGCGACGGTCCGCCGCTACGACGCGGCCTCGCTCTCCGGCCCCGACGCGCGCACGACGCTCAGCAACGACGCGACGACGAGCGCGCTCGCGGTCCGGCCCGACGGTCAGATCGACATCGGGTACGCGGCGGGCGACGGGTCCGGCCACGGCTCCGTCGTGCGCATCGACCCCAACCCTCCGCTGATCGGCGGGTGGGTCGCCGACACCGACACCCACGGCATCCCGGTCGCGCTCGGGGAGGCCCCGGACGGCACGGCCTACGCCGTGCTCTCCGGCGGCACCGAGGGCCTGGAGGTCATCTCGCCGCGCGGCGCGATCTCCTACCTGCCGTCGCTGGACGGCGGCCACGTCGCGGTCACGCCCGACGCGCTGTGGACCGTCGCCGCTGACGCCCTCACCGCCAAGCGCTACGTCGACGGCCCGCCCGTCCTCTCCGGCGTGCACGTCGTCGGGACCGCGCTGGTCGCCACGATCGACCCGCGCGGCAATGACACCTACTGGACCGCGGCCGTCGGCGGCGCCGGCGTGCTCACGCTGCCCAAGTCCGTCTCCGGCTCGATCCCGGCCGGCACGGCGCCCGTGAGGGTCAGCGCCGAGCTCGGCCCGTTCGCCACGACCGGCGACTGGCCCGCGTACATCAACACCTTCAACCACCTGGGCGCGCAGGCCGCCACGACCTCGATCCACGCGATCGGCACCTACAGGCCGCCGCCCGCGAGGCAGCCCAGGACGCCCGCGTTCACGCAGCTCGCCTCGCTGCCCAGCGGCACGTCGTGCATCCCGAACCGGACCGTCCGGGTGACGCGGCGCTCCGGCAGGCAGGTCGACCGCTTCAGGGCCCTGACCATCCGCATCGACAACGCGAAGCCGCAGCGGTTCACCGGCGCCAAGCTCACGCGCGCGGTGACGATCCACGGCCTCCCGCGCCACGGCAGCTACCGCGTCCGCGTCTCGATCACGCTCGCCAACGGCAGGACCGTGACCACCGTGCGCCATTACCGGGCCTGCGCGCCCAGGCACCGGCCGAGACGGGCTGGCAGCGCCGCGCTGGCGCGGTAGGGGCGGCGTCGCTACACTGCCGCGGTCGGCCGATAGTCGTAGCCGCCCACATGCAGCGATCCGCGCCACATACGCGGAGGCTCGGGCGGGGTCCGTGAGTGCTGACAGCCCCTCGAAGGGGGGTCCGCGTCGGCCTGTGCTAGATTGGCAGGTCGCGTCTCTGCGCCCAACGTGCAGACCGCTCCCCTCCCGATTTGCCCGCCTCCACCCTTCTTGAGGAGTCGCCGTAGTGCCTGCCCTCGACGCCACCCGTACGCGCCGCAGCTTCGCGCGCCTGGACAAGGTCCTCGACCTTCCCAACCTGATCGACATCCAGCGGCGCTCCTTTGAGTGGCTGGTGGATCCGGAGACCGGTGGTCTCCGCGAGACGATCGACGACATCTCACCGATCGAGGACTACACCGGTCACCTCGCGGTGAACTTCGGCGAGTTCGTGTTCGACGATCCGCCGAACTCGATCGCCGAGTGCCGCGAGAAGGACCTCACCTTCTCGCGCCCGCTGACGGTCACCGTCGCCTTCATCAACCACGAGACCGGCGAGATCCGCGAGCAGTCCGTCTTCATGGGCGACTTCCCGTGGATGACCGACCGCGGCACGTTCATCATCAACGGCACCGAGCGCGTCGTCGTGACGCAGCTGGTCCGTTCCCCGGGCGCCTACATCATGGAGGCCAAGGACCGGGAGAAGCAGGTCTTCACCGCGAACCTGATGCCGGCCCGTGGCTCCTGGCTGGAGATGGAGATCGACAAGAAGGGCAAGGTCTTCGTCCGCATCGACCGCAAGCGCAAGCTGCCGGTCACGGTCCTCCTGCGCGCCATGGCGTACAACCCGGAGACCGACGCCGACGTCGAGGAGAGCCACGAGGACATCGAGCGCCTCGACCAGGAGCTGGCCGAGCTCTTCGACAACTCGCTCTACATCCGCCAGACGATCGAGTCCGATCCCGAGGCGACGAAGACGAAGAAGGGCGCGCTCATCGAGCTCTTCAAGAAGCAGCGCCCGGGCGAGCCGCCGTCGGTGGACGCCGCGTACGCGCTGCTCAACCAGCTCTTCTTCGACCCCAAGCGCTACGACCTCACGCGCGTCGGCCGCTACAAGCTGAACGCCCGCCTGGGCCTCGACATCGACCTCGAGACCCGCACGCTGACGCACGACGACATCCACGCCCTCGTGCGTGAGCTGATCTCGCTGCCGAAGCTCCTCGGCATCCCGGAGGACGGCGAGGTCGAGATCAAGGACTTCGCGGCCGAGGCCAACGCCATGCCGCGCGAGCCGATCGCCGACCGCCTCGACGAGTACGAGCACTTCGGCAACCGCCGCCTGCGCACCGTCGGCGAGCTGATCCAGGAGGCGTTCCGGATCGGCCTGTACCGCATGGAGCGCGTCGTCCGCGAGCGCCTCACCACCGAGGACGAGGACACGATCACCCCGCAGACGATCGTGAACATCCGCCCGGTCGTCGCGGCGCTGAAGGAGTTCTTCGGCTCCTCGCAGCTGTCGCAGTTCATGGACCAGACCAACTCCCTGAGTGGTCTGACGCACCGTCGTCGCCTCAGCGCCCTCGGCGCCGGCGGCCTGACCCGCGAGCGCGCGCCGATCGAGGTCCGCGACGTCCACCCGACCCACTACGGCCGCATGTGCCCGATCGAGACCCCTGAGGGTCCGAACATCGGCCTGATCGGCTCGCTCTCCAGCTACGCGCAGGTCTCCGAGCACGGCTTCGTCACGACGCCGTACCGCGTCGTCAAGGACGGCCAGGTCACCGACGAGCTCGTGCACCTGGACGCCACGCAGGAGGAGCAGCAGCTCATCGCGCAGGCCAACCAGCCGATCGACGAGAAGACCGGCAGGCTCAAGGGCCCCGAGGTCCTCTGCCGCACGCTGGCCGGCCAGTACGTCACGGTCGGCCCGAGGGACGTCGACCTGATGGACGTCTCGCCCGAGCAGATCTGGTCCGTCGCCACGGCGATGATCCCGTTCCTCGAGCACGACGACGCCAACCGCGCCCTGATGGGCTCCAACATGCAGCGCCAGGCGGTGCCGCTGTTGAAGACCGACGCGCCCGTCGTCGGCACCGGCATGGAGCGCCGTGCCGCCCTCGACACCGGTGACCTGATCCTCGCGCGCAACGCGGGCACGGTCGCCTACGTCGACGCCGAGCAGATCGTCGTCGAGCACGCCGAGGGCAAGGACGAGTACGAGCTGCAGAAGTTCATGCGCTCGAACCAGGGCACGCTCATCCACCAGAAGCCGCTGATCCACACGGGTCAGACGGTCGAGAAGGGCGAGCTGCTCGCCGACGGCTCGGCGTCGGACAAGGGCGACATGGCGCTCGGCAAGAACCTGATGGTCGCCTTCATGTCCTGGGAGGGCTACAACTTCGAGGACGCGATCATCCTCTCGAAGCGCCTGGTCAAGGACGACGAGCTCACCTCGATCCACATCGAGGAGTACGAGATCGACGCCCGCACGACCAAGCTGGGCGACGAGGAGATCACCCGCGACATCCCGAACCGCTCCGAGGAGTCGCTGCGCAACCTCGACGACCGCGGCATCGTCCGCATCGGCGCCGAGGTCGGCTCAGGCGACCTGCTCGTCGGCAAGGTCACGCCCAAGGGCGAGACCGAGCTGACGGCCGAGGAGAAGCTGATCCGCGCGATCTTCAAGGAGAAGGCGCGCGAGGTCCGCGACACCTCGCTCAAGGTGCCCCACGGCGAGGGCGGCGTCGTCATCGACGTCATGACCTTCAGCCGCGAGAACGGCGACGACCTGCCGCCGGGCGTCAACGACCTCGTCCGCGTGTTCGTCGCCAAGAAGCGCAAGATCTCCGAGGGCGACAAGCTCGCCGGCCGCCACGGCAACAAGGGCGTCATCTCGAAGATCGTCGACGAGCAGGACATGCCGTTCCTCGAGGACGGCACGCCGGTCGACGTCATCCTGAACCCGCTCGGCGTGCCTTCGCGCATGAACGTCGGCCAGATCCTGGAGACCCACCTCGGGTGGGCCGCCGCGCAGGGCTGGTTCGACGACGAGGAGAAGGGCTTCAGGCACGGCGAGAAGGTCTACACCGCCACGCCGGTGTTCGACGGTGCCTCCCTGGAGGACGTCGACAACGCGCTCGTGCGCTGGCAGGAGGACCACACGAAGTACGGCGGCAAGATCAAGATGGACGTGGACACGAGCCGTGTCCCGGGCCGTCAGGCCACCGGCAAGTTCCGCCTCTTCAACGGCCGCACCGGTGAGCCGTTCGAGGGTGTCGTGACCGTCGGCTACATGTACATCTTGAAGCTGCTGCACCTCGTGGACGACAAGATCCACGCGCGCTCGACCGGCCCGTACTCGCTCGTCACCCAGCAGCCGCTGGGCGGCAAGGCGCAGTTCGGCGGCCAGCGCTTCGGCGAGATGGAGGTGTGGGCGCTCGAGGCATACGGCGCCGCGTACACCCTCCAGGAGATGCTGACGATCAAGTCCGACGACACCGTCGGGCGCGTCAAGGCCTACGAGGCCATCGTCAAGGGCGAGAACATCGCCGAGCCGAGCATCCCCGAGTCGTTCAAGGTGCTCCTCAAGGAGATGCAGTCGCTGGCGCTCGACGTCAACGTCGTCTCCGAAGAGGGCCAGCGCGCCGAGATGGCCGACGAGGACGACGACCTCCTCCGCGCTGCGGAAGAGCTCGGCATCGACCTCTCCGGCGTCCGCGCCGGCGACGGCCAGGCGGCCGACGAGGCCGTCGAGGGCACCGACGACACCGACACGGCCGATGCCGACGCCGAGCCGGAGGCCGCCGTCGAAGACGACGCCGACGGCTCCGACATCGACGTCGACGGCGAGATCGACCTGGGCGAGCTGCCCGCCGACGACGCCGCCGCCGCACCCCTCGTGGACGACGAGGCGTAGGACCACCCCGGAAGACTGGAAGAGATCGCATGATCGACATCAACAACTTCGACGCCATCGAGATCGGACTGGCGTCCTCCAAGCAGATCCGCGGGTGGTCCTCGGGCGAGGTCACCAAGCCCGAGACCATCAACTACCGCACGCTCAAGCCGGAGAAGGACGGCCTGTTCTGCGAGCGCATCTTCGGTCCCACCAAGGACTGGGAGTGCTACTGCGGTAAGTACAAGCGCGTCCGCTACAAGGGCATCGTCTGCGAGCGCTGCGGCGTCGAGGTCACGCGGTCCAAGGTGCGCCGTGAGCGCATGGGCCACATCGACCTGGCCGCCCCGGTCAGCCACATCTGGTTCTTCAAGGGCGTCCCGAGCCGCATCGGCTACCTGCTCGACATGGCTCCCAAGGAGCTCGAGAAGATCCTGTACTTCGCCGCGTCGATCGTGACGTGGGTGGACCAGGAGGCGCGCTGGCGCGACCTGCCGAAGCTCGAGGGCGAGATGCAGGAGGAGCTCACGCGCCTCCGTGCCGAGGAGAACGAGCGCGTCGAGGAGCTGCGCACGTCCCGCGAGGCCCGCATCACGTTCCTGAACACGGGCGAGCAGGGCGACTTCGGCGACGAGGACCACCTCTGGGCCGAGTCGCTCGACATCAACGTCAAGAAGCTCTCCGAGGACGAGCGCGAGAAGCTCATCAAGGAGATCCAGAAGACCTTCGCGTCGGACATCGACGACACCCAGGCCTACTACGAGGACGCCCGCGAGCGCCTCAAGGACGTCTGGAAGCTCTTCGCCAACAAGGACGAGCCGGCCGACGAGGCGCCCCAGGAGGGCGAGGACTGGCCGCTGAACACCTACGTCGACAAGGCCGCCGAGAAGGACGACTTCCGTCCGAAGACGATCATCGCCGACGAGACGTTCTTCCGTGAGCTCAAGCACCGCTTCGGCTCCCCGTTCGGCTTCGGCGAGTACTTCGGCGGCGGCATGGGCGCGGAGCACATCCGCACGCTGCTGACCGACAAGCAGGAGTACGACCGCCTGGCCAAGCCGCGCGACACCGACGCGGACCGCCTCGCGGGCGACGACCTCGCCCCGCAGGACCAGCCGGGCATCGTGCTCGAGCACGAGCGCGAGGACCTCGAGGACCAGGTCAAGAACGGCAGGGGTCAGAAGCAGGCCCGCGCCGTCAAGCGCCTGAAGGTCCTCTCGGCCTTCCTGCACTCCGACAACAAGCCGGAGCACATGGTGCTCGAGGCCGTCCCGGTCATCCCGCCGGAGCTGCGCCCGATGGTGCAGCTGGACGGTGGCCGCTTCGCGACCTCCGACCTCAACGACCTCTACCGCCGCGTCATCAACCGCAACAACCGGTTGAAGCGTCTCCTCGACCTCGGCGCGCCGGAGATCATCGTCAACAACGAGAAGCGCATGCTGCAGGAGGCCGTCGACGCGTTGTTCGACAACGGCCGCCGCGGCCGGCCCGTCACGGGCCCGGGCAACCGCCCGCTGAAGTCGCTCTCCGACATGCTCAAGGGCAAGCAGGGCCGGTTCCGCCAGAACCTGCTCGGCAAGCGCGTGGACTACTCCGGCCGTTCGGTGATCGTGTCGGGCCCGTCCCTGCGCCTGCACCAGTGCGGCCTGCCCAAGTTGATGGCCTTGGAGCTGTTCAAGCCCTTCATCATGGCCCAGCTGGTCGAGCGCAAGGCCGCCCAGAACATCAAGGCCGCCAAGAAGATGGTGGACTCGATGATCCCGGAGGTCTGGGACGTCCTGGAGCAGGTCATCCACGAGCACCCGGTGCTGCTGAACCGCGCGCCGACGCTGCACCGCTTGGGCATCCAGGCGTTCGAGCCCGTGCTGGTCGAGGGCAAGGCGATCCAGGTCCACCCGCTCGTCTGCTCCGCGTTCAACGCGGACTTCGACGGTGACCAGATGGCGGTCCACCTCCCGCTCAGCGCCGAGGCGCAGGCGGAGGCCCGGATCCTCATGTTGTCGTCCAACAACATCCTGTCCCCCGCGCACGGCGCGCCGCTGGCGACGCCCGCGCAGGACATGGTGCTCGGCACCTTCTACCTCACGCACGGCGAGGACGCCGCGACGCTGAGCGAGAAGCAGGCCAAGCTGGCGGCGGGCGAGTGGCCCGCCAGCGAGCCGCGGCCGAAGGTGTTCCGGACGGCGCAGGAGGCCGAGCTGTCCTACGACAACAAGCTCGTCGGGCTGCACGACCTCGCCGAGTACCGCCAGGTCGGTCGCGAAGGCGGCCACATCCTGACCACGGTCGGCCGGATCATCTACAACGACAAGATCGAGCGCGCGCTCGAGGTGGCGCTCGGCGAGGACTACTCGCCCGAGCTCTACACGTTCGTCAACCAGGCGATGCGCAAGAAGGACACCGTCAAGCTGATCGACGCGCTCGTGCAGAGCTACGGCGCGTCGGCGGTGGCGCTGGTGCTCGACGCCTTCAAGGACCTCGGGTTCCACTTCGCCACGCTGGCCGGCATCACGGTGTCCAAGAACGACGTCATCATCCCGCCGCAGAAGCCGGAGATCCTCAGGAAGTACGAGGACGAGGTCGCCGAGATCCACGACCAGTACGACATGGGGCTCATCACGCAGGAAGAGCGCCACGAGCTGGTCGTCGAGAAGTGGACCGACTGCACCGACGAAGTCGCGAACTCCATGCAGGAGAACTTCGACGAGCTGAACCCCATCTTCATGATGGCCAGCTCCGGTGCCCGAGGCTCGATCTCGCAGATCCGCCAGCTGGCGGGCATGCGTGGCCTGATGGCCAACCCGAAGGGCGAGATCATCGAGCGCCCGATCAAGGCCAACTTCATGGAAGGCCTGACGGTCCTCGAGTACTTCATCTCGACCCACGGTGCCCGTAAGGGCCTCGCGGACACCGCCCTGCGTACCGCCGACTCCGGGTACCTCACCCGGCGCCTGGTGGACGTCTCGCAGGACGTCATCATCCGCGAGCTCGACTGCGGCACCACCGAGGGCATCGAGCTGCCGGTCTTCGACGCGGCGGGCGACGCCAACACCAACCTGGTGGGCCGCATCGCGCCGTCCGATATCAAGGTCGGGCGCGAGATGATCACCAAGAAGGGCGAGGAGATCGACCGCGCCGAGCTGGCCAAGCTGGCCGAGCTCTACGCGGAGGAGCACCAGCAGGGCGGCCGTCCGCTCGTGCCGGTCCGCTCCGTCCTCAAGTGCGAGGCGACGTCCGGCGTGTGCCAGGCGTGCTACGCCCGGGCCATGGCCACGGGCAAGCTCGCGCAGATCGGTGACGCGGTCGGCATCGTCGCCGCGCAGTCGATCGGCGAGCCGGGCACGCAGCTGACCATGCGTACGTTCCACACCGGCGGCGTCGCCGGCGCGGACATCACGCACGGCCTGCCGCGTGTCGTCGAGCTGTTCGAGGCGCGCAGGCCGAAGGGCCTCGCGCAGATCGCCGAGCAGGACGGCGTGACCACGCTGGAGGAGACCGACAGGGCCCGCACCGTCGTCGTCACCGACGACGCCGGCGAGGAGCACCGGTACACCTTCCCGCGCCGCACGCGGTTGTTGGTGGAGAACGGCCAGAAGGTCCCGGCGGGCACGCAGCTCAACGAGGGCTCGCTGTACCCGCACGACCTGCTGAGGCTCCGCGGCCGGACCGAGACCGAGCAGTACCTGGTCAAGGAGGTCCAGGAGGTCTACAAGTCCCAGGGCGTGGACATCAACGACAAGCACATCGAGCTGATCGTCCGCCAGATGCTCAAGAAGGTCCGCGTCGACCAGAAGGGCGACACGAACTACCTCCCGGGCCAGTTCGTGGACCGCTACGAGTTCGCGCGTGTCAACGCCGACGTCAAGAAGGCCAAGGGCGAGACGGCCCAGTACGAGGAGATCATCCTCGGGATCACGAAGGCGTCCCTGAACACGGACTCCTTCCTCTCGGCGGCCTCCTTCCAGGAGACCACGAAGGTCCTCACCGATGCCGCGCTCGAGGGCAAGAAGGACACCCTCAACGGCCTCAAGGAGAACGTGATCATCGGCAAGCTGATCCCGGCCGCGACGGGGCTGAAGCGCTACCGCCGCATCGAGATCGAGCCGTCTGAGCCGCTGCCGCGTGCGATGGACGAGGTCGGCCTGCTCGACCAGGACGAGATCGCCGCCGAGCTGGGTCTCGGCGACGGTGACGGCCTCGGCGGGTTCGGCGCGGGCTTCGACCAGGACCTCGCGCAGCTCGAGGACATCGGCGCCGGTGGCGACACCGGGTTCGCCGACGAGCTGGCCGAGCTGGACGTGCCGTCGGACAACGACGAGCAGTAGACGCTCGCGTTCACCTGAAGTTGCTGCGAAGGGCGCCTGCGGGCGCCCTTCGTCGTTCTGTCCGCCCGCGGCCCGAAGTCGCTCAATCCGGTGCGGCGGCTGCCGATCAGCTGAGCCATGGGGATGACGAGTCCGGCAGCCGTGTCCGACGGCCCGGGCCAGGGGACAGCCCCGGCGACATGGCTGAGTGACGAGTCCGGGCGCGCCCGGATGCTCGACATGAGCCCGAGGGTCCGCACGCTGCGCAACGTCACGTTCGTGCTGCAGCTCGGGGTGTTGCTGGGGACTGCGCACTGGCTGGGGTGGTGGACGCCCGTGCCGATGATCGCGGTCGCGCTGCTGTTCGCCGTCTGCGAGCGGCGGATGCACACCGCCGCGCGGCCGGAGATCGCCTACGGCGTCGCCTGGGTCGGGACGCTCGTCGCGATCAGCGCGGGCGCGCTGCTGACCCACGGGCCGGCCGCGCCGTGCATCGCCTGGTACGCGCTGGCGGTCTCGTCGCTGCCGGGCCGCTTCACCACGCGCGGGATCTTCGCGGGTGTCGGGCTGGCGCTGGCGCTGCTGGTCGGCGTCACGGCGGGCTACGCGCCGTCGTCGGTCTGGCACCACCCGTCGCTGGTGCTCGTGCCCGCGATGACGATCGTCGGCGTCGCGCTGTTCGGCTGGGCGCACATGCACTCCGAGGTCGAGCAGCGGGCCGAGGCGGTCATGGACCCGCTGACGCAGATGCTCAACCGCAAGGCGCTGGTCGCGCGGGCCGCGGAGCTGGCGCTGCAGACGAGGCTGACCCGCAAGCCGGTCGGGATCGTCCTCGGCGACCTGGATCACTTCAAGCGCATCAACGACGTCTCGGGCCACCAGGTCGGCGACGCGGTGCTGCGCGACGTCGCGTTCCGCTGGCGGCTGTCGCTGCGCGCCTACGAGATGGCCTACCGGCTCGGCGGCGAGGAGTTCCTGGTGCTGCTGCCCGGCGCCGACGTCGCGGAGGCCGAGGAGGTCGCCGAGCGGCTGCGCGCGTCGATCGGCGCCGCGCCGATCGCCGGCCAGGACGTGGCGATGAGCTTCGGCGTCGCGGCCTCGGCCGACGGCGAGCCGTTCGACTTCGACGCGCTGTACGCGCAGGCCGACGCGGCGCTGTACCGCGCCAAGCGCGGCGGCCGCGACCGCGTCTGCGGCGGTCCGGAAGAGGCACCGCCCACACTGAAGATCGTCAAGGAAGCTGCGTAAATGGCCGTCGACGCGCTCGATCCCGCCGCCGACGACACGTGGCTGGTCGACCACGCGGTCCGCGCGCGGCTGCACCAGGTCGACGGGCGCCCGCGCACCGCGCGGCAGATCAACTTCGCGCTGCAGCTGCTGGTCCTGATCGCCTGCGTCGGTGAGCTGGGCTGGTGGCCGCTGGCGCTGAGCCCGGTCGCCGTCGGGGCGTTCCTGGCCGCCGACCGGCTGATGGCGCGCACCGACCACGCCGAGCTGGTCTACGCGGCCGCGTGGTCGATCGCGCAGGCGACGATCGCGGGCGCCGCGGCGGCGACCGGCGGGCCGGACTCGCCGTTGCTGCTGTGGCTGGCGATCACCGTCGCGGCGGGCGTCGGGCGCTTCACGCCGCGCGGGCTGGCCGCGGGCGTCGTGCTGACGCTGGCGCTGCTGTGCGCCGCGACCTTCGGCGTGGACTCCGGGCGGGTCCTGGAGGCGCCGTACCTGCTGGCGTTCCCGATGTCGCTCGTGCTCGGGATCGCGCTGGTGGGCAGCGCGCTGATGAGGAGCGAGGTCGAGCACCGCGCCGACGCGATCGTCGACCCGCTGACGCAGATGCTCAACCGCAAGGCGCTGGCGGCGCGCGGGCGCGAGCTGGCGCTGCAGTCCGAGGTGTCCGGCCGCCCGGTCGGCGTGGTGCTGGGCGACCTCGACCACTTCAAGGCGATCAACGACGCCGACGGCCACCAGGCCGGCGACGCGGTCCTGCGCGAGATCGCCTACCGCTGGCGCACGGCGCTGCGCGCCTACGACCTCGCGTACCGGTTGGGCGGCGAGGAGTTCGTCGTCCTGCTGCCGGGCGCGACCGAGGACGAGGCCCGCGGCCTCGCCGAGAAGCTCCGCCGCGCGATCGCCGCCGAGCCGATCGCCGGCCGCACCGTGACGATGTCCTTCGGCGTCGCCGTGTCCGGCGCCGGCGGCTTCGACGTCGACACCCAGTACCGCCGCGCCGACGAGGCGCTCTACATGGCCAAGCACGCGGGCCGCGACCGCGTCATCGTCGCGGGCTAGCGCGCGGCCGCCAGGCCGTCCGCGAACGCGTCGAGCTGCGCCGCGGCGTCGTCGTCGAGGCCGGATGCGGGCGCGGTCGAGACGAGCAGCGTGGGGAGGCCCTGCGCGGCGCGCTCCTGCGCCCACGCGTGGCAGGCGTCGTTGAAGGCGTCGTCGATCCACGCCAGCGGCCGGTTGCCGGCATGGGCCTGCACCGCTTCGAGCTTCCAGTGTGCGCGCGCGGACACCTGCGCGCGGGTCGCGTCGCCGAACGAGAGGTGGGGGCGGCCGCTGGGCACCCCGAGCAGTCGCGGGAGGTGCTCGTCGGCCTTCTCCTCCCATCCGGTGCACCACACCAGCTCGAAGCGCTGTGACGCGGCGAGGAGGTGCTCGGCCGCGCGGGTGGAAAGGAAGTGCGGGATCCCGTCGATGGCTGCGAACGCGCCGGGTGGACGCGTGTCCTCCCCAAATCCCCAGAGCGAGATCACGCCGTCAACATCGACGAAAAGCAACGGTTTTCTGCTCATTTCCAGGCAGTTTGACATCTTGATGCAAGCCTTACGCAGTAACGAACTGGGACCGGTACGCTTGGCGTGGACCGTTTGGGTCAAGCGGTTCGCAGGGTTTGCCGATGTCTGGGGCGAGAGATCGGTGAGCCGGGTCCTGTGTGGCACCCGCTTCGCTTGACCCACGCCTGATCGCCCCACCACCACCACTTCATGACGATCCAACTCGGCATTCTCCTGGCGCTCGTCTGCGCCTTCGTCTCGAACCTCGGGTTCTTCTTCAAGCATCGCGGAGCCTGCGAGTGCACGAAGGTCGACATCCGGCACCCGTTCAAGACGACGAAGAACCTCTACAGCTCCAAGTGGTTCGCCATCGGCATGGCGATCGCGACGAGCGCGTGGATCTTCCACGTCGCCGCGTTGGCGATGGCGCCGATCTCGGTCGTCCAGGTCGTCCTCGCGGGCGGCGTCGTGATGATCGGCGTGATGGCCCAGCGCCTGTTCGGCGTCGAGGTCGGCAACCGGCAGTGGTGGGGCCTCGCGCTCACCTGCCTGGGCCTGATCCTGCTGGCCGTGACGTTCCCGCACGCTTCTGACAGCGCGCACTCCTCCTTCAACACGCCGGCGATGATCGCCTTCGAGGCCGGCCTGTTCGGCATCGGCGGGCTGCTGATCATGGGCCCTCGCGTCGGCGCCCCGGCCCACCACCACGGCGTCATGCTCGGCGCCGCGGCCGGCGTCCTGTTCGGCGTCTCCGACGTCTCGATCAAGGCGCTGACCGGCATCGCCGGCGACGCCGGCATGATGGGCATCGTCGCGAGCCCGTGGCTGTTCGTCACGATCGCCGCCTCGGTCGCCGCGTTCTTCGCCTCGGCCCGCGGCCTGCAGGACGGCGACGCCGTCAGCGTGATCGCGATCACCGGCACCGCCGCGAACATCACCACCGTCGCGGCCGGGATCATCGTCTTCGGCGACCCGCTGCCGGGCACGACGCTGGGCATCGTGCTCCAGGCCGTCGCGTTCCTGCTGGTCATCGTCGCCTCGGCGATGACGCCGTCGCCGGCGGCCAAGGGCGATGCCACCGCTCCGGCGGGCATCGCCGCGGCTGGCGCCGCTGCGTAGGACGCTCGTCCTGCTGGCCGCGCTCCTGGCGGGCGCGGCCCTGGTGGCCGGCTGCGGATCGCAGGCGCTGCCGATCGCGAGGCTGCCGACCGGGCAGCTCGACCAGAAGCAGTACGAGGACGCGTTCGGCAAGAGCGCGTACGGGCTGGCGCCGAAGTACGGCGTCGGCAAGCCGCTGGACCCGGAGGCCTCGGCCGCCGACCAGGCCAGGCACATCGACGGGCTGCAGAGGCTGCTGCGCGAGTGGGCCGGACGCGTGGGCGGGCTGCACCCGCCGGCCGCCGCGGTGCGCGCGCAGGCGCGCTACGTCGCGGGGATCCGGTCGTTCGCCGACGACCTGGAGCGCGCGCGGGTCGCGCTGGACCGCGGCGACACCAAGGGGGCGCAGCGCCTGCTGTCCTCCGGCACGATCGCGTCGAGGGCCACGCGCGCCGACCTCATCGCCGCGCGGCGCGCGTTCCACGCGCTCGGCTACAGGCTGCAGGATCTCGACAGCTCGCCGGTCAAGACGAGCTGACGGCGGCCCGGCCGGGATCGCGACCGGCCGAGGCGTGTCCCTGTGCGGGGGCGCCCCAGCCGGCCACGAGCCGACGCGGAGATCGGGAGGCCAGGATGGATGAGCCGGCCACCCATCACGCTGGCATTTCCACAATGCTCAGCGTGCGTGCGCAGAGGTTCTCCGACTGCGGGACGTCTGTCAAGCGCAGAACGTCGTTAGGTCATACCTTTGTGGTGCCAGGCGGCAGAACGGCGTGAAGGCGCGTGCGCCTACGGTCCCAGCTCGACCCACGGGCGCACCCCGCTGAGCGTGGAGTACAGCGAGACGCCGACCGCCACGCACGTCGAGCCGTTGCTGCACGACACGCCGTAGAGCGCGTTGTCGGTCGTGCTCCCCGGGACCGCGACGGGCTGCAGGCTCCACGCCGTGCCGTTCCAGGTGGCAGCCACCGGCGCAGCGTGCCCGGCGCCCGTCACCGCGTCGCCGACGGCGTTGCACGAGTACGACGGCGACGTGACGCACGACACCGCGTTCAGCCTCGGGTTGGTCTGACCGCTCGGGTCGGCCACCGACCGCAGCGTCCAGGTGCTGCCGTTGGAGGACTCCGCCAGCGAGTGCCTGACGAACGAGTTGTCGCTGTAGTCGCCGACCGCCATGCAGCGCGTCGAGGAGTCGCAGCTGACGCTCAGCAGCTGCGAGCCGCTGAAGTTGACCGGGTTGGCGGTCGTCTGCGCGGTCCACGACGTCCCGTTCCAGACCTCGGCGAGCGTCTGCCGCGGCTGGCCGTTCCTCTCGTACCACCCGACGGCGACGCAGTAGGTGGACGACGCGCACGACACGTCCGAGAGCGACGACGCCAGCGTCCCGGTCGGCGGGGTGAAGGAGACGTTCGACCACGCGGTCCCGTTCCAGTGCTCGATGAACCCGCGGTCCTGCGTGGACGTCCTGTAGAAGCCGACGCCCCAGCAGTCGCTGCTCGAAACGCAGGAGACGCCGAGGCCCTCGGCGTAGACCGAGCTCGGCGGCGCGGCCATCGAGGTGTCGGTGACGACGCTCGCGTAGGACTCGGCGTGGGGGACGGTGACGGCCCCGCTGTCGTCGTAGCCGACGTCCATGCACCACGTCGTCGACGGGCAGCTCACGCGGATGTGCGTGGCGGTCGTTGAGGCGGTCGCGATCTGGGTGAAGGTGGAGGTGGAAGCGGTCCAGTCGGCGGCAAGGCCGGTCGACGTCGCCCCGGACTGGGCGCCGACGAGCAGGCAGCCGGCGGTCGTCGGGCAGGACACGCCGGACGTCTGGCCGGGGTTGGGCAGGACGGTCCCGGGCGCGACGGTCCAGGAGGCGCTCGCCGGTGCGGCGAGGGCGAGGGAGGCGGCGGTCGTGAGGAGCGCCGCTCGTAATCTCGGAGTGGTCAGCATGATGGCGCGGCAGGGTCTTCCTGGCGGTGGCGGAAGTCAAGGTGATGGAGAACTCTTGGCGCGCGGCGGCTGCTGCCAGTCGGCAGGGCCGGTCGTGAAGGCGCGTTAGGGGCGGTTGCCCGCGCGTGGCGGCGGTGCGAGGGTGTGGCGATGGTCGCTCAGGAGCTGTCGCCGCGCTATGACCGGATCGGTGGGGGCTATGCGCGCCACCGGCAGCCGGATCCCGGCTTCGCCGCCGCGATCGAGGCGGCGCTGGGCGACGCGCGGACGGTCGTCAACGTCGGCGCGGGCGCGGGGTCCTACGAGCCGGCGGGCCGGCACGTCGTGGCGATCGAGCCCAGCGACGTGATGGCCGCGCAGCGCCCGGCGTCCCTGGCGCCGGCGATCCGGGCGACCGCGGGACGGCTGCCGCTGCGCGACGCGTCGGTCGACGCCGCGATGGCGGTCCTGACGCTGCACCACTGGGACCACGAGCAGGAGCAGGGGATCCGGGAGCTGCGGCGCGTCGCGCGCGGGCCGGTCGTGCTGCTCACGATCGACCCGCGGGTCTCGGGCGCGACGTGGATGGTGGCCGACTACCTGCCGGAGGTCGCGGCGCTCGACGACGAGATCTTCCCGCTGCCGGAGGTCCTGGCCGACTGGCTCGGCGGCGCGGTCGCGATCGACGTCCTCGAGGTCCCGCGCGACACCCCGGACCACACGCTGCTGTCGTTCTGGGCGCATCCCGAGCGTGTCCTGGACGCCGAGGCGCGCGCCGCGACGTCCGGGTTCGCGCGGATGCAGCCGGCGATCGTCGACCGCTGCGTCGCGGCCGTCGGGCGCGACCTGGCGTCGGGCGCCTGGGACGCGCGGCACGGGCACCTGCGCGACCTGGACGCCTACGACGCCGGGCTGCGGCTCGTCGTCGCGCCCTAGGTGTAGGTCCTAGGACGCGGCGCCCGCGGGCTCGGCCGCGGGCTTCAGCGACTCCGGGACCGCGCGCGTCGCGATCGCCAGCCGGTTCCAGGAGTTGATCGCGATGATCTGCCACAGCAGCGCGCCGAGCTCGGCCTCGCCGAAGTGCTCGGCCGCCTGGTCCCAGACCGCGCGCGGGACGTGCGACTCGGAGACCAGCGTGACCGCCTCGGTCAGCGCCAGCGCGGCCTGCTCGCGCGGGGAGAAGAGGTCGACCTCGTGCCAGGTGGCGACGAGGTGCAGCAGCTTGGCGTCGATCCCGTCGGCCAGCGCCTCGTCGACGTGCATGTCGATGCAGTACGCGCAGCCGTTCACCTGGCTGGCGCGGAGCTTGACGAGGTGCGAGATGTGCGGGTCCAGGCCCTCGTTGATCTCGCCCTGGAGAGCGACCAGCCGCTTGTAGGCGCGGGGGAAGTCGATCGCGCGGGGCGTGCTGTCGTGCGTGGGGAGGTTGGTCATGACCCCAACCTAGGACGCGAGCGGTCCGGTCGGGAAGACCAGTTCCGGCCCGCGGATGCGGACCAGTGCGGCGCCCCGGAGGCGACCGCTAGGCCGCTTCGCGCGCGGGCGCCTGGCGCCCGGGCGCCGGCGCCTGCGGTGCGGGCAGCTGCGTGGCGGCCTGCTCCGGCGCGGGGCGCTGGTGGCGCGGGAACAGCTCGGCGTCGCAGTACGGGCACGGCGAAGCCGTGCTGTGCGGGGTCGGCGCGTAGCTGGTGAGGCCGCAGCTGGGACAGGAGACGTTCGGCACCTTCGTCGTTAAGTACGTTCGAGCCGCCCACTTGTGACGGATGAGACGCAGGGAGCGTTTCCGCGCCGACCATGTGCCGATCTGGCGTACGTGCGCCCGGAAGCTCCTCCAGCGCGTCGTGCGGGTTGGCGCCACAGTGCACGCGCGGGTACCGTTGTCCACAACGACAGCCGTATCCGCCGAATCGGACAAACGGGAAAGGGAGAGCTCCGAATGGCGACGACCGCCGAGACGAGCAACGCCGAGCTGCAGCAGCTCGCCAAGCAGCACCTCTGGATGCACTTCAGCCGCATGGGCGCGTACGAGAACGCCGAGGTGCCCATCATCACGCGCGGCGACGGCTGCTACGTCTGGGACCAGCACGGCAAGAAGTACCTCGACGGCCTCAGCTCGCTGTTCTGCACGAACATCGGCCACGGCCGTGCCGATGTGGCGCAGGCCGGTGCCGATCAGGCGAAGGAGCTGGGCTTCTTCACGAACTGGAGCTACGCGCACCCGCGCTCGATCGAGCTGGCCGCCAAGATCGCCGAGCTCGCGCCGGCCGACCTCAACCGCGTCTTCTTCACCTCCGGTGGCTCCGAGGCGGTCGAGTCGGCGCTGAAGCTCGCTCGCCAGTACCACAAGCTGCGCGGCAACGGGACCAAGTACAAGGTCATCGCGCGCGAGACCGCCTACCACGGCACGACCGCCGGCTGCCTGACCGCGACCGGCATCGCCGGCCTGCGCGCGCCGTTCGAGCCGCTGCCGGCCGGTGGCTGCCACGTCCCGAACACCAACACCTACCGGTTGCCCGAGGGCCACCGCGCCGAGGACCTCGCCGAGGCGATCGCGCACCGGATCGAGTTCGAGGGGCCGGAGACGGTCTCGGCGATCATCCTCGAGCCGGTCCAGAACGCGGGCGGCTGCTTCGTGCCGCCGGAGGGCTACTTCCAGCGCGTGCGCGAGATCGCCGACTACTACGACGTCCTGTTCATCTCCGACGAGGTCATCTGCTCGTGGGGCCGGCTCGGCGAGTGGTTCGGCGCGCAGCGCTACGACTACGTCCCGGACATGATCACGACGGCCAAGGGCATCACGTCGGCCTACGCGCCGATGGGCGCGGTCATCGCGAGCGAGAAGGTCTTCGAGCCGTTCTCGACCGGCACGACGTCGTTCATGCACGGTCTGACGTTCGGCGGCCACCCGGTCTGCGCGGCGGTCTCGCTGGCCAACATCCAGGTCTTCGAGGACGAGGACATCCTGGGCAACGTGCGCGCCAATGAGGCCCCGTTCCGGAGCATGTTGGAGGGGTTGCGCGACATCCCGATCGTCGGCGACGTGCGCGGCGCCGGGTACTTCCACGCGATCGAGATGGTCAAGGACCAGGAGACGAAGGAGTCGTTCTCCGACGAGGAGTCCGAGACGCTGCTGCGCGGCTACCTGTCGTCCGAGCTGTTCGAGCGCGGGTTGATCTGCCGCGCCGACGACCGTGGCGACCCGGTCATCATGCTCTCGCCCCCGCTGATCGCCGGGCCGGAGCAGTTCGAGGAGATCGAGGGCGTCCTGCGCCCGGTCCTCGAAGAGGCCTCGCGCCGGATGCTGGGCTAGCCGGTGCTGACGGTCCGCGAGCTCCTGCGCGACCTGGACGTCGGGGTCCTCGCCGGTGAGGCGAACCTCGACGCGCCGGTCCGCTGGGTGCACATCTCAGAGCTCGCGGACCCCACGCCGTGGCTGTCCGGCGGCGAGCTGCTGCTGACGACGGGGCTGTCGCAGGAGACGCCCGACGAGCAGCGCGAGTACATCTACAACTTGGCCGATCACGGGCTGGCGGGGCTGGGCTTCGGCGTCGGCTTCGGGCACGAGAAGGTGCCGGAGGCGCTCGTCGCCGCGGCGGCCGAGCGCGACTTCCCGCTGGTCGAGATCCCGTACGACACGCCGTTCATCGCGGTGACCGAGAAGGCGTTCGCGCGGCTGGTCAACGAGCAGTACGCGTTGTTGCAGCGGTCGATCGCGGTGCAGGAGCGGCTGCAGCGGATCGTGCTGAGCGAGCGCGGGCTGGACGCGATCGCCTCTGCCTTGGCGACGCTGATCGGCGGGACGCTGGTGGTCTTCGACGGGCGCGGCGAGCCGCAGGCGCTGCACGCGTTCCGGCGCGAGCTGCCGGAGGACGCTTTGAGCGCGATCGGCGCCGAGCTGCGCGAGCGCGCGCGGCGGACCGAGGCGCGCGGGTTCGTGCCGTCGCACCCGGAGCTGGCGCCGCGCGCGCTGGCGCTGCCGGTCGCGGGCGCGGAGACGACGGGGCTGCCGCAGGCGTGGCTCGTCGCCGTGAAGGACTCCGGCGGGCTGTCGGAGTTCGACCGCGTGGTGCTGCACCAGGCGGTCACGGTCGTCGCGTTGGAGCTGCTGCGGCGGCATGTCGCGGCATCGACGGAGCGACGGCTGGCGGGCGACGTGCTGTCCGAGCTGATCGGCGGGACGGTCGAGGGTCCGGATCTGGCGCGGCGGCTGGAGCCGTTCGGGCTCGGCGGCCGGGTCACGGCGCTGGTGCTGTCGCCGCCGGCGCGCCAGCCCGGCAAGGGCGGCGGGCCGGAGGCGTGCGAGGCCGCTTTGGCGTCCGCTCTGCGTGACGAAGCGGTGAGTGGTCTTGTGGCCACGGCGAACAACCACGTGTGCGCGCTGTTGCCGGGGTTCCTGGACGAGGAGCTGTTCGAGCTGTCGCAGCGCGTCCTGGATCGCGTCGTCGCGAAGATGGGCGCCGCGCCCGCCGCGGGCGCGGGGCGGGCGGTCGCCGCGGGCGACGCGCGGCGCGCCTACCACGAGGCGCGGTGCGCGCTGGAGGCGCGGACGCTCGGGCGCCCGGTCGGGGCGGAGGCCAACGGCAACGGGCACGGCTCGGCGGGTGGCGGCAACGGCAACGGCGCCGCGGCGAGCGGCAAGCCGATGGTCGCGACGTACCGCGACCTGGGGTCCTTCCAGTTGTTGTTGTCCTTGCAGGACAGCGACGCGCTGCGGCTGTTCTGCGAGTCGCTGCTGGGGCCGATCGAGACCGGCGAGGGGCACTACGGCGGCGAGCTGATGCGGTCGCTGGAGGCCTTCATCGAGTGCAACGGGCAATGGGAGGCGGCCGCGCGGCGACTGTACTGCCACCGTCACACGCTGCGGTACCGCATCCGCAAGATCGAGGAGCTGACGGGGCGCGACCTCGCCAGCGCCCGCGACCGCATCGAGTTCTGGCTCGCCCTGCGCGGGCGCGAGCTCGTCAACTGATTCCCCGGCGGCGCGGCCTCCGCCGCGCCGCCTCGGCCCACGCGCTCCACTCCCGCGGCACCACCACCGCGACTGGCCGCGACCATCGTCTCGCCACCGCGGTCGTCGTGGCTGAGAAGGTCGCGAATCGCCTGGGGTATCGCTAACGGGTTCGCTCTATGCCGCGAACCGTCCGGCCTCGGCAGCTGACGGCGCCACCACCTCTGGTCGAACGCCGCGCCGTTTCTCGGCGCACCGCGAGTCGCGGTCGCCGCGGAACTGCCGACGGAGTCGCTCTGTCGTCCTCTGTCCGGCGACGGCGATCGGCGGTACGATCGCGATCTCTTGACCAAACAGGACCCCAGCGTGAAGAGGCCCGAGCCGCCGTGGGTGGTGAGCGTGCTGTGGACGCTTTCAGGGGGCTGGGGGTTGCAGGCGCTGGTGGTCGGTGTGGCGGTTGTGCTGACGCTGGTCACCGGATCCGTGACGGTGGCCGTCATCGCCGGCCTGGTCGTCATGGGCGTCGTCTGGTTCGGCGCTCCGCGGCTCGCCAGGCGGTTGACGGGGTGGACGTGGGGTCAGCGGAAGTCGAACGTGTAGCACCAGGCCAGCGCTGAGATGGCCGCCTCCGGTAGGTCCGGGCGGCGTGCCCGGTACTCGGCGGAGGCATGGTCGGCCATTGAGGGGAGGTCGGGCGCGGTGATCCAGGCGTCGCTGGCCGAGAACTCGTGCGCGGCGCACCGGACCTCGGTGAGGAGGCGCCGGGCCTCCGCCTCGCCGAAGCGCGCTCGTAGGCGTGCCTCTCCTGCTGCGCCGCGGTCCGGCCATGCCGCCTCGCCGTACCCGGTCCACAGCACGATCGCCTCGCCCAGCCGCTCCGCGCCAGAAGCCTCGGGCCGCTCGCGGCGGCTCGGCCGCAGACGTCGTGCGATGCCGGCCAGCGCCTTCACGCCGGAGGGCATACCCGGAGCGGGGCGGGTGACGCACCGGCACTTCTACACGCGCGAGCGGAATCGAACCCGCCCGAACTCACCGCGAACGGCTCGCGAACCGCGTCAGAACATCGCAGGCGCTGCCGTGGTGGCATGGCCGGAAAGGGACTGGGGCCGAACGCTTGCTACCATCTCGCGCCGCATGCCCACAACGAGCCAACTCGTCCGCAAGGGTCGCAAGCCCAAGCCGCGCAAGATGTCCACGCCGGGTCTCAAGTCCGGCAAGGGCAACAAGAAGAAGCAGGCCGCCCCGCAGCGCCGTGGCGTCTGCACGCGCGTCTACACGACCACGCCGAAGAAGCCGAACTCGGCCCTGCGCAAGGTCGCCCGTGTTCGCATCACCGGCTCGGTCGAGGTCACCTCCTACATCCCGGGCGAGGGCCACAACCTGCAGGAGCACTCCGTCGTGCTCGTGCGTGGCGGCCGCGTCAAGGACCTTCCGGGTGTGCGCTACAAGGTCATCCGCGGGACGCTCGACGCTTCCGGCGTGACCGACCGTAAGAAGAGCCGTTCCATGTACGGCGTCAAGAAGAAGTAGAGACTTCATGCCCCGCCGCTCCGCAGCAACCATCCGGCCGGTCGAGCCGGACCCCGTTCACCGCTCGCGCCTGGTCACCCAGGTCGTCAACAAGGTCATGCTCGACGGCAAGAAGAGCACCGCCGAGCGGATCGTCTACGACGCCCTCGCGATCATCGGCGAGAAGACCGGCAAGGACCCGATCGAGCAGCTCGAGGCCGCGCTGAAGATCCTGACGCCGGCGCTCGAGGTCAGGTCCCGCCGCGTCGGCGGCGCCACCTACCAGGTCCCGGTCGAGGTCGCCCCGCGCCGCGCCCGCACCCTGGCCGTCCGCTGGCTCGTCGAGTTCGCCCGCCAGCGCCGCGAGAAGACGATGGCCCAGCGGCTCGCCAACGAGCTGATGGACGCCATCAACTCCCAGGGCGGCGCCTACAAGCGCAAGGACGACATCTACCGCATGGCGCAGGCCAACAAGGCCTTCGCGCACTACCGCTGGTAGACGCTCCCAAGCAACAGCATCATCTTGGTCGACGGCCGCTCCGCAAGGGGCGGCCGTCGTCGTTCTCAGCCGCGCGCGCTCGCGCTGCGGCGGACGACCATCGCGCGGTCCGCGCGCCGCGGCCACACGTCGAGCCGGAACCGCTCGGTCACGCCGCCCTCGGCGCGGGCGACACGCAACCGGTAGCGCCGGCTCCGGGTCTCCATCGGGACCATCGCCCGCGCCCTGCCCGCAGACTCGAACACGAGCCCTGCGAGCGCGTTGTCGAGGTCGATGTCGGTGACCGCGTCGTAGCCGACCGGCAGGCCGCGCGGAGCCCCGTCGTCGACGACGAGCTCCACCTTCGCCTCACCCGCGCCGCGCGCGCTCAGCACCACGACGCGACCGCGGCTGCCCGCGGCGACCGAGCCGGCCCGCGCGGCGTCGGCGACCGGGTCGGACTGCTCGCCCGCCGGCGTCGGGCGGTAGCCGATGCTCGACACGGCGAACCAGCCGCCGTCGACCGGGAGCCTCAGCGACGCCGTCTCCGTGCTGGGGTCGACGAGCGCGACCGGCGTGTTCTCGTCGGCGTCCGTGCCCTGCCATCCGCCTCCGGCGGGCCGATCCTGCGACCGGGCGGACACCGGCTTCGTCGTGTCGTGCATCGCGGCGACGAGCGCCAGGACGACCACCGCGACCGCGCCGACCTTCACCGGGAGCTCGTGCCGGAAGTAGAAGCGCCGCAGCCGCAGCGGGACCCATCGAGGCATGTTGGTGAGGATCGGCGCGCAATCGGCGCCGCTTGAGCGTCCCTGGACGCTTACTCGGCCCGCGCGGCGCGGCGCGCGCGGGAGCGCTCGGCGGCCGAGGCGGCCGACTCCGGGCTTGAACCCGGAACGTCGTCGTCGTCCGCGGCCCTGCGCGTGATCGGCGTCCGGCCCAGGACCAGCAGTGCGCCGCCGCTGAGGAGCAGCAGCGCGCCGCCCAGCGTCTCGAGGTAGTAGCCGGTGCCCGGGTCGGCGGTCGCCGAGGCATAGATGTCGCCGATCGAGCCGACCTCGTGGATGTGCGGGCGGTCCCACTTGGTCGGGATCGCCAGCGCCACGACGCCCGCCACCAGCAGCCCCGCCATCGCGACGCGGGACCCGCGCAACGCCGCCCAGAGCAGGAACAACGCCAGCAGAGCAAGCAGGACCAGCGCCGGCCCGTGGCGGTCCCAGCCGGTCTGCGCGGTGTCGGCGTCGAGCACCCTGGAGGTCGTCCCGACCGTGATCACGATCACGTTCGTGAACGAGGCCACCAACAACAGCAGCGCCCCCGCGAGCCCGGTCAGAGCAAGGACGAGGCGAAGCGTGAGAACGGTCGGAAGTCGGGAAGAGTCGGCCACGAACCCTTTGCTATCATCGCTGACTGTCCCGCGTAGTGCGCCGCTCACGCGCGCACCGAAGATGCGGGTCGATCTCTGCGACAGCATGGAGACCTCGAGCACATAGCGCCACGCCAGGGAACAACCCTTGACGTGCGCGCGGGCCCGAGGGGCCCGTTTTCTTTGCCCGCAGCCACCGCTTCTTCCTCCGCCACCAGCACACACTGATCTGATGCCACGCAAGTTCTCCCTCGAAAAGACCCGGAACATCGGGATCATGGCGCACATCGACGCGGGTAAGACCACGACGACCGAGCGCATCCTGTACTACACCGGTCGCACCTACAAGATCGGTGAGGTCCACGAGGGCGCTGCCACGATGGACTGGATGGAGCAGGAGCAGGAGCGCGGCATCACGATCACGTCCGCAGCGACGACCTGCACCTGGGACGAGCACCGCATCAACATCATCGACACGCCCGGCCACGTGGACTTCACGGTCGAGGTCGAGCGCTCCCTGCGCGTCCTCGACGGCGCGATCGCGGTGTTCGACTCGGTCGCCGGCGTCGAGCCGCAGTCCGAGACCGTCTGGCGCCAGGCCGACAAGTACCACGTCCCCCGCATCGCGTTCATCAACAAGATGGACCGCATCGGCGCGGACTTCGACAGGTCCGTCCAGACGATGATCGACCGCCTCGGCGCCAACGCCGTCCCGGTCCAGCTGCCGATCGGCGCCGAAGCCGATCTGGTCGGGATCATCGACCTGATCGCCATGAAGGCCATCATCTACAACGATGATCTGGGCAAGGACTTCGACGTCATCGACATCCCCGACGAGCACAAGGACCGCTCCGCCGAGGCGCGCGAGACGCTCATCGACGCGCTGACGACGTTCGACGACGACCTCGCCGAGACGTACCTCGAGAACGGCGACGTCGAGATCGACCAGCTCAAGGCCTCGATCCGCAAGGCCGTCCTCGGCCTCGGCATCACCCCGGTCTTCTGCGGCTCCGCCTTCAAGAACAAGGGCGTGCAGCCCCTGCTCGACGCGGTCGTCGACTACCTGCCCTCCCCGCTGGACGTGCCGCCGGTCGACGGCATCGTCGAGGCGCGCAACGGCGACATCACCGAGGAGACGCGCAACGCCTCCGACGACGAGCCGTTCGCCGCGCTGGCCTTCAAGATCGCCGCCGACCCGTTCGTCGGCAAGCTCACCTACTTCCGCGTGTACTCGGGCCGCCTGACGGCCGGTTCGCGCATCCTCAACGTCTCCTCCGGCAAGACCGAGCGCGTCGGCCGCATCCTGATGATGCACGCCAACGACCGCGAGGAGCTCGAGGAGGTCTACGCGGGCGACATCGCCGCGGCGGTCGGCATCAAGCAGATCGTCACGGGCGACACCCTCGCCGCGCCGGACGCTCCGATCAAGTTGGAGAACATCGTCTTCCCCGAGCCGGTCATCAAGGTGGCCGTCGAGCCGAAGACGAAGTCCGACCAGGAGAAGATGTCGGTCGCCCTGGGCCGCTTGGCCGAGGAGGACCCGACGTTCCAGGTCCAGACCAACGAGGAGACCGGCCAGATCGAGATCTCGGGCATGGGCGAGCTGCACCTCGAGGTGCTGGTCGACCGCATGCGCCGCGAGTTCAACGTCGAGGCCAACGTCGGCAAGCCGCAGGTCTCCTACCGCGAGACCATCCGCGGCGAGGCCCGCAAGGTCGAGGGCAAGTTCGTCCGCCAGACCGGTGGCTCGGGCCAGTACGGCGTCGTCTACATCGACATGGAGCCCGCGCCGGGCGAGGGCTTCGACTTCGTCTCGAGGATCAAGGGCGGCTCGGTCCCGACCGAGTTCATCCCCGCGATCGAGAAGGGCGTCGAGGAGGCCATGGAGACCGGCGTCAAGGCCGGCTACCCGATGGTCGACATCCGCGTCACCCTCGTCGACGGCAAGTACCACGACACGGACTCCTCGGAGATCGCGTTCAAGGTCGCCGGCTCGCTCGCCTTCAAGGAGGCGGCCAAGCGCGCCAGGCCCGTTCTGCTCGAGCCGATCTTCGCCGTCGAGGTCGTCACCCCGGAGGAGTTCCTGGGCGACGTCATCGGCGACCTCAGCCGCCGCCGCGGGCGCGTCGAGGGCCAGGACCGCCGCGGCAACGCGCTTGCGGTGACCGGCCGCGTGCCGCTGTCGGAGATGTTCGGCTACGCGACCGACCTGCGTTCCAACACGCAGGGCCGTGCCACGTACACGATGCAGTTCGACAGCTACGACGAGGTTCCGCCGAACATCGCGGAGAAGATCGTCGAAGGCCGCAGCGGGGACGCAGCAGCGGCCTAAGCACACCGAGCGGACGTCTTCGGGCGGATCGCGATAGCTTGTCCTGGTTCGCCAGGCGAAGCCCCCTCAAGAACACCACCCCCGACTTTCACCAACTAGGAGCGAACAGAAGTGGCGAAGGAGAAGTTCGAGCGCGACAAGCCGCACGTCAACGTCGGCACCATCGGTCACATCGACCATGGCAAGACGACGCTGACCGCGGCCATCACGACCGTGCTCGCCGAGAAGATGGGCGGCGAGGCTCGCAGCTTCGCGGAGATCGACAACGCTCCTGAGGAGAAGGAGCGCGGGATCACGATCGCCACGTCTCACGTCGAGTACCAGACCGAAGCGCGCCACTACGCGCACGTCGACTGCCCCGGGCACGCCGACTACGTCAAGAACATGATCACGGGCGCGGCCCAGATGGACGGCGCGATTCTCGTCGTGTCCGCCGCTGACGGCCCGATGCCGCAGACGCGTGAGCACATCCTGCTCGCCCGTCAGGTCGGCGTCCCCTACATCGTGGTCTTCCTCAACAAGGCGGACATGGTCGACGACGAGGAGCTCCTGGAGCTCGTCGAGGTCGAGGTCCGTGACCTGCTCTCCGAGTACGACTTCCCGGGCGACGACATCCCGTTCATCACGGGGTCGGCTCTGAAGGCGCTCGAGGGCGACGAGGAGTACAAGCAGAAGATCTTCGAGCTGGCCGACGCGCTGGACTCCTACATCCCGGAGCCCGTCCGCGCGCTGGACCAGCCCTTCCTGATGCCGGTCGAGGACGTCTTCTCGATCACGGGCCGTGGCACCGTTGCCACGGGCCGCATCGAGCAGGGCGTCGTCAACACCGGCGACACGGTCGAGATCGTCGGCGTCAAGGACACGACCAACACGGTCGTCACCGGCGTCGAGATGTTCCGCAAGATCCTCGACCAGGGCCAGGCCGGCGACAACGTCGGTTGCCTGCTCCGTGGTACGAAGCGTGAGGAGATCGAGCGCGGGCAGGTCCTCTGCAAGCCGGGCTCCATCACCCCGCACACGAAGTACAAGGCCGAGGTCTACGTCCTCAAGAAGGAAGAGGGCGGCCGTCACACGCCGTTCTTCACCGGCTACCGTCCCCAGTTCTACTTCCGCACGACGGACGTGACCGGGGTCGCTAACCTTCCCGAGGGCGTCGAGATGGTCATGCCGGGCGACAACGTCGCCATGGAGATCGAGCTGATCCAGCCGATCGCCATGGACGCCGGCCTCCGCTTCGCCATCCGTGAGGGTGGGCGTACGGTGGGCTCGGGCGTCGTCACCGAGATCATCCAGTAGCAACTTGCGCGACGGCGGGGCGCTTCGAGCGCCCCGCCTCACGCGCAAGCACGAGCAGCACCAACTTCAGATACGACCGCAGGATGTGGAGCGGAGACCCGTCGGAATCGGCGAGCGGTCCGCTCCTAAAGCCGCGAGGCAACCCAGCCGGTCACATCACCCGCAGTTTTCTCAACACCAGACGGAATCGTAAAGACAGGCAGATGGCAGCCGCCACACAAAACAAGATCCGCATTCGCTTGAAGGCCTACGACCACCAGGCCCTCGAGACGGCGGCCAAGGAGATCGTCGAGACGGCGACGCGCACTGGCGCGACCGTCTCGGGTCCCGTGCCGCTGCCGACCGACCGCAACATCTACGCGGTCATCAAGTCGCCGTTCAAGGACAAGGACTCGCAGGAGCACTTCGAGATCCGGACCCACAAGCGCCTGATCGACATCCACGGTCCGACGCCCAAGACGGTCGACTCGCTCCAGCGCCTGGACCACCTCCCGGCCGGCGTCAACATCGAGATCAAGCTCCTCGCGTAATGCCGGCCATCCTCGCCAAGAAGCTCGGGATGACCCAGGTGTTCCTGGAGGACGGCCGCGTCGAGCGCGTCACCGTGCTCGAAGCCGGCCCCTGTCCGGTCACCGGCATCCGCACGTTCGATCGCGACGGCTACGAGGCCGTCCAGCTCGCCTTCGGCGCTTCGAAGGAGAAGCACCTGAGCAAGCCCGAGCTCGGCCACCTCAAGAAGGCGTCCGCTCCGCCCATGCGCCACATCGTGGAGTTCCGCGACGAGGCCGCTGAGCTGCAGGTCGGCGACACCGTCACCGTGGAGACCTTCGAGGTCGGCCAGAAGGTGAAGATCGCCGGCACCAGCAAGGGCAAGGGCTTCCAGGGCACGATCAAGCGCCATAACTTCAAGCGCGGCCCGAAGTCCCACGGCTCGCACAACGTGCGCGCCCCCGGATCCATCGGTGCGTCCGCCTGGCCTGCTCGCGTGATGAAGGGCATCCGCGGCCCCGGCCAGATGGGCAACAAGCGCGTCACCCAGAAGGGCCTGGAGATCGTCCGGATCGACGCGGGGGACAACCTCCTGCTCGTCCGCGGCTCCGTCCCCGGTCCCAAGAACGGCTTCGTGGAGGTCCGCACCGATGCCTAGCGCCAAGAACCTCGGCGGCGGCAGCGACGTCAACCTGGACGAGACCGCCTTCGGCGCGAAGTTCAACGGCCCGCTGGTGCACGAGTCCGTGCGCGCGGAGCTCGCGGCTCAGCGTCAGGGCACGTCGTCGACCAAGACCCGCGGCGAGGTCCGCGGCGGTGGCGCCAAGCCGTGGCGCCAGAAGGGCACCGGCCGCGCTCGCGCCGGCTCGTCCCGCTCGCCGGTGTGGACGGGCGGCGGCACGGTCTTCGGACCCAGGCCGCGCCACTACACGTTCAAGGTCAACCGCAAGGAGCGCCGCGCGGCGTTCCGCAGCGCGCTGTCGATCCACGCCGACCGTGGCTCGATCGCCGTCTTCGACCCGAAGGCGTTCGACGACGTCTCGACGAGGGCCGCGGCCAAGCTGATCAGCGACTGGGGCGCCAAGGGCTCCCTGATCGTGATCCTCGGCGAGGCCGAGGAGCGCGCGGCGCTGAGCTTCCGCAACCTCGGCAACCTGCGCGCCGTGATCCCGACGACGAACGTCGGCGTCGCCGACCTCATCGGCGCGGCCAACGTGCTCGTCAGCCCGACTGCCCTCGATGAGCTCACCGCTCGCGCCAAGGGTGAGAAGAAGGAGGAGGCGAGCGCCTGATGGACGCCAGCCAGGTCATCATCCGTCCGGTCGTCAGCGAGAAGTCCTACGTGCTCGCCGCCGCCGACAAGTACACGTTCCGGGTTCACCCGAGCGCCCACAAGACGCAGATCCGCCAGGCGGTCGAGTCGCTCTTCGACGTCAACGTCGTCGAGGTCCGCACGATGTCGGTGAAGTCCAAGCCCAAGCGCCGCGGGACCACCGCCGGCCGCACGCGGTCTTGGAAGAAGGCGATCGTCCAGGTGGCGCCGGGTCAGTCCATCCCGATCTTCCAGGGCCTCGAGGGCCTCGAGGAGAACTAGCCGCATGCCGATCCGCAAGCCCAAGCCCACGTCCCCGGGCCTCCGCTTCGTCTCGTATCCGGACTTCGCCGAGATCACGAAGACGACCCCGGAGCGCACGCTCGTCGAGGGCCTGAAGAAGTCCGGCGGCCGTAACGCCAACGGGCGCAAGACCGCCCGCCACCGTGGTGGCGGAGCCAAGCGCCTGTACCGCAAGGTCGACTTCAAGCGCCGCCGTGACGGGATCCCCGCCAAGGTCGCCGCGATCGAGTACGACCCCAACCGGACCTCGTACATCGCGCTGCTGCACTACGCCGACGGCGTCAAGTCCTACATCCTGGCCCCGGCGCGCCTGCAGGTCGGCGCGACGGTGATGTCCGGGCCGCAGGCCGAGATCTCCGTGGGCAACTGCCTCCCGCTGGCCAGCATGCCGACGGGTACCGTCATCCACAACGTGGAGCTGCAGCCCGGCCGCGGTGGCCAGATGGGCCGCAGCGCCGGCACGTCGATCCAGCTGATGGCGAAGGACGGCGACTACGCGACGCTGCGCCTGCCGTCCGGCGAGATGCGCCAGGTGCGCACCGAGTGCCGCGGCACCATCGGCGCGATCGGCAACGCCGAGCACCAGAACGTCAAGATCGGCAAGGCCGGCCGCAAGCGTCACATGGGCGTTCGCCCGCAGACGCGCGGCACGGCCATGAACCCGGTCGACCACCCGCACGGCGGCGGCGAGGGCTCCACCACGCCTGGCCGTCACCCGGTCACGCCGTGGGGCGTGCCGACGCTCGGGTACCGCACCCGTAAGAAGAACAAGTCGTCCGACCGCTACATCGTCCGCGCCCGCAAGCGCGGCAAGGGCAAGCGGTAGAGGGTTAGGAAGCGATGAGCCGTTCGAGCAAGAAGGGCCCGTTCGTCGAGGAGCGCCTCATGGGGCGCATCGACAAGATGAACGAGTCCAACACCAAGCAGATGGTGCGGACCTGGTCCCGCACGTCGACGATCTTCCCGGAGATGGTCGGCCACACGATCGCCGTGCACGACGGGCGCAAGCACGTCCCCGTGTTCGTCAGCGAGTCGATGGTCGGTCACAAGCTGGGCGAGTTCGCGCCGACGCGCACCTACCGCGGCCATGTCGACACGGGCAAGAAGCGATGAGCCCGGCCGACGAGAAGCCCGAGGTCGAGGAGACCGAGGAGACGCCGGTCGAGGAGACCGCCGCCGAGGAGACGCCCGCCGCCGAGGCCGAGGTCGAGGAGACCCCGGCCGCGGAGGAGGACGCCACCGAGGAGGAGGCTCCCGCCGAGGAGCCCGTCGCCGAGGAGAAGCCCAGGCGCTCGCGTGCCAGGAGGCCCGCGGCCGAGAGGGCCGAGGAGCCCAAGGCCGAGCCGAAGAAGGCCAGGCCGGTCGCCAACGGCACGCGCCCGGTCGTCAAGGCGCACGCCAAGTACGTCCGGACGTCCGCGCGCAAGGCGCGCCTGGTCGCCGACCACGTCCGCGGCAAGTCCGTCGTCGAGGCGCGCGCGATCCTCGCGCACACCCCGCGCGCGGTCGCCGAGGACTGGGAGAAGCTCCTGAAGTCCGCCGTCGCCAACGCCGAGCACAACCACGAGCTGCTCGAGGACGACCTCCACATCTTGAGCATCACCGCTGACGAGGGCCCGACCCTCAAGCGCTTCCGCCCGCGCGCCATGGGCCGCGCTTCGGCCATCCGCAAGCGCACGTCGCACCTGTCGATCGCGCTCACCACGAAGGAGCAGTAAGAGCATGGGACAGAAGGTTCATCCCGAGTCCATGCGCGTGGGCTACATCCACGACTGGAAGTCGAACTGGTTCACCGAGCGTGACTTCAGCGACTACCTGGCCGAGGACGTCGCCATCCGCAGCCACATCAACAACAAGCTCGCGCACGCCGGCCTGAGCGACATCACGATCCGCAAGGACGCGAACGAGGTGGAGATCAACATCCACACCGCGCGCCCGGGCATCGTGATCGGCAAGTCCGGCTCCGAGGTCGACGCGCTGCGCCGCGATCTGCACAAGATCACCAAGAAGCAGATCAAGGTCAACATCCTTGAGATCAAGCGCCCCGAGCTCGACGCGAAGCTCGTCGCGCAGTCGATCGCCGAGCAGCTGCAGAACCGCGTGGCCTTCCGCCGCGCGATGAAGCGCGCGCTGACCAGCGCGATGCGCTCCGGCGCCAAGGGCTGCAAGATCCAGGTCGGCGGCCGCCTCGGCGGCTCCGAGATGGCGCGCACCGAGATGTACTCCGACGGTCGCGTCCCGCTGCACACGCTGCGCGCGGACATCGACTACGGCTTCTACGAGGCGCGCACGACCTTCGGCCGCATCGGCTGCAAGGTCTGGATCAACAAGGGCGAGATCATGCCGGAGGGCTACGGCGGCTCCGACATCACCGAGATCGAGGCCCCGCAGGCGGCCGGCATGGACCGTGGCGAGGATCGCCGCGGTGGCCGTGGCCGCAACGACCGTGACGGTCGCGGCGGTGGCCGCGGCGGGCGCGGCGGCGGCGGGCGCGGTCCGGGTGGCCCCGGCGGTGCCGGCGGCGGCGGCGGTCGCGGTGGTCGCGGCGGCGGTGGCGGTGGCGGCGGGCGTGGCGGCCAGGGTGGCGGCCCGCGCGGTGGCGGCGGTTACGGCGGGGGGCGCTAGCTCCAATGCTCTCCCCGAAGCGCGTCAAGCACCGCAAGCAGCACCGTGGGCGCAAGCCCGGGCTGTCGCGCGGCCAGACGAAGGTGCAGTTCGGCGAGTTCGGCCTCAAGACCCTTGATGCCTCGTGGCTCACGAACCGCCAGATCGAGGCCGCTCGTATCGCCATGACCCGCAAGATCAAGCGTGGCGGCAAGGTCTGGATCAACGTGTATCCGGACAAGCCCGTGACCAAGAAGCCCGCCGAGACCCGCATGGGCTCCGGCAAGGGCTCGCCCGAGGGCTGGGTCGCGGTCGTCAAGCCGGGCCGCGTGATGTTCGAGCTGGCCGGCGTGCCCGAGCCGCTCGCTCGTGAGGCCCTGCGCCTCGCCGGGACCAAGCTCCCGGTCCGCACCAAGATCGTGACGGCGGAGGACGACGCCTGATGAGCAACGCCAAGGAACTGCGGGACCTCGACGACAGCGAGCTCGTCGACCACATCAAGACGGTCCGCCGCGACCTCTTCGGTCTTCGCTTCCAGCACGCCACCGGCGAGCTGGAGAACACCGCCGGTCTGAAGATCGGCAAGCGCGACCTCGCTCGCGCCCTGACCATCGCGCACCAGCGCGGGATCGACACGAACAAGTAGCCATGGCTGACGAGACCCCCGACACGACCGAAGAGCAGGTCACCCCCACGGAAGCGGCCCCGCCCGCCCCGGAGGAGACCACTGCCGCTCCCGAGGCCGAGGCCGCCCCCGAGGCTGCCGCGCCCGCCGAGCCGGTCACCCCCCTTACTCCCAAGGAGCGCAAGGCCGCCGCCCGCGCCCGTCGCGGCAAGCGCCGCGGCGCGACGCCGGAGGAGCGCGCCGAGGCGCGCAAGGCCAAGGCCACCGCACGTTCGCGCTACCGCGCGAACAAGCGTGCGAAGGTCAACGCCGCGCGCGGCGAGGCCGGCCCCGCCAAGACGGCATCGCCGATCGAGCACGGCCCGGGCGCCCCGAAGGAGCGCCTCGGCACCGTCGTGTCCGCCAAGGCGGACAAGACGATCACCGTGCGGATCGACACCGCTCGCCGGCATCGCCGCTACCAGAAGATCGTGCGCAGCTCGACGACGCTGCACGCCCACGACGAGGCCAACGAGGCCAACGCGGGCGACACGGTGCGCATCCTCGAGTCGCGTCCGCTGAGCGCCACCAAGCGCTGGCGCCTGGTCGAGATCCTGGAGCGTGCCAAGTGATCCAGAACGAGTCACGCCTCAAGGTCGCCGACAACACCGGCGCCCGCGAGATCCTCGTCATCCGCGTGCAGGGCGGCTCGCGCCGCAAGTACGCGCACGTGGGCGACGTGATCACCGCGACCGTCAAGACCGCCAGCCCGCAGGGCACGGTCAAGAAGGGCGAGGTCGTCAAGGCCGTCGTCGTGCGCACGAAGAAGGAGTTCGGGCGCGAGGACGGCACGTACATCGCCTTCGACGAGAACGCCGCCGTCATCATCGACGCCGCGGGCAACCCGCGCGGCACGCGCATCTTCGGGCCGGTCGCCCGCGAGCTGCGCGACCGGAACTACATGAAGATCATCTCGCTCGCCCCGGAGGTGCTCTAAGCCATGGCTCTGAAGATCCGCACCGACGACGAAGTCGTCGTCATCAGCGGCAAGGACCGCGGCAAGACGGGCAAGGTGCTCCGCGTGGAACCCAAGAAGGAACGGGTCTACGTCGAAGGCATCAACATCGTCAAGCGCCACCAGCGTCCCCTCCCCAACGCCCCTCAGGTCGAGGCCGGCGTCATCGAGCGCGAGGGCCCCATCCACATCTCCAACGTCCAGCTGATCGACCCCCAGACCAGGAAGGGAACGCGCGTCGGCGTCGTCCGTGAGGACGGCAACCGCAACCGCGTCGCCCGTGGGTCGGGGACGAAGTTCGACTAAGGCATCACATGGAAGCCGCAGCAACCCAGACCGCACGCTTCAAGACGCAGTACCTCGAGACGATCCGCCCGGCGCTGATCGAGCGTTTCGGCTACTCGAGCTACATGCAGGCGCCGAAGCTCGTGAAGATCACCCTGAACATGGGCGTCGGTGACGCCAAGCAGGATTCGAAGCTTCTCGACGCCGCCAAGGAGCAGCTCGCGACGATCGCCGGCCAGCAGCCGTCGATCCGGCGCGCGCGCAAGTCCATCGCTCAGTTCAAGGTCCGTGAGGGCATGCCCGTCGGCGTCGCCGTGACGCTGCGCGGGGATCGCGCCTACGAGTTCCTGGACCGACTGATCACCGTGGCGCTGCCGCGCACCCGGGACTTCCGTGGCCTCAAGCCGCGGGCGTTCGACGGTCGCGGCACCTACTCGATCGGCCTCCGCGAGCAGATCATCTTCCCCGAGATCGACTACGACGCGATCGACCAGACGCGTGGCATGGACATCTCCATCACCACGACGGCCAGGTCCGCGGAAGAGACCTACGCCCTGCTCGAGGCCTTCGGCATGCCCTTCAGCCGCGAGGGCAACCCGTACGTGAACGCGAACTCCACCCAGGAGAGCTAGACCCGTGGCCAAGACGTCCCAGAAGGTCCGCCAGCAGCGCGGGTCCAAGTACAAGACCCGGGAGTACACCCGGTGCCGCAAGTGCGGCCGTTCGCGTGCGGTCTACCGCAAGTTCGGCGTGTGCCGCATCTGCCTGCGCGAGCTCGCGCACAACGGCTTCATCCCCGGCATGACGAAGTCGAGTTGGTAGCCCCATGTCGATGACCGATCCTGTCGCCGACTACCTGACGCGGATTCGCAATGCGATCCGTGCGCAGCACGACGTCGTCGAGATCCCCGCGTCCAAGCTCAAGCGCGAGATGACCCGCATCCTCAAGGAGCAGGGCTACATCGAGGCCTGGGAGACCGAGGAGCCCTCGACCGACCACCCGGGCTCGCTGATCCGCATCCAGCTCAAGTACACGGAGGACCGCAAGTCCGTCGTGTCCGGGCTGCAGCGCGCTTCGCGTCCGGGCCAGCGCTACTACGTCCCCGCCACCGGCATCCCCAAGGTGCTGGGCGGCATGGGCACCGCCATCGTCTCGACGTCCCAGGGCGTCATGACCGGCCACGAGGCTCGCCGCCGAGGCATCGGCGGCGAAGTCGTGGCGAAGGTTTGGTGATCGCTTCATGAGCCGCATTGGTCGCAAGCCCATCGAGGTCCCCGCAGGGGTGACCGTCGCCATCGAGCCCGAGTCGGTCCGTGTCAACGGGCCGAAGGGCGAGCTCGTCGAGCGCATCCACCGTGACATCACGGTGGAGCAGAACGAGAACATCATCACCGTCACGCGGCCGACCGACCGCGGTGAGCACCGTGCCATGCACGGGCTCTACCGCTCGCTGGTCGCGAACATGGTCGTCGGCGTCACCGACGGCTACCAGAAGACCCTGGAGATCCAGGGCGTCGGCTACCGCGCCGCGCTCAAGGGCCGGGACCTGGAGCTGGCCCTCGGCTACTCCCACCCGGTGTCGATCAAGGCGCCGGACGGGATCGACTTCGAGGTCCCGGTGCCGACGAGGGTCATCGTCAAGGGCATCGACAAGCAGCTGGTCGGCGAGATCGCCGCCAACATCCGCAAGCAGCGTCCGCCGGAGCCCTACAAGGGCAAGGGCATCCGCTACGAGGGCGAGTACGTCGCCCGCAAGGTCGGTAAGCGAGCATGAGCATCACCACCCCTGAGAAGCGCCGCCTCAAGCGGCGCCGCCGCGTCCGGGCGAAGGTCGCGGGCACGGCCGAGCGTCCGCGCATCTCGGTGTTCCGTTCCAACCGCGGGATCGCCGCGCAGCTCGTCGATGACATCGACGGCCGCACGATCGCCGCGGTCCAGTGGACCGAGCCCGAGCTGCGCGAGCTCAAGAAGACCGAGCAGGCCGCGAAGGCCGGCGAGCTGCTTGCGCAGCGCGCCAAGGCCGCGGGCGTCGAGTCCGCCGTGTTCGATCGCGGCGGCTACCAGTACCACGGACGCGTCAAGGCTTTCGCCGAGGGCGTCCGCGAGGGAGGCCTCACCGTATGAAGCACGACAGCTTCGCCGATCGCGCAGTCTCGCCGGTCGGCCTCGACCTGCAGGAGCGGGTCGTCGAGATCAACCGCGTCGCCAAGGTCGTCAAGGGCGGCCGGCGCTTCTCGTTCACGGCCCTGGTGGTCGTGGGTGACGAGCAGTCGGTCGTCGGCATCGGCTACGGCAAGGCCAACGAGGTCCCGATCGCCATCCAGAAGGGTGTCGAGCAGGCCAAGAAGAACCTGTACCGCGTGCCGAAGCACGGTGCCACGATCACCCACCCGGTGGTCGGCATCTTCGGCTCCGGCCAGGTCCTCCTGAAGCCGGCCTCGCCCGGTACCGGCGTCATCGCCGGTGGCGGCGTCCGCGCCGTCCTGGAGCTCGCCGGCATCCACGACATCCTCAGCAAGTCGCTGGGCACCCAGAACCCGATCAACCTGGTGAAGGCCACGCTGGCCGGGCTCCAGGACCTCCGCACGCCGGAGGAGGTCGCGGAGATCCGCGGCCTGTCGATCGCCGAGGTCCTGGGCCTGAGCAACGACCACGGCGACGGCGCCGAGTCGCTGTCCGAGGAGGGCGCCGTGGCGGTTGCCGAGGCGCCCGCCGAGGAGGAGGCCCCCGAGGCCGAGGCCGAGGTCGCCGCCGAGGAGCCCGCCGCCGAAGAGCCCGCCGCTGACGAGACGCCCGCCGAGGGCGAGGAGGCGTCGGCCTGATGGCTGACAAGGTCAAGATCAAGCAGGTCAAGTCCAAGAACGGCTCGACGCACCGCCAGCTGGCGACGCTCGAGTCCCTCGGGCTGCGCCGCATCGGCCACGAGGTCGAGGTCGTCGACAACGAGCAGACGCGCGGCATGCTGCACCGCGTCCGCCACCTCATCGAAGTCCAGGAGGGCTAGACGTCATGGCCGATGAGACCAAGACGGACGAGACCGGCGCCGAGGCGATCGGTCTCCACAACCTGAAGCCGGCCCCCGGCTCGCGGAAGGCGCGCAAGCGCATCGGCCGCGGCGAGGGCTCCGGCACCGGCAAGACCTCGGGGCGTGGCCAGAAGGGCTACGGCTCGCGCGCCGGCTCCAAGAGCCGTGCCCGCTTCGAGGGCGGCCAGATGCCGATCCACATGCGGATGCGCAAGCTGCGCGGCCCGCACATGAAGAAGTCGATGCCGTTCGAGATGTTCCGCACCGAGACGCAGGGCGTCAACGTGCAGGACCTCGAGGCCCGCTTCGACTCGGGCGCCGAGGTGACGCTGGAGGCCCTGAAGGCCGCCGGCCTCGCCAAGAGGTCCGACGTGCCGGTGAAGATCCTCGCCAAGGGCGAGATCACCAAGCCGCTGACCGTCCACGCGCACAAGTTCTCGGCCGGGGCGAAGGCCGCGATCGAGGGCGCCGGCGGCACGGTCGTCGAGGTGGAGAGCAAGTAGCTCGCCGCTTCTTCTTGTAGGACTTGATGAAGGCCCCGGCGGGTTCCCGCCGGGGCCTTCGTCGTTCCGGGGTGGACGAACATCGGATGAGAAACCTCACCATGTTCTGACAGACTTTCTGATCATGAGCGCAGATCAGGGTGGGCGGGAGAGCGGGGCGTCGCTGCGGCTGGGACCGCAGGGCGGGTGGGTCCAGGTGCCGGACGGGCGCTGGAAGCGCAGCTGGTTCTGGATGAAGCGCGTGTGGGACCTGTTCCGCGGTGACCGGTCGCTGATCGCGATCGCGGCGCTCGCGACGGTCCTGAACGTGCTCGCCGCAGCGCTGCTGTTCGGCCTCGCCGCCGCGCTGCTGGGCAGCGGGCACGACATGCGGCTCACCGTCGGCGTCGGCGCGGCGCTGTTCTCGTACCCGTCGACCGCCGTGTCGACCTACTGCAACGTCGCGCTGCTGCGCATGGCGCAGGCGCGGTTCGACGGGAGGCACTGCTCGCTGGGCGACGGCTTCCGCGCCGCCAACGAGCGCCTCGGCGCGATCCTCGGCTGGTCGCTGGTGGCGGTCGTCGTCGGCTTCCTGCTGCGCCAGGTCGCCGAGCGGATCCCGCTCGGCGGCGTGGTCCTCTCGTGGATCGGCGGCGTCGCGTGGTCGCTGGCGACGATGTTCGCGGTCCCGGTGCTGGCCGTCGAGGACGTGGGCCCGGTCGAAGCTGGCAGGCGCTCGCTGGAGATCTTCCGCGCGCGCTGGGGCGAGGGCCTGGTCGGCACGATCGGCGTCGGCGCGATCACCGCCCTGGCGTCGATCCCGGGCATCCTGGCGCTGTTCGCCGGCATCGCGGTCGGCGGCGCCGGCGGCATCGCGATCGCGGTCGCGGGCGCCGCGCTGCTGGCCGCCGCGTGGACGACGTCGCGCGCGATGGAGCAGCTCTACGCGCTGGCGATCTACCGCGACCAGGTCGCGGGGGAGCCCTCGTTCGGGCTCGGCGGCGAGCAGCTCAACGACTTCATGAAGCTCAAGCGGCGCAGGGGTCGCTAGTGGATCTGCCTGATCTGCCGGATCAGCAGGGACTCCTCGATGGGGCGGACGGAGTTCGGCCCCGGTCCGTTACCCTTCCACGCCTCTCATGCTGTCCACGATCCTGAGCGCCTTCACCGTCGCGGAAATCCGCAAGAAGCTGGCCTTCACGGCCCTGCTCCTCGCGCTGTACCGCGTCGGCTCCCACATCCCGGTCCCGGGCGTCAACGTCCAGGCCGTCAAGGACGCCCAGGAGTCGTTCGGCGGCGGCGGCATCCTCAGCCTGCTGAACACGTTCTCGGGCGGTGGGCTCAGCCGCATCGCCCTGTTCGCGCTGGGGATCATGCCCTACATCACGGCGTCGATCATCCTGCAGCTGCTGACCGTCGTCGTGCCGTCGCTGGAGAAGCTCTCCAAGGAGGGCGAGGTCGGCCAGGCGCGCATCACGCAGTACACGCGCTACCTCACGGTCGGCCTGGCGTTCGCGCAGTCGATCGGCTACGTGTTCCTGTTCAAGTCGCTGGCGCCGTCGACGGGCGAGAAGATCATCGCCAACTTCGACACGCCGCACGTCTTCCTGATCGTGATCTCGCTGACCGCGGGCACGATCCTGCTGATGTGGTTCGGCGAGCTGATCACCCAGCACGGCATCGGCAACGGCATCTCGCTGATGATCTTCGCGTCGATCGTCTCGCGCCTGCCCGGCGGCATCCAGTCCTGGTGGAACAACCCGGACCAGGTCTTCGTCGTGATCATGCCGTTCCTGGCGCTCGCGGTCGTGGCGGCGGTGGTCTTCATCCAGGAGGGCCAGCGGCGGATCCCGGTGCAGTACGCCAAGCGCGTGATCGGCCGGCGCATGAGCGGCGGCGGCCAGACCTACCTGCCGCTGCGCGTCAACATGGCCGGCGTCATCCCGGTCATCTTCGCGGCGTCGATCATGGCGTTCCCGCCCACGGTCGGCCAGCTGATCAACACGCCCGCGACGCACTCGGTCGCGAACTTCCTCAACCCGGGGAAGGCGCCGTACGTCATCGGCGAGTCGATCTTCATCATCTTGTTCACGTACTTCTACACGGCGGTGACGTTCAACCCCGTCGACCAGGCCGACAACCTGAAGAAGTACGGCGGCTTCATCCCGGGGGTGCGGCCCGGCCGCCCGACGGCCGAGTTCCTGGACCGGATCCTGGCGCGGCTGACGTTCCCGGGCGCGCTCTACCTGGCCGCGGTCGCGGCGTTGCCGACGGTCGTCATCGCCGCGACGAGCGCGACGCAGAACTTCCAGTTCGGCGGCACGTCGCTGCTGATCGTCATCGGCGTGGCCCTCGACACGATGAAGCAGCTCGAGGCGCAGCTGATGATGCGCAACTACGAAGGCTTCCTCAAGTAGGATGGCCGACTTCCCTGAGGTCCGCGGCCAGCAGGCCGCGCACTCCAACGTTCCCGCGATCGCCGAGCAAGCCGTGTCTGAACTCAACCTCATCCTGGTCGGCCCGCCGGGCGCCGGCAAGGGCACCCAGGCCGAGAAGCTGACCGAGGACTTCGGCCTGCCCTACTACGCCACCGGCAACATCCTGCGCGACGCGGTCGCCCAGGGGACGGAGCTGGGCAAGAAGGCCAAGGAGTACATGGACGCCGGCGACCTCGTCCCCGACGAGGTCATCATCGGCGTGATCCTGGAGGCGCTGGCCTCCGACGAGGCGGCCGAGGGCTTCCTGCTCGACGGCTTCCCGCGCACGGTCCCGCAGGCCGACGCGCTCGGTGCCGCGCTGCAGGACGTCGGTCGCAAGATCTCCGCGGTCCTGCTGATCGACGTGCCCGACGAGGTCATCGTCAAGCGGTTGAGCGGTCGCCGCGTCTCGCGCGCCGGCCGCGTCTACCACGTCGACTTCGACCCGCCCAAGCAGGAGGGTCGCTGCGACCTGGACGGCTCCGAGCTGATCCAGCGCGACGACGACAAGCCGGAGACGATCCGCAAGCGCCTCGCCGTCTACCACGACCAGACCGAGCCGCTCGTGGACTACTACGAGGGCCGCAACCTGCTGCGCAGGTTCGACGGAACGCGCACGCCGACCGAGGTGCACGACCACATCCGTGCGACGGTCGCGACGCTGCGCCTCGAAGACGAGCTCTAACCTCTCGCGGCAGGAGCCGCTTGCCGTGATCATCAAGAAGTCCCCAGCCGAGATCGAGAAGATGGCCGCCGCCGGCGCCATCCACGCCCGGACGATGAAGCTGATCGCGGGCAGGATCCGCGAAGGCGTCTCGACCGCCGAGCTCGACGCCGCCGCCGAGAAGTACATCCGCTCTCAGGGCGCCGTGCCCTCGTTCAAGGGCTACCGCGGGTTCACCGGGTCGATCTGCGCGTCACCGAACGCGATGGTCGTCCACGGCATCCCGGGGCCCTACCGGCTCGGCAAGGGCGACATCATCTCGGTCGACATCGGCGTCACCTACGACGGCTGGGTCGCCGACGGCGCCGTGACGTTCCCGGTCGGCGAGGTCACGCCGGTCGCCGAGAAGCTGCTGGAGGTCACGCGCCGGTCGCTGTTCGACGCGGTCGAGCAGTGCCGCCCGGGCAACCGGCTGAGCGACGTCTCGCACGCGGTCCAGAGGACCGTCGAGAGCGAGGGCCTGTCGGTCGTCCGCTCGCTGGTCGGCCACGGCATCGGGCGCGAGATGCACGAGGAGCCGCAGATCCCCAACTACGGCGACCCGGGCAAGGGCCCGCTGCTGGAGCCGGGGATGGTCCTGGCCGTCGAGCCGATGACGACCGCCGGGCGCCACATGGTCCGGATGGGCGACGACGGCTGGTCGATCTACTCCCAGGACGGGTCGCTGGCCGCGCACTTCGAGTTCACCATCGCCGTCACCGCCGACGGGCCGCGGATCATGAACCCGTGGCACGAGGGCGAGGACGGGCTGTAACGCTTCAGGCGTTACGAAGACTCTGAAGAGGGGCAAGAGCGAGGATCGAACCCAGCCGTCACCCGGCAATCGTTCGGGTCAAGACGGCACGGATCGCCCTTTGCTATCTTCAACTGTCCGCGCGTGCGCAATGCCCCTGCGTGCGCGCCATCCGTGACGTAGCAGCGGCGGCCTTAGCGGCGGCCAGAGCGCGTCGTCGGGCCAAACTCTTGGAAAGGGACCATGAAGGTACGACCGTCGGTCAAGCCGATGTGCGAGAAGTGCAAGATCATCCGTCGCCACGGCGCGGTCCTCGTCATCTGCCAGAACCCCCGCCACAAGCAGCGTCAGGGCTAGCTTTATGGCACGCATCGCCGGGGTCAACGTCCCCCTGAACAAGCGCGTCGAGGTCGGTTTGACCTACATCTACGGCATTGGCCGTTCGACGTCGAACAAGCTTCTGAGCAACGCCGGGATCGCCCCGGACACCTACGTCCGCGACCTGACGGAAGACGAGGTCACCAAGCTGCGTGACGGCGTCGACGCCCTCACCGTCGAGGGCGACCTCCGTCGTGAGCGCTCGCAGAACATCAAGCGCCTGATGGAGATCGGGTGCTACCGCGGCCTGCGCCACCGGCGCGGCCTGCCGGTCCGGGGGCAGAACACCAAGACCAACGCTCGCACGCGCAAGGGCCCGAAGCGCATGTCGATCGCGGGTAAGAAGAAGGCTGGTAAGAAGTAGTGCCCGCACCCAAGCGCCCCCAGCGTGGTCGCCGCAAGCCGAAGAAGAACATCCCTGTCGGCCAGGCGCACATCAAGACCTCGTTCAACAACACGATCGTCTCCCTCACGGACCGCGAAGGCAACGTCATCGCGTGGGAGTCCGCCGGCGGTGCCGGCTTCAAGGGCTCCCGCAAGTCGACTCCGTTCGCCGCGCAGGTCACGGCCGATGCCGCTGCCCGCAAGGGCATCGAGCAGGGCCTCCAGAAGGTCGAGGTCTTCGTGAAGGGTCCCGGCTCCGGCCGCGAGACCGCGATCCGCTCGCTTCAGGCCGCCGGCCTCGAGGTGACGGGCGTGAAGGACGTGACCCCGCAGGCCCACAACGGCTGCCGCCCCCGCAAGCGGCGCCGCGTCTAGGAATCCAGCATGGCTCGTGACACCAGTCCTCAGTGCAAGCAGTGCCGCCGCGAAGGGCAGAAGCTCTTCCTGAAGGGCGAGCGCTGCCTGACCGACAAGTGCGGCGTCGAGCGCCGCGCGTACCCGCCGGGCGACCACGGTCGTGGCCGCCAGAAGCAGAGCGAGTACCGCGTGCAGCTGCGCGAGAAGCAGAAGGCCCGCCGGTACTACGGCGTGCTCGAGGGGCAGTTCCGCCGCTACTACGACAAGGCGTCGCGCCAGGAGGGCATCACGGGTGAGAACCTCTTGATGCTCCTGGAGTCGCGTCTGGACAACGTCGTGGTGCGCCTCGGCTTCGCCGCTTCCCGCCGCCAGGCCCGTCAGATGATCCGCCACGGTCACTGGACGATCAACGGCCGCCGCGTCGACATCCCCAGCTACCAGGTCCGCGAGGGCGACGTCCTGGCCGTCAAGGTCGGGACCGGCGCCGAGGCGATCATCCGCGACGCGACCGAGCTCACCGCTCAGGTCCCGGCGTGGTTGCAGGCCGACCATGACGGCCTGACGGCGAAGGTGCTCCGCAAGCCGGAGCGTCGTGAGATCACGACGCCCGTGCAGGAGCAGCTCATCGTCGAGCTGTACTCCAAGTAGCAAGCAGGACCGACTGACCGCGCGCCCTCCCGCACCAAGCAACGCGGGAGGGCCTGCGCGAGAGGCCCGGCGACTCCCCCTCAGCCATCAGCCGGGCACAACGACGAAGAACCAGGACCTCCCAGTGCTCGACTTCCAGATCCCTCGCATCACCAGCGAATCCGTCGAGGAGCATCGCGGCTCGTTCGTGATCGAGCCCCTCGACCGCGGCTTCGGCTACACGTTCGGCAACTCGCTCCGCCGCGTGCTGCTGTCCTCGCTGGCCGGCGCCGCCGTCACCAGCGTCCGGATCGAGGGCGTCGCCCACGAGTTCTCGACGATCAAGGGTGTGACGGAAGACGTCACCGACATCGTCCTGAACCTCAAGGGCATCGTCTGCCGGATGCACTCGGACGCGACCGAGATCGAGGCCCCGCTGGTCGTCACCGGCCCGGGCGAGATCACCGCGAAGGACATCGACCTGCCCGCGGGCGTCGAGATCCTCAACCCCGACGTGCACATCGCGACGCTCGAGAAGAAGACCAAGCTCGAGATGTACATGACGATCGGTCGCGGCCGCGGCTACCGCCCGGCCGAGGAGAACAAGTCTCCCGACCAGCCGATCGGCGTCATCCCGATCGACTCGATCTTCTCGCCCGTCCGCCGCGTCGCCTACGCCGTCGAGCAGGCGCGCGTCGGCCAGCGCACCGACTACGACAAGCTTACGCTCGACATCGAGACCGACTCGTCGATCGACCCGCAGGCCGCGCTGCGCGAGGCCGCCGAGATCCTGATCTCGCAGCTGGCGATCTTCACCGACGCCGACCGCATCGAGGAGCTCCGCGCCGGTCCGGGCGGCGCGCTGGATGCCGGCCAGGTGGCAGGCGTCAACGGTGCCGGCGCCACGTCGCAGGGCCCGATGCATGACATCCTGATCGAGGAGCTCGAGCTGGGTGTGCGTTCGTACAACTGCCTGAAGCGCGCCGGGATCCAGACGGTCGGCGACCTGATCTCGAAGTCCGAGGGCGAGCTCGCCGCGATCCCGAACTTCGGGAAGAAGTCCATCGACGAGGTCATCGAGACGCTGCACGCGCGCGGTCTTGCGTTGCGCGACGACTGAAAGTAACGAGAGAGAACCATGCGCCACCAGAAGACCCGTCACAAGCTCAGCCGCGACTCCGCGCACCGCAAGTCGCTGCTCGCCAACCTCTGCAAGGAGGTCATCGAGCACGAGCGCATCAAGACCAGCGAGGCGAAGGCCAAGGCCGTCAAGCCCGAGGTCGAGCAGCTGATCACGCTCGCCAAGAAGGGCGACCTGCACGCCCGTCGCCAGGCGCTGAGCATCCTGGGCCAGGACAAGTTCGCGGTCCACAAGCTCTTCGAGGAAGTCGCCCCCCGCTACGCGGACCGTCCCGGCGGCTACACCCGCATCCTCAAGCTCGGCCCGCGTCGCAGCGACTCGACCGAGATGGTGTTCATCGAGCTCGTCTGAGCTTCGAGCACCACGTGCTTCACGACGGGCGCCCCTTCGGGGGCGCCCGTCGTCGTTAAGCGACCTCGGTAGACGCGCCTCCACTCTCGCGGCGTGACCACCGCTTCTGGCCGCGCCGCTCGTCGCGCCGGGCGCGAGGCGTCATGGCCGAGAGTCTCGTCAACGGTGCATTTGGGTCCCATGCGAACCAAAATGCACCGTTGACCAAGGCCGAGACCGAGGTGCGGCGTGGTGTGGCAGGATCAAGGTGTGAGCGTCGTCAAGATCAATGCCATCACGGTTCCCAAGGAGCGGTTCGAGGAGTTCGCGGAGCGGTTCGCGAGCCGGGCCGGGAAGGTCGAGGGGGCTGAGGGGTTCGAGGGCTTCCAGCTGCTGCGGCCGAACGACGAGCGTGAGGTGTGCCTCGTCGTCACGCAATGGCGCTCGGAGGACGACTTCACCGCGTGGGTGAAGTCCGCCGACTTCGCCGCGGGCCACGCCCAGCACCGCGAGGGCGGCCCGATCGGGACCGCCAGCGAGATCTGGTCGTTCGACGTGCTCGAGACGAAGGCCGCCGCGGACGCCTAGCAGGCGACGCTCGACGAGGTGAACGGTCGATAGGTGTTCTCCGCGAACACCTAGCTGCCGTTGACCCTGTTGTACGGGTCCTTCGGCGTCCGGTCCGCGCTGAGCGACTCCCGCGAGCGCAAGACCATCAACTCGATCGCGTCCGCCAGGTGGATCGGGGCGATGTTGTAGTCGTTGCGTTCGACGCGGAGCTTGTGCGCCTCCAGCAGGACCTCGGCGTGGGTGAAGCCCTCCGGCGGCACGAAGCGGTAGGAGGCGAGCTCGATCAGCAGGCCCAGCGGGTCCTTGAAGTAGATCGAGTCCATGAAGCCGCGGTCCTTGACGCCGCTGTGCGCGATGCCGCGCTCGTCGAGGCGCTCGACGGCCTGCGCGAAGGTCGCGGCGCTCACCGCGAACGCCAGGTGGTGGACGCAGCCGACCTCCATCGGCGTGCGGTCGAACACCGGCGCGCGGGTCTCGTTCGAGAACACCGTGATCAGCCGACCGTCGCCCGGATCGAAGTAGAGGTGCCCCTCGTCGGGGTTGTCGAGGTTCGGCTGGTCGAAGACGAACGGCATCCCCAGCACCCCCTCCCAGAAGTCGATCGACGTCTGCCGGTCGGCGCCGACGATCGTGATGTGGTGGACGCCCTGGGCCTGGAGCTTGCGCACGTCCACCGTTCTACTCGCTTGCGGGCCGCGCGCCAAGAGGTACCCTCCGCTGCACATGAGCGACGATCCCTTCGGCACCTACGCAGCGACCCGCGCCGGCGTCCGCGCGCGCGTCAGCACCACCACCCTGTTCGGCCAGGTCATGTTCCTCGTCGGGATCGCGCTGGCGTTCCTGGCGGTCGGCGCCGTGGTCGGCAAGGACATGGACTACTCCACGGCCCGGATCCTGGGCTTCGTGGCGTTCGGCATGGTCCTGGCGCAGTCGTTCGTCGCACCGCTGCGCGTCGGCTCACTGGGCATCGCCTGGCTGTTCGGCTTCGCGCTGCTGCTGGGCCTGAGCCTCGGCCCGATCCTCAGCTACTACGCCAACACCGACCCCGAGACCGTCTACCAGGCGGCCGGCGGCACGGCGCTCATCACGCTCGGCATGGGCGCCTACGGCACGGCGACGTCGAAGGACCTCGCCCGCTGGATCCGCCCGCTGTCGTGGGCGCTGCTCGGCGTCATCGCGATCTCGCTCGTCGCGTGGCTGTTCGGCACCGGCGGCTCGCCGATCATCTCGCTGGCGGTCCTGGGCCTCTCCGCCGCGATCCTGATCGTGGACTTCAACTACCTGCGCCGCCACGCGACCGAGGACGACGTCATCTGGCTCGCGACCGGGATCTTCGTCTCGATCGTGAACATCTTCCTCTCGCTGCTGAACATCCTTGGCGGGCGGAACTAGCCGCCTCACCGTCGAGTACGACGGGTCGGGGTTCGCGGGCTGGGCGCGGCAGCCTGGTCTGCGGACGGTGCAAGGGACGTTGGAGGAGGCGATCGCCGTGTTGCGCGGTGGTCGCCATGCCGACCTCACGGTCGCCGGGCGCACCGACCGCGGCGTCCACGCGTGGGGGCAGGTCGCGTCGTATGTCGGCGACCCGGTCACGCTGGACGGCCTCAACGCGCTGCTGCCCGACGACGTCGCGGTGCTGGCGTGCGACCCGGCGCCCGCCGGCTTCGACGCGCGCCGTGACGCGCATTCTCGGACCTACTGCTTCCGGATCCTGACGCGGCGGCTGCCGAGCGTCTTCGAGGTCCGGCGCGCGCTGCACTGGCCGCACCGGATCGACCGCGCGGCGCTGCAGGCGTGCGCGGCAGCGCTCCTGGGCGAACACGACTTCACCGCGTTCACCCCGACGATCACCGACCACGTGCGCTTCGAGCGCGTCGTCATGAGCGCCGAGTGGGTCGAGCGCGAGGACGACGTCCTCGAGCTCTGGATCACCGCCGACGCGTTCATGCGCCACATGAACCGCGTGCTGGTGGGGACGATGCTCGAGGTGGCAGGCGGGCGGCGGTCGCTGGACGACTTCACGCGCCTGCTGGAAGGACGCCCACGTGCGGAGGCGGGTCCCACCGCGCCCCCGCACGGGCTGTACTTCGCGTCCGTCGGCTACTGAGCTTCAGCTACAACGCTGCGCCGCGCCCGCGGTAGCCGTTGAAGAAGAACACCAGCGCCAGGATGGCGAGGACGAACAGGATGGGGTGCACGATGGCGCCGCCGGCGATCGCGATGACGAGCAGCACGACGCCCAGGATGAGCCACAACATGGTGGACTTGGTCTCCTCAAGGTAGGACGGTACGGGTGGGTCTCCTCAGCCCGTCTACGGCGTTCCCAAGGTCGGCCACCCGCCAAACAAACCGGCCCCGCGAGTAGGCTGCGAAGCGATGCGCGTGCTGCTCACCAACGACGACGGGATCGACGCCGAAGGCCTGCAGACGCTGCGCGTGGAGCTGCTCGCGAGCGTCCCCGGGATCGACCTGGTGGTGATCGCGCCGGACGGCAACCGCTCCGCGATCGGCCGCGGGATCACCGTGCGCCGCGCGCTGGCCGTCGAGCGGATCGCGTTCCCCGACGGCACGCACGGCTACGCGACCGACGGCACGCCGGTCGACTGCGTGCGGCTCGCGTCGCTGGGGCTGATCGAGGACTGGACGCCGGACGTCGTGGTCTCCGGCATCAACCACGGGTCCAACCTCGGCGACGACGTCACCTACTCCGGGACCGTCGCCGCCGCGATGGAGGGCGTGCTGCTGGGTCTCCCAGCACTCGCGGTCTCCCAGCAGTCGGAGAAGCGCGAGATGGACTTCCGCCTCGGCGACGACTTCGTCTTCGACACCGCGGCGCGCTTCGTCGCGCGGATCGTCGCGTCGCTCGAGGACGTCCCGCTGCCGCCCTCGACGTTGTTGAACATCAACGTGCCCGCGGGCGTCCCGCACGGGGTCGAGGTCGCCAAGCTCGGCAAGCGCATCTACCGCGACCGCCTGCGCGAGCAGGGCGACGGCACGTACTTCATCTACGGCGCGGACCCCGGCTACGAGGACGAGCCCGGGACCGACCTCGTCGCGGTCGCCGGCGGGCACGTCGCGGTGACGCCCGTGCACCTGGACCTCACCCACCACGACGGGATCGGCCCGCTGTCGACCTCCGACCTCGCGCGGCTGCTGGCGCCCGCCGCGCAGGAGGTCGAGTAGCTCAGGCTCCCTGATGAGCGCGACCGGGACGATCACGCTCTCGCCGCTCACGCCGGAGCTGCGCGACGCCGCGCTCCGGATCACCGTCGCGCCCGAGCAGGTGCGCTTCGGCGGGACGCCCGCGTCGTCGATCCCGGTCGCCGATCGCGAGAGCGCCCGCGAGTCGGTGGTCATCCTGCGCGACGGGACGCCCGTCGGCTACTTCCAGCTCGACACGCGCAGCGTCCCGGGCGCGCCCGCGGGGGCGCACATCCTCGGGCTGCGCGCGCTGGTGATCGACCGCGCGCTGCAGGGACAAGGGGTCGGTCGCGCCGCGATGCTCGCGCTCCCGGACTACGTCCGCGCCCGCTTCCCGGGCCGCACGGCCGTGCTGCTGACGGTCAACGCCGACAACCCGCCGGCGATCGCCCTCTACGCCGCGACCGGCTTCGTCGACGCGGGCGTCGGGATCTACGAGGGCGGCCACGCCGGGCCGCAGCACGTCCTGCGCCTGGACGTCTAGAAGCGGGGGACAGGACGGTGTCCGCGGCCGCCAACGGTCCGGACCAAGAAGGTCGGGGTGCAGATTGGCCGTCGACCGCGGTGGCGCGGGTTGCTGTAGTGCTGTCGCATGGAGGCAGGGCCGGAAATCGAAGGGACGGACCCGGCCGGCGATGCGTGGCATGTGGCCAGAACGATGCGGGCGTTGGAGATGCTCGCGTTGTCGCCGCTGAGTGCCCCGCAGCTGGCGGCGACGATCGACACGCATCCGCGGACGATGCGGCGGGTGCTGGAGAGGCTTGTGGTCGAGGGCTACGTGCAGCGCAGCGGCGACACGCGGCGGATCTACGCGCCGACGATGCGCCTGGTCGCGCTGGCCGCGCAGGTGCTGGAGCACTCGCCGGTCGCGCGGCGCGGGCGGCCGTACGTGGAGCTGCTGCACGAGCGGTCGCGGATGGCGGCGCACCTGGTGGCGCCGTCGTACGGGTCGGTCGTGTGCCTGTGTCACGCCGCGCTCGGCTCCCAGGACGAGCACCCGCACCTGCGCGAGCTGGTCCCGGCGCACGCGACCGCGGGCGGGAAGCTGCTGCTGGCCCACCGCGACGGCTGGCGCAGGTCGCTGGTCGCAGCGGGGCTGGCGCCGCACACCGACCGGACGATCACGGAGGCCGCGCAGCTGGACGAGGAGCTCGTGCAGATCCGGGCCGACGGGCACGCGATCGAGGACGGTGAGTACCAGGCCGGCGTGCGCGCGGTCGCGGCGCCGGTGGTCTTCGACGGCGAGGTCGTCGCGGCGGTCAGCGCGTCGGGACGGCGGATGGACATCGATGCCGTGCTGCCGCACGTCCTGCGCGCGGCCCGCGACCTCACCCAGGACCTGGCCGATGGCGAGCGCCGCTGAGATCGCCGACGCCCTGGACCGCCTCGTCGCCGCCGCCGCGCGTCAGCGCGCGGCGGCGGCCGCGACGCGCCGGGACGTCAACGCCACCGACCTGCTCGCGCTCGACATCGTCCGCCGCGCCGGCCGGATCGCGCCCGGGCAGCTGGCCCGCGAGATGCAGCTGACGGCGGGCGGGACCAACGGTGTGATCCGCCGGGTCGTCGCAGCGCAGCTGATCACTCGCAGGGTCAGCGCGGCCGACCGCCGCGACGTCGGCCTGGAGATCACCCGCCGCGGCGAGACCCTGATGACCACCGGCGTCGGCGGCTGGGACCCCGAGCTCCTGGAGCACCTGTCCCACCAGGACGCCCCGAGCCTCACCGACATGATGTCCTTGCTCACGACCGTGGCGGAGGCCGCCGAGCAGCGCGCCGACGCCTTCGCCACGACCGCCCGCGCCGTCAGCGACGCCGCGGCCGGCGTGCCGATGCCCGTGCGGTGGGGGTGACCAACGGGGCGCCCCCACCGCAGGGGCATCGCCGAGCGGCGACCCTCACGCCGCGGTGATGAACGGGTCCCAGTAGACGTTGTACTTCGTCGGGCGGATGCCGCCGATCGTCACGAGCACGCGGATCTGGTACGTCTGCGAGCCGGCGGTGGTGGCCTGGCCGATCCAGTAGTTCGACGTCTGCTCCATGGGGTAGCCCTGCGAGCCGAAGACCGACCCCTGGGAGACGTTGAAGCCGGTGATCTCCACGGTGTCGCCCGCCGACGAGGCCGAGTTGATGGGGTAGACCTCGAAGCCGAGCAGGTCCTGCACGTTGCAGTGCGTGTGCAGCTCGAGCGAGCCTTCCCCCGTGCTGCCGTTGTTGATCCGGTTGTCGAACATGTAGATGCCCTCGGTGATCCCGCCGCCGCCGACCGAGGCGACGTAGGCGGTGTCGATCGCGATGGCGATGGCGGTCTGTGGCTGCAGGCCGGAGAGCGCGCTGACGGGCTCGATCTGGGCCGTGCCGGGGGTCTGTGCGGTGCCGAAGCTCATGAGACGGTGACGCTCGGGTTGACGGTGACGGTGGTGAAGTTGACGTCCAGCGCCAACGAGTAGGGGGCGCTCCCGGTGTTCTCGACCTGCCCGGTGAAGATCGTGTTGTCCCTGCTCGCGCTCTGCGGCTGACCGGTGTTGCCCCACGCGTTGCTGTTGCCGATCGACTGGATCTGGAACTGCGTCAGATCGGCGTTCGGGTCGATCGGGATGATCTGCCAGCAGACGGTGGAGTTGTTGGTGCAGTTGGTGTCCAGCGCGGACGTGCCGCCGCCGGTGCTGCCCGAGCTGACGCGGTTGTCGACCAGGTAGACGCCCTCGGATCCCTGCCCCTGGATGATCGGGTTGATGTCGACCCAGACCTGGATGAACACGTCACAGGTGCTTGGCGTGATGGCCATCGGTCCTCCTCTGCCGCTCGTGGATTGAGCGAGCACCGTAGATCCGCCGGACTGCTGAGTCAAGAAAAACTTAAAGTTGGCTGTTCGCTATTGCTGTGGGATGCTGCGCGAGAGCGAGGAGGCTCGTGTGGAATCGTCCGTCGCTGTCGCCACGTCCATCAACTACTTCTTCGGCACGGCCGGCGGAGTGATCTACGTCTATCCCGGAACGTCTGCGGGGGTCGTCAACAACCCGGTGACCGTCGGTATCGACGACGTGTTCGCGAGCGCGCCCAGGCTGCCGCTGAGGGTGGGCGTCTTCACGGTCGCGCCGACCGGAGGCGGTGGCCGGCCGCCGTACACGATCACCGCCGCCGGCGGCAACGGCACCGGCGTGTGGGACTTCTCCGCGGCCCGGACCGTGCGCGCCGACTTCGACCAGCTGCTGCTCGCGCTCGAGGGGCTCGGGCTCAAGCCGGGCCGGCTCCCGCTGATCCGCGGCTGGCTGGCCCAGGCGCTGCCGCAGACGTTCGCCGAGTGCCTGTACCTGCGCTACGGCTTCGACCAGGCCAACCGCTACGTCGACCTCGACGCCGGCATGCGCCTGCGCCTGGACTTCCAGAGCCACCAGGCCGTCGACCCGGAGGCCAGCCCGCTCAACGGGTTCGTCGGCGCCGGGAGCACGACCGTCGACGTCGTCCAGGTGCCCAGCGCGCAGTACGGGACCGCCGTCGCGCTCGATCCGTTCCTGTCGTCCTTGCAGGGGTTCGCCGTCCCCTCCTCCGCGGGCGGCGCGGGCGGCGTCGTGGACCTGCGCAGCCTCGCGCCGATGCCCTACTGGCGGCTCCTGTACCCGCCGACCTTCACCGCCGCGGACGGCACCGGCGCGGTCGGCCCGCAGGAGAACGCGGTGCTGATCGGCGCCGCCTCCTGGAGCGACCTCACCGCCGCCACCGCGACCTACCTCGCGCAGCGCACCGCCCCGGCGACCTCGCTGTCCTTCCGCGGGCGGACGACCGTCGTCCCCGAGGTCCCGCTGTACCTCCAGAACCAGCGCGTGTACGTGACGCTCGGGACGACCATCCGCCACATCCTGTCCGGCTCGGGGCCCGTGCCGTGGCTGGTCGGTGGCGGCGTCGCCTCGCTGGGATCCAACCAGGAGTACGCCCGCGCGTGGACGCCGCTCTCGACGACCTCGCCGACCAACTGGACGGTCGGCGCGTGGGCCCAGGTGTTGATCGGCGGGGTGGGCGGCGGGCGCTACGCCACCGCGGGCGACACGCTGGACAGCTTCGACCTGCCCGTCCTCGGCGGCGACGTCTTCTCCCTGGTGCTGAGCTAGGACGCCCGTGTCGGCCGGCTTCACCAGGGCGAGCCCGGAGTCCCCGCTGTGGGCCCTGGACGGCGCGCCCCCGGCGGTCACCGCGTGCTTTCGCCCGTTCGACCCCACCGGTGTCCCGGCGACCCTGCCGCTCGTCGCCACGCTGGACCCCGCCAACGCCGGCACGTACGTCTTCCTGCCGCCCGGCACCGCGCTCGCCGACCCGCTCCCGGCCGCGCTGGCGGCGTTCGTCGCCGCCCAGCCGCGCCCGCCGGCCCTCGCCTGGATCCCCGCGCCCGCTGGCCCGCCCGCGACCTGGCGCGCATCGACGATCGCCGCGGCCGGCGGCGCGACCGCGGGCGCGGCCGGCGTCCTGCTGCGCAACCTCGCGCTGTGGGTCGGCGCGGGCTGCGCGATCACGGTCGACGGGGACGCGCTCGTGCTGACGCCGCCGGTCGCCGGGCGCGTCTACGTGACCGGTGCCGCGGGCGCGGCGTCCTGGTCGACCGGCACCGCGCCGGTGACCGTGCCGTTCGCCGGGCCGCGCGCGGGCTGCCTGACCACGGCGATCACGCTCGCCACCGCCACGGACCTCGACCGGCTGGACGTTGGCCTGCGCCTGTTCGCGCCCGGCGCGCCGACCGCCCCGCTGCGCGACCGCCTCACGTCCTGGCGCCTGCCGGTCTTCACGCCCGCGCCGGGCGGCGAGGTCCCCGTGCAGCTGAGCCTCGACCCGCTGAACCCGACCGTCCCGGCGCGCACCGCGTTCGGCCTGGCGCCCGCCCCCAGGGTGACCGCGCCGGAGCTGGGCTCCTACTACGTGACGACCAGCGGCCTGGCGGTGACGCTGACGCCGCTGGCCGACCCGCCCGCCGCGCTGGTCCCCGCGGTGCGTGCGCTCGCCGCCACCGCCGGGCCGGCCGACCCGTTCTACCTGGTGCCCAGCGGGGCGTTCGAGTTGACCGTGCGCGATCAGCATGGCAACGTGATGACGGGTGCTCAGCGGCTGGCCTGCGGGACGTCGGGGCTGGAGTACGTCACGCTCGAGCAGCCCGGCAGCACCGTCGTCTTCACCCCCGGTGGCGACGCGCTCGCGATCGGCCGCGGGCTGGAGGGCGGCGCGACCACCGCGTACGCGTCGCTCTTCGGGCCCGACGGCGCGGCGCTGACCTACCGCGCCCAGCCCGAGTCCGCGCCGGTCTTCGCGCCGCCCGACGCGTCCGGCTACCTGGACTTCTACGAGCTCGCCGGCCAGCCGCTGCCCGCCGCGGGGGCGTCGCCGGCCGCCGTCTTCCCGATGCTGCCGTTCGCCGGCGTGGCGCCCCGCGACGCGGCGGCGGCCGCGGCGGTCGAGCGCGCCGCGGTCGCGCCCCTGCGCCGCAGCATCGTCGGCGCCGCCGCCCCGGTGACCGCGACGCGGCCGGACGCCGCCGTCACCAGGACCGTCGGCGCGACGCCGCAGGGCCTGCTCGGCGAGTTCGGCGACGGCGTCCTGAGCGCGCTCAACCTCCTGCAGTCCAACGGCCAGGCGATCCAGCTCGGCGCGGTGAGCGACCCGCTGCGCGAGGCGCTGCAGTCCAGCCAGCTGTTCCTGGTGGCGTCGGACCCGGCCGCGCTGCAGGGCCCGTCGCCGCCGGCCGTCGACTGGACGATCCAGATCCCCGCGACCGACGACCGCTCGGAGTGGTGGACGCTGCAGGCCGGCCTGACCGGCGCGTGGAGGGACACCGGCACGCTGCTGATCGTCAAGCACGCCGGCACGTCGCTGGAGGCGCTGGCCGCCGACACGACCACGTGGACGCAGCCGACCGACTTCAACATCAACTCGGATGGCGTGCTCGACGCCCAGCGAACGCTGCAGGGCGCGATCGCCAAGGCGCGCGACCAGGTCACGGCCCACCCGGCGTTCCAGCCGTTCCTCGACCTCGTCGCCGACGCGTCGTGGCAGGGCCTGCTGATCCTCAACTGCGCGATGCCGGTCGGCGACCTGCCGTCGCAGCTGGCCGGCCTCGGCGCGGGCATCCAGCAGAGCGGGTTCAAGGCCCATCACATCGGCCTGACGATCACGCCGGTCGCCCACGACGGCAAGGGCGCGCTGGTCCAGACCGACTCGTCGCTGTTCGGGCTGCTCTTCTACGAGAGCCCCCAGAGCGCCGCGGGCGCGCCCGGCCCGTACGCGTTCTCGGTCCAGTCGCTGCTCGTGCGCTGGGCCAACTCGGCGGTCGCGGACTTCTCCAGCGTCATCGACCTGCTCGTCGACGAGCTGTTCGGCGACCCCGTGGCGCTCACGCGCTCCAGGGACAACGTCATCGAGCTCTACGGCGTCTACCAGCAGCAGGGCGGCGACTCCACCTACACCTTCACGACCCGCGAGGACAGCACGTTCGGCGCGACCAGCGGGGTGCTGTCCGCGGTCGACGTGGCCAGCGCGCAGTTCGTCACGGTCACGCCGCCGGGCCCGCAGGCCGCCGCCGAGTCCACGTTCCTGCTCAGCGGGTCGCTGCGCTACGTGGCGCCCAAGCTCCCGTTCGACCTGTTCTCCTACGGCCCGCCGCCGGACCCGCAGCCCGACGACGCCGGCTGGCGGTTGGCCTACGCCAACCTGCGGATCGAGATCCGCTACACGCCGGGCGACCCGAGCAAGAACCAGTACATCTTCGACGCGACGAAGCTCGCGCTGGACCCGGCGCAGAGCGCGCCGCGCGCGGGCAGCCTCTTCGCGAGCTTCCCGCTCACGCCCAGCGGGTTCGTCCACGTGCCCAAGCCCGTGCCCGCGGCGGGCGGTGGCGGCGACGCCAGGCCGCCCGCGCCGGCGACGCCTGCGAGCCTCGGCTTCCTCGGCGTCGACGCGCCTCAGGCCGGCGGCGCGCTCGACGCGCCGTGGTTCGGCGTCGTCGCCGACCTCGGGCTCGGCACGGCCGGCGCGCTGGCGTCGCAGCTCGGCTTCCGCGCGAGCCTCCTGGCGTCGTGGGCGCCGGGCGGCCCGTCGAGCCCGAACGTCGCGGTCGGCCTGAGGCTCCCGGGCTCCGGCGGCGGCGGAAGCCTGCTCAGCCTGGAGAGCGTCCTGCGGCTGAAGATCGGCGCGCTGGCCATGCAGCGCGCCGACGGCACCTACGTGCTCGCGCTCGACCGGATCACGCTGAGCGTGCTGATGCTGACGTTCCCGTCGCACGGCCAGGTCGGCGCGAGCCTCTTCGCCGACCCGACGGGCAAGGACCACACCACGCTGGGCTGGTACGCCGGCTACGCCAAGGACAAGGATCCCCAGAAATGAGACCCCTTCGGCGGCCGGCCCGGCCCGGCACGTACCCCGACTTCAGCGTCAGGTCCACCTATGCGCAGCTGCGACTCGACCTCGCCGCCGTCAGGCTCAGGAGGCCCAGCGCGCGGATGCGCACGGCCCTCGGCATCGCCAGCCCCACGCCGATCACGCTGCTCGACGTGACCTTGGGCCTTCAGGACATCGCGATCAACCCGCCGCCCGGGAGGAGGAGGGGCGCGCCGAGGCCCACGCCGCTGCAGGCAGGCAGAAGCCTCCTCATGCGACGGGTCGTCGCCCAGTACTCGGAGGCCAACGATCCCCTGCGGGCGGGGATGGGGCGCTTCTGCAGCTACTGCGAGCAGATGCTCTCGGAGTTCATCGCCACTGAGCACATCGTCGCCAAGGCGCCTTGGCCGCTGACCTCGGTGTCCTGGGACAACTTCCTGCTGTCCTGCCGCGCGTGCAACAGCTACAAGGGCGACCACCCCGACCGCGGCGAGGTGACCGCCTGGAGGCTGATGCCGCCGCCGGCCGACGACCTTGAGGCATATCTGGAGATCCGCAGGCGCTACCTGTGGCCGGACACCGATGCCAACGCCTACCGCGGCCTGCTCCCGGCGCTGTACTTCAGGCGGAGGAGCGGCGGTTGGCGGAGGGCGAACGCGGACCGGAGCGTGCGCAACGGGTTGCGGTGCGTGGACCACGGCAGGGAGCCGAACAAGATCGTGATCGCCGACATGCCCGTGAAGGGCAGGGTCCTGCGCCGCGAGGTCCGGGTCCTGTTGGTGCCCGACGGGGACGATGCGTCGTTCGCCAGGGAGACGCTCGACCTGAACAGGATGGACCTCGACGGCGTCGACAGCGGCGACGACAACCGGATGTGGGACCGGACCCAGCGCTGGCTCGAGGCGGTCGAGACGTTCACGGACCTGTCGCAGGCCTGGTCGCCGCAGCTCTGGACGGCGGCGTGTCGCAGCGCGAGGACCGGGTTCCTGTCCACTTGGGTCCGGGTCCTCGAGCTGCGGCAAGGCAAGACGACCAGGTTCCCCGGCGACCCGACCAGGACGATGATGCAGGCGTTCATGGAGGCGATGACCCAGCAGAGGGTCCAGCCCTACGGGCCCTATCCCGGCACCGACGTGAGGTACATCCCGTGATGCGCCCGCTCGCCCGCCCACCCTGGGAGCCGTGGTTCGAAGGCGCCGACGCGGGCCTCGTCGCCCAGTCCGCGTTCGGCCGCTTCTGCGCGGCGTGCGAGCGGCACCTCAACGAGGGCGTCGAGGCCTGGGACGCGCGGACCGGCCGCCGCGCCGCCGCGCGGGCGACGGCGAGCGGGTGGGACGACCTGCTGCCGCTGTGCGTCAACTGCCTGGCGGCGTCCGAGGCCGCGGCCGGCGCTGACCTCGGCGACGACGCGGGCCTGCGCCCCGACCGGGCCGCCCCGTTCGCGGACGCCGCCGCGCCGCCGTTCACCTACGTGTCGGTCCCCGTGGCCGTGCGCGGCGCGGACGAGGCCGGCGACGCGAGCGCCCCGGCCACCGTCGAGCGCGTCCTGGTCCGCGGGCACACCCCCGCGGCCGTGGCCATGATCGGGCGCTTCGCGCTCAACACCCCTCACCATGTGGTCACTTCGGACGGCGGCGACGCGCTGCTGCTCCCCGCCGGCACCCCGTTGAGGCTGCTGGACGCCTACGACCCGCGGCTGGAGCGCCGCACCGAGGCCTGGGTGGACGCCGAGATCGCCGCCGACGCGCTGGCGGCCGCGCCGCCCGGGGGCCGCGGGGCCGCGCTGCGGTCGCTCGGCTGGGGCATGCGCTTCACGGGCTTCTGGTCGGTCTGGGCGCAGGTGCTGTGGGACCGCCTCCAGGACGACGAGGTGCTCGCGCGCGTCCGCGACCACCCGGCCTACCTCGGCACGCGGGCGGCCTGATGGGCCTGCTCGAGACGATCCAGGGCAACCTCGACGCCGCCAGGCCGTCGGGGACCGTGCCGCTGGACGCGACGACGCTGACTGCCGCCGGCCAGCCGGTCCTCGACCTCTTCCAGGAGCACCTCGGCGCGCCCGCCGTCGCGCTCAGGGGCGACGCGACGGTCGCGCTGGCCGGCGGCGTGCTGACCGTCACCGGGACGGGCACGGGCGCGAGCGCCGTCGTGCTCGGCCTCTCCGCGCCGAGCCTGAGGGCGGAGCTGACGCTGGCCGGCGGCACGGGCGCGCTGCAGATCGCGCTGAGGATCGGCGGCACCGGCTGGACGCTGAGGGCCACGTTCCCGCAGCTGGCGGCGAACACGCCGCTCGGCGCGCTGACCTTCGGGACGACGCCGGCGTTCACGCTGCGCTCGACCGACGGCGCCGCCGACAAGTACGGGCTGCTCGCGCCGGCCGGGCTCAGCCTGGCCACCACGATCGCCGTCGCCGACGCGGCGCCGTTCAGCGCGCTGACGCCGATCTACGCGCTGCCCGCCGCGGGCACCACGCTGGACTTCGCCGGGCCGGTCACCGCGGCGCCCGGGCCCGAGGCGCTGTCGCTGCGCACCGGGCCCGGCAGGACGGCGACCAGGCCGCTCGCCGTCTCCGGGATCGGGACGTTCACGCTCGCCCAGGCGGCGATCGCGCTCGACGCCGTGGCGACCGAGGGCGCCGACAGGCTCTGGGCCGGGGTGGCCGCCGCCGAGGTCTGGGGCACCGCGTCGGCGGGCGGGCGCGAGACGGTCTTCGCGATCTCGCCGCCGTCCGGCGTCGCCTCCTGGCTGCTCGGCGTCGTCCCCGGCCTGAACGTCCCGCTGACCCAGCTGCTCGGCGTCGTCCCCGGCCTGAGCGTCGTCCCCGTCCTGCCCGACGGCGTCCAGCAGGTGATCGACGGCGAGGTCACCGCGTTCTCCTTCGTGTTGAGCGTGGCCGGGACGACGGCGACGCCGACCGGGCTCGACATCGCCGTCCAGACGACGACGCCGTGGACGATCCTGCAGGGCGTCCTCGAGCTCAAGCGCCTCCAGCTCGCGCTCGAGCTGAGCTGGGAGAACGGCCCCAGGTTGCTGGGCGGCGCGGTCGGCGGCGCGCTGATGCTCGGCGACGTCGAGGTCGACGTGTCGGTCCCGCTGCCCGCGACGCGCGGGGAGATCCTGGTCTGGTCGCAGCCCGACGCGGCGCTGCCCGGGCTCGGCGCGCTCGCCGGCCTGCTTGGCGGCGCGGACCTCGCCGCCGCGCTGCCGCCCGGCGTCGCGAGCCTCGGCGGCCTGCGCCTGCTGTCGCTGTCGGCGACCGTCGGCCTGTCGCCGCCGGCGCTGCCCGAGGTCGGCCTCGGCCTGGCGACCGCCCCGTGGAGGATCCTCCCGGGCCTCGTCCTCGACGGCGTGGTGCTGGACGTCACGGTCGCCAACCCGCTGACCGCGCCGGCCGTCACCGGGTCGATCGCCGGCAGGGCGAGCTTCGGCACGGGCCCGCACCCGGCGACGCTCACGGTCGCCGTCCAGCGCTGGACGGCCGACGGCGACTGGCTGTTGGTCGCCGACGTCCGCGACCTCGAGCTGCCGAGCCTCGCGGACTTCGCGACGCTGGCCGGCGCCGATCCCACGTCGCTGCTGCCCGCCTCGCTCGCGGGTCAGGACGACATGAGGTTCACGCTCGTGGACCTCGGGATCGAGGCCGACCTGACGGCCGGCACGCTCGACCTGTTCCACGTCCAGGTGGCGATGAAGCCGTGGGACATCGCGCCCGGCTACTTCAGGGTCGACCAGCTCGGCGGCAGCCTGGTGATCGACTGGCGCTCGGGCGCCGCGGTCTACTCGGGCCAGCTCATCGCCACCCTCGCCTTCGGCGACGGTGCCGCGCAGCTGGTGCTCGAGGGCGACCGCGCAACCGACGGCAGCTGGACGCTCTCCGGCCGGCTGACCGACGAGGTCGACCTGATCGAGCTGGTCCAGAAGGCGCTCGGCCTGACGCCGTCGAGGAGCGACTTCGGGTCCTTGGTCGTCAGCCCCGTCGCGTTGACCTACAACTCGGGCACGGGCGCGGTCGGGGCGTCCTACACCTTCGACGCCGCCGCGCGCTGGACGCCGAGGCTCGAGGCGGTGTCCTTCGAGCTCGACGCCGGCGTGCACCTGGAGCGCTCCTCCGAGGCCAAGTACAGCGGCGCGATCATGGGCTCGCTCGGCGCCCACTTCGGCACGCACGCGCTGGAGCTGTCGGTCGGCTACCTCTTCCAGCAGCAGAACGGCAGCACCAGCTACGTCTTCGGGCTGCGCTTCGACCAGCTGACGCTCACCGGCACCTACAGCAAGCGCGCCAACGCCGACGAGATCGTCACCGTCCGCCTCGGCGGCGTGACGTTCGGCGGCATCGTCACCTACCTGGTCAACCTCGCCGACCCCGACCTGCACTTCGCGCTCAGCCCGCCGTGGGACGTGCTGAACAAGATCCGCTTCGACGACCTCAGCCTGGTCGTCAACCTCACGCAGCGCTCGGTCGGCATCACCTACAAGGTGGGCCAGGACCTCGGCCTGATCGACATCGACACGATCGGCCTGACCTACGTGCGCTCGGGTGGGTCGCCGGGCGTCAAGCTGGAGATCACCGGCTCGTTCCTCGGCCAGAGGTACACGCCCGACCAGCCGCTGGGCTGGGACCTGCTCAAGGACTCGCCGCCGACGCCGTCCGGCCAGGGCACGCAGCTCTTCGACCTGCGCCTGCTGGGCATCGGCCAGCACCTGGTGCTCGTCGACCCGCACGCCGACACGATGGCCAAGATCATCGACGAGCTGTCGGCGGTCGTGCAGAAGACCAAGGACAGGAAGCAGCCGTGGGAGCTGCTGGAGTTCGACGCCGGGGCGGGCTGGCTGCTGGCCGCCGACTTCACGCTGATGGAGACGCTGCGGCTGCGGCTGGTCTTCGACGACCCGGTCCTCTACGGCGTGCAGATCACGCTCGCGGGCGAGAAGGCGGGGATCTTCGCGGGTCTCGACTTCGAGATCCTGTACCGCAAGCTCAGCGACTCGCTCGGCGTCTACCACATCGCCTTGAAGCTGCCGGACGTGATGCGCCACCTGGAGTTCGGCGAGGTGTCGATCACGCTGCCCAACGTCGTCGTCGACATCTACACCGACGGCAGCTTCTACCTCGACCTCGGGTTCCCCTACAACAACGACTGGACCGTCTCCTTCGGCCTGCAGGTGTTCCCGTTCGTGGGCGCGGGCGGCTTCTACTTCGGCAAGCTCTCGACCGCCGCGGCGGCCGGGACCGACCTCGTGCCCATCATCACCAATGGGACGTTCGGTCCGGTCATCGAGTTCGGCGTCGCGCTGCAGGTCGGCGTCGGCAAGACGATCTCGGAGGGGCCGCTGCGCGCCGGCCTCTCGCTGACCGTCCAGGGCATCGTGACCGGCGTCGTCTCGTGGTTCAATCCGACCGACGCCTCGCTCGGCTCGGCGCAGTACTACCGGATCCAGGGCTCGGTCACGGTCGTCGGCCAGCTCTACGGCAGCGTCGACTTCAAGATCATCAGCATCGACATCTCGATCGTCGCGACCGCGAGCGTGACGCTGACCGTCGAGTCCTACCAGCCGATCCTCGTCGGCCTCTCGCTCGACGTCAGGGTGCACGCGTCGATCAAGATCATCTTCTTCACGATCCACTTCTCGTTCGGGCTGCACCTCGACGCGTCGTTCACGATCGGCTCGGCGCAGGCGACGCCGTGGACGCTCGCCGCGCCGGGCGCGGGCGGCGGGCCGAGGGCGTCGCTGGTCGCGCGCCGCCGCGCCGAGACCAGCCACCACGCGCACGCGGCGGCGCGAGCGCTGCTGGTCGCGGCGGTCCCGGAGCGCGCGCCGCTGACGTGGAGCCCGGTCGGCGTGCTCGGCGCCCCGGTCGCGATCGCCGTCGAGCTGATGCCGTTCCTGACGCCGGCCGTCGTCGACGGCGCGCCGGCCGCGGTGCAGGTCGTGCTGGTGCCCTTCGTGCAGACCAGCGTCCCGTCCGGCGCCGGGCACGACGAGTGGCGGACCGCGGTCGCCGGCGACCCGGCGGCGACGGCCGACGACATGGCCTTCAACCAGATCGCCCGCGCGCTGCTGAAGTGGGGCATGCAGACGCTGATCGGCGCCCACGACGGCGACGTGACCGCGGTCGACCTGCACCTGATCTACGACGACCTCAGCGCGACCGACGTCGCCGAGCGCGCCGTGGGCTTCGGCTACGACAACGTGGCCGCGTTCCTCGGCGCGAACCTCACGCTGACGCTGGCCGGGCCGCCCGCGAGGGCCGACGCGGTCGCGCGCGCGGTCCTGCCGATGCCGCCGCCGCTGCGGATGGCGCCGCCCGCGCCGCTGCCGGCCGTCTCGTTCTGGGAGGCGCCGGGCGTCGACGCGAGCTGGCGCGAGGACCTGCAGAGGATCTTCGACGAGCTGAAGGTCAACGCCGACTACAGCCGCGCGCCCGACCCGCTCGGCGACGACCCCGACGACGACGCCGCGGACGCCGCCGCGGGCACCGAGGAGCCGATCACCGAGGCGCTCTTCGCCGATTGGTTCCTGATGGTCGCGCGCTCGGTCTTCCAGAGCGCGCGCAACCTGCTGGCCCGTCACGAGCACGCGCCGACCGCCGCGGACAGCCTGCTCGGCCTGGCCCGCAGCTTCGCGCCCGAGGTCGGATACACGGTCCAGCAGGACGACACCGCCGCGTCGATCGCCGACCTGTTCGCGATCACCAGCGCGCAGCTGCTGGCGCGCAACCCCGGCGTCCCGATCGCGCCCGGCCAGAGGCTCGTCGTGCCTGCGCCGGTCGCCGAGGTCGAGCACGTCACGACGCCCGGCGAGACGCTCCAGACGCTCGCCACCGACTGGCACGTCGCCGCGCAGGCGATCGAGGACGCCAACCCCGACGTCGACTTCGCGCCGCTGGCCGCCGGGACCACGCTGCGGATCCCGGTCCCCGAGGCGATCGTGGCGATCGCCGACGCCAACCTCGACGCGCCGCTGGCCGACGGGCCGCTGACGATCGGCGGGCTGACCCACCAGGTGCGCACGGGGGAGACGCTCGGCTCGATCGCGACCGCCGCGCACGCCGCCGACGCCGGCGCGGTCGGCGAGGCCAACGCCGCCGCGCCCGGGATCCTGCTGACCGGCGCGACGCTGCAGATCGCCGCGGCCGGGACGTCGCCTGCGTCGATCCCCTACATGTCGCAGGCCGGCGACACGCTGACGACGCTGGCGGCGATGCTGCTCGTCCGCGACCTCGGTGCGGTCGAGCACGCGTTCGGCGCCGACGCGAGCTACGCGTGGCTGGCCGGCGCGATCCCGGCGCTGGACGCCAACGCCGGCGTCGTCTTCTCCCCGCTGGCCGCCGGCGTGGCGCTGGAGATCCCCAACGTCGCGCTGGGCGACAAGGGCCTGCAGCCCAACGGCCCGCCGCTGGCCTACACGACCAAGCCCGGCGACACGCTCGCGCTCGTCGCCGCGACGTTCGTGATGGCCGAGCTGCGCGCCGCCGAGACCGACATGGTGGCATTGGAGGCCGCGATCCGCGCCGCGAACCCGTCGGTCGACTGGTCGGCGCCGCTGCCCCCGGCGACCAGGCTGCAGCTGCCGGCCTGCGCGCACACGATCGTCGCCGGCGACAGCCTCGCCACGCTGGCCGCGCGCTTCTGGGTGACGCCGCGCGACCTCGCGACGGTCAACGCGACCGCGCCGATCCTCGCGCCGACCGCGACGCTGCGGCTGCCCGCGGTCAGCGTCCCGGCCGCCGGGCTGACGCTCGCCACGCTGGCCGCCCAGCTCGGCGTGGGCGCCGAGGCGCTGGTCGGCGCGCTCGGGACCCACGCGGGCCTCTTCGCGATCGGTCCGAAGGTCAAACCGCTGAGCATCCCCGAGGTGCGCCAGATCGACGTCGACGTCCTCTCCCGCCTGCTCGTCTCCTCGGGCGAGGCCAACAGCGCGGCGGGCCAGGCGTCGTCGTTCCTGCTGCAGGGCCTCCAGGTTCCGGTGCCGAGGAAGGCCGGCCACAACGCGCCGCTGTTCGCGCTGACCGGCCAGCAGTTCCCGGGCCCCGGCGCACCGCAGGACACCACGATCACCTTCACGGCGCCCAACGGCGAGCGGTGGCTGTCGCTGGCCGGCGGCACGGTCGCGGTCACGCTCACCCAGGCCCAGATGCAGACCGACTGGCCGAGTACGACGCTCGACCCGCAGATCGCCCCGGGCTACCCGAAGGCCGTCCCGCTCGGGCGCTCCGAGGCCGTCCGCCACCGTGTCGCGCCGCCGATCCCGTGGGCCGTCCCGGCGCTGCCCGTGCTCTCGGGCCCGACGCCGCCCGCGGGCGGCGGCCCGCAGCTCTTCGCGCTGCCGGCGAGCCTGCTCGCGCGCGTCGCGGCCGACCCCAACGCGCACCCCTACGACCTGATGACCGCCGCGAAGGGCGCGCAGGACGCGCCGGTCGCGGTGCCGACCTACGCGTGGGCGACGTGGGTGCCGTTCACCGTCCGGCGCGTGCCCGGCCCCGGCGGCACGACGGTCGCCAACGCCAACGCCTACGTCGCGCTCGGCGCCGACGCGGCGGGCGCCGACGTCCTGCTCGCGCTGTGGACGTGGCTGCAGAGGCAGGACGCGGGCGTGACGCTGTACCTCGGGCACGCCGACGCGTCGGGCATCGGCGTCGTCTCGGAGGCGGTCGACCCCGCGCGCGTCGCGCTCGTCAAGGCGAACCTCTCGACCGAGACCCACAGCCCGCGGGCGATGGCCGACGCGCTGACCGGCGGCACGCCGCCGCCGCCCGCCGCGGCGACGCTGGCCGACGGCTGGCCGTTCGCGCAGCTGCTGTGGGAGGCGACGATCACCGGCTCCGGCGGCTTCTACCTCAACTACGAGACGACCGCCGGCGGGCCGCTGCCCGACGCGGTGTTCGCGGGCGGCGAGGACGCGACGCTGATGCTGATCGCGGTCCTCGACGAGCAGGCCACCGCGGGCGGCCCCGGCTACCGGACGCTGCACCCGTTCACGACGGGCGCGCTGGTCGAGGGCAACCTCGACCCCGGCCGCTACGACGTCTTCGCCGCGGCCGCCGACGGCAGCGACACGACGACGGTGGCGACCGCGCCGCCCGGCAACGTCGCGTTCGCCCTCCAGCGGACCAACCCGAGCCCGGCCAACGGCGGCGACCCCAGCGCGGAGGACCGAACCCGCGCGCTGTACAGCATGCTCTCGCTGACGCTCGCCGGCACCGGCTTCGGCACGCCGGAGCTCGTCCTGCCCACCGGCCCCAAGACCGACGACGACCCCGCCGCGTGGCGCTATGACCGGACCGTCCCGGTCTACAAGCAGGCCACGACGCGCCCCGCGCCGCTGCCCGATGCGCTGCCCGACGCGGCCAGGGACGACCCGTACGCGGGCGTCGCCGCGGGCGCGGCGGTGACGATCGACCTGCGGCTGCGCGACCGCTTCGGCAACGACCTCGGCGCCGACGCGGGCAGCGCCGGGCCGATCGCGGTGGGCTACTACGACCCGGTCATCGGCGTGTCGGGCTGGCCGAGCGCCACGGCGGCCTACGTCATCGACGGGCCCGACGGCGCCGCCGCGCTGCGGCTGGTCGTCGACCTCGGCCTGGACCGCTACGTCCCCGGCCCGTCGAACCTGTTCGCCGCCGCGGTCCGGGGCGCCGCCGCCGACCGGACGACCTACGGCCAGGCGTTCTTCCAGCTGCGCCAGCCGGACGTGACCTGCGCGGTCACCACGTCGCTGGACTCCGGCGGGCACGCGTTCCTGGACGGCGCCGCGGTCAAGGCGCCGCTGCTGGCCTTCGTCACCGGCGCCTACGTGTACCTCGGGATGGCCCAGGCGCTCGAGCCGGCCGAGCTGACGGTCCCGGCGGCGGGCGGGGCGACGACGCTCCTGGACCTCGCCACCGACCTGTTCGTCACGCCCGGCCAGCTCGCCGCGGCCAACGCCGCCGCCGACGGGTCGCAGCTGTTCGCGGGCCCGATCGTCCTGCCGACGCTGCACGTCGTCCGCGCCGGCGACACGCTCACCGCGATCGCGAGCGCTGCCGCGCTGTCGGTCGACGCGTTGTTGATGGCCAACACGACCGTCGCGCTGAACGCGGGCGCGGTCCTGCAGACGGCGGTCCGGACCTACACGCCGGCCTCCGGCGACACGCTCACCGCGATCGCGGCGCTGGAGGACACGACGATCGCCGACCTGGCGATCGCCAACTCCGCGACGCCCGGGCTGCTCACGCCGTGGAGCGGGACGATCGGCGCCTACACGCTGAGGATCACCGCGACCGACACCTTCGCCACGCTCGTCGCCCAGCTCGCCGCGCAGGACGCGACGATCACGACGCCCGCCGACGTCGGGCGCGCGCTGGCCAACCTGCCGTCGATCTTCGTCGCGGGAACGCCGATCGCGATCGCGAGCGCGCCGGTCGACCCGCACGACGCCACCGGCGCGCGGACGGTGACGACCGGCGCCGGGCAGTCGCTGGCCGAGGTCGCGACCGCCGCCGGCTGCAGCGTCGCCGGGCTCGCGCTGGCCAACGGCCAGACGGCGGGCGTGCTGATCCCGGGGACGACGGTCGACGTCGAGGGCGTGATCGTCGCCGTGCCGGCCGCGGGCAGCTTCGTGGCGCTGGTCGAGGCGCTGCGCGCGCAGGGGCTCGTGGTCGGGATCGCCGAGGTCGCACGGGCGCTGGCGGGCGACACGCCGCTGCTGGCCGACAGGGTCGTCCTGGCCGTCGCCGACCACGTCGTCGCCGCGGGCGAGACGCTCGCCACCAGCGCGGTGCTCACGCCGGCGATCCTGGCGCTCTTCGACGCGTCCGCCACCGACGTGTACGCCATCGGCACGCCGCTGGTCGTCGCCACCGAGCACTACGGCCCGCAGCCCGGCGACACGCTCGCCGCGCTGGCGGGCGAGAACGCGCTGACCGTCGACCAGCTCGCCGCCGCCAACGCGCTGACCGCGCTCGCGCCCGGCGCGCAGCTCGCGCACCCCGGTGGCGTGGGGGTGGGCGCGACGAGCCAGGCGCCGTGCCAGATCGCCTTCGACGCGACCAGGCCGCCGACCGTCGCGGCGATCGCGACGACGTTCGGCACGGACGCGGGCGCGCTCGGGACGCTGAACGCCGACATGCCCGGGCTCTTCGTCCCGAACGTGACGATCGCCTATCCCGGCCATCCGGTCACGACGTCGAGCACCTCGACGCCGGCGTCGCTGGCCGCCGAGGCCGGCGCGCCCGACGTCGGCACCTTCATGGCGAACGCCGCGGTCGCCGACGCCGCCGGGCTCGTCGCGCCGGGCGCGCTCTTCGTCGCGCCGCTGCCGCCGCTGGCCGGTGCGCTGGACGTGTTCGCGTCCGCTGTCGGCGTCGCCACGCTCGACCTCGCCTCGGCCAACGCGGCGCTCGTCGGCCTCGTCACGCCGCAGCACGCGCTCACGGTGACGATCGCCCAGGCCACGGTCACCGTCACCTCCGGCGCGCACGACACGCTCGCCACGCTCCTGCGCCGCGTGCAGGCGACGGCGCCCGGCGCGCAGCTGGCCGACGTCGTCGCCGCGTGCGTGACCGACCCGGCCGCGCTCGTCGCGGGCACGCCGCTGATCGTGCCGCCGGCGCCGGTGACGCTCACCGGCCCGCTCGCCGAGCCCGTGGCGCTGAGCGCGACGATGACGCCGCTGGAGGTCACGATCACCGTCGCGCGCGACCCCGCGCTGCGCGACCCGGCCTTCGCCGACGCGCCCGACGTCGCCGCCAACGCGACCGCGGTCTCGCCCGAGCTGGGCCATCCGCCGACGCTCGCCGGGTTCGCCACGGCCTTCGAGGCGGCGTTCGCCACGCGCCGCCTCAAGCTCGCCACCGGCCCGCAGCCCGCCGGGGCCGCGCCGCGGCTGTGGGTCGCCGACTTCGGCCCGGCCGGGATCGCCCGCGTGACGGTCGACGGCGACGGCGCGCGCTTCCATGCGGTCGCGCCGATGCGCCGCACGCTGGCCGGCGGCGCGGTCGGCATCAAGTCCTACAACCCGTCCAGCGGCAGGCTCGGCGCGCCGGTCACGCAGACGTTCGCCTCCGCCGACCTCGACGGCTGGATGCGCGCCGCGCTGACCGCGATCGACCTCGTCCTCTCGCCTGCGGTCGCTGCGGCGGCCTGGCGCCTGGATCCCGCCGGCGTCGACGCGCTCGTCGCCGCCAAGGGGACGATCGCCAAGCTGCTCAGCGAGCGCGTTCACTCGATCCTCCAGACCGGCGACGACCCCGGCGCCGACGCGGCCGCCCGGGACGCGCTCTACCAGGGCATGTTGGTGTCCTTGGCCAGCGCGTACGCCACCGACGCGGTGATCAGCTACCCGGTGACCGTGTCCTCGCCGTTCTCGGGCCCGCTCGCGCCGCGGCTGTCGGGCAAGGCCGTGGCCCGGCAGTACCAGGTCGCGCCGGGCGCCGGCGTCGCCGAGGCCGCCGCCTGGTACGGCGTCAGCCTGGAGGCGATGGCCGCCGCGCTCGCCGACGCGCAGGTGCTGAACGCGGGCGCGCCGGGCCATCCGGTCACCGCCACGTTCGGCGGCCGCTCGGTCGAGGTCGGCGGCGCCGACACGCTGACGACGCTCGCCGCCGCGCTCGGCGCGCCCGGCGTCCTGGCGCTGCTGGCCGGCGTCACGCTCGCGCCCGCCGGCGCGGGGCTGCTGCGCCCCGGCGCCCAGCTCGGCCTCGGCCGCGCGACGACCACGCCCGGCAGGGCCGACAGCTTCACCACCGTCGCCGCGTACTTCGAGCAGCAGCCCGCGGCGCTGGCGATCGCCAACCAGGACCGGCCCGGCGTGCTGGCGACGCAGACGCTCAGCTACGGCGGCCGGACGCATCCGGTCGTCGCGACCGACACGATCGCGATCGTCGCCCAGGCGCTCGCGCTGACGCCCGCGACGCTGGCCGTCGCCCCGGGCCTCGGCGACGCGCCCGGGATCTTCGCCGCGACGCCGCTGCACGCGCTGCAGGTCCTGCCGGACCTCTCGCTGTCCACGGCCAAGGCGCCGCTGGCCGACGGCGCCAACCACGTGGCGTTCCTGTTCGGCACCGGCAGCGACGCGTCGTTCAAGAGCCTGTTCCTGGACGTCGACTACGACGTCTCGGAGATCGAGTTCGCCATCGAGGACGTCCCGCAGGCCGGCGACTACCAGTCCTCGGACTGGCTGCGGCTCGTGATCCCGCTGGGGACCTCGGCGTTCGGCGGCGCGGTCGACCTCGCGCCCGGTCAGACGCAGGTGCCGATCCCGCTGCGCGCGTTCCCGCTGCTGCCGTCGGTCGTCGAGCTCACCGAGCAGGCCGCGGTGCCGCGCCCGGCCACGATCGCCGAGGCCAAGGAGTGGGAGCTGGCCGCGACGATCCAGCACCAGAGCGCGGCCCAGGACACGCTCCAGCTCGAGGTCGCCTTCGGCGCGGTCCCGGCCGAGCTCGACGCCGACGGCCCCGACCCGCTGCTCGCGCCGCTGGCGCAGTTCGTCGCCGCGTGGCGCGACATGCAGAACGACGTCGCCGCGCTCGCCGCGCTGCCCGCGACGGCCGTCTCACCGCCCGCCAAGCTCGTCGAGCTGGTCGGCTCGCTGGCCACGCTGGCCGGCGACCTGGCGACCGGGCTGGCCGCGGCGCCGCGGGCGTTCGGCCGCGTCGCGGCCGACGGGCAGCTCTACTACTTCGCGCTGGAGCCGACGATCGACCACACCGGTCCGGTGCCGGTGATCGACTTCTTCGACCTCGGCGTCCTGCCCGGCAGCGACGCCGAGGACGTGCCGTGGCCGACCGTCCACCTCGGCGACCCGGCCCGGCCGCTGCAGCGCGCGGTGCTGCCCGACGGCCGCCGGCGCTACACCTACAACTCGCCCCGGCCGCCCGCGTTCGCGTCGCTCACGCAGACCTACATCTTCCCCGGCGACGCGCCCGGCCGCGACGCGGTCGTCTACGAGACCGGGCAGACGGCGGTCGCCGCGCAGCGCAACGCCGACCTGGTGACCACCGCCGCGACCGCCGACGGGTTCCTCTACCAGACGCCGTGGGTGACGTTCTCCAGCCCCGCCGTCCCGTACCTCGTCGCGCCGGACCCGATCCCGGCACCCACCGGCGCCGACCTGCAGACCGCGGTCACCGCCGCGCTGACCGAGCTGCTGAGCAGCGACGGCCTGCCGATCGACGGCCAGCACCGCATCCGGCTGCTGTGCACCTACGAGCGCCTGCTCGCCGGCACCGACGACGGCGACGCCGCCGTCTGGATGGGCCAGCCCGTCGTCTACCTCCCGCAGCGCCTCATGGCGCTCGCCGACGCCCCGACCGTCGCATCGGAGATCGCGACCCGCGCCGCGACCTGGGCCGCCACCATCCAGCCCCACCCACTCGACGCCTACATCCTGGACCTGTCGATCTTCGCCACCACCGACGCCGCGATGACACGCCCCCTGGTCGCGATCCCCCGGATCGTCGTGCCGGTGACGGCGGTCAGGAACGACTCGGCGGCCGGCGTCCCACCGCCCGTGCGGCGGGGGTGAGCCTGCGTCGCTCGCGCTCGATGTCGGCCCGCAGGCGCAGGAGGCGCGGCGACTTGCGGGTCCGACCGGTCCGCAGCGTCGCCGCCGCGCAGGCCAGGAAGCAGGCGGCGCCCAGGACGGTCGTCACGTTCGCGGCCGCGAGGTCGAGGTCGGACCCGGAGGCGGGCACGACGTAGCCGGCGATGGCGGCGATGCCGAACAGGACGCAGCCGAGCAGGTTCACCGCCGGCTCCCAGGCGCCGGGCCCGCTTCGTGGCGAGGACCGGTAGGCGATCACGCCGGAGATCAGGAAGCAGGTGGATCCGAACGCGTCCGGGCGCCACACGACCCGGTCGTAGCTGGTGTTCGTCAGCGCCGTGTGGACGGCCCGGTAGGTCGTGATGTTGAAGAACAACGTCCCGGCGAGCTGGACGGCCGCCGCGTGCCAGGCGCCGGGCCCGGCGGGCGCCGTGCGGCGCTCCGGGTGCGCGATCAGCGCCTGGGCGAGACCGCCACCGGTGAAGAACAGCGACCCCACGAAGAACGTCCAGGCGTCGGCCTGCGCGCCCACCAGCCGGGCGTAGCCCGGGAAGGGCCCCACGACGAAGCACAGCGAGCCGAGCACGAACAGCGCGGCCATCCGGCGTTCCCGGTTCATCGTCGGTCCTGATGGTCGCCGCGGCGCGGGGCGCATCGCGGTTGCAGCGCCGGGTCGAGCTCAGTGGCTGAAGGCCGAGAGCTGCGGCACGCCGGCGCCGCCCGTGGCCTCCAGCACCCTGGTCTGCTGGCGCAGGTCGTCGAGGAACAGGTCTGCCATGTCGCGCGTCATCCCGGCGCGCACGACGACGCGCAGCACCGAGAGGTCCTCGCGCTCGGCCGGGAACGTGTAGGCCGGCACCAGCCACCCGCGCTCGCGCATCCGGTCGGACACGTCGAAGACCGTGAACCTGGCCTCGGGCGCGGTCGTGAACGCGAAGACGGGCAGCTCGCTGCCGTCGGTGATCGTGCGGTACGGGCCGATCGCCGCGACCTCGGCGGCGATGTGCATCGCCACCGCGCTGGAGTTGCGCTGCACCATGGCGTAGCCCTCCTGGCCGAGGCTCAGGAACATGAAGTACTGGGCGATGACCTCGCTGCCGGGGCGCGAGAAGTTCAGGGCGAACGTCGGCATCTCGCCACCGAGGTAGTTGACCTTGAACACCAGGTCGTCGGGCAGCGCCTCGGCGTCGCGCCACAGCGCCCAGCCGACGCCGGGGTAGACGAGCCCGTACTTGTGGCCCGAGGCGTTGATCGACTGCACGCGCGGCAGCTGGAAGTCCCACACCAGGTCGGGCTGCACGAACGGCGCGACGAACCCGCCCGACGCGGCATCGACGTGCAGCGGTACGTCGGGGCCACCGCCGGCCGCGAGCGCGTCGAGCGCGGCGGCGATCTCGGCGACCGGCTCGTAGGAGCCGTCGAACGTCGACCCGAGGATCGCCACGACGCCGATCGTGTTCTCGTCGCAGGTGGCGGCGGCCTGCTCGGCCTCGAGGTGGAAGCGGTCGCCCTGCATCGGGACCAGGCGCGGCTCGACGTCCCAGTAGCGGCAGAACTTGTCCCAGCAGACCTGGACGTTGACGCCCATCACGAGGTTCGGCCTGTCGGTGCTCTGCCCGGCCGCGCGACGGCGCGCGCGCCAGCGCCACTTCAGCGCCATGCCGCCGAGCATCGCGGCTTCGCTCGAACCGGTGGTCGACGTGCCGGTGGCGTTCTCGGCATCCGGCGCATGCCAGAGGTCGGCGAGCATGTTCACGCAGCGCTTCTCGATCTCAGCGGTCTGCGGGTACTCGTCCTTGTCGATCATGTTCTTGTCGGCGGTCTCGGCCATCAGCGCCGCGGCGTGCGGCGGCATCCAGGTCGTGACGAACGTCGCCAGGTTCAGGCCGCGCTGCCGTCGAGGAACAGCTCGTTGGTGATGAGGTCGTGCGCGATCTCGCTGCCCGTCCCGACCTGCGGGATCTGGTGGCGCGGCAGCGCGGCGGCGGTGGCGTCCCGGACGAGCGGGGAGGCGATGCTCGACGAGACCGGACCGGTGGGTGTCGTGGTCACGTCCCCATCGAACCGCGCGCTGCCGGCGACGGCATCGTCTGAACCGGGTGATGCCGCAGCGACCGCCGGGTGCGACGGTGACCGGGGTGCGTGCCTCCCTGCCTGCCACGGGCACGCCCCATTGCCCTCGCGCGCGCGGCGGTCGACACTCGTCGTGGAGCAACACCTACATCAAGGGAGCAGGGCCATGTCGTTGCTGGACTCGGGGATGCAACAGCCGGGAGCGGGTGGGATGCGCGCTGCTTCGGCCCAGGGCATGCACTCGACCGCGGCCGGAGCGGGTTGGGTGCTGTTCGCCGGGATCATGATCGCGATCGTCAGCGTGTTGAACATCATCTACGGCATCGCGGCGATCGGGAACTCCAACTTCTTCGTCAACGACCAGAAGTACATCATCAGCCAGTTGAACACCTGGGGCTGGGTATCGCTGGTCCTCGGGGGCTTCCAGATGGTCGCCGCGTTCTCGATCTGGAACGGCCGCTCGTTCGGCCGCTGGCTGGGCATCGCGACGGCGGGCGCGAGCACGATCGCCGCGCTGCTCTCGCTCCCCGCCTATCCGTTCTGGTCGCTGGCCATCTTCGCCATCGACATCATGGTCATCTACGGCCTCGCGGCCTATGGCGGACGCCACCAGGCCGTCTGAGCACGCCGGCCGCGGCGCGGGCGGCGCGATGCGCGAGGCGCGGCGCGAGGCCACGGTCGTCCTGACCGTGGACCTCGCGCTGCTGGTCGGCCTGGCGGTCGTGGACAAGGCCAGGGGCTGGGACATCATCGACCTGCCGTGGTGGGCGTGGCTGGTGCTCGCCGCCCCGGCGCTGATCCTCATCATCGTCCTGCTCGCGGTGCCGCTCGCCGGGCTCAGCCCGGGGCGCATGCGCAACGCGGGCGTCGTGCTGCTCGGCCTGCTGGTCGCCTCCGACGCGGTCGCGATCGCCGTGCTGCTCGGCGCGCTGGCCGGCAGCAGCGCCGCGAAGCTCACCGCCGGCGATCTGCTCGCCCACGGCAGCGTCGTCTGGTTGAGCAACATCATCACCTTCGGGCTGCTGTTCTGGCAGCTCGACGACGCCGGGCCGGCCACACGGGCCACGCAGGGCCGCGTGGCCCCGGACTTCGGCTTCCCGCAGGACACGATGGGCCCGGCCTTCTGGGAGCCGCGCCTCAGCGACTACCTCTACGTCGCGTTCACCAACGCGATGGCCTTCAGCCCCACCGACACGATGCCGCTCACGCGCCGGGCCAAGGGGCTGATGGCGCTGGAGTCGATCATCTCCTACGCCGTCGTCATCCTCGTGGTCGCCCGCGCGGTCAACGTGCTCGGCACCTGACGAGCGGAACGTCACAGCACACCGTCTCGGATCAGCGCCGTGATCGTGTGGCCGGCGCGCGTCACCGCGGGCGCGTCGGCGGCGGCCGCCGGGTGCAGCGCGATCGCCGCGATCAGGGTGCCGTGTTCGTCGTGGATCGGTGCGGCGGCGGGGGCTCCGGCGGTGGCGTCGCCGGACAGGACGCGGCCGGGTGCGCAGCGGTGCAGTGGGACGGGTGTGCCGAGGACGACCTCGGCGGGCCAGCCGCCGCCGGGGGAGCAACGCATCACGCAGAGCGCGCGGTCGCGGTCGGCGTCGCGGATCCACAACGAGGACGTGCGGCCGCCGAGGGCCGCGAGGTCTTGCAGCTGCGGTGCGGCGTGGTGCAGCAGCGGTGACTCGTCGAGCGCGCGGCGGGCCACGGCGGCGAGCCGCAACGTCGGGAGGTAGCGGCGGTGGTGCCAGTCGCCTTGGGCGGCCCAGCCCTCCAGCGCGCAGCGCTGCAGCAGCTTGCGGGCGGCGCGCTCGCCGATCGCGAGCCTCGCGGCCAGCTCCGGCGCCGAGCACGGCCCGGCGGCCAGCTCCTCCAGCGCGCGGAGGGTGTTGCGCGTCGCGTACGCGCGGACGGTGGACGGATCGGGCATGGAGGAACGCGGCTCCTTTGCGGTGATCGAAGCCGCCGGGCGCACGAAAGACCTCCCGGCGTTTGCCGCGCCGGGGCCCGCGCGTCAGGCGGCGAGGGGGATGAGGGTTGGTGGGTGGACTGTGGCGGGTGGGGCGGACGGTCTCAGCCGTCGAGCCGCGCGATCGCCGCGACCATCTTGTCCTCGACCGACTTGGCGCAGTAGTTGCAGACCTGGTTCTCGATGAACGAGAACGCGACCCGCCGCCCGCCGGTCGTCGTGCAGTACCCCGACAGCGCGCTCACGCCGATCAGCGTCCCGGTCTTCGCGCTGCAGCGCCCCGCGGCCGCGGTCCCGCGCATGCGCGCCCTCAGCGTCCCGGTGCGTCCCGCCAGCGGCAGCGACGCGACCCACGTCCGCGCGGTCTCCTGCGCGTCCATCCGCTGCAGAAGGCGTACAACCTGCTGCGCCGTCGTCCTGTCCACGCGCGACAGCCCGGACCCATCGACCATCTTGGGGTGCACGCCGAACGACGCGAGCTGCGTCCGGACCACGTCCAGCCCCGCCGCCGTGCTGCCGTTCGCGCCGAAGCGCGCGCCGAGCGCCTTGATCAGCATCTCGGCGTAGAAGTTCTCCGACGGCACGTTGGTCAGCGCGATCAGACTGGCGATCGGCGGCGACCTCAGCGTCGCCAGCGGCTCGGCGTCGGCCGCCACGCCGCCGCCCGCGACCGTGCTCAGCCGCCCCGCCCGGGCCTTGCGCGAGTACCTCACGCCCCTCGCCTTCAGCAGCCGCGCCAGCTCGCCCGCCGCCGCGCGCGCCGGACCGGTCGCGCCCGCGCGGCCGTGGCGCCAGGACAGCGCGGTCAGCCAGCCGCCGAGGTCGCCGTCGGGCTTGTAGCCGCTGTCGGGCTCGCCGCGCAGCGTGTCGAACGCTGACTCGTCGCCGATCACGCCGCCGTCGATCCGCCTGACCCCGGCCCTCACGACGTCGTCGGCGAGCACCTTCATGCCCGCGTCGCCGAGCGTCGGGTCGCCGCCGCCGACGAGGTAGAGGTCGCCGTCCAGGACGCCGCTCGCGCCGACCTCGACGCCCGGCGCCGTGGCGACCGTCGTCTGCAGCGTGTCGGTCGGGCCGAAGCGCAGCAGCGCCGCCGCGGTCGTGAACAGCTTCTCGTTGGACGCGGGCGCCAGCGCCAGCGTCGGGCGGTGCGAGAACAGGACGGTCCCGCTCGCCTCGTCGACGACGTAGCCGCCGGCCGCCGATCCGAGCCGGTTGTGGAGCTTGTTGAGCAGCGCGTGCAGGGTCCCGGTCGTCATCGCGCCGGCCGACGGGGCCCAGGCGGCGAGGACGAGCAGGGACGCGAGCGCGAGAACGGCGGAACGGCGGCGCATCGGGCGGTCAGGCTAGCTGGCCGTTCGGGCGGCTCGCGCCGACAGGGCCTCCCGGTACGCTTGGGTACCTCATGGGCAAGGTCGTCAAGCTCGAGTCCGCGGCAGGTGCGCCGAAAACCGGCGCGACGAGCAGCGGCGCGCGCCGGAGGCGTCCGCGGAGGCGCTCGAAGACCGCGCTCGTGCTCGGCGGCGGCGGCTTCACGGGCGGCGTCTACGAGATCGGCGCGCTGCGCGCGCTGGACCTCCTCAGCGTCAACCGGACCGTCAACCAGTTCGATGTCTACGTCGGGACGAGCGCCGGGTCGTTCGTCGCCGCGCTCACCGCCAACGGCGTGACGCCCGAGGAGATGATGCGGGTCGTCAACCAGCAGGTCCCGACGCCGTTCCGCGACATCGACCTCGGCCAGCTGCTGCGCCCCAACATCGCCGAGTACGTCAGGAAGGGCGTCGCGCTGCCGTGGAAGGCGATCAGCGTGCTGCGCGAGCTCGCGCCCCAGCTCGGGCAGGTGTCGATCATGGACTTCGCGCTCGGCCTCGCCGAGGGCCTGCCGTCCGGCGTGTACTCCGGCTCCGGCCTGGAGTCCTACATGCGGACCGTGCTGAGCGACCCCGACCGGACCGACGACTTCCGGCTCCTGGCGCCCGAGCTGTACCTCGCGGCGACCGACCTCGACACGTGCGAGCGGATCGTCTTCGGCGCCAACGACTGGGACGACGTCCCGATCTCGACCGCCGTGCGCGCGTCGACCGCGCTGCCGATGGTCTACAAGCCGGTCCGGGTCCGCGACCGCGAGCTGATCGACGGCGGGATCGTCTCGACGACGAACGTCGACATCGCGGTCGAGGCGGGCGCGAAGTTCATCGTGGTGGTCAACCCGCTGGTCCCCTACGTCAACGAGTTCACCGAGCAGACGAGCGGCCTGTTCGGCTCGCGGCCGCGCCACGTGAGCGACATGGGGCTGCCGCAGATCGGCTTCCAGGCGTTCAAGATGATGGCCTACCAGCGGCTGCACGAGATGGCCAGGCAGTGGGAGGAGCGCTACCCAGGCGTCGACATCGTCCTGATCGAGCCCGAGCCCAACGACCAGCTGATGTTCCAGACGTCGATCATGAACTTCACCAAGCGCGTGGACATCGCGCGCCACGGGTTCCAGTCGGTGACGCTGAAGCTGGCGAGCGACTACGAGAACTTCCGGACGGTCTGCGAGCGCCACGGCATCGAGATCTCCGCCACGCGGGTGCGCAAGGTCGTCAGGCACTTCGCGGCCGAGCAGGAGAAGACGCGGGCGTGGAGGAAGATCCTCGAGCAGACGACCGGAACGCTGCTGCGACAAAGCGATTCGCCGGGCGCGTAGGTCGTCTCGACCACGCGGGACGCTGCTGCGCCAGAGCGGCGACGGCAGCGCGTAGTCGCGCGTTTCCGCAACTCGGTCCGGCCCGAGCTGTTTCCTACCGGCGGATGACCATTCGCCCGCACCTGAGCCTGATCGCGACCTTCGTCTTCGGACTGCTGGTCTGCGCGCTCGTCGTCACGTCGATCGCCTCCGCGGCCGACGCGCCGAGCGCGACCACCGGCAGCGCCAAGGACGTCGCCCAGAACGGCGCGACGCTCGTCGCGACCGTCAACCCGAGGGGCACCGCGACGAGCGTCCGGTTCGACCTCGGGACGAGCAGCGCCTATGGGCTGGCGTCGGCGAGCAGGGACGTCGGCAACGGGACCGACGCCGTCAGCGTCGAGATCCCGGTCGCGTCGCTGAGCGCGGGGACGACCTACCACTTCCGGGTCGTCGCGACGAGCGACGGCGGGACGGTGCAGGGCTCGGACGCGACGTTCAGGACCGCGAGCACGCCGGCCACGCCGGCGCGGCCGGGCGTGGCGACCGGCGGGGTCAGGGACGTGACGCTGAACGCCGCGACGCTGACCGCGTCGGTCGACCCCAACAGCGCGAGCACGTCCTACAGGTTCCAGTACGGGCTGACGACGTCCTACGGCGCGACGAGCGGGACGGGCTCCGCGGGGTCCGGCACGCGCGGCGTGTCGGTGAGCCAGCGGATCGGCGGGCTGACCGCGGGCAAGCGCTATCACTACCGCGTCGTGGCCACCAACTCGGTCGGGACCGTCAACGGCGGCGACCGCTCGTTCGTGGTGGCCTCGACGGCGACGAGCGCGACGCTGGCCGCCGACCACGACCCGGTCCGCTACGGCGACAGCGTGAGGCTGACCGGCAGGCTCGGCGGCTCGAGGGTCAGCGGCGTCCGCGTGCGGCTCCAGACCACGACGTTCCCCTACAACAACCCGTTCGCGGACTTCGGCAACCCGCTGGTCAGCGACTCCAGGGGCCAGTACTCGTTCACGCTGCCGTCGGTCGCGACGACGACGCGGGCGCTGGTCGTCGTCGACGGGCTGCCGCCGTTCTTCTCCACGCCGGTGACGATCCGCAGCGCGGCGCGCGCGGGGATCACGTCGGTGACGCGGCGCGCGAGCGGCGGCGTCGTGGTCGTCGGCAGCGTGATCCCGACGACCAGGAACGCCGTCGCGGCGCTCCAGCGGCTGTCGTCGAAGGGGACGTGGCTGCCGCTCAAGCGCGCGCACGTCGCCAGGAACGGGCGCTGGTCGATCGCGCTGGGCGCGCGCAGGACCGCCATCACGGTCCGGGCCGTCGGCCTGACGCACGACGGCGGCGCGCACGTGTCCGGCACGTCGCGCACGGTCAAGATCGCCGCGCGCAGGCGCTAGCTACAGCGGCATCTTCGAGCGGCCGCGGCGGCCGCCCTCGGCGGACTTGTTGACGGCCTTCTGGCTCGTCGAGAACGGCTTGGCGAACCACTTGCCGAGCCTGCCCGGCGCCTTGGAGCCGCCGCGCGCGCCGAGGCCGAACGCCTTGGAGGCGCCGTGCTGCGGGTGGCGCGACAGGCGGGGCGCCAGGAACGCCAGGATGGCGAGGACGATGCAGAGGGCGATGACGCCGGCGAGGATCATGGTCCTGTCGGCGTACCCGGAACCGCGCCGTCACAAGAACGGCTGTGCAGGACACTGCCGGTGCGGATGGGACGGACAGGACCCCTGACGGCGCTGGCGCGCGCCGGCGACGAGCCCGAGGCGTTCGCCGTGTTCTACGACGAGCACGGCCGCGACCTCGTGCGCTTCTTCGCGCGGCGGCTGATCGACGCCGAGGCCGCGCTGGACCTGACCGCCGAGACGTTCGCGCAGGCGTTCGCCGGGCGCCGGTCGTTCCGCGGCCGCAGCGACGAGGAGGCGCGGGCGTGGCTGTACACGATCGCCCACCGCCAGCTCGCGGGCTACCTGCGGCGCGGCTACGTGGACCGCGAGGGGCGCGAGAAGCTCGGCGTCCAGCTGCAGCCCGCGGGCGCCGAGGAGCTGGCGCGCGTCGAGGAGCTCGCCGACCTGCGCGGCCTGCGCGCGTCGATCGCCGCGGGGCTCGAGACGCTGAGCGCCGAGCAGCGCGAGGCCGTCACCCTGCGCGTCGTCGCCGAGCTGCCCTACCCGGAGCTGGCCGCGCGCCTCCAGATCACCGAGCCGACCGCCCGCGCCCGCGTGTCCCGCGCGCTGCGGGCGCTGCGCGCCGTCATGACCGACCCGACGACCTCCGGAGGCGAGGCATGAGCATCCAGGACCTTCCGACGCTGGTCGACTTCCGCGACCAGCTCACCGCGCTCGCGGCCGCCGAGGCGCGGGGTGGGGCGGAGGCTCCGGCGCGCGCGCGGCGCGGGCGGCGGCGGCGTGGCTTCGCGCCGCGGCTCGTCTTCGTGGCGCTCGGCGCGGTGTTGCTGGCGGCGGGGGTCGCGGCGGCGGCGATCGTCGGGCTGCGGGCGACGGTGGTGCCGGGGCCGAGCCCGGAGGACGTCGCGCCGCAGGAGATCGTCGTGGCGGCGTCGGCGCGGGTGCTGGGCGTCCGGGCGCAGGATCCGGGCGATGGCTCGGTGTGGGCGCTGCGCTCGGCGCGGACGCGCGATGGCGAGGTCTGCCTGACCGTGGGGCAGGCGCGCGGTGGCGACTTCGGGCTCGTCGGGCTGGACGGGAAGTTCCGGCTGCTCGCGCCGGAGCTGGCCGACGGCTGCGGGATCCGAGTCGGGGGCGACGCGCTGACGCTCAGCGGCGCCCGCACCTTCGCGGCGGCGAAGCGCAGCGACGTGCGGACCGTCGTCTACGGGCTCGGCGCGAAGCTGCGCGGGGTGACCCTCCGGGTCGGCGCGACCACACGGAAGGTCCCCGTCACCCGCGACGGCGCCTACGCCGTGGCGCTCGCCGGCTACCCCGAGGACCGCCCGGTCCACGTCGCGCTGCGCTACGCCGACGGCCACACCGGCACGCTCGACTACGGCAGCAACCGCCGGCTCGTGACCAGCCCCGGCGGCCTGCCCGCGCTGCGGCTCGACGGCGGGATCGTCGACTCCGCCCGCCACACGCCGTGCCTGGAGGTCACCGCCGCCCGCCACGTCCCGGGCGCGGGCAGCGGCCCGACCGCGTGCGGTCCGGACTCCCGGCCGTGGGGCACCGTCCGCGCCGTCAGGCCCGGCCACGGGCGCTGGGGCAGGTTCCCCGCGCGCACGCTCGCGTGGGGCAGCTGGCCGCGCGGCCATACGAAGCTGGGCGCGGTCACCGTCCGCTCGCCCGCGGGGACCGTCAGGGCCCGGATCCTCGGCGAGCGCCACACGTTCCTCGCCGTCCTGCCCGCGCGCGTCAACCCGCGCGACGTGACCGTGACGCTGACCCCGGAGCGCGGCGCGCCCGTCACGTTCCACACCACCTTGAACCTGCGACCCGACCCGATGACCCACTGATGCCCCGCCGCTCGCTCCGCCTGCTCGCCGTCCTCAGCGTCCTCGTCGGGATCGCCGCCGGGGCGGTCGTCGCGGTCGCCGTGCCGCGCCACGCCAAGACCACCAACATCCCGAAGCTCGCGGTGCTGCGCACCGCCGCGCCGTACCCCGAGGTGTCGTGGCAGCACGGCATGCACGCCACCACCAGGCCGCGCATCCTCCTCACAGCGCCCGACCCCGCCGGCGGCCCGGACTGGGCGCTGCGCGCCTTCAGCGGGACCAACATCCTGCCCAAGGGCGTGCCGCTGAGCCACATCGGCAGGGAGTTGCTGGGCGTCAAGGACTGCGTCGAGCTCGGCCGGATCCACCACGGCACGTTCGGCTGGCTCGACGGCGGCGGGACGTTCCGCCCCGTCCCGGCCGGCCATCAGGCCGGGTCGCGCAACTGCCGACCGCACGGCAAGCCGCTGCCGGAGGACCACGACAGCGCCGTCTGGACCACCTGGGCCTCGCACCCGGAGTACGGCGAGCCGCAGCCGCTCGCCACGGTCGTCTGGGGCACTGCGCCCGTCGCGGTCAAGGCCATCAACATCTCCCCGCGCAGCGTCGGGACCGCGGACCTCCACCGCAGCGCCGACCGCCGCGCGTTCATCGCGTTCCTGGCGCCGCAGGGCGCGCTGCCGCGCGCCACCACCGCCTACGCCGTCGACGACCAAGGCCATCAACATCGCGTGCTGCGCACGATGCAGTTCCGCCCGACGCTCGCGCAGGGCCGGCTCGCCGCCCGCGCGCCCGACCCCGACGGCGGCGCGCCGTGGGGCATGGCGGTCGTCCGCGGCCCGCAGGGCACATGGTGCACGGGCAACGCGGGGCGCGTCGTCGGCGACGGGGTCGGCCAGCTCGACCCGCGCACCGACGTCTTCTTCGACCAGTCGAGCTTCGCCTACAACTGCCCGGCGCTGACGGGCAGGTTCAAGATGTCGCACAACCACCCGTTGGTGTACGGGTTCTCCGCGGGCGTGACGGTCGACGACACCGGCCCCGGCTCCGCGCGCGACCACGGCCGGATCGCGCTGCGCCACGACCCCGGCGCCACGGTCTTCTCCGGCGTCGCCCTGCCCGGCGTCGTCTCGATCACCGTGATCGCGCCGACCCAGACGCGCACGATCCGCCCGTCCGGCCCGTCGCACGCGTTCGTGATCGCGTTCCCGGGCTCGTTCCCGAGCGGCAGGATCCAGCTCGTCAGCCACTTCGCCGACGGCACGACCGCCACGCAGGGCGACCACACCGACGACTTGTCATAGACCTTGGGCGGCCTACAGCGCCTGCTCGGCCGCGAGGTCCAGCGCGCGCAGCAGGCGCGCGGCGTCCTCCGGCCGGTGCGGGATCGTCAGCCGGACCCGGTCCGGCGCGCCGACGCCGTTGCCGGTCTGCACGGCGATCCCCGCGCGGTCCAGCTTCGTGGCGAGGTCGGAAGCGCCGTGCGGCCCCGGCGCGGGCAACCACAGGATGTTGGCCTGCGACTCCGGCACGTCGACCCCGCGCTCCCTCAGCGCCGCGGTCAGCGCGGTGCGCTGCTCGGCGATCGCCGCGCGGCGGCGCTCCAGCATGCGCTCCTGGGTCCGGATCGCCTCCAGCGCGCCGGCCTGCGCCAGCTCGTTGACGCCCAGCTCGGGCGCCAGCTGCTCCAGCAGAGGCTCGGCGCCCGGGCCGCCGAGCGCGTAGCCGCAGCGCAGCCCCGCCAGCCCCCAGGCCTTCGAGAACGTCCGGAAGATCAGCAGGCGCGGGAAGTCCTCCAACAACGCCAGCGTCGCGTCGACCGGCTCGGCGTCGACGAAGTCGCGCAGCGCCTCGTCGAGCAGGACGACCACACGCTCGGGCAACCCCTCCAACAACCGCCGCAGCTCACCCAAGGACAACAACTCGCCCGTCGGGTCGTTCGGGTTGCACAGCGCGACCAGGCGCGTGCGGTCGTTGACCGCGGCCAGCACGTCGTCGACCCCGAACCCCGCGACCGGCACCGCGACGCCGCGCGCGTGGCGGGCGACGACCGGATACAGCGGGTACGACGGCCACGGCGTGATCAGCTCGTCGTCGGCCTCCAGCAGCGCGGCCGCGGCCTCCGAGATCAGCTGCGCGACACCATCTCCTACAACAAGGCGACCCTCGGCCACGCCGTGGCGGTGGGCCAGCTCGGAGCGCAGCTCGCTGCTGGAGCGGTCCAGGTAGCGGTGCAGCCCGCGCCGCGCCGCGAAGGTGATGGCGTTGACGATCGCCGGCGGCGGGTACTCGGGCCACGTCGTGCGGGAGAGGTCGAGCGGATCGACGCGCGCCAGCTCCTTCGCGCGGCGCTCGGCGGCGGCCTCGCGGAGGCTGGTGTTGACCTCCTCCTCGCTCAGGCCCTCGAACTGCCTGTAGTAGCCGAAGAGCCCGCGCTTCCTCTCCGCCATCAGCCGCCCTGGCCGCTGAACGACGACGAGCCGGGCCCGTTGATGACGATGAACCAGAACGCGAAGACGATCGCGCAGACCGCGGCGGTGACTGCGAAGACGCGGCCCATCGCGCCGTTGCGCTGGTCGATCCCGGCGGCGCGGCGCACGAGGATCCAGGCGTGGTCGACGCGCTTGAGGATCATCAGCCCGCCCATCAGCGCGACGATCATCGCGATGAACGCGACGAGGATCGCGACGCCGACGTTCGCGCCCCAGTACTGCACGCGCGAGGCGAGCCACAGCGCGCCGGCCGGGATCGGGCCCCAGAACAGCAGCGAGATGACGATCTCGATCGCCAGCAGCCCGTGGGCGCCGAGCCTGTCCAGGCGCCGGCGCGCCGCCGTCCCGCGCTCCGGAAGGGCGCGGTACTTGGTCGGCGCCGTCCCCGGGCGGCGTCCGACGAACAGCCCGCCGTTGTCGGTCGGATCCGTACGCACGACTACAGGGTACGGGTTCGTTTGCAACGCGTGGACCCTGAAGCTCACCCTAATCCCGCGGCAACCTCCTGCCAGGTGCGCCCGGACCGGACCGACAGCGGTTCTTCGGCGACCACGTCGTAGCCCGGCAGCGCCGCCTCGTCGCGCATCTTGACCAGCACCCAGCGCCTCGGCCCGGTCGCGGTGAGGGCGAACGCGCCGTGCAGCTTCGTGCCGTGCAGGACGAACGAGAGGTGCCCGTCGCGCTCGCTGCGCAGCGCGTAGGTCCCCTCGTCCCAGACGATCACCGCGCCGGTCCCGCGCCCGCCGCCGTGGACGCCCTCGAAGTCCAGCGCGTCCAGCCCGTGGTCCTCGACCGGGACCGCGAGCCGCTTGACCGCGGGGTCCAGCGACGGCCCCTTCGGCACCGCCCACGAGCGCGCGACGTCGCCGAACTGCAGCCGCAGGTCGTAGTGCAACGTGGTCGCGTCGTGCAGCCCGACGACGAAGCGCGGTTCTTCCGGGACCATCACCTACATGACACCATGCCGTTCAGCATGAGCCTCATCATCCACGCGGAGATCCACGGCCTCGGCGGCCGCGCCGAGGAGCTGCGCACGCTCCTGGCCGAGCACGCCGAGCGCTCGTCCGAAGCTGACGGCTGCCTCGGCGCCGTCGCCTCGCAGCCGCTGGGCGCGGACGTCGGCGAGTACACGCTGACGATGCGCTGGGACGGCGAGCAGTCGCTGCGGGCCCACTACGCGAGCAACGACTACACGCACTACGTCACGAACATCGGCGAGCTGCTCGCGCGCCCGTCGGACGTGACGGTCAGCTACGTGGACCGAGAGGTCCGCGCGACCGCGGACCTCTCGCAGGACCCCACGCTCCAGGGCTGACCTCAGTACAGGCCGTCGAACAACGAGGCGTACTTCTCGTTGACGACGTTGCGCTTGACCTTCAGGGTCGGCGTCAGCTCGCCGGTCTCCTGGCTCAGGTCGTGGTCGAGGATCGCGAACTTCTTGACCTGCTCGACCTGCGCGTACTTGCTGTTGGCGGCGTCCAGGATCTCCTGGATCATCGCGCGCACCCTCTCGTTCTCGGCCAGCGACGCGATCGAGGTGTCCTCGATGCCCTCGGCCTGCGCCCACGGGACGATCTCCTCCTCGTCCAGGGTGACCAGCATCACCGGGTACGGGCGGCGGTCGCCGTGCATCACGGCCTGCGAGACCCAGCGGGTCTGCTTGAGGTCGTTCTCCAGGTTGGCGGGCGTGAGGTTCTTGCCGCCCGCGGTGATGATGATGTCCTTCTTGCGGCCCGTGATGTACACGTAGCCGTCGGCGTCGATCGAGCCGAGGTCGCCGGTGTGCAGCCAGCCGTCCTCGACCGCGCCGAACGACGCGTCGTCGTTCTTGTAGTAGCCGCCGAAGATGTTGGTGCCCTTGATCAGCAGCTCGCCGTCGTCGGCGATCTTGACCTGGACGCCGGCCAGCGGCTTGCCGACCGAGCCGAAGCGGTGGGCCTCCGGTCGCGACGACGTCGCGACCGTCGAGGTCTCGGTCATCCCGTAGCCCTCCATCACCGGGATGCCGCAGCCCCAGAAGAACTCCAGGATCTCGTGCGCGATCGGCGCGGCGCCGGTCACGGCCTCGCGGACGCGGCCGCCGAACAGGCCCTTGACGAACGCGGTCTTCGGCGCCAGCTCGGCGAACGACGCGCGCAGCTCCTCCGGGACCGGCTCGCCGCGGACCTCGAGGTCCTGGATCTGGCCGCCGACGGTCCGGATCGTGTCGAGCTCCTCGGGCGCCAGCTGCTGCTGGGCCAAGGTGTAGATCTTCTCGAAGATGCGCGGGACCGACGGCAGGTAGGTCGGCCTGACCTCCATCAGCTCGCCGACGATCGCCTTGGTGTCGCCGCCGTAGTAGGCGATCGGCACGCCGAGGTCGACGGCCGACAGCTGGATCAGCAGCGCGAACGCGTGGGCCAGCGGGAGGAAGAGGTAGATCAGGTCGTCGCCGGTGCCGATCGACCCGCGCTCCTCGACCATGTCGAGCACCGAGCGGTAGTTGCCGTGCGACAGGACGCAGCCCTTCGGCGGCCCGGTCGTGCCCGAGGTGTAGATGAAGGTGAACGGGTCCTCGGGCCTCACCGCCGCGGTGCGGTCGGTGAGCAGGTGCGCGTCGCGGCGGTTGCCGCGGGCGCGGACGTCGTCCAGCGAGATCGCGTCGCCGACGTCGCCGCTCGGGTCGATCGCGATGACCTTGCGCAGCGCCGGGAGCCGATCCCGGACCGCGGTGATCTTCGCGACCTGCTCGGCGTCCTCGCAGACGATGACGACCGCCTCCGAGTTGCCGGCCACCCACTCGCACTCCTCGGGCGAGTTGGTGGGGTAGATCGGGACGGCGACTGCGCCGGCGGCGCTGATCGCGAACTCCGCGTACGCCCACTCGGGACGCGTGTTGCAGAGGATCGCGACGCGCTCGCCGGCCTGCAGGCCAAGAGCGATCAGGCCCAGGCCGATCTCGGTGACGATCTCGCCGACCTGGGCGAAGGTGACGTCACGCCAGGCGCCGTCGACCTTGTGCTGGATCGCGACCTGGTCGCCGTACTTGGCGGCGGCCGCCAGGCACATGTCGGCGATGGTCGCCGACCCGGTCCCCTCGGCGGGCGTGGTGCCAGCCTCCATGGTGCTCCTCCTCCTGCGTTGACACCGTGTCAGCGGAGGAGTCTAAGGTCCGCGCGGCCTGCGCGCGAGTCGCATACGACGACCGCCCTAAGCGGTGGCCTGCGCCTCCCGTGCCGCGGGGCTGCCCAGATCCTCGAGCGACGCGAGGAAGAGGGTCTTGTCGATGCGGCCCTGGAAGATCGGGACGCCCATCTCCATGCACTTCTCGATGACGTCGCGCCGTTCGAGACCGCACTCGCGGGCCATCTCGGTCGGCGTGAGGTGAATAGCCATCGGCATGCCTCCTATGTGGGGGGAGTTGGTGACGGATGCAACGTAGCGCCGTCGCCGGACGGGGGCAAGCCGATTCGGCAAACGCACGGATTCCGGTCCGATACGCGACCGGAAAGCGACCTGCAAGAGTCCTGGTGGTGACCTCGTCGGGCGAGCAGCAGCGGCTCGGGCTGGACCTGTTGGTGAACGTCGACCGCGACGGCGACGTGCCGCTGCGCGCACAGCTGGAAGACCAGCTGCGAGACGGGATCCGGCGCGGCGCGCTGCACGGCGGGACCGCGCTGCCGTCGACCCGCGCGCTCGCCGCGGAGCTCGGCGTGTCGCGCGGCGTGGTCGTCGAGGCGTACGCGCAGCTGGCGGCCGAGGGCTTCCTCGTGGCGCGACCAGGGGCTGCCACTCGTGTGGCTTCCGTAGCGGTCCACGATCCTGAGCCGGCGAAGGAGGAGGTGCTGGCGCCGCCGGTCCGGTTCGACCTGCGCACGCTGGCCGCCGACCTGTCGGCGTTCCCGCGGCGTGCGTGGGGCGCGGCGCTGCGCGACGCGCTGCGCGAGCTGCCCGACGCGTCGCTGAACTACGGCGACCGCGTCGGCGCGGGGGAGCTGCGGACGGTCCTGGCGTCCTACCTCGGCCGCGCGCGCGGCGTGGCGGCCGAGCCGCGCGACGTGATCGTCGTCACCGGGATCATGCAGGCGGTCTCGCTGCTGGCCCGGACGCTGCGGCGCGCGGGAGTCGAGCGGGTCGGCGTCGAGGACCCGGGCTTCCCGCCGCACCGGATGGTCTTCGCGCGCGAGGGGCTCCGGGTGGTCCCGATCCCGGTCGACGAGGGCGGGCTCGTCGTCGACGGCCTCGACGCGGCGGGCATCGGCGCGGTGCTGTGCACGCCGACGCACCAGTACCCGCGCGGGATGGCGCTGGCGCCGGAGCGGCGCGCGGCGCTGGTCGAGTGGGCCGCGGCGCGCGACGGGTGGATCATCGAGGACGACTACGACGGCGAGTACCGCTTCGACCGCGACCCGGTCGGCGCGCTGCAGGCGCTCGCGCCCGCGCGCGTGACGTACCTCGGCTCGGCGTCCAAGACGCTGGCGCCGGCGCTGCGGCTGGGGTGGATGGTCGTCGCGCCGGAGCTGGTCGAGGGCGTCAGCGAGGCCAAAGCGCTGGCCGACGGCGGGACGCCGGTGCTCGATCAACTCGCGCTGGCGCGCTTCATCGAGCACGGCGAGCTGGACCGGCACCTGCGCAGGATGCGCGGCGTCTACCGGCGGCGCCGGGACACGCTGGTGAGCGCTGCGGAGCGGTGGGTCCCGGAGGTCGAGCTGGAGGGGATCTCGGCGGGGCTGCACGTCTCGGCGCGGCTTCCGGAGGGCGTGGTGCTGGGGCCCTTGCTCTCGCGCGCGTGGGAGGGCGGGATCGGCGTGTTCGGCTACGAGCACGACGGCGTCGCGCGCGTCCTGCTCGGCTACGCGAACCTGCCCGAGCCGTCGGTGGAGCCCGCGATCCGGGCGCTGGCTCAGATCGGGTTCGGCACGTCCACGTAGATGTGGCGGACGCCGAACTCGCGCGCCAGCAGGTCGCCGAGGCGGCGGACGCCGAGCGTCTCGGTCGCGTGGTGGCCGGCGGCGAGGAAGTGGATGTTGGCGTCGGTCGCGATCGAGTAGGCGCGCTCGGCGGGCTCGCCGGTCAGGAACGCGTCGAGGCCCTCGTCGAGCGCGGTCAGCACGTCGTCGGTCGCGGCGCCGGAGACGATCCCGATGTTGTTGATGGTGTCGGGTCCGCCGGGGACGACGAGCGGCTCGCGGCCGTCGACCGCGTCGCGGACGCGGTGGGTGAGCTCTTCGATGGTGAGCGGCGTGTCGAAGTCGATCGCCACGCCGATGCCCGCGAAGCGGCGCGCGTTGACGCCGCCGAGGCGCTGGGCGAGCAGCGCGTTGTTGCCGTGCTCGGGGTGCGCGTCGAGCGGCAGGTGGTAGGCGGCGAGGTTCACGTCGTGGGCGAACAGCGGCTTCAGGCGCCGGTGCAGGAGCGGCGTGATCTGCTGCGGATCGCCGCGCCAGTAGAGGCCGTGGTGGACGAGGACGAGGTCGGCTCCGGCCTCGACGGCGGCGTCGATCAGCGGGCCGTTCGCCGAGACGCCCGTGACGACTGTCTGAACTTCGTCACGCCCGGGTACCTGGAGGCCGTTGGGTCCGTAGTCCTTGAACTCGTCGGCTTCGAGCAGCCGGTCCAGGTGGGCGATGAGGTCTTTGATCTGCGGCATGTGTGGGTAAGAAACGTTAGAGTTCCCTCCAAGCGGCTGCTGGGGAGTCGTCGCACGGAGGAACTGGACAGGGACTGGGATCTTGGCAACGCTCGCCGCACCGGGCGTCTCCGCCACCGCGCGGAGCCGACCCGACGTCACAGACCACGATCTGGTGCAGGCCGTCCGGGCTGGGGACGACCACGCCTTCGAACGGCTGTACCACCGCTACCACCGGCGGATCAGCGCCTACATCTTCGGCATGGTTCACGACCACGGGCGCGCGGAGGACCTCACGCAGGAGGTCTTCGTCAGCGCGTTGCGCCGGATGCGCGCGACCAACCGCGACATCCTCTTCAAGCCGTGGATCTACGAGATCGCCAAGAACGCGTGCATCGACCAGTTCCGGCGCTCGAAGCGCGCCGAGGAGGTCTCGATCGACGCGGACGACGGGCACGGCCTGGCGCCGGCCGACCACGGCAAGTTGCACGCGACGGGCGCGTCGCCGGAGGCGGCGGTCGAGGGCAAGCAGGACCTGGCGAACCTGACGGGCGCGTTCGGCGGGCTTTCGGAGGCCCACCATCAGATCTTGGTGATGCGCGAGCTGGAGGGTCTCTCCTACCGCGAGATCGGCGACCGGCTGGGCATGTCGCGCGCGTCGGTGGAGTCGACGCTGTTCCGCGCGCGCCGGCGGCTGACCGAGGAGTACGAGGAGCTGCGGACCGGCGAGCGCTGCGTCCGGATCCAGGAGATCATCGGGCGGGGCGCTTCTGCGGGCGGCCGCCTCGGGATGCGCGACCAGCGGCGGGTGTCGGCGCACGTCGTCGCCTGCCAGCCGTGCCGCAAGCAGGCCGTGATGGCCGGGCTGGACGCCGGCGCGATGGCGCGGCGCCCGGTGCGGGCGAAGCTCGCGGGGCTGCTGCCGCTGCCGGCGTTCCTGAAGCGCAGGTGGCTGCCGGGCGGGTCCTCGGACGCCGCTTCGCATGGCAGCGCGGTCGCCGCGAAGGCGTCGATGGTGGCCGCGCAGTACGGCGAGCCGTCGATGGCCGGGTGGATGAAGGGCGCCGCGGTGGCGACGGCGGTCGCGGTCGCCGGCGTCGGCGCGGGCGCCGCGGATCACGCGGCGAAGGCGCGGGGCGACGCGGCCAAGCACCGCGACGTGCCGGCCGCGGTCGTCCAGCACGGCGGGTCGTCGCCGGCGAGCACCGCGTCGTCTTCGCATGGGACTTCTTCCGGGAGCGCGTCCGGCGGCAGGTCGTCGACCCATCGGACCGTGGCGAGCAAGACGAGGACCGGCGCGTCGTCGCACGGCTCGTCGGCGGGCGCCGCGGCGGGCAGCGTGGCCGGGCAGCAGAGCACGACCGGCGCGAGCGATCGCCCGTCGTTCAGCGGCTCGGGCTCGGGCTCCTCGGGGTCCTCGGGGTCCGGCTCGTCGGGCTCGAGGGACTCGGCCTCGACGGCGTCGGCCAAGGACTCCGGCGGCGACTCGACCTCCGGCGGGTCCTCGGCGACCAGGTCGGCGACTCCGGTCAGGACCGCGGTCGACGGCGCGACCGGCGCGGCCCAGCAGGCGACGGGCAGCGGGTCCGGGACGGGCGCCCAGGCGCCGCTGATCGACCCGAACCTCGGCGCGCTGACGCAGCCGGCTCCGGCGGCGACGCCGCAGACGCCGCCCTCGCTGGGCGGTGCGGTGGGCGGCGTGACCCAGAGGCTCGGCGACACCGTCGGCGGCACCGCCGGGCAGGCGGTCAAGGACACGGGCGCCGCGCTCGGAGGTACGGTGGACGACGTGACCAGGACCGTGACCGACACCGCGGGCGCCCTGCTGGGCGGTGGCAGGGCCGGAGGCCAGTGAGCGACGAGGACCTCCTCGGGTCCCTGACGGATACCGGGCTGTACTCGATCGGCGCGTTCTTCGCCGATCGTCATCCCGAGCTGTGCGACGACGTCATCGCCGAGGCCCAGGCGATCGAGGACGAGGGCCTCGCGGCATGGGCCGCGGCGCAGGGCTCCGAGCTCGACGCAGCCCTGCAAACCCTCATCACCGGCCTGGCCGTCCGCTACTACAAGGCCGTCGCGGGCACGTCCGGGTAGACTTGCTCCGTACCTCGGGGCGTGGCGCAGCCTGGTAGCGCGCGCCGTTCGGGTCGGCGAGGTCCCCGGTTCGAATCCGGGCGCCCCGATACAGCAGCACCGAAGGGCCGCTCGACCCGAGGCGGCCCTTCCTCGTTAAGCGACCGCTTCGCTGCGCGCCGGCGCAGCGCTCGCCGCGGGCAGCGCGCAGACCTTGCCTTCGGAGAAGCCGCCGACCGGGATCTCCAGCGCCGAGTTCATGCGGGCGCGGACGTTCTCCCAGGCGATGAGGTAGGTCAGCTCGAAGAGGCCCTTGGTGCCGAAGCGGGCGGTGAGCTGTTGGACGGCCGTGTCGTCGACGGTCGGTGGGGTGAGGGTCATCGCGCGGGCGTAGGCGATGACCAGGAGCTCGTCGGCGCTGAAGAGGCCGGAGGGCTCGGGGTCGTGGAGGGCGAGGAGCTGGGCGTCGGTCAGGCCGGACTCGCGGGCCAGGGCGGAGCCGATGTCGATGCAGAACTCGCAGCCGACGACGGTCGCGGCCTTCAGCTCGGCCAGCTTCATCAACTTCTCCGGGACGGTCCTGCTGCGCCGGCTCACCGCGCGGTCGTAGAAGGTGAACGCGCGCGCCAGCCGCGGGTGGTTGGCGTAGATCGCCGCCATCTCCGCGCCCTCGCCGCCGATCATGCGCGTCGCGACCATCCGCGCCATCCGGGCCTGCAGGCCGGTCGCCGGTGCCACACGAGATCCGCTCATGGTCCGGACCGTATTCGCGCGGCCCCGCGTCGCCCAGGGCCAGTTCGCCGCGTTCGCGCAGGACCACTCACCCGCCCCACAACGTCAACGGGGGCCGCTTGCGCGGCCCCCGTCTTCGCTCTCACTGTGTGGGTGGGGAGCTTGCTACTTCTTGCGCGTGGCCTGCTTGCGCGCGGTCTTCTTCGCCGCCGTGCACCTGGTCGTCACCGGCAGCGTGCGGGTCAGCCGCGCGCCGTTCTGGCCGGTGAACACCACGCTGCCGGCCGCGCCGCAGGCGGGCCACGACGACGCCGTGTCGAGGATCTGGCGCCTGTTGTGCGGCAGGTCCAGGTCGAACGCGGAGATCGGCACGTCCGGGATCGCGTTGAACGTCGTCCCGATCCGGCCGCCCCTGCTGACCGACGTGCTCCCGGTCAACGGGATCGTCAGCCCGCCGCCCTGCAGCAGGGCCACCAGCTTGGGCAGCGAGCTGCCGCCCTGCACCAGGTAGACCGCGCCCTTGAGCGGGACGTCCAGGAGCGGGGTGACCGCGCTGGCACCGCCGACCTTCGAGGCCGCCGGGCAGGCGCGGGCGTCGAGCTGGGCCTGGGAGCACGCCGTGCCCAAGGCCTTCAACTTGATCGCCAGCCCTGCCGGCAGCGTCACCGCGACCGTCTTCAGGTTCGCCTGGCCGGCGGCCTGGGTGATCCCGACGTGCAGGCCCGCGCCCGCCGCCTTCGTGCTCCTGACCGCACTCGCGGTCATCCTCGGCGTGAACGGCAGCGCGCGGCAGCCGTTGAGCCCGAAGCGGCTGACCGCGTCGGTCTTCTCACCGCCGGAGCCCGCCAGCGTCGCGGTCACCGCGGCGTCGGCGCACGACGTCGGGTTGACCATGAACCCGGCGCGGTCGAGCCGCAGCGCCACGGAGCGCAGCCGCAGCGGGATCCCGGCCAGGATCTGCGGGAGCGGGTCGGTCTGGACCGAGATCCGCGCGTCCGGGCCGACCGAGATCGCCGAGCGGATCACGACGGTCCCGAGGTCGTACGGACCCGCAAGCGCCGGGACCACCAGGCTGAGCCCGTACGGCGCGCCCTTGTAGCCCTCGGTCAGGTACGCGGTCCCGCTGAGGTGCAGCGGGTCGGCGCCCGGCCCGGCCGTGACGTCGACCGTGCCGACCTTCGACGCGGCGCCGCACGTCCCGGCCTGAGCCCGGACGCTGTCGCAGCGCGGCACCGAGCCGACCTTCGCCGTCAGACCCGGAGGAAGGACGACGTTGCTGATCGCTCCGAGCGTCTGCGTGCGGTCGTCACGCATGACGGCCAGCGCGAACGCCGTGTTCGACGAGCCCGCCTGCGCGTTGCTCACGCCCGCCACCAGCTTCGGCGCGAACGGCAGGCCGTTGGCGCAGTCGCCTCCGCCCAGCGCGACCGGCGTGGTCAAGGACACGTCCTTGCCCTCCGGCGACGACCACGGCGTGACCGTCGCGGTCGCGTCGCCGGTCCCACACGTGGTCGGCGAGGCGAGCACAGCCCGGTCTCCGCCGTCGAAGTGCAGCGAGAACGTGGTGAACGGCTGCTGCGGCGTGTTGTCGAACGTCGTGGTCAGGCGGCCGGTCGCCGGATCGGCGGCGATGTCGCCCGGCAGCTTCAGGCGGATGCCCTGGCCGTAGACCACCACGAACACGCTGTAGTGCCCGGGCGACGTCGACGGGCCGAGGTAGATCGGACCCGTCAGCGGCGAGCCCAGGATCGGCGAGACGATCGTCGCGCTGCCGACCTTCGAGGCGTCCGGGCAGTCGGCCGGCCCGTCGGCGCCGATCCCGACGTGCGCGGCGTCGCAGGCCTTCAGCCCGTCGGCCGCCGACGGCGAGATCGTGTAGCCCGCGGGCAACGTCACGACCGTGCGCTTGACGTCGGCGGCGCCGAGGCCGTCGGCGTCGCGGTTCTGCTCGACGCCGACCGTCACGTCCAGGCCGGTCGGCGCGTCCGAGGACGACGCCGACGGCGCGACCGCGATCGACGGCCTGAACGGCACGTCACCGCAGCCCGTCGGCGCCGGCGAGGTGACCTCGTCGGTCGCGTACGTGTTGGGGTGCGGCCACGTCGCGATCGCGATCTTCGTCACGGCCGGCGTGCACGACGTCGGGTTGCGCAGCAACGGGCCGGTCGCCGGGATGCCGTGCGGCGCGCAGGACGACGGATCCATCGGCCCCGTGCCGAAGAGGTCCAGGCACGACGCGCGCATGCCGTCGTGGGACGGGTCGGCCGGGTTGCCCCAGAGCGTCAGGGTCTGGGCGTCGATCCGCGCGCCCTCGTTGATCCCGTTGATCACCGTGTCCAACCCGCCGTCGGTCGCCGTGCGGGCGCTGAAGCCGATCTGGACGTTGGGGAACAGCACGCTGAAGCCGAACGTCGCGGGCCTGTCGGGCCCCGGGTTGACGTTGAACACCGGCAGGATCATGTCGCCGTACTGCCCGGCGAGATCCGCGTGGAGGGTCGCGATGCCGACCTGCGTGCCGTCCGGGCAGCCGCCGCCCGCCAGGGCGCCGGCGCCGAAGGCCGAGGCCTCGCACTGCGGGACGTTCGCGGCGTCGCCGACGAGGCCGGCGGGCAGCGACAGGCGCACGGTCTTCATCGGCTCGACCGGCTGGACGCCGACCGACCCGCCGTAGTCCTTGGTCCTGAGCCTGAAGGACGTCGTGACGTCCGGGTGGGCGCCGGCCTGGTTCGTGGACGACGTGACGGTCAGGTCGTACGGACCGGGCGTCTCGTCGGCCAGCGCCTGGGCGGGACCGGCCACGGCGGCCAGCGCCGCGGCGAGGGCGCCGGCGCGCGCCACGCGCGTGGCGAGGCGGCGGAGGCGGTGGGTGGTCGTGCGGGACATCGCGACCTCGTGCGTGGGGTAGGAGTTCGGCGCGCTCATCGCTTCGCCGCCTTCGTGCGCAGGACGACCGTCGCGTGCGCGGCCTTCTTGCTGTCGGTGCAGGTGACCGCGAGGCTCACGGTCAGCTTGTGCGAGCGCTTCAGTGCGCTGCGTGCTTTGGAGGAGAGCGTCAACACCAACTTGACGGTGCCCGCACCCTCGCGCAGCTGCGTGGCCGAGGCGACCGTGGCCGCCTTCTTCGACCCCGCCAGCTTGGCGGTCGCCCTCGCCGTGACCTGCGCCGTGTCGCTGACCTTGACGCTCAGCGTGACCCTGCCGGTCCGAGCCCAGGTGGCCCGCGCGGCGGCGGAGATCGACGACACCTTGAACGTCGTCGCGGGCGTCGTGAAGACCACCGGCGCGGACGTGTCGGTCGCGGTCAGCGACGTGGGCGCGGCGGCCGGCGCGGGCGGCGCCGACTGCGGTCCGCGGCACGCCTCGCCCTCGCACGGCGTCGTCGCCGTGGACGGGAAGCCACCGCCGACGCGCATGTCGTAGATGTCGGCGTACCCGCCGTCGCGATCGTCGTCGGTCAGCGTCTGGGACGTGCGGATGAACACGTCGCGGCCGTCGGCCGAGCTGCCGACGACCAGCGCGTCCCGCGTCGGCGTGTTGACCGACACCAGGTGGTTGCCGTCGGCGTCGTGCGCGTAGACGTCGTACTTGCCGTCGGTGTCGTCGGCCGTCAGCTGGTTGGGCGAGTCGAAGAACACGGTGCCGTCGGCGGCGAAGCCGGGCGGCGTGGACTGCTGGTTGCCCGGGATGTCGCGCAGCGACGACTCGCCGGCCGGCACCGAGCCGTCGGGCGGGCAGGACAGGCAGCTCACCGAGTTGCCGTCCAAGTTGTAGAGGTACAGCTGCGCCGTCGCATCGGCCTGCCCGGCGCGCGGTCCGGCCAGCACGTTCGTGGACGGGAACGCCAGCGAGCGGCCGTCGGGCGACAGCGCGATCTCGTTGTTGTACTCGCCGTTGCTGTAGAGCTTGAACGAGTCGCCGAAGCCGACCGTGGCGACGAAGGTGACCGGGACGTCCCCGGCCACGTAGACGTTGGGCCTGTCGTCGGTCGCGCCGGGGGCCAGCGCGGCGTTGGAGGCGAAGTAGATCCGGGCGCCGTCGGATGAGGTCCGCAGCGACCCGAGGATCGACCGGCCGGCACTGGCGTCGACGCCGGCGAGCCGGCGCAGCGTGTCGTACTCCTCGTCGTACATGTAGATGCCGCCGGTCGTCGCGCCGCTCGTGAGCGGCACGACCGCGCTGAAGAACACGATGTGGCCGTCGTCGGAGGCGCCGAGGAACTTCGCGGCGGCGCCGCTGACGGGCCCGCGCGGGTCGCCCGCGACGCGCGAGGCGGAGATCAGGTTGGTGGTCTTGCCGTCGATCCGGACGTAGAGCTGGCCGTCCATCTGGAAGTAGATGTGCGAGCCGTCGGTCGAGATCGCGCGGGCGTCCGCGGCCTGGCCGAGGCCGGCGAAGTTGTGGCCGCCGCCGAACTGCGCGGCCTCGGAGGCCGGGTTCGGGCCGCCGGACGGCGGGACCGACGCCAGGCGCAGCCTGCCGGCGGAGTAGTCGTAGACGCGGTTGGTGCCGCCCGCGATGCTCGGGATCAGCTGCTTGGTGGACTCGATGACCACGTGGCTGCCGTCGGGCGTGCTGCCTTCGTAGATCGAGTCGCCGCTGGCGGTGTCCGGCAGCCTCAGGCCCGGCGAGAGCCAGGTCGACTGGCCGCCGTTGACCGAGGCCACGTCGTACCCGCTGTTCTGGTCCAGCGGCGTGAGCGCCGAGGCCTGCCCGACCGTGTAGAACGCCGTCGACACGTCGTCGGTGATGCCGGCGGGGATCGCGCTGTCGTTCAGGGCCGGAGCGGGCGAGGCGGGGATCGGCGTCAGCGATCCGTCGGTGACCCAGCCGGACGCGGTGCGGTGGCTGCGGTAGACCGACATCAGCGGGTTGGCGCCGACGTCGGCGAAGGCGCCGAGCGACTGGTAGGCGATCGTGTCGCCGTCCTTCGCGTTGCGGATCGCGGTGAAGATGTCGTTCCCGCCCTTGTCGGACGGCGAGACGAGCTCGGGAACGCGCGGCGCAGCGGCCGCGTCGGCATGAGCGTCGGCGGTCGCGAACGTACTGATCGCGAGCATGGCGGCGATGCCGCACGCGAACGGGCGTGCGGCATCGACGGACCGCCGTAGCGGCCCGTGGGCAACAGCTAGCACTACTCTCCTCCTGCGGATGGGACGATTGCTCCGGGGTGCGTGGGGCGCCTCCGGAGCGGGTGGGCCGCAAACATAAACTCTCGCGTTCCCGTTGGCAAGGGGAACTTGCGTGTACCGCTATGGGACCGCTATCAGGAGTGATGGAACCACGGCGGATTTGCCGCGCATCTCGCGAGTACGTTGGCTCCGTTGTCCATTTGGGGACATCCGTGTGTTGTGAGGACGTGAAGGGGTTCGCGGTCGATCAGCCGCTGCAGCGTAGGCGCGAAGCGCTCGGCATAGAACCGCTCGCGGTCGGGCGTGACAGCGTCCTGACACCACATGCGCAGCTCGCCCTCGGGCGTCGTGACGACCGCGTCGCCGAAGGCGATCGCGCGGTGCGACGGGAAGTGCAGCGGCCGCTCGGAGCGGCGCGGGCGGCCGATCGTGTGCGCGGTCACGCCCGCGGGCAGCGGGCCGTCGAGGGGCCGGACGTCCGGGTTGCGGCGGCGGGCGGGGTCCGGGCCGTAGGCGGTCGCGTCGTAGCGCTCGACGAGCGCCGCGGTCGAGCGCACGTGGTAGCCGATCGTGATGAAGATCGCCACGCCGCCGCGGGCGTCGCGCGCGAGGTCGTCGAGGAGATCCGGCGCGTCGTCGGGCAGCAGCGGGTCGATCAGCAGCAGCGTGCCGGTGTCGTCGCCGGTCAGCGCGTAGGACGCGACCTCGGCGCCGAACGCGTCGGCCGGGTGCCAGTCCGGGTGGCGCGCGGTCCAGCGGTGGATGCCGGGGCGCAGCGTCTCGATCATGCCGGGATCCGCACCGCGCCGCCCGAGACGCGGATGCCGGACGCGGGGTCCGGGTCGATGGCGACGGTCAGCCGCGACGGGCGGCCGAGGTCGTCGCCCTGGTGGATGGCGATCGTGGCGGGCGGGTCGACGAGGCCCAGCGCGCGCAGGTAGGCGCCGAACGCCGCGGCGGCCGCGCCGGTCGCCGGGTCCTCGACGACGCCACCGACCGGGAACGGGTTGCGCGCGTGGAACAGCGCGGGGTCGCCGGCGTCGCGGTGCACGAGCGCGAGCGTCGTGAGGTCCCGGGCCGACATGTAGGCCTTGAGCGCCTCGAAGTCGTAGTCCAAGTCGGCGAGGCGCTCGCGCGTGCGCGCGGCGAGCACGAGGTGGCGCGCGCCCGCGTAGGCGATGCGCGGCGGGAGGTCCGGGTCGAGGTCGTCGAAGGACCAGCGCAGCGCGGCAAGTGCTGCATCAACGTCTTCGTCCTCGGCGGACTCGACCGCGGGCGAGACCGACGTCAGCGTCGCGGTGATCGCGCCGCCGTCGCCGTCGCGCCCGGTGGTCACCGCGACCGGTCCCGCTTGGGTGACGAGCAGCAGCTCGCCCGGGCCGTCGCGCTCGGCCAGCGCGACCGCGGTGGCGATCGTCGCGTGGCCGCAGAACGGCACCTCGGCGAGCGGGCTGAAGTAGCGGACCGTGTTGTTGGTGGTGTTGGTGACGAACGCGGTCTCGGAGTAGCCGACGTCGGCCGCGATCCGCTGCATCTGCGCGTCGGTCAGCGCCGCCGCGTCCAGGACCACGCCCGCGGGGTTGCCGCCGTCGGGGGTGTCGGTGAAGGCGGTGAGGCGGAGGATCGTCGTCGTCGGATCGGCCATGGCAGCAATGTAGGGACCGACGTGTTGCGGAAGACGCGCGGTTTGTCACGACTTCGTGCAAGTCCCGCGCCGGCGAGGCACAGCACGCCGCCGGCGAGCGCGAGCGCCGGCGGGGTCTCGCCCTGGACCGCCCAGCCGAGCAGGATCGCCAGCGGCGGGACGAGGTAGGTGGTCGCGCCCATCTTCCCCGCGGACGTGCGCGCGAGCGCGTAGGCCCAGGTGGTGAACGCGATCCCGGTCGGGAAGAGGCCGAGGTAGACGGCCCAGACGAGGTTGCCGGCGTGCGCGTCGCCCGCCTCGGCGACCAGCCGCGGCGCGAACGGTAGGCAGCAGACGAGCCCGACCGCGCAGGCGATCCAGGTGACCATCAGCGCGCTCGTGGTGCCGCCGAGCAGCGGCTTCTGGGCGACGACGGCAACCGCGTAAGCGGCGGCCGCGAGGACGCAGAGCGCCGCGCCCCAGGCGCTGGCGCCGCCGCTGGAGGTGGCGGCGCCGATCACGATCGCGCCCGCGAACGCGACCGCGCAGCCGGCGACGAGCGTGCGCGGGAAGCCCTCGTGCAGGACGGTGCCCGCGAGGATCGCGATGAAGACCGGACCGATGTTGACGAGCATCGCGGCGGTCCCGGCGTCGACCGAGCGTTCGGCCTGGTTGAGCGCGAGGTTGTAGACGCCGAACCAGAGGACGCCGACGGTCAGGAGGCGCGGCCAGGCGTGTCGCGGCGGGAGCGGTTCCCGGCGGGCGAGCACGAGCGCGCCGAGCGCGAGCGTCCCGACGGCGAGGCGCGCGAGCGTCAGCGGGCCGGCGGCGAGGTCGTGGCCGGCCGCGCGGATCCCGACGAACGCCGACGCCCAGAGGACCACCGTCACCAGCGCCGCGCCGAGGGCTCCCATCGTGGGGTCGACGCTACGCGCGGGAACCTTCGGGCCGGGCCGAACCATGGTTCGTGTGCAACGTCTTGGCCTTCGATTGCGTGAGAACTGCGACGACTTCGTCACGACTCTGCGCAGATCGGCCGGTTCCGGCGGCGCGACGACGTACCGTGAAGCGCACGTCATGAGCACCGCGATCGACACCCGAGCAGAAGACCACCTCCGCGCGCTCGCCGGCGACGGCGCGCAGTTCCGCGAGAACCAGCTGGACGCGATCCGCGACCTGGTCGAGGACCGCGCGCGCGTGCTGTGCGTGCAGCGCACCGGTTGGGGCAAGTCGGCGGTGTACTTCGTCGCGACCGCGCTGCTGCGCGAGGCCGGCGCGGGGCCGACGCTGATCGTCTCCCCACTGCTGGCGCTGATGCGCAACCAGATCGACGCGGCGCGGCGGCTCGGGCTGCGCGCGCACACGATCAACTCCACCAACCGCGAGGGCTGGGCCGAGGTGGCGTCGCTGCTGGAGCAGGACGCCGTCGACCTGCTGCTGATCAGCCCGGAGCGGCTCAACAACCCGCAGTTCCGCGACGCGATGCTGCCGGTCTTCGCCGAGCGCGTCGGGCTGCTGGTGGTCGACGAGGCGCACTGCATCTCGGACTGGGGCCACGACTTCCGGCCCGACTACCGGCGGATCGGCGACATGCTCGAGCAGCTGCCGGGCGGCGTCGGCGTGCTGTGCACGACGGCGACCGCGAACGACCGCGTCGTCGCCGACGTCTCCGAGCAGCTGCGCGCGGGGCGGGGCGAGGACGCGCTGCGGACCTATCGCGGGCCGCTGGGGCGGACGTCGCTGCGCTTCGAGGTCGTCGACCTTCCCGCGCAGGCGGATCGGTTGGCGTGGCTGGCTCAGCACCTGCCGGAGCTGCCGGGCTCGGGCATCGTGTACACGTTGACCAAGCGCGATGCCGACCTGGTCGCGGCGTTCCTGAGCGCGCGCGGGATCGCGGCGGAGTCCTACTCGGGCGAGGTCGACACCGACACGCGGATCGCGCTCGAGGACCGGCTGCTGCGCAACGACCTGAAGGCGGTCGTCGCGACGAGCGCGCTGGGCATGGGCTATGACAAGCCCGACCTCGGCTTCGTTGTTCATTATCAAGCGCCGGGATCCGTGATCGCCTACTACCAGCAGGTCGGGCGTGCGGGACGCGGGATCGACCGCGCCGAGGTGGTGTTGTTGCGGGGCGCCGAGGACCGGCGGATCCAGGACTTCTTCATCGAGCAGGCGTTCCCGCGGCGCGAGGTCGTCGACCGCGTGCTCGGGCATCTTGATGATGTTGGTGGCGACGGCGCCTCGACGCAGGAGCTGATGGCCCAGGTCAACCTCGGCAAGGTCCGCATCGAGGGGTTGTTGAAGGTCTTGGACGTGGAGGGCGCGGTCGACCGGGCCGGGACGAAGTGGATCGCGCGGCCGACGCGCGAGTGGGTCTACGACGCCGAGCGCTACAGCCGGATCACCGACCTGCGGCGGCGCGAACAGGCGGCGATGGCGTCGTTCGGCGCCGACGGGCGCTGCCTGATGCGCGCGCTGCAGGAGGAGCTCGACGATCCGGAGCCCGCCGACTGCGGGCGCTGCTCGGTGTGCGCGGGCGCGCGCTGGGATGGGCCGCTCGACCAGGCGGTCGTGCGCGACGCGGCGGTGCATCTGCGGTCGCGGCCGGTCGTGTTGGACGTCAAGAAGATGGCGCCGGGCGACGACGGGCGCATGAGGAAGATCCCGGAGCCGGTGCGCGCCGAGGAGGGCCGCGCGCTGGCGCGGTTCGGCGACGGCGGGTGGGACAAGCTCGTGCAGGCCGGGCGGGCGAGCGGGCGCTTCGACGACGAGCTGGTCGCCGCGGCGGCCGAGACGATCCGGGGCTGGGGTCCGCCCGGCGTCGCGTGGGTGGCGGCGGTGCCGTCGTCGCGGTCGGGCACGCTGGTGCCGGACTTCGCGGCGCGGCTGGCCGCGGCCCTCGGGTTGCCGTACGTGGAGGCGCTCGCGCGCGTGGACGAGCGGCCGCCGCAGCGCGAGATGGCCAACGCGCCGCAGCAGGTCGCCAACGTCCGGGGCGCGTTCGCGGTCACGCAGGTCGTCGAGGGCGCGTCTGCGCTGCTGGTCGACGACCTGCGGTTCAGCGGCTGGACGCTGGCGATGCTCGGCGGGCAGCTGCGGCAGAAGGGCGCGGGGCCCGTGTACCCGTTCGCGCTGGCGACGGCGTTCTAGTGTCTCGGTGCGTGCGCCCTGAGGTCGATTTGCGGCCCGGATCGTTGTGGCTGACGGTTGCTGGCTGAGCGTCGTGTGCGCCAGCACATGAGACCGGCCGGCGGCCGTCAGGCGCGACGAGGCGGCCCGCAAATCGATCTCAGCCGAGGTCAGCTGCGGCCACGGCCCGACAAGGGGGTACCGGAGCCGTGGCCGCAGCCGCGATCGTGCGTTACGAACTGCGTTCGGTCACTACCGCAACGGTGGGAACCGTGAGAGCGATGTCCGCACGCGGTCCGAGGGTGCGCTGAGCGCACGGTTGCCGATCCGGGTGACCGTCTCCAGGCCCCGCAGGGCGTTGCAGACGAGCACCGCCTCCGCGGCGTGGAGGTCGGCGAGCGTCAGTGGGCGCTCCCGCGCGTCGAGCGCCTCGCCGACTGCTGCGCGCGTGACGCCCGGGAGGATCCGGCCGTCGAGCGGCGGCGTGACGATCGTGTCGTCGGCGAGGACCGCGAAGACGTTGGCGCGCGTGGTCTCGAGCACCTGGCCGTCCGCGTCGACGAGCAGCGGGATCGCGGGCGCGGTGGCGCGCTCGGCGGCGTCGACCCAGCGCCGATCGCGCCACTTGCGGTCACCGAGCCCTCCGGCCAGGACGACCGGCTCCAATACGACGTCGCCCGGCTCCGGCAGCTCGCCGACTTCCACACCAACATCTCCGCGCGCATCGAGCACGACCCGCAGCCGGCACGACCGTCCCTGCTCCAGCGCCGTGTACCGCACCAACGCCTCAACCGCCTCCGGCACCGCGAATCCGTAGACCTCCCGCGCCGCGCGCCCGAGCCGCTCCAGGTGCTCCTCGACTGCGAGAGCAACCCCATCAACAACCAGGATCGTCTCGAAGACCCCGCGAGCAGGATCGGGGCGAGGGACGGGATGGGCGCCGAGCCGCAACGGCCGCGGCACCGCCGCGCCCGCAGAGTCGTCCGTCGCTTCGAGCGTGGCGCCGATGGCGGCGAGCAGGGGCATGGCTTTGGCGAGGCATTCGGCGGCTTCGGCGGTGGGGTCGGAGCCGGTGGTGATGGCGCCGCCGGCGTCGAGCCAGGTGGTGGTGGCGGTGGACTCGAAGGTGCGGATCGCGACGGAGAGCTCGAGGCCGGCGGTGGGGGAGGCGAAGCCGATCGCCCCGCAGAAGGTCTGGCGGGCGGTGCCTTCGAGGGCGCTGATGACGTCCATCGCCGCGAGCTTCGGCGCACCGGTCACCGAGCCGGGCGGGAACGTCGCGGCCAGCAGCGCGGCGTCGCCGGTCCGGGGCGCCAGCTCGCCGACGACCTCGCTGACGAGGTGCCAGACGCCGACGTGCGCGCGCGGCTCGGCGAGCGCCGTCACCTGAACGGACCCGGGCGCGCAGACGCGGCCGAGGTCGTTGCGCATCAGGTCGACGATCATGATGTTCTCGGCGCGGTCCTTGGCGGATGCGGCCAGCTCGTCACGCCCCGAGGCGGGCCGCGTGCCCTTGATCGGCGCGGTCCGCACGCTCGACCCGCGGCGCTCCAGGAACAGCTCCGGCGAGAAGCTGGCGAGCACGTCGTCGTCGCCGTCGGCGAGCCACGCCGCGCGGTCGGGCGCCAGCGCCGCGGCGCCCGTGGTGAAGAGGTCGAGCAGCTCGCCCTCGACCTCGCCGCGCAGCCGCAGCGCGAGGTTGGCCTGGAACAGGTCCCCGGCGGCGATCCGCTCCCGGCACGCCTCGACCGCGCGGGCGTGGCCGGCGGCGCTCGGCGTCGCCCGCCAGGCCCCAGACCGGAAGGGGCGCGGCGCGGGTGCGGCGGCGAGGCGGGCGGCGAGCTCCTCCCGGCGCGCGTCGAGGAACGCGGCGCGGGCGTCGGTCCAGAGCGCCTCGAACCACCACGCGCCCTCGGCGTCGCAGCGCAGGACGTGGTCGTAGAACGCCATCCGGACCGCGGGCAGCGCCTCGCCGCGCGGTGCCGGCGGAGGCGCGCCGAGTGTCGGCTCGAGCGCCCGCCCGAGCCCATAGCCGAGCGCCCCGAACCATCCGCCGCCGACGAAGCCGTCGGGAATCGCGCCAGTCACGGTGGGCTGGGCGTCGAGGAACGCCATCGGGTTACCCGACGCGACCGCGCCGAGTGCCGACGTGGGGTCGCCCGCCGCGACCGCGCCCGGCGCCAACGCCAGCGGCTCGGCGCCCGCCAGCGCTGCCGCGCCCGCCCAGCGCCCGACCAGCGCGAAGGGGTGCGCGTCCTCGCGGACGAGCAGGCCGGCGTGCGCGGCTGGCACGCCGGGCGAGGCGAGGCGGGTCCGGATCGGGGTGACGGGCTCGGCGATGGCCATCGGCGAAGCCATTCTGTCGCGGGCCTCACCGCGAAAGCTCTCCCACCGGCTTGCGGCGCGCGGGTAGAGTCCCGCCATGGCGACGGATGCCATGCGACCACGCGGCCGGCCGCGGAGCACGGAAGCCGACCGGGCGATCTTCGCCGCGACCCTGCAGCTCCTCGACGAGGGCGGCTACCACGGGCTCACGGTCGAGGGCGTCGCGGCGCTTGCGGGCGTCGCCAAGACCACCATCTACCGGCGCTACGCCAACAAGGGCCTGCTCGTCCTGGACTCGATGACCCAGCGCGCGCACGACCAGCCGGTCGAGCTGCCGGACACCGGATCGTTCCGCGACGACCTCGTCGCCGTCATGCGCCTGATCCGCGAGGAGGTCGCGCCGTCCTCGCCGTCGTCGGTCGGCGCCGCGCTGCTGGGTGAAGCGAGCCAGGACGCCGCGGTCGCCGAGCAGCTCCGGGCGTTCGCCGACTTCCGCTTCGAGCAGGGCAGGCCGGTCTACACCCGCGCGATCGACCGCGGCGAGCTGCGCGCCGACGCCGACTGGCGCACGGTCGCCGAGCTGCTCGTCGGCTGGATCTTCCACGCCTCGGTCGTCTCCCGCCGCCGCCCGGACGACGCGACGCTCGACCGCACGGTCGACCAGCTGCTCTCCGGGCTGGCGCCTGCAGCGCCCTGATTGGTCAACGCGCTCGGGTAGACTGCGCGCATGCTGAACCGGCGTGTGGTGGTCCGGATGGCGCTCGGCGGCGCGGCGATGTGCGTCGTGCTGGCGGCGGTCGTCGGCATCGCGAACGCGGTCGTCCTGCTCGGCGGCCGCGGCGCGAAGACCGACCCGAAGGCGATGCCCCACGCCCAGGCCGCGCTCGTGCTCGGCGCGTTCGTCGAGCCCGACGGCCGCCCCTCGGGCATGCTCGAGGACCGGATCCGCGCCGCCGCGCAGCTCTACAAGGACGGGCGCGTCGACAAGATCCTCGCCTCCGGCGACCACGGCCGGCCCAACTACGACGAGGTCAACACGATGCGCCGCGAGCTCGTCCGCCTCGGCGTCCCGGACCGCGTGATCTTCACCGACCACGCCGGCTTCGCCACGCTCGACAGCGTCGTCCGCGCCCGCAAGGTCTTCGACGTCAAGAGCGCGATCATCGTCACCCAGCCGTTCCACATGGCCCGCGCGCTGTGGCTCGCGCACCACGCCGGCCTCAAGGCCTATGGGTTGGAAGCCGGCGCGGGCAGGGACTACGGGTCGAGGGGCACGCTCGCCGACCTGCGCGAGGTGCTCGCCCGGACCAAGGCCGTCGGCGATGTCGTGACCGGCGCGCAGCCGGAGTTCCTCGGCCCGAGGGTCGACATCGCGGGCAGCGCCCAGGCGTCGCGCGGCTAGACCTGGCGCACCCGCGCCGGGCGCTCTGCGATCCTCGGCGCCATGCCGCGTCGTGGAGCCCTGCTGGTCGCCGTCGCCGTGCTGCTCGCCGTCGCGCTCGTCGCGTGCGGCGGCGGGAGCGACGGAGCGACGGCGGAGACGACGGGCGCAGCCACCGGCGCCGCAGCGGCGACCACACCAACAACGGCGACCGGCGCCGCCGCCAGGCGCGGCGTCAAGCTCGTCCAGGTCGGCAGCTTCGACCAGCCGCTCTACGTCACCGCGCCCCCGGCCGACAAGCGCCGCATCTTCGTGGTCTCCCAGAACGGGACGATCTGGGTCGTCCGCGGCGGCAGGAAGCTCCCGGCGCCGTTCCTGGACATCCGGTCGCAGGTCCAGGACTCTGGCGAGCAGGGCCTGCTCGGCCTCGCGTTCGCGCCCGGCTACGCGCAGTCCGGGTTGTTCTACATCTACTACACGGGCAAGGACCAGAAGCAGCACCTGGTCGAGTACCGGCGCAGGAGCGACGACACCGCGGACGCGAACAGCGCCCGCCCGTTGATCGTCTTCGACGACCCCGAGGCCAACCACAACGGCGGCCAGCTCACGTTCGGCCCGGACCACCTGCTCTACATCGGGACCGGCGACGGCGGTGGCGGCAACGACCAGCACGGCGCGCGCGGCAACGCGCAGAACCTGGGCTCGCCGCTCGGCAAGATCCTGCGGATCGACCCGGCCAGGAGCGGCAGCAAGGCCTACACCATCCCGGCGGGCAACCCGTTCGTCAGGACCAGCGGCGCCCGGCCCGAGATCTACGCCTACGGCCTGCGCAACCCGTGGCGCTTCAGCTTCGACCGCGCGACCGGCGACCTCACGATCGGCGACGTCGGCCAGGACCAGGTCGAGGAGATCGACTTCGCCCGCCGCGGCACCGCGCGCGGCGGCAACTACGGCTGGCGGCCGTGGGAGGGGCGGCGCCGCAACTTCCCCGGCGAGAGCGCGCCCGGCGCGAGGTTCCCGGTCCTGACCAAGCTGCACTCCGACGGCTGGTGCTCGATCACCGGCGGCTACGTCGTGCGCGACCGTGCGGTCCCGGGGCTGTACGGCCGCTACGTCTACTCCGACTACTGCAAGGGCGAGCTGCGCTCCGCGCGCCTGGCGTCCGGGAGGGCGACGGGCGATGCCAAGATCCCCGGGCTGAGGATGGTCTCGGGCGCCGACTCGTTCGGCGAGGACGCGCTGGGACGCGTCTACGTGGTCTCCGGGTCCGGCCCGGTCTACCGGTTCGCCGCGCGCTGAGCCGCGCGCCGCTCGCGGGCCCGCGTGCGCCACGGGGTCGTGCCCGGCTGCGGCGGCCCGTCCGCGACGCGCAGCGCGTCGAACGCCGCCTCCAGGTCGCGCGCGACGTCGACGACGTCCGCTACCACCTCGGCGTCCGCGGCGAGCCCGACGTGCAGCACGCCGTCATACGACACCGCGCCGACCGTCAGCGCGTGGCCGTGCAGGAGCGGGACCAGCGGGTGGATCGCGCGCAGCGGCCGGCCGAGCAGCTCCAGCCGGACCGGCGGCCCCGGGACGTTCGACACGACCAGCGAGAACGGCACCGCCCGGACCGCCGCCCGCGCGACCACGCGCCGCCCTGCGCCGGGCAGCGCGTCGGCGGCCTGGCCGAGCGCGTCGAGCGCCGCGGCGTCGCCGCCGGCCTTCGCGGCCGCGGTGCGCGCCCGGATGGTCGCGAGCGCGCGGTCCGGGTCCGGTTCGCCGACCGGCAGCTCGACGGGCAGGAACGAGATCCGGTTGCCGAGCGCGCCGCCCGCGCCGTCGCCGCTCCGGACGTTCACCGGCACCAGCGCCCGGAGCGCGTCCCGCGCGTCGCCGCGGCGGCGCAGCGCACCGCGCAGCGCCACCGACGTCGCGGCCAGCAGGACGTCGTTGATCGTCGCCTCGCGGCGGGCGCCTGCGGCCCGGACCGCGTCGAGTGGTACCGCCGCATAGGCGACGGCACGCCGGGCGGTCACGGAGCGCTCCAGCGGCGATGGAGCGACACCCCGCGCCGCGACCACACCCTCGACCGCGCGCACCGCGCTCCCGAGCAGCGCGTCGCTCGCCCGCGCCGCGCCCGCCAGCGCGCGCACGCGCGCCGCGGCGGTCGTCCGCAGCGTCTCGGCCGGCGACGGCGCGGGGGAGGGCACCCACGACGCGTCGCCCCGCGCCTCCGGCCCGAACAGCAGCATCGCCACCTCGATCGCGGCGATCCCGTCGACCAGCGCGTGGTGCGCCTGCCCGACGATCGCGAACCCGCCGCCGTCGACCCCGTCCACCACGTACATCCGCCACAGCGGCCGGTCCTCCGGCAGCGGCGCGCTCAGCAGTGCGCCCGCGACCTCGCGCAGCGCCGTCCCGCGCGCCGCGCTCACGGCGAACACGTGCCGCGCGACGTCGAAGCGCACGTCGTCGACCCACGCGCCGCGCACGAGCCGGCGCCGGAACCGCGGCACGCCGCCCAGCCGCGCATCGATCCAGCGCCGCAACGCCGCAACCCCCGGCGCCGCGCCGTCGAAGCGCAGCGTCCAGCCGACGACCAGCGGCGCCTGCGGCGTCTCGAGGTCCAGGAACGCGAGATCCAAGGCGGTGGGGCGATCCACGTCGGCGCCCATCCTCTCGCACAAACGTCCAGGCCGGCACCAATTCGATTCAAGATCGTTCGGCACTTGCCGCTTAACGGCGAGAGGCGCCCTCTAGGAGGACGCCTCGAACAGCTACTCGCCGTGCGTTCTACTTAGTTCTTGAAACCCACGGTGCACCCCCAAGACGTTCGCGCTGCGCACCACCGCAGCGACTAGCGGACGGACGGATATCGGCACGCGATACGACGCCATTGGGCCTGCCAGCCCGGCGTCGTTTCGTCATGCGCTCCGCAAGTTTCTGCGCCAGACGTCCTTTCCGCCATCCCCACTTTTGGGTATCGGACAGACCTTTGGACGTATGTCCTATCCAGTTGGGATTATGTTCCTACGCCGTCCAGATGGGCGGTTCGGAGCACGCCACAGCGTGCGAAATCCCTGCAAAAGCCCGCTTTAGCAGGCTGCAGTGGTGTAGTCAAACACCCACTGCGAAAGCTGCAGAACCCTACGCAGCCTGGGGCAGGGCGTAGCCCTTGACCCGCGCCTCGAAATCGAGCTCGCGCTCGAAATCGGCGTCGGTGGTGTGCTGGAACTGGAGTCCAGAGCGCTCCAGCACACGGATGAAGGCCTCGACGAGGTCGCCGTCGAGCTGCGCGCCGGAGACCCGGCGGAGCTCCGCGATCGCCTCGGCCTGGGAGACCGGATCGCGATACGAGTCGCGTGCGGTCATCACGTCGTAGGTGTCGGCGATCGAGATGCAGCGCGACAGAACCGGGATCTGCTCGCCGGTCAGGCCGCGCGGGTAGCCGCGGCCGTCGATGCGCTCGTGGTGGGCGAGGATGATCTCGGCCACCGGGCCGTAGCCGTTGATCCGCCGGACGAGGCGCGCGCCCTGGTAGGGGTGCGTGCGGACGATCTTCCAATCGTCGTCGTCGAGCTTGCGGTTGGCCAGCAGGATCCGGTCCGGGAAGGCGAACTTGCCGATGTCGTGCAGCAGGCCGGCCGTGTGGACGAGCTCCTGGTCGGACTTCGAGCAGCCGACCTCCTCGGCGATCGCACGGGCGTAGCGCGCGACGGCGGCCGAGTGGCGGGCGGTCATCCGGTCGCGCAGCGACAGCGTCTGGACCAGCGCGGCGAGGACGCCGACCTGCAGCGAGGCGAGCTGCGACGAGCGCGCCTCCAGCTGCTCGGCGCGCTCCTGGGAGAGGAGCAGCGCGCGGGTCAGGACCTGGAAGAGGAAGAGCGCGATCAGGACCGCGACCAGGGCCGGGATGCCGACCGCGTGGTAGGTCGCCGCCGCGGCGATCGTCAGCGCGCAGCCGAGGCCCTCGCTCGGCAGCAGCGGCACGAGGATCTTCGTGAACGACGTGCCCAGCGAGCGGCCGTCGGTCCAGATGTGCGGGACCGCGATCAGCAGGAAGTTGAGGATGAACACGCCGGCGAAGACGACGCCGACGCCGACCGCCTGGTCCAGGCCGTCCTCGGCGCTGAGGTTGAACGCGCGGGCGACGAGGCCGCCGAGGAGCGGGAAGACCGCGTAGGTGGACGCGTTGCCGATCAGGGCCGACGGGCGGTCCTTCAGGCGCGGGACGTCGACCGCGACGGTCAGCAGGGCGATCGCGACCGCGGGGGCCGGACCGAGCAGGACCATCGCCAGGACGATCGCGATGAACGACCCCGTGAGGCGCATCGAGGCGGTCTCGATCGCCATCGCGTCGGAGGCAACGGCGAGCACCGCCAAGAAGGCGACGAGCCCGGCGGGCTGCCAGTCGGAGGCGTGCGAGGTCAGCACGACGACGACCAGTGCGGTCGTCAACATGATGCTCTGCACGGCAACTAGGGTCCTGCGGCCCATTACGCCCTGCTTATCGGCCTAGTTCGCCAAATCCTTAGTTCCGGACCGCGAAGCCTCGCCGCCGCGAAGCCGTTTAGATTGACGCCCGTGTCGCCGGTGAGCAGATCGTTGCGGGTCCGTGGGTTCCCGGCGCTGGCGACGTCGTACGCGATCAACGAGCTGGGCGACAACCTCGGCGTGATCGCGCTCGCGATCCTGGTGCTGAACCGCACGGGCAGCGCGCTGGCCGTGACGCTGCTGTTCGTGGCCGGGAAGTTCCTGCCCGCCCTGGCCGCGCCGGGGCTGACCGCGGGGCTGGACCACCGGCGCGTCTCGCGCGTCCTGCCGTCGCTGTACGCGCTGGAGGCCGGGGCGTTCGTGGCGCTGGCCGCGCTGGCGGGCAGGCACGCGTTCTGGCTGCCGGCGGTCGTGGCGTTCGCGTTCGCCGACGGACTGCTGGCGCTGACCGCGCGCGGGCTGTCGCGGGGTGCGATCGCCGCGGTGCTGGGCCCGGCGGGCGCGCTGCGGGACGGCAACGCGCTGATCAACGTGGTGTTCGCGGTCATGAGCGCGGCGGGGCCGGTCCTGGCGGGGTTCATCGTCCACGAGTGGGGTGTGCCGACCGCGCTGTGGCTGGACGCCGGGTCGTTCCTGGCGGTGGCGTTGCTGCTCGTCGCCTCGGCCCGGTCGCTGCCGGAGCCGGAGGTCGGGCCGCGGGAATCGTGGAGGGCGCGCGTCCGCGACGGCCTGGAGTACGTGCGCGGCCACGAGACGGTCGGGCGGCTGATCGCGGGCGAGGCGGTCGCGATCCTGTTCTTCACGCTGATCATCCCGATCGAGGTCGTCTACGCGAAGGAGACGCTGAACTCCACGTCGCTGGGCTTCGGCGTGCTGATCGCGTCGTGGGGCGTCGGGATCCTGATCGGGTCCGGGCTGTTCGCGCGGTCGCGCGGGCGTTCGCTGCGGACGCTGGTGCTGGTCTCGACCGCGGCGATCGGCGCGGGCTACGCGGTGATGGCGGTCGCGCCGGTGCTGCTGATCGCGTGCATCGGGTCGGTGCTGGGCGGGACCGGGAACGGCGTCCAGTGGGTCGCGGTGATGACCGCGCTGCAGGAGGCCGTGGAGGACGAGTACCAGGCGCGCGCCGCGGGGCTGCTGGAGAGCGCGGCGGCCGCGGTGCCGGGGATCGGCTACATCGTCGGCGGCGTGCTGACGGCGCTGGTGTCGCCGCGGCTGGCGTACGCGGTCTCGGCGGTGGGCGTGGCGGTGGTGGTCGTGCTGTGGGCGCGGCGGCCGATCGTGCCCGACCGCGTCAAGGTCTGAGTACGCTGGGCGGCGTGCCCTCGCTCCTGGCCGAGCACGACGTCACGCTGATCCGGGCGGACAACCCGTCGCCGCTGACGCTGGAGGGAACCAACACGTACGTCGTGGGGCGTTCGCCCTGCTGGGTGATCGACCCGGGGCCGGACCTGGAGGCGCACGCGGTCGCCGTCCGCTCCGAGGTGGACGCGCGCGGTGGCCTGGGCGGCGTGGCGCTGACCCACGGCCACGCCGACCACTCGGGCGCGGTGCCGCTGCTGCTCGCCGGGGCGTCGGTGCCGGTGGTCCGGGGCGCGGAGGACGGCGCGGCGGTCGGGCCGCTGGAGGCGATCGCGCTGCCCGGGCACGCGCCGGACCACGTCTGCTTCGCGCTCGGCCCGGTCTGCTTCACGGGCGACGCGGTCCTGGGGTCCGGAAGCGTCTTCATCGCGCCCGACCCGGGGGCGATGGGGTCCTACCTCGCGGGCCTGGAGCGGTTGCGCGCGCGGCGGTTCGCGCTGCTCGCGCCCGGCCACGGGCCGCTGATCGAGGACGCCGACGCGAAGTTGTTGGAGTACTTGGAGCACCGCCGCGACCGCGAGCGCCGGCTGGTCGACGCGCTGGACGGCGGCGCGCGTTCGATCGACGCGCTGCTGGACGCCGCGTGGTCCGACGTCCCGGACGCGCTGCGGCTGCCCGCGACCGTGACGCTGTTCGCGCATCTCGACAAGCTCGCCGACGAGGGCCGCGTGCCGGCGGGCGTCGAGGATCGGCCCGAGTGGTTCTCCCAGATCGGCCGTCACGCGCACTGAGGCGCGGAAGGTCTACCCTGGACGCTCGATGGTCGGAGACATCTACGGCATCTTCATCTGCGTCTGCTGCGTGATCGGGATCGGCTGGATCATCTACGTCATGCGCAACGGCGACAAGGACCGCCACTCCGAGGACGACGCCCGCGCCTTCTTCGACGAGCACGGCCACTGGCCCGACGAGACGCTCGAGGACGCCCTGGCCGAACGCGCCCGCGTCGCGGCCGCCCAGGCGCCGACGGCGCCGGTCAGCCACGCGTCGTCCGACGGCGTCGTCTAGCGCTTCAGGCGGGACTCGGCGAGCGCCATCGCCGCGGTGAGCGGCGTCGTCTGCGCCGAGCTGGCGTCGTCGAAGACGCGGCGGATGGTGTCGCCGATCTCGATCGTTCGGGTCTTCGCGCGGTCGGGGTCGTAGCCGGCGCGGTCGAACTCGACGGAGATGTTGACGATGCCGCCCGCGTTGGCGACGAAGTCCGGGGCCCAGAGGATGCCGTGCTCGCGCAGGAGGTCGGCGACGTCGGCGGAGGCGAGCTGGTTGTTGGCGGCGCCGGCGATGGCGGGGGCCTGCAGGCGCGGGACCGACTCGTGGTCGAGGACGCCGCCGAGCGCGCAGGGGACCAGGACGTCGACCGCGGCGGTCATCGCCTTGGCGGGCGTCGTCCAGCGGGCGCCGAGCTGCTCGGCCTCGGCCCTCTTGGTGGGGTCGATGTCGGCGACGACGAGCTGCGCGCCGGCCCTGGCGAGCAGCTTGGCGACGCGCAGGCCGACGTGGCCGAGGCCGACGACCGCGGCGGTCCGGCCCTTCAACGACGGTGAGTCGAAGGCGCGCTCGACGGTCGCCTCGATCGCTGCGAGGACGCCGAGCGCGGTGAACGGGCTCGGGTCGCCGGACCCGCCGGAGCGGCGCGAGAGGCCGGAGACGTGGGAGGTCTGCCTGGCGATGACGGTCATGTCCGGCGTCGAGGTCCCGACGTCCTCGGCGGTGACGTAGGTCCCGCCGAGGCGCTCGACGGTCTCGCCGAAGTCCAGGAGCGCGGCGCGGCGGCGCCTGGCGTCCAGCGGCTCGTCGGGCTTGAGGACGATCACGCCCTTGCCGCCGCCGAGCGGGAGCCCCGCGACGGCCGACTTGTAGGTCATGCCCTCGCTGAGCCGCAGCGCGTCCCGGATCGCGAGCCGGTTGTCCTCGTAGGTCCACATCCGGCAGCCGCCGAGCGACGGCCCGCGGACCGTCGAGTGCACGGCCACGATCGTGTTCAACCCGGAGCGCGGCCCGCGCCGGACGTACAGCTCCTCATGGTCCAATGTCGCGAGGTACTCGATCGGGCGACCCTACCGCGCCCGACCGACCCCTACATGTCCGCGCGCTGCGCCGGGCCGCGTCGCGCTCGTCCGTGCGAGCGCGACGTGCTGCGGGGCGGCTCAGCCGGCCGGCTGCGACGGGGTCGCGGCCGGCGGGGAGGAGGCGACCGGCGCTGCGCTCCCGCCGTTGCCGGTGCCCGTGCCGGACGACGTGGAGGACGTCGCGGTCGTCGTCGTGCTGGCGCTGGAGGCCTGCGTCCCGGAGGTCGTCGTGCCGGTGGCCGTCGTCGTCCCGGAGGCGGAGCCCGTCGTCGTGCCCGTGCCGCTTGCGGCCGTCGTGCCGCTCGCGTCGGTGCTCGTCCTCGTCGTCGGGTCGGCCGCCGTCGTGTCGCTGCTCGCGCCCGACCACGTCGGGGCCGTCGTCCCGCTCGCGGCGGGATCCGGCGTCGCGTCGTCCGGCGCGGTCGTGCCGCCGGTCGTCTGGTCGGCGACCGCGTTGGCGCCCGTCGAGGCGACCGCGGCGTCCCTGCCCGCCTGCAGCTTCGTGACCTGCGCGCCGACCGCGGTCTTCGCGTCGTCGCGCGCCGCCTGCCTGCTCGCCACCGCAGCGCGGCTGACCCGCACCGCCCTGACGTCTTGGAGGTCCTCGCGCCGCTGCGGCACCACGGCCACATGCGCGGCCGGAGCCGCCGCCGCGGCGTGCCGCGCGTGGTGCTGCTCGACCGCCGCGCCGCCGCCGACGACCGCCGCCGCCGCGACGACCGCCGCGACCTTCGTCGCCGTCGCCGCGACCACGCCGCCGCCGACGGTCGTGGCGACGCTCGCACCGCCCGCGACGACGGCTCCACTGCCCGCCGCCGCGCTCGCGCCGCCGCCACCGACCACCGCCGCGCCGCCACCGGCCGCAGCACCGGAACCTGCTCCGCCGATGCCCAAGACCTTCATCACCATCGTCAGCGGACCGGTCGGCAGCGCCAGCCCGTTGAGCGACTTGTCCAGCCCGCGCAGCGCGCCGCGGTACTCCCGGCAGCCCGCGCACTCCTTCAGGTGCCGCTTGGCGCGGCCGCTCGGCCGCACGCCGCGGTCGAACGCCGACGCGAGGTCGTCGCGGATCTCGACGCACGCGGTGTCGCGCGCCTCGATCGCCTCCACCAGACCGACGCGGGCGCGGACCAGCAGCGACTTCACGGCGGGAACCGTGACGCCGAGCGCCGCCGCGAGGTCGTTGTAGGAGAGCCCCTCCATCTCGCGCATCAGCAGCGCGCTGCGCTGCTGCTCGGGCAGCTCGCGCACGTCGGCGATCAGCCGCCGCAGGTCCTCACGCCGCTCGGCCTCGGCCAGCAGGTCGGTCGACACGCCGCGGTTGATGTCGTAGATGTCCTCGGCCGCCGGGGCGGGGCGGCGCAGCTGGTCGATGCAGCGGTTGTGCGCGACGCGGTACAGCCACGCACGCAGCGCGACGTCGCGCCCGTCGGTCCGCAGCGCGTTGTACGCGCGCAGGAACACGTCCTGCAGGACGTCCTCCGCGTCGGACCGCGAGCCGCCGAGCATCTGGCGCGCATACGCGAACAACCGTGCGCGGTAGCGGTCGTGGATCGTCCCGAAGGCCTCGTCGTGGCCCGCTCTGAAGAGCGCGACGAGCTGCTCATCGGTGCGCAGTCGCAGCAGGGGTCCTGCGAGCGATACGCGGCCGAGACCGACGGGATGGGCTAGCGCTGAAGCTTCCACAGTAGTTGTCCTCCGGCAACTCTAACGGGAGGGGCGACAGAAGGTTCCGCGTTTCCTCAGATCTTTCTCACGAACTGCGCGAAGTCGTTGCGAACCGCGCGCCTTCCGCAACACGTCCCTCTCTAAGGTTCCCGCCCTGACCACGGGTATGAGAGGAACGCAGTCTTGACCAACGTCGTCATCAGCTCGGCCGCACGCACCGCGATCGGGTCCTACGGCAAGTCCCTCGCGGGCGTCGCGCCCAGCGACCTCGGCGCAACCGCCGCGAAGGCCGCGATCGAGCGCGCCGGGATCGCGCCGGAGCAGATCGAGCACGTCGTGTTCGGCAACGTCATCCACACCGAGACGGCCGACGCCTACATGGCGCGCGTCGTCGGGATGAAGGCGGGCGTGCCGAAGGAGACGCCGGCCTACACCGTCAACCGCCTGTGCGGGACCGGCGTCCAGGCGCTGGTGAGCGCGTGCCAGGCGATCCAGACCGGTGAGGCCGACGTGACGCTCGCGGGCGGCGCGGAGTCGATGAGCCGCGCGCCGATGTGGCTGGCCAGCGCGCGCTGGGGCTCGAAGATGGGGCCGGCGCCGATCGTCGACCCGGTCCAGGGCGCGCTGACCGACCCGTTCCACGACATCAGGATGGGCGTGACGGCGGAGAACCTCGCCGAGCGGATGGGCATCTCGCGCGAGGAGCAGGACGCGTTCGCGGTGCTGTCGCATCAGCGCGCGAGCGCGGCGCAGGAGGCCGGCAAGTTCGACGACGAGGTCGTCGGCGTCGGCGTGAAGGTCAAGCGCGAGGTCGTGGACTTCGTGCGCGACGAGCACATCCGTCACGAGGTCGACGCGGCCGGGATGGCGAAGCTGCCGGCGATCTTCAAGCGCGAGAACGGGACGGTCACCGCCGGCAACGCGTCCGGGATGAACGACGCGGGCGCCGCGCTGGTCCTGATGAGCGACGAGAAGGCCGCCGCGCTCGGCGCCCCGGTGCGCGCGCGGATCCTGGCGTACGCGTCGTGCGGCGTCGACCCCGAGGTGATGGGGATCGGCCCGGTCCCGGCGGTCCGCAAGGTGCTGGACCGGTCGGGCGTCTCGTTGGACGACATCGGCGTGATCGAGCTCAACGAGGCGTTCGCCGCTCAGGCGCTGGCGGTCATCAAGGACCTGGACTTGGACCCGGCGCGCGTGAACCCCAACGGCGGCGCGATCGCGCTGGGGCATCCGATCGCCGCGACCGGTGCCGCGATCACGACGAAGTGCCTGTCGGAGATGGAGCGCGAGGGCCATCGGTACGGCCTGGTGACGCTCTGCATCGGCGGCGGGCAGGGCATCGCCATGCTGCTCGGCAGGGACTGAAAGAGGCCGTGACGCCAAGGGCCGCGCGGGGCCGGTAGCCTCCGCGGCCTCATGGCGCATTACGAGACCGACGCCGAGGTCTACGACCAGCTCGGCAGCATCCTGAACAACCTGGTGTACAACAGCGCTCGCCGCGAGCAGCTGCGCCAGGCCGATGCTGTTGTGCAGTTCGCGTTCCGGGAGCCGAACGCGACCGTGACGCTCGACGTCCGCGCCAACAAGACGCCCCGCGTCGACCTCGGTGAGACGAAGCTGCGCGCCGACGTCGTCTTCTCGATGGACGCCGACATCGGCCGCGCGCTGCTGACCGGCGAGCTGTCGCCGACGATCGCGCTGGCCAGGGGCGACGTCCGGACCAAGGGCCCCGTCGCGAAGGTCCTGCGCGTGGTCCCGGCGACCGTCGGCGCCCACGAGGTCGAGGCCGACCTCGAGCCGGAGCCCGAGCCCACGCCGGTCGCCGAGGCACCCGCCGCCGAGACCGCCGACGCTGCGCCGGCCGCCGCCGAGACCGCTTCGGATGAGGCTGAAGCCGCCGCGCAGAACTCCGCCGCCGAGGCGCCCGGCGCTGCCGCGGAGGCGGAGGAGACGCCCATCGGCGAGGTCTCCGCGCCGGCCGACGCGCCCGCCGCGGAGGCACCGACTGAGGTGGCAACCGAGACCGTCGAGGCTGCTCCGGCCGAGGAGGAGACTCCGGCCGCCGAGGAGACTCCGGCCGCTGAGGAGACTCCGGCCGCTGAGGAGACTCCGGCCGCTGAGGAGACTCCGGCCGCTGAGGAGTCTCCGGCTGCGGAGGCTGCGCCGGCCGAGGCTGCTGCTCCGGCGGAGGAAGCTGCGCCCGCCGCCGAGGAGGCTCCGGCCGCGGAGGCTGCGCCCGCCGAGGCTGCCGCTCCGGCGGAAGAGGCTGCGCCCGCCGAGGCCGCTGCTCCGGCCGAGGAGACCCCGGCCGCCGAGGACTCCGCGCCTGCGGAGGCTGAGCAGGCCGCGCCGGTCGATCCGCCGGTTGAGGCTGAGGCGCCCGCCGACAAGGAGTAGGAGGACGCCGCGCGCATGGCGCGGTGAGGTCGCGGGGACCCCGAGGGCATGAAGCTGCTCGTGCTCGCGACCGATCCTGTGGATGCCGACGACCTGCGCGGCGCGCTGCCGGGTGAGTCGCTCGACGGCGCGGAGGTGCTGGTCGTCTCGCCGGCGGTGAACGAGTCGCGGGTCGCGTTCTGGGTCTCGGACTCCGACGAGGCGATCATCGAGGCCGAGTCGGCGGCGAACGAGAGCGCCAACGCCCTCGCCGCCGAAGGCGCTCGCACCCGGGCCGAGGTCGGCGAGAGCGATCCGCTCCTCGCCCTCCAGGACGCGCTCGCCACCTTCCCCGCCGACCGCGTCCTCGTCTTCGCCCGCGGCGACGACGAGTCCCAGCGCTACCGCGAAGACGACCTCCTCGGCGAAGCCCAGCGCCGCTTCGGCGTCCCGATCGCCGAAGTCACCCGCTGACGCGGGCTGCTGCGACCGTGGCGTGCAGCGTCTCAGGCGCGTCGTACTGCGGGCGCCAGCGTAGGAGGCGGCGGGCGCGGGCGGTGCTCATGAGGGTGGGGCGGCGGACGGCTTCGATCCAGGCGGCTTCGTCCGGGACCAACGGCAGGCGCGCGATGAGCTCGGCGGTCGCGCCGACCGCGAGGTCGGGCACCGGCACCGAGTAGTACCCCAACTCGCTCGCGATGTCGGCCATGGTGATCGTCCCCGGGCCGGCCAGGTTGTAGGCGCCGGGCTCGCCGCGGCCGAGGACGCCGGCGACCAGCGCCCGGGCGACGTCGTCGTGGTGGACAAGCTGGAACGGTACGCCCGGATCGGGCAGCACCGGCCGCAGGGCGGGAGCGCGCGCGAACAGCGAGCGGACCGCCCCGGGCAGGCGGTCGCCCCAGCGGGCGAACGGGATCTGGTCGATCAACAGCGGCGCCGAGGGGCCCGCCACGATGCACGGGCGGAAGATGTAGGCGTCGGTCTCGCTGTCGTCGAGCACCGAGCTCAACAGCTCCTCGACCTGCGCCTTGTGGTGCGAGTACGGCATGTTCGCGTGCCCCGCGACCGGGTCGTCCTCGACGATGTCGCGATCCAGGTCCGGGAACCCGTACGCAGCGACCGACGACGCGTACACCAACCGCGCGCACCCCGCCGCCACCGCCGACTCGAACACGTTGCGCGAGCCGACCAAGTTGATGTGCTCGCTCTCCCGCGACCCCGCGACGATCACGAAGGCCAGGTGCACGACCACGTCGGCACCGACGCACAAAGCTTCGACGGAAGCCCGGTCAAGGACATCACCTTGCCGGTACTCCACCTTCCTCCAACCCAATGTCCTTGGGTCGAACGGCCGCCGCGCCATGCCGACCACCCGCGCCACCTCGCGCGACCGGTCCAGCGCAGAGACGAACGCCTTGCCGATCTCTCCCGTCGGGCCGGTGACCGCGACGGTGAGGCCGCCCAACTCAGGCGTCCATGACCGCGTGCGGGACCAGCTGCCACCCGGACCGCCCGCGCACGAGGTCCCCGTGCACGCACGGCCCGCGCCCCTCGCAGTGCCCCGCGTCGGTCGCGTGCAGGCACGCCGGCCCGTCGTCCAGCGGCATCCCGATCGGCAGCGCGCCGAGCCTCAGCACGCCGCCCCGGGGATCCGGCCTGATCTCCAGCCGCGCGGCGAACGGGAACCCGTCCGGCCCCACGCACGCCAGCAGCGCGCAGTCGAGCTCGTCCAGGCGGTGGTCCCACAGCCCGCGGCCGCCGGCGGGTGCGGCGTGGCCGATCTCCGGCTCCTCGTTGTGCCCGGACCGGACCTCCTCCAGGTGCGCGTCGAACAGCCGCGGCTCGACCGCCGGGTCGTCGCCGTCCCACGCGTAGACGCGCTCCGGCCGGACGTGCATCGCCCGTGGCGCGGGCGCGTGCGTGCCCTGGACCAGGACCGTCGGCCCCTCGCCCGCGAACAGCAGCGCGACGTGGGGATCGACGACGTCGTCGGACCTCGCCTCGACCCCGATCCAGGAGCCGCCCTCCCGGTAGCGCGGCGCGACGGAGCGGGCGCGCGGGCGACCCTGCTCGTCGATCGTGACCAGCTCTGCGACGGTGCAGTGCGAGAACACCGCGCGCAGATCGGAGGGCAGCGTGGCGGTCATGCGCCGACATTACGCCGACCCGCGCCGCACCGCCAACCCCGGCGGTCAGCCGAGCGTCAGCCCGTCGCTGCGTCTTCGTAGCCGGGCTCGCCCGGAAGGACGATCCGGGCCATCTCGCCGCCCATCACGACGCGGGGCTCGACCGCGACGACCTCGCGGCCGCGGGCGAAGTCGAGCAGCTCGGTGGCGGAGTCGAAGCGCGCCAGCTGCTCCAGGTGCTTGATCGTCGGGAAGACCAACAACAACTCGCCCGCCCGGTGCGCGGCCAGCGCGCCCTCGGGCGTGAACCAGCCGAAGTCCACGCACTCGGCGCCGTCGACCGCGGGCGCGGCGTCGTCCGGCGCCGCGGCCAGGAAGAAGTGCGTGTCGAACCGCACCTTCACCTGCGCGGGCGTGATCCACTGCGAGAACCGGACGAGCGACGCCGGGTCGACGCCGCCCAGCGACGCCTCCTCCTCCAGCTCGCGCACCGCCGCGCGCCGGTGCGCGGCCTCCGGGTCGCCGGAGTCCGCGCCGTCGGCCGCGTCGACCGCGCCGCCCGGGAACACCCACGCGCCGCCCATGAACCGCGCCGCCGGGTTGCGCTGCACGAGCAGCACCTCCAGCGCGCCGGCGCCGCCGCGGAGCACGATCACCGTCGCCGCCTGCCGCGGCACCGTCGCCTGCGGGCCGTCGTTGAGCTCTTCGCCGGGGCCGGGCCGATCTACGTCCACCGACGGGACACTACCGGCGACCCGGCCAGTACCGTTCCACCTCGTATGAGCGAAAGCGCCACTGTTCAGAAGTGGATCTGCGAGTCCTGCGGGTTCATCTACGACCCCGCTGACGGCGACCCCGACGGCGGCATCCCGCCCGGGACCGCCTTCGAGGACATCCCGGACACGTGGTTCTGTCCCGTGTGCGGCGCGCGCAAGCGCGACTTCGTCGCCTACGAGGACTAGTCCTCCGAGACGACGAGACCGACGAAGCAGCGACGGCGGCGGGCGCAGCAAGGGGGCCCGCCGCCGCCGTGCAGATCGTCCACACCGCGGCGCCGCCCGGTCAGACGATCGTCACCGGCGTCCCGGCGCGCAGCAGGTGCGCCAGCGCCGCGAGGTCGTGGTTGCGCAGGCGGATGCACCCGTGCGAGACACGGCCGGGGATCAGCCCGGGCTCGTTGGTCCCGTGGATGCCGATGTAGCCGCCACCCGGCCAATCAGTGAGCGTTGCTGAGCGGGCGCTGGTGCCGAACGCGATCGGCCCGTAGAACGCGCTGCGGTAGCGCCGCAGGACGTTGCGCACGAGGAACCGTCCCGCCGGGGTCGGGGCCGAGCGGGTGCCGATCCCGACGGGCGCGCGGAACACGACCCTGCGGTCGCGCAGGAGCGTCGCGGTCAGCGCCCTGCGGTCGACCACGAGCCGCAGGTCGCTCGTCCCGTAGGCGCCGAGCGCGGCGCGCGGGACCCAGCCGGTCCGGCCGTTGGGCAGGGCCGGCAGCGCGACCCGGACCCAGAGGGCGTCGCCGCTGCGACGGCGGGCGAGGACCGGGACCAGGTTCGTCGTGCCCTCGGGCGTGCGCGGCCGCAGCACGCCCACCCGCGCGGCCATGCGCCCGGGCCCGGCGCGGGCCGCGGCCGCCGTGCGCACCGAGGCCCAGGTCGTCGCGCCCGCCTCGTGGGCCAGCGCGCGGGGCGCGCCGACCCGCAGGCCGCCGGGCTCCGGCGCGGGCAACCCGCCGGCCGCGGCCGCCCCGTCGTGACGCGGCGCCGAGGCGCTCCCGCAACCCGCGATGGCGCCGGCCGCGGCCAGCGCGGCGACGGTCGCGAGCGCCCGCGTCATCCCGTGAAGCGCGGGCGCCGCCGGCTCGTCGTGTGCACCGCGAAGTGCGTCTTGTCGACGATCGCGATCGTCGCGGCGCGCGAGCGCGGCTCGTCGAACGCGTCGGGCGCCGGGACGACGCCGGCCAGGCGGCGGATCCACGCCGCGTGCCGCGCCTCGACGCTCGCGATCGCCAGGGCGGACGCGAGGTAGGGCCGGGACCGGATCCGCGGCGCCTGCGCGGCGTACGCGGCGACCGCGAGGTCCTCGAACGCCACCGCGGTCTTCTGGAAGCGGTCGTCGTCCTCCGTCGCGCCGCGGAAGTCGAAGCGCGGCCTGCCGACCGCATGGCGGCCGAGCGCCACGCGGAACGCCCGGACGTGCGCCCGCTCGTGCGTGCCGACCACCCGCGCCTGGTGGCCCAGCGCGCCGCGCACCGAGCCGAGCCGCTCGACCTCGGAGTAGAACGACGCCTGGAGGTACTCGAGCGTCAGCGCGTAGTTGAGGATCGCCCGGTCGTGGCGCGTCGCCGCCGCGGTCGTCGCCGCGGCCGCGACCGCGGACGGGCCGGCGAGCAGCGCGACGAGACCTGCGCCGCCGACGCGCAGCAGCCCGGCCCGCGTGGCGCCGTCGCGATCGCCGATCGCGTCGAGACCGGCGCGGACCGCGCCGTCGCGGTCGAGCGTCCCGAGGTCGAGGTCGAGGTCAGCGGACATAGCCGCTGCCCTCGAGCGTCCTGCGGACGGTGTCGGCCGAGAGCTGGGGCTCGACGGCGTCGGGTGCCGGGTCGAGGCCGGCGAGGTCGCGGATCCACGCGGCGTGGCGGGCTTCGACGGTCGCGATCCGCGCGGCCGCGGCGAGCGCGCCGGGCGTGAGGTGCGCGGCCTGCGTGATGTAGGCCTTGACGCCGAGGTCCTCCAGTCGCAGCGCGCTGCGCGCGAAGCGCTCGGGGTCGGCGGTGTCGTCGCCGAAGTCCAGCCGCGGGGGAGCGGGCGCGCCGTCGCCGAGCGCGTGGCGGAGGGTCTGCGCGTGGCGCGTCTCCTGGGCACCGACGGTTCGGGCGTAGTCCAGGAGCTCGCCCTGCAGCCGCGCCTTCCTCAGCGCGTCGGCGTAGAAGCCGGCCTGGACGTCTTCGAGCAGCAGCGCGAAGGTCAGGATCTTGCGGTCGAGCCCCGCCGACGGCGCGGCGTCGCCGGCGTCGGGCAGGGAGGCGAGCAGGACGCCACCGGTTGTCGCCGCCGCGGCGACCAGCCCGCGGCGTGTGAGGCGTTCATGAGCCATCGTCGTCCTTGCTGTCGGTTGTGGCCTGCGCGGCGAGCCGATCGAGCGGCGGCCGGCCCTCGCGCGGCCAGAAGAAGCGCTGCGGGGGCTGGTCGCCCTCGTTGCGGACCGGTTCCCAGCCGTCGGCGACCAGCGCGCCGCCGATGCGGCGGACGGCGGCGATCAGCTCCGCCTGCGGCAAGTGGGCGCCCCACCCGGGCCGGTTGTGGGTGGCGGTCCGGAGCACCTCGACGCCGCGACGGCGGCCGGGCTCGCGGGCGAGGACGCGCAGATCCGCGTGCACGACCCCGTAGTGGTGGGTGATCTCACAGCGCCACAGCGCCTGGCTCCACGGAGGCCACGGGACCCGGCGGAAACGCCGGACCGGCGGGCCGGCGATCGGTTCGAGCGGCGCGGGTGCCGCCGGGCGCGGCTGGGGTGGCGCGGGACGCGCCTCGGGCGCCGCTGGGCGCGGCGGGGACGGAGCGGGGCGCGCCTCGGCTGCCGCTGGGCGCTGCTGGGGCGGAGCGGGGTCCGGCTCGGGCGCCGCAGGGCGCTGCTCGGGTGGCGCGAGGCGCGGCTCGGACGGCGGCCGGCGCGGCTCGGTCGGCATGGCGAAGGGCTCGGACGGCGCGGCGCGCGGCCGGGGCGGCTCGGGCGCCGGTGCGGGACGCGGAGGCGCCGGCGCGGCCTGCGTGCGCGTCGGCACGACGGCCGCGGGAGCGGTCGGCTCCGGCTCCGGCTGCTCGGCGGGTGCGGCCCCCGCGGCGGCGGTCTGCGGGCGTCGCGCACGGCGTCCGACCAGCAGGCCGGCCAGGAGCGTCATCGCGCCGATGACGACCACGAGCAGCCAGCCCGGCGAGCCGCCGCCGTCCGTCGAGCCCGGGCCATGCGCGGCGGCGGCGGTCGCCGGCGGTCGCAGCGCCGCGCTCGACGCGGGCAGCCGCACCGAGGGCGTGCCGTGGCCGGGCTGCAGGGGGTAGGCGCGCCACAGCTCCTGCGGGGCGGGATCTGCGGTCGTCGTGGCCGCGGTGGCCGTGCCGGATCCCGCGGCGACGACCATCAGCGCAAGCACGGCCAGGATGTGAGCAGGGAGGCGCATGGCAAAAAGGGCGTCCCCACCGCGTGAGGGCGTCTCGAGCGGCTTCCTCGTTGGCGTACCCAGATCTCACCAGACCGCGCAAAAGCGGCGTGTCTATTGCGCCAACTTTCAAACCGTCATGCGATACCCACCGTTGCGCTTGTCGGCGCCGCGGCGGTGGCCGCCGCGATCGCCGCGGCCGTGATCGCGACCAGCGCGCGCAGCTCGTCCTCGCCGATCGACAGCGGCGGCATCAACACGATGGTGTCGCCCAGCGGCCGGATGATCGCTCCGCGCTCACGCGCCGCCAGCGTCACCGCGTGGCCCACGCGCGCCTCGAGCGGGAAGTCCACCAACTCGATGCCGACCATGAACCCGCACCGGCGGATCTCGCGGACCGCGGGCAGCGGCGCGACCTGCTCGTCGAGCAACGACGACAACAACGCGATCTTGGGCTGCAACGCGCCCAGCGTGTCCTCGTCCTCGAAGACCCTCAGCGTCGCCAGCGCGGCCGCGCACGCGAGCGGGTTGCCCGTGTACGTGTGGCCGTGGAAGAACGTCTTGAACTCCTCGAACCGCCCGAGGAAGCCCTCGTAGATCCGCTCGGTCGCGAGCGTCGCGGCCAGCGGCAGGTAGCCGCCGGTCAGGCCCTTCGCGACGCTCATGAGGTCCGGCACGACGCCCTCCTGCGAGCAGGCGAACATCGTCCCGGTGCGCCCGAAGCCGGTCGCGACCTCGTCGGCGATCATCAGGATCCCGTGCTCATCGCACAGCTCCCGGACCGCGCGCAGGTAGCCGTCGGGCGCCAGGAGCATCCCCGCCGCGCCCTGGACCAGCGGCTCCAGGATGATCGCGGCGATCGCGTCGCCGTGCTCGGTGAAGACGCGCGCAAGGCCATCAACATCTCCGGGCGTCACCCGGATCCCCTCGAACAGCAGCGGCCGGAACATCGAGTGGAACAGGTCGATCCCGCCGACGGACACCGACCCGATCGTGTCCCCGTGGTAGCTCATGTCCAAGTACACGAACTTGGTCCGCTGCTCCTCGCCGCGGATCTTCCACCACTGGAACGCCATCTTCAGCGCGATCTCGTTGGCCGTCGAGCCGTTGTCGCTGTAGAAGACGCGCGTCAGCTCGCGGTCGCCGTCGCCGCGCGGGGCGACCGCCAGCAGCCGCTCCGCCAGCTCGATCGCCGGCGGGTGCGACAACCCCAACATGGTCGAGTGCGCGACCGCGTCGAGCTGGTCCCGCACCGCCGCGTCGATCGCCGGGTGCCCGTGGCCGTGCACGGTGCACCACAGCGACGAGACGCCGTCGAGGTACTCCCGCCCGTCGGTGTCGGTCAGCGTGCAGCCCGCCGCGCTGGCGACGATCGGCGCGTCCTCCGCCGCCCAGCCGAGCTGCTGGGTGAACGGGTGCCAGACCGCTGAGCGGTCGAGCGCGCGGAGCTCCTCGGTCGTGCGCATGGCGGCAACGGTATGGGGCGTCACGGACGCCACCCGCGGCCGTAGGCTCCCGCGCGTGATCGCGCAGGAACGCACGGGCTCCAACGTCACGACCCTCGAGCTCTTCTTCGACCTCGTCTTCGTGTTCGTGATCACGCAGCTGTCGACGGTCCTGGCGCACGACCTCACCTGGGACGGCGTCGGCCACGTCGCGCTGATGCTCGGCCTGATCTGGTTCATGTACGGCGGCTACGCGTGGCTGACCAACGCGATCGACGTCGCCGCGCCGGTCAACCGCGCGTTCCTGCTCGCCGGGATGTGCGGGTACTTCGTGATCGCGCTGAGCGTCCCGGAGGCGTTCCACGGCTCGGGCCTCGCGTTCGGGATCGGCTACGTGGTCGTCGTCGCGGTCCACACCGGGCTGTTCGCCAGCAGCGCGGGCGGCCTCGCGCCCCAGGCGATCCTGCGGCTCGCGCCCGGGAACCTGGGCAACGCGGCGCTGGTGCTGGTCGGCGGCGCGGTCGGCGGGACCACGCAGGTGGTCCTGTGGACGATCAGCGTCGTCGCGATCTGGGTGCTCCCGAAGCTGATCGGCAACCAGGACTTCGAGGTCGCGCCCGCGCACTTCGTCGAGCGCCACGGGCTGGTGATCATCGTCGCGGTCGGCGAGTCGATCGTGGCCGTCGGCGTCGGCGCGTCCGGGCTGGCGGTGAACGCCGAGCTGGTGCTGTTCGCGGTGTGCGGGCTGCTGCTGTCGGCGTCGCTGTGGTGGACGTACTTCGGCGGCGACGACGAGCGCGCGGAGGAGGCGCTGGCGGCGCTGCCGACGCGGGCGCGCGCGGTCGCGGCGCTGGACGGCTACGGCTTCGCGCACTACGCGCTGCTGCTGGGGATCGTGTTCGTCGCGGTCGGGCTGAAGTCGGCGACCGGGCACGCCTACGACGCGTCGAGCACGGGGGAGGCGGCGGTGCTCGCGGGCGGCGCCGCGCTGTTCCTGGCGGGCGACGTGTGGTTCCGCCGCGTGCTGCGCATCGGCGCCGGGACCGGCCGGCGGGCCGTCGCCGCCGTCGTGGTGCTGGCGACGATCCCGCTCGGGACCGAGGTCGCGGCGATCGCCCAGGTCGCCGCGCTGGCGCTCGTGATCGCCGCCGGTGCGTCGGAGCTCGGACGCTTCGCTCAAGTCAGAACGTCTTGACGCCGAAACATTTGGTAACTAATATTTAGGTACCGAAATGAACTCTTCCTCTTCTTCTGAAACGCTCCCCGCTCCCCGCATCGAGCCGCACGTCTGGCGGATCGCCATCGTCGTGATCCTCGGCGCGATCATGTCGGTCCTCGACACGACGATCGTCAACGTCGCGCTCGACGACCTCTCCAAGGACCTGCACTCCTCGCTGGACTCGATCCAGTGGGTCGTGACCGGCTACATGCTCGCGCTGGCCGCCGTGATCCCCGTCACGGGCTGGGCCGCGCGCCGCTTCGGCTCACGCAGGCTGTACCTGATCGCGCTCGTCGCCTTCACCGTCGGCTCCGCGCTCTGCGGGCTGGCGAACTCGACCGGCGAACTGGTCGCGTTCCGCGTGATGCAGGGCATCGGCGGCGGCATGCTGATGCCGATCGGCCAGATGGTCCTGGTCAAGGCCGCCGGCCCGCGCAACCTGCCGCGCGTCATGGCCGCGATCGGCGTCCCGATCATCCTCGCGCCGGTCTTCGGCCCGACGCTCGGCGGCCTGCTCCTGGAGCACGCCGGGTGGCAGTGGATCTTCCTCGTCAACCTCCCGGTCGGCGTGATCGCGCTGGTGACCGCGCTGCGCCTGCTCCCCAAGGACCAGCCGGAGGACGCGGGGTCGCTGGACTTCATCGGCCTGGTGCTCGTCGCCGCCGGCCTGGTCGGCGTGACATACGGCCTGGCCGAGTCCGGCAGCGCCGGGTCGCTCGTGGCCGGCAAGGTGCTGGTCCCGGTTGTTGTCGGTCTTGTCTTGATCGCCGCGTTCGTCCTGCGCGCGCTGCGGATCCCGGCGCCGCTGCTCGACGTCCGGCTGTACAAGAACCGCGCGTTCGCGGCCGCGTCGGTGACGACGTTCTGCCTCGGCGCCGCGCTGTTCGGCGCGATGATCCTGATGCCGCTGTACTTCCAGCAGGTCCGCGGTGAGGACGCGGTGACGACCGGCCTGCTGCTGATGCCGCAGGGCGTCGGCGCGGCGTTCGCGATGCGCATGAGCGCGTCCGCCACCGAGCGCTGGGGCGGCGGTGTGACCGCGCTGATCGGCGGCGCGATCACGGTCGTGGCGACCATCCCCTTCGTGTTGATCGGCGGCGGGACGTCCTACTGGCTGATCGGTGTCGCGATGGTCTTCCGCGGGTTCGGCATCGGGATGTCGATGATGCCGGCGATGACGGCCGCGTTCGCGGTCCTGCGCCCGGACCAGGTCAACCACGCGACGCCGCAGCTGAACGTGCTGCAGCGGGTCGGCGGGTCGGTCGGCACGGCGATCCTGTCGGTCGTCTTGACCAACCACCTGACGGACGCCGCCGGCGCGGCGCGCGCCGCGGGGCACGCGCCGACGGCGGACTCGCTGGCGAGCGCGTTCGGCTCCACCTACTGGTGGGTGCTGGGTGTGACCGCGTTCGCGCTGGTCCCGACATTGTTGTTGTCCTTGGTCGAGCGTTCCGCGCGGAACGCGGGCGTGGCGGAGACGCCGGCGCCCGCCGCGATCGAGGACCTCGAGCTGGCGCTCGAGGCGGTCTAGGCGATGAGCGCTTCTTCCGGCCAGGGGGTCGCGACCACGCCTGCGACCGAGGCGGTCCGGCTGGCGTTCGTCGAGCTGATGGGCGCCGAGCGCCGCCTGCGGGCCCGCGACCAGAAGTGCGGGCCCGGCGAGCTGACCCAGGGCCAGATCCGGGCGCTGTTCACGATCGACACCAAGGGCGAGGCGACCGCGGGCGAGCTGGCCAAGGCGGCCGAGCTGTCGCCCGCGAGCGTGTCGTCGATGTTGGACAACCTGGAACGCGACGGCATCATCGAACGCCGCCGCTCCGACAGCGACCGCCGCGTCGTCGTCGTCACGTTGACGGCGGCAGGCCAGGAGCTCCTGGAACGCAAGCGCACCGCCTGGCGCGACCGCGGCGCCCAGGCCCTCGAAGGCATCTCCGACGAGCACCTCGTCGCGGCGGCCGACGTCATGCACCGCATGGCGGGCCTGCTGGACGACCTGTAGGCCTACAACATCGGCTCTCAGAGCCGGCCGTCGAACACCAGCAGCGGCGGCGCCTGCGGGAAGAGCTCCGCGAGCGCGCCGGCCAGCACCTCGAAGTCCTCGCGGTTGCGGGTCGCCACATCCAGGCCTCCGGCGAAGGCTGTCGCGGCGATCTGGATGTCGAGCAACCACGACGCCTGGCGCATCGTCTTCGACCGGTGGTCCTTCGGTCGTGATGGTGGATGGCGCATCTCGGCGCGCAGCCGGCCGGCGACGATCCCTGCGCGACCATCGAACGGCACGATCGCGAACGACCCGTCGTCGACGAGCGTGGTGAACCATGCAAGCAGCGCCAGGGCGCGGTCGTCGAGAGCGGCGATCCGCTGGTACCCATAGGCGATCTCCAGCACCGCAGGAGCCGCCAACCGCACCGGCGTCCCCAGCGTCCGTTGGTCGTTCAGATGCTCCAGTTCGGCGCTCTCGGGGCGAACGCGCGACGCGAGCGAGGTGTCCCACATGACCGTCACGTCGAGCCGTCAGCGAGGATCGTCCGGCGCGTCGTCCAACGACGCGAGAAGCTGTGCGATCTCGTCGGGTGACGGCATCTCCGCCTCCGGGGTCTCGACCGCACCCGGGAAGACCGCGGCCCAGCGCTCGGCACGACGATCCGCGATGCGCTGCTCGAGCTCGTACAGCTGCGCTCCGCGGGTGGCAAGCCGGAGGAGGGCGTCGTTGCGCGAGATGCCGAGATCGCTCGCGAGGCGGTCGGCCGTCGTCGTCAACTCGTCCGGTACCCGGAGCGTCGTCCGCGCGCCGTCCGAGCGCGGCGCCCGTGCCGCAGCGGTTACGTGGCGGACGTCAGCCATGGCCATGAGGCTAGCGCATCAACTGATGCGCTAGGGCCGTTCGGCGTAGGAGATGAACTCCAGGAGGGAGCCGTCGGGGTCGCGGAAGTAGATGGAGAGGCCGGGGCCGGAGGAGCCGGTGCGGGGGACCGGGCCTTGCTCGATGGGGATGTTGTTGTCTTGTAGGTGTTGGATCGCTTCGGCGGTGGTGCCGGGCCAGGTGAGGCAGAGGTCGGCCATGCCGGGGCGGGCGGGGATGCGCGCTACGGGCTCGGGGGTCATGCCGGGGCCGTGGACGTTGAGGTTGATGGGGCCGAAGCGGTAGCGCCAGCGGGTCGGCGGGTCGTTCAGTGCGATCAGCTCGGCGCCACAGATGTCGCGGTAGAAGGCGTTGGACCGTTCCCAGTCGGAGACCGCGATGACGAGGTGGTCGAGGGTGATGGCGCGGTCGCTCATCGCAGCCACTCGTCGTAGGGGAGGCGGTGGCCGGCGCGGGCCAGCTCTTCGACGGTGAACGAGGGCAGTGGCGCCATCGTGTGGCAGGGCACGTCGCCGTAGAAGGCGATGCTGTTGAAGTTCGAGCGGACCATCGCGTCGGGCTCGGTGGGGTAGGGCGTCATGACGACCGCGGCGACCCGCAGGCCCGCTGCGCGGACGGCCTCGATCGTCAACATGGTGTGGTTGATCGTCCCGAGGCCGGGGCGGGCGACGATGATGACCGGAAGTTGTAGTTCTTGGGCCAGGTCGCGGATGAGGTAGCCGCCGACGGTGATCGGGACCAGGAAGCCGCCGACGCCCTCGGCGATCAGCGTCCGGTCGCCGGAGGCGTTGCGGTGGGCGGTGTCGACCAAGATGGTGGGGTCGATCGTCGTCTCGGCCAGCTCGGCGGCGAGATGGGGCGAGACCGCTGGGCCGAACGTGTAGGGCGCGACGTCCTTGCTCTCCATGCCCGCGCACTGCGCCAGCAGCTCGTGGTCGCGCGGCTTGCCGTCGGTCGGCTCGTCGGTCCCCGTCACGACCGGCTTGAAGGCGCCGACCGCCACGCCGTCCTGCCGCAACGCCGCCGCCAGCGCGGCCGCGACGACCGTCTTGCCGACCTCCGTGTCGGTCCCCGTGACGAAGAGGCCGCGCATCACGCGTCGGCTCAAGCCGCGGCGGGTTCGTCGGTGGTGAGGCGTTCGTGGGGGTGGCCGGCGGGTTGGGCGGCCGCCAGCGGGACGCCGGCGCCGGGGCGGAAGCCGGCCTGGAGGGCGGCGCGGCCGAGCGTGCGGGCGGCGGCGCGGAGCTCGTCGCGGGTGTGGGTCGCCATCAGCGCCAGGCGCAACCGCGAGGTCCCGGCGGGCACGGTCGGCGGGCGGATCGCCTGGGCGAAGACGCCGGACTCCAGCGCGTGCTCGCAGACGGTCATCGCGAGGTCGGGGTCGCCGACGACGAGCGGCACGATCTGCGTCGAGGAGCCCTCGACCGCGAAGCCCTCGCGCGCCAGCTCGGCGCGCAGCACGTCGGCGTTGGACTGGAGCTTGTCCACCATCTCGGGGTGCTCCTGCAGCACTTCGAGCGCCGCCAGCGCCGCCGCCACCGCCGACGGCGGCAGCGCGGTCGAGAAGATCAGCGAGCGCGCCGAGTTCGTCAGGTAGTCCCGCATCGGCCCGCTCACCGCGGCGAAGGCGCCGTAGGACCCCAGCGACTTGCCGAGCGTCCCGACGACCACGTCGACCACGCCGTCCAGCCCCGCCTCGGCCACCGCGCCGCGGCCCTCCGGCCCGAGGCACCCGGTCCCGTGCGCCTCGTCGACCACGATCCGCATCCCGTGGCGCTGGGCAAGTCCTACAAGCTCCTCCAGCGGCGCGACGTCGCCGTCCATCGAGAACACGCTGTCGGTCACGATGATCCCCGGCCGCCCGCGGTGCTGCTCGATCCCCCACGCGAGGTGCTCGACGTCGCAGTGGTCGTAGACGAACGTCTGCGCCCGCGCCAGGCGGCAGCCGTCGATCAGCGACGCGTGGTTGAGCTCGTCGCTGTAGACCACCGCGCCGTCGCCGGCCAGCGACGACAACGCCCCGACCACGCCCAGGTTCGCCAGGTACCCGGACCCGAACAGCACCGCCGCCTCGGTCCCCTTGAACGCCGCCAGCGCCTCCTCCAGCCGCCGGTGGATCGTCATCGTCCCGGACACCAGCCGCGACGCGCCCGCGCCCGCGCCCCAGCGCATCGCGGCATCCGCCGCGGCCTCGCGCACGCGCGGGTGATCGGCGAGCCCCAGGTAGTTGTTGGAGCACAACAGCAGGACCGGCCGCCCGTCGACCACCACGCGCGACCCCTGCGGGCCGGACACGTGGCGCATCCTCCGGTACAGGCCGGACTCCCGCAGCTCCTCCAGGCGGGCTTCGATGTCGCTCACGGTCTCAGTGCCCGAACGGCATGCCGGACAGCTGCGCGGCCTCGTCGGGCCTCTCGCCCGGCCAGCGGTTCGGCGCCCCGTCGGGCCGCGGCGGCACCGTGTCCTTCCTGGCGTAGCGCAGCTGCGACGCCGGATCCCACACGGTGATCTCGATCCCCGCCGCGGCGGCGGCCGACGCGTCGTCGAGGTAGCTCTCGACCACGTCGGAGGTCTCACCGTCCAGCCAGCCCGAGCGGTTGTCCGGCCGCGGGTTGGAGCCGTTGTCCTCGAAGCGGTTGATGTTCAACCCCAGGTCGGTGAACATCGCGCGGTCGTCGGCGGGCGTGGCGTTCAGCGTCGTCAGGAAGTTGCCCATCATCACGCCGTTGAGCCCCGCCTTGACCGCCAGCGGCTGCAGCTCGCCGAGGTTCTCGACGCGCCCGCCGCACAGCCGGAACAGCGCCTCGGGCAGGACCAGCCGGAAGATCGCGATCCACTTCACGACCTCCCACGGATCCATGTGGTCGCGGTCGCCGAACTTCGTCCCCGGGCGCGGGTTGAGCAGGTTGATCGGCACCGACGTCGGGTTGATCTTCGACAGCTCGAACGCCATCTCGACCCGCTGCGCGCGCGACTCGCCGAGGTTCAGGATCCCGCCGACGCACGTCTCCAGCCCCGCCTCCTCGACCGCCTGGATCGTGCGCAGGCGCCCCTCGTAGCGGACGGTCGAGGAGACCTCCGGGTAGTAGGACTCCGCGGTCTCGACGTTGTGGTGGACGCGCTGGATCCCTGCGTCCTTCAGCGCCTTCGCGCGGTCGACCGACATGTGGCCGACCGACGCGCAGCGCTTGAGGTTGGTGTGCTCGGCGACCAGCCGCGCGCCCTCCAGGACCTTCTCGAAGTCGCGCCTGGACAGCCCCTGGCCCTGGGTGACCATGCAGAACCGGTGCGCGCCCGCGGCCTCGGCGGCCCTCGCGTGCTCCAGGATCTGCTCCGGCGACATCATCGCGTGCAGCGGCGTCTCGGCCTCCGCGAACCGCGACTGCGCGCAGAACCCGCAGTCCTCGGCGCAGCCGCCGGACTTCGCGTTGACCAGCGAGCACATGTCGGTGGAGTCGCCGAAGCGGTCCTGGCGCGCGGCCCAGGCGCGTTCGACGAGCTCCAGGATCCGTTCGTGATCCTCGAGCTCGCCGAGGGCGAGCGCTTCCTCAGGAGTGATCAGCGGCGGCATGCCCGGCACAGTAGGCATGCGCCCGGACGGTCAACGGCGACGCGGCGAGCACGCCGTTCTGGCAGAGCGTGCGTGCGGGATGTCACAACCGCGCGGGGCGCAGACTCTGAGGGGATAGAGGGAAACGGGGTCCTTCGATCGGATGGCGGAGTGGACCATCGTCTACCCGTCGATCATCAGAAGTGGGGATGGCGAAACGACGCTCACCAACCGATGATGTGCACAACGTGGCTGCCGCCGATCCCATCCGTGTGCTCTTGTGCGATGACGCCGAGGGCTTCCGCGCGCTGATGCGCGTCTCGCTCGCCGCTGATCCGGCGATCGAGATCGTCGGAGAAGCTGCCGACGGGGAAGCGGGTGTGGACGCGGCGGCCGCGCTGCAGCCCGACGTGGTGCTGCTCGACATGTCGATGCCGCGCATGGGCGGCCTGCAGGCGATCCCGAAGATGCGCCGCCGCGCGCCGCGCACGTCGATCATCGGCCTGTCGAGCCTCTCGGCGTCCAGGATGGCCGCGCCGTCGAAGGAGATCGGCGCTCACTCCTACCTGGAGAAGGGCACCGAGCTCGACACGATCCGTGCGGCCATCCACGAGGCGGCCGACCGCTAGATTTCCTCCGCGTGGACGACGCGGAGCTGGCACGGAGATCGATCCTCGGCTTCTGCGAGACGCTCGCGGCGCTGGCCGGCGAGCACGCGGTCCGGCGCGAGAACGTGATCGGCGCGCGGGTCCCGGACTCCGACAACCCGTGGCTGGACGCGGCCGCCGTGCCGCACGGCTTCGCGCCGCCGCAGGCCGACGACGCCGGGCTGCCGCACTGCCTCTGGGCCGAGGCCGAGGCGATCCCGGGGCGCTACGAGCGCGGGCACATCGCGATGCCGTGCATGGGGATCGCCCTGAACGGCGGCGCCGCGTTGCCGGAGGGCGACCCGCTGGACCTCGTCACGCCGACGCTGGACGTCGTCGGCGCCGTCAACGACCGCGCCTACGGCCAGGACGACGCGCTCGGACCGCTCGTCCGCGCGCTCCAGGACGACCGCGTCAGCGCGCACGGCGCGCGCGTGGACGGCGAGACCGTGTGCGTCGCGCTGACGCTGCGCATCGGCGACGACGTGTCGATCCAGTACGTCGCGACCGAGCGCGACCACCGCGGCCAGGGCCTCGCCTCCCGGCTCATGACCAACATCATGAACAACGCCCGTGCGACCGGCGCGACGACCGCGACGCTCCAGGCCAGCCCGGACGGCCGCCCGGTCTACGAGCGCCTGGGCTTCCGGACCGTCGCGACGCTGCGCGCGTTCATCCGCGAGTAGCTCAGCGTCAGCGGCCGCAGCACTTCTTGTACTTCTTGCCCGACCCGCACCAGCAGGCGTCGTTGCGGCCCGGGGGCCAGGCGAGCGCCGCGCCCTCCTGGGCGACGTCGTAGGCGGCGCGGGCGCGGACCTCGGAGGCCTCGGCGTCGAAGTCGTTGGCCTCGGCCAGCGCGACGACGCGCTCCACCGTCAGCGGCGCGACGACCGGGTGGCGCGGCGCGCCGGGGGCGATCGCGCGCATGCGGCGGTCCAGCTCCAGCGCGTAGGCCGCGTGGCCGCCCGCCTCCCAGTCGGCGGCGAAGGCCGGCCACGCGGCGACCGCGCGGGCGAACTCGTCGAGCGGGAAGTACGGCGTCGCGACCGGCGTGTCGACGCCCGTCGCCGCGGCGCGCGCCAGGGCGAGCCGCGCCTGCTCGTCGATCGCCTCGGCCGGCAGCCCGGCGTCGGCCAGCGCCTGCGTGCGCTCGCCGACGATCTGGCGCAGCGTGTCGCCGTCGGCTCCGGACCGCAGCGCCAGCCCCAGCGCCTGCCCGAACAGCTCGGCGGCGACATCCGGCGCGCCGGCCTCGGCGTGGGCCGAGCCCGCCAGGAACGGGACCGTCGGATCGCCCGGGTGGTCGCGCTCCAGCGCGGCCCAGATCGTGTCGGCCTCGCCCTTGCGCCCGGCCAGGACGTGCATCCACGCGACGTGCCAGCGCTGGTCCTCGCCGGTCAGCTCCTGCAGCTGCCCGAGGACCTCGATCGCCTCGTCGTACTGCCCGGTGGTCTCCAGCGTGTCGATGCGCTCCTCGAGCGCCTCGACGTCCCTGCGTGACGGTGACGGCGACATAGGCCTACTTCCCCTGCCAGCGCGCCGGGCGCTTCTCGGCGAACGCCTTGACGCCCTCGGCCAGGTCCTCGCTCTCGAAGCACGCCTTGCGCAGCGCGATCAGCTCGGCCTCGACCGCCGGATCCAGCGCCGCCTCGGCGGACAGCAGCGCCCGCAGCACGCGCTTGTTGCCGCGCACGCTCAGCGGCGCGTTGCGCGTCAGCTCGTCGGCCCAGTCCAGGGCGAAGTTCTCCAGGTCCTCGGCACCGACGACGTCGTGCAGCAACCCCCACACCTTGGCCTCGCGCGCGTCGATGTTGCGCCCGAGCAGGAACAGCTGCCGCGTGCGCGGCTCGCCGATCGCGTGCAGGAAGCGACGCAGCCCCGTGTGCGAGTAGACGAGCCCGAGCTTGGCGGGCGGCATGCCGAGCCTGATGCCGTCGCGCGCGACGCGCAGGTCGCAGGCCAGCGCCAGCTCCAGGCCGCCGCCGATCGTGTGGCCCGGCAGCGCGGCGATCGTCGGGACGTCGGTGGCGTCGAGCGCGTCGATCGCGCTCGTGAACGGGTGCGCGACGAGCTTCTCGGCCTCGGCGGCGAAGACGTCGTCGGGGATGTCGCCGATGTCGTAGCCCGAGGAGAACATCCCGCCCGCGCCGGTGAGGATCACCGCCCGTGTCCCATCCCCATCGGCGGCACGCACGGCCGACGCGATCCCGTCGAGGATCGCGTGGTCCAGCGCGTTGCGCTTGCTGGGGTTGGAGATGGTCAGCCGCCGGACTCCGTCCAGCGGCTCGTCGATCAGCAGCTCGCCCGCCATTCGCGGCGGGAGGCTATTGGTTCCGCGCTATTCGAGGACGACGAGGACGTCGCCCTCGTTCACGGCCTGGCCCTCTTCGCAGAGGATCTCCTTGACCGTGCCCTCGTCCTCGGCCTCGACCGGCATCTCCATCTTCATGGACTCGAGGATCACGACCGTGTCGCCCTCGGCGATCGTGTCGCCGACCTTGCACTCGATCTTCCACACGGTGCCCGTGATGTGGGCCTCGATCTGCGCCATGCGCGGGAAGATAGGCGACGGGCAGGACAGGTGACCGCACGTTCACATCGTCTCGACCGTCGGGCGGAACCGGGCACCGGAAGTTCCGACCGGCGGGCGATAGAGCGGAGGCCGTGCGGTCAGCATCATGCTGTCTACGTGATCGGCCGGGGGACATCGCAACAGCGAACACCGTCTCCTCCTGCGACGACTGGCTGTTGTGCCGTCCGATCACCGCTCCGTTGATGGCTTGACCCACCGTCGCGGAGCACGCCTGGGGACCTTGCGCCACATGGAGGAGGGACAGCCTCCATGTGGCGCACCCCGGGTGACACGGAGCACGGCCTGCACCGCCTCCGAACCCGGCGCATCGCGGCACCGCGCGCGCGGGTACCATCCTCCGCTGTGAGCGAGAGCGGCGAGTTGGCGAAGATGAAGGCGCAGGTCTACCTCGACGAGCGCCCGAAGGAGTACTTCGACCGCTTCCACGAGCGCGCGCGCACGCGCGAGCCCGACGTCGTCTACGAGGCCGTCAAGTCGCTGACCCTGCTCTACCAGTGGTCGTTCTTCCGGGCCCGCGCGATCTCGACCGACAAGGTCCCGCCGACCGGCCCGGTCATCCTCGCGCCGAACCACTTCTCGTTCATGGACCACTTCTTCGTCGGCGGCGCGATCCGCCGCAAGGTCCAGTTCATGGCCAAGTCGCAGCTCTTCAAGCCGCCGATGCAGTGGATCTACACGCACGGCGGCGTGTTCCCGGTCCGCCGCGGGCACCGCGACGAGGACGCGATGATCACCGCCCACACGGTCCTGGGCCGCGGCGGCTGCATGGCGATGTACTGCGAGGGCGGCCGCTCCCGCGACGGCAGGCTCGCCGACGAGGCCAAGCCCGGCATCGGCAGGCTGGCGCTGGAGAGCGGCGCGGTCGTCGTGCCGGTCGCGATCCACGGCTCGTCGAAGGTCCGCAACTGGAAGAAGCTCGAGTTCCCGAAGGTCACGATCCAGTACGGCGAGCCCTTCCGCTACGAGCAGGAGGAGGCGCCGACGCGCGAGCGCGCGCAGCTGGTCGCCAACGAGATCTTCGACGCGATCAAGGTGTTGTACAACGGCTTGGAGGCCCACGGGCGCCGGACGATCGTCCAGCGCGTGCGGGCCGAGCGCCGGGCGCTGCGGCGCTCCGGCAAGCGCGCGGTCGCCTGAGGCGCCGCTGAGCGGGTAGGACGTCGACCATGGGTCGGCGATCAGCGGTACTGAGCGTGTGCGTCGCAGCGTCGTTCTCGGCGGCGGTCCTGCCGGGGCAAGCGGGCGCGGCGGTGACGCTCGCGCCGATCGGGACGTTCGACCAGCCGGTCGACGTCACCGCGCCGCCGGCCGACACCACGCGCGTCTTCGTCGTCGAGAAGGGCGGCAAGGTCATCGACATCAGGGGCGGCACCGCCTCGACGTTCCTGGACATCACGAGCAGGGTGCGCTCCTCGGGCAACGAGCAGGGGCTGCTGTCGATCGCGTTCCCGCCCGACTACGCGACCAGCGGGATCTTCTACGCCTACTACACGGCCCAGCCGCCGGGCGGGTCCGGCGCAGCGGGCTCGGACCTGACGATCAGCGCGTTCAGGCGCACCGACGACGACCACGCCGACGCCGCGAGCGAGCGCGTCGTGCTGTCGATCCCGCACCGCAAGTACGACAACCACAACGGCGGCCAGCTGCAGTTCGGCCCGGACGGGCTGCTGTGGATCGGGGTCGGCGACGGCGGTGACGGCAACGACACGCTCGGCAACGCCGAGCAGACCAGCCCGTCCTACAACGACGCGGCGGCGGGCCACGACGCGCGCCAGGGCAAGCTGCTGCGGATCGACCCGAGGCCGGGCGACGGCTGCGGCGGCGGCTGCACGATCCCGGCCGGCAACCCCGGCTTCGCCCAGCCCGAGATCTGGGCCTACGGTCTGCGCAACCCGTGGCGCTTCTCGTTCGACCGCAGCACCGGCGACCTGCTGATCGGCGACGTCGGCCAGGACACGTGGGAGGAGGTCGACTTCGCGCCCGCGAGCGCCGGGCGGCTGGCCGGCGCCAACTACGGCTGGGGGACCTACGAGGCCGACCACCCGCGCGGGTCGACCGCGAGCGCGGGCGCGCCCGCCGGGATCACGATGCCGGTGCTCGAGAAGGCGCACGCCGCGCCGGACTCCTTCAGCTCGATCGCGGGCGGCTACGTCGTCCGCGACCCGGCGCTGCCCGACCTGCTCGGCAGGTACGTCTACGCCGACACCTACAGGGGCGACATCCGCGCCGCGACGCCCGGCGTCTGGACCGACGACGCGGCCACCGGCCTGCACGTCTCGACGCTCGCCTCGTTCGGCGAGGACGCCTGCGGCCGCGTCTACGCGGTCTCGCTCGACGGCGCGGTGGACCGCCTGACCCAGTCCGGCGCCTGCATCCCGCCGGCCGCGGCGCCCGGCGCGGTCACCCCGGTCGCCCCGGCGCCGGGTGGCGGCGGCGTCACCGGCCCGGCGAGGCCGACGACCACGAGGGCTGTCCCGTTGCTCACCGTCACCGCGGCGGGGCGCCAGCGGCCGTGGCGCACCGGGTTCGTCCGGATCCGCGCGACGTGCAGCGCCAACTGCCACGTGCGCGGCTACGGCGTGTTCCGGATCAGCGGCAGCAGGAGGGCGCCGGAGACCAGCCGCGTGTCGGCGCACCTCAGGGCCCACCGGACGACGACGCTGCGGCTGCGCGTGCCGGCGCGGACGCGCCACACGCTGCTCGCGCTGCTGCGCCACCACCACAGGATCACGCTGCGCTTCGCGCTGAACGCCACCGACGCCAAGGGCCACCGCCGCTTCGCGCAGGGGACGAGGCCCTCGGCGATCGTGCGCTGAGGGTCGCTCAGCGCCGCACGTCCTCGCAGTCGGACGCGACCTCGTCGGTCGCGTCCGCGAAGACCGTGTCGTTGCCGTCGCCGCACGACACGCGGTCGAAGCCGCCGCCGACCACGTTGATGCGGTCGTCGCCCTCGTCGCCGGCGATGATGTCGTCGTCGAGGTTGCCGAAGATGTCGTCGTTGCCCGGGCCGCCGTTGATGGTGTCGTTGCCGCGGTCGCCGGTGATCGTGTCGTCGCCCTCGTTGCCGAGGATCACGTCGTTGTCGCCGCGCCCGTGCAGCGCGTCGTTGCCGGCGCCGCCGTGCAGCTCGTCGTCGCCGTTCTCGCCGTCGACGTAGTCGTCGCCGCCGTTGCCGTAGAGCACGTCGTTGCCGTCGTTGCCGAACAGCGAGTCCGGGCCCTCGGTCCCGAAGAGCGTGTCGTTGCCGACCGTCCCGAAGATGTTGTTCGACGGCGGCGGCGCGTCGGTCGCGGGCTCGGCCGGGACCTGGACGACGACCTCGCACGACCTCAGCGTGTCGCGCGCCGGCGCGTCCTCCTCGACGTAGACCGTGTCGCGCCCCGTGCCGCAGTCGACCACGTCGTGATCGCCATCGGCCACGCGGATCTGGTCGCGGCCCGCGCCGCCGCTGACGGTGTCGGCGCCCGGGCCGGCGGTGATCTCGTCGTTGCCGTCGCCGCCGGAGAGCCTGTCGTCGCCGGAGCCGCCGTCGATCGCGTCGTCGCCCTCTGAGCCGTAGAGCGTGTCGCGGCCCGCGTCGCCGCGGATCGCGTCGGCGCCGGTGCGGCCGAAGATCGTGTCGCCGCCGGTCCCGCCGTCGATCGTGTCGTTGCCGTCACCGCCGTCGATCCTCTCGCCGCCGGGACCGCCGAGCAGCGTGTCGTCGCCGTCGCCGCCGTCGATCACGTCCGTGCCGCGGTTGCCGTCGATGTAGTCGTTGCCGGGGCCGCCGTCCAACAACATGTCGTTGCCCAGGCCGAGCTCGACGATGCGGTCGTTGCCGTTGCCGCCCTTGACGACGTCGTCGCCGTCGCCGCCGTCCAGCGAGTCGTCCCCGTCGCCGCCGTCGACCTCGTCGTCGCCGGTCCCGCCGTTGGCGTAGTCGTTGCCCGCGCCGCCGTCGAGGGCGTCGTTGCCGGCCTGGCCGAACATCCGGTCGTTGTCGTCCTCGCCGTAGAGCTTGTCGTTGTCGGCGCCGCCGTCGAGCGAGTCGTTGCCCAGGCCGCCGTAGAGGAGGTCGGCGCCGCGGCCGCCGGTGAGCGTGTCGTCGCCGCCGAGGCCGTTGAGCTGGTCGCCGAGGCGCGTGCCGGTCAGCCGGTCCGGGCCGTCGGTGCCGTTGGTGATCCCGAGGCCGGCCTGGATCGCCAGCCCGCGCGGGGCCGCGGTGAGGTGGCGGGTGGAGAGGACGCGGAACGACAGCGCGCTCAGGACGGAGATCGTCTTCGCGCCCTCGTCGGCGCTGTAGAGGCGGACGCCGTCGGGCGCGACCGCCGGGTGGCCGGGGCCGCGACCGGTGGCGACGCGCGCGGCGACGGCGCCCTTGGTGAGGTCGAAGATCGCGGTGACGCGCGAGGTCGCCGAGGCGCCCGCGACGACGTGCCTGCCGTCGCCGAGCACCGCGACGCCGCCGCCCGGGCCGGCCTTGGTCCTGATCCCGCGGCCGAGCTTGCCGGCCGCGGTGTCGACCTTGACCAACATGGTGGTCTTCTTCGTTACGCTCAAGGCATAGGCGTTGTGTCCGGTCGGGGCGAAGGCGACGCCGGTCACGCCCGCAAGCCTGAGGCGCCGCACGCCACCGCCGAGCAGGTCGATGATCGCGATGCGCTGCCTGTCGATCGTCACGACCGCCTTCGCGCCGTCGGCGCTGACGGCCAGCGCCGCCGGTGCCTTGGCGCGCGCGCCGAGCTGGATCGTCCTGATGACCGTGAGCGCGCCGGGGTCGATGACGTCCAGCGCGCCGGGGCGCGCGGCGACCAGGCGCGAGCCGCCCGCGGCGATCGCCAGCGCGGTGGGGGAGCGCGAGAGCTGGACGTCGCCGGTCCGGGCGCGCTGGTTGAGGTCGAGCGCGACGACGCCCGCGCCGGCGAGCGCGAAGCCCCGCGTGCCGTCGGGCGTGATCGCGACCGCCCGGACCGGCTGGCCGGTCGGGACCTGCGCGACGGGCGCGCCGGACTGGACGTCGAGCAGCGTGGCGGCGGGCGTTCCGGTGGCGACCAGCATGACGCGCGCGTGCGCGCGCGGGGCGAGCACGGCGGTCAGGAGCAGCGCGGTCACGGCGGTGCGGCGGGCATGGCGCATCACCGCTCCCAACCCCTGCGCACCGGCAAAGGTTCCGGTGTGACGTCACGGTGTCAGGACAACTACGGATTCCGTAGCGACTACGGGATCCTGAGCTAGGCTGCCGAGCATGACCACCGCTGCGAGCTCCGCGGAGGAGATCCGGGCGCTGTGCCCGCGGTTCCACTACGCCGTCGAGCTGATCGGCGCGCGCTGGAGCGGCGCGATCGTCCGGGCGGTCCTCGACGGGCGTCATCGCTACTCCGAGATCAGGGCGGTGATCCCGAGCGTGAGCGACACGATGCTCGCCCAGCGCCTGCGCGCGCTGGAGGCCGAGGGGCTGCTGGAGCGCCGCGTGGCGACCGGCGCGCCCGGACCGCTGCGCGCGGAGTACCACCTGACGGAGAAGGGCGCGGCGCTCGCCCCGGTCATCGAAGCGCTGAAGGCGTGGGCCCACGAGTGGGTCCCGGACGCATCACTCCCAGACACCAAGGACATCAAGAACGCCTCATGCCCAAGCTGCACGTGATCCTCGCCTCCACCCGCCCCGGCCGCGCCGGTGAGCCGATCGCCGACTGGTTCGTGTCGCGCGCCCGCGAGCACGGCGCGTTCGACGTCGAGCTGCTCGATCTCGCGGACATCGCGCTGCCGATGATGGACGAGCCCAACCACCCGCGCCTGCGCCGCTACGAGCACCAGCACACGAAGGACTGGTCGGCGACGATCAACGCCGCGGACGCGGTCGTGATGGTCACGCCGGAGTACAACTACGGGTATCCGGCGCCGCTGAAGAACGCGATCGACTACCTGCACTTCGAGTGGCAGCACAAGCCGGTCGCGTTCGTGTCCTACGGCGGCGTGGCCGCGGGCACGCGCGCGGTCCAGCAGCTCAAGCAGGTCGTGACGACGCTGAAGATGTTCCCGCTGTTCGAGGCGGTGAGCATCCCGTTCCACACGCAGTTCATCGACGACGAGGGCGTGCTGCAGGCCAACGACGTCATGGAGGGCGCGGCGAGCGCGATGCTCGACGAGCTCGTGCTGGTCGAGGAGTCGCTGCGCGGGCGGCGCGCGGCCGTGCGCGAGGCGGAGGCGGCCGGCAAGCACTAGGTGTCGGGTCGGTAGGGTCCGGGCCAGATGCTCGACGTGCTGCGTCCCGGAGTCCTCGAAGGCCTGACGGTCTGCGTCGTCGGTGACGGCGCGGCCGAGCGCGAGCGGGCCGCCGCGCTCGGCGCCCGCGTCGTGACCGTCGACGGCGACCTCGGCGACGAGGACGCGGTCGGGCTCGCCGTCGGCGCACTCGGGCCGATCGACGTCCTGGTCGTCGACGCCGCGTCCGAGTACGCCGACGCCGGCGGCGGGATGCCGGGCCTGCGGCGCGCGGTCGACGACGGCTGGAACGTCGTGCGCGCGGTCGTCAACGCGGGCTGGATCAAGGACGCCGAAGCGGCGGAGGACGAGGCCGGCGACGCGCCGGTCCGCGGCGGCAAGGTCGTGTTCCTGGCGCCGGTCGCCGACGCGGGCGAGCACGCCAACGCGGTCGGTGCGGCGCTCGAGAACGCAGCCCGCACCCTTTCGGTCGAGTGGGCCCGCTTCGGGATCCGCATCACCGCCGTCCGCCCCCGCGCGGGCGCAGCCGCCGACGAACGCGCCGAGCTGGTCGCCTTCCTGGCGTCGCCCGCGGGCGACTACTTCACCGGCTGCTCGTTCTACCCCGGCGCCGCGCTTTAGCTGAGTCATCGATGGGCCTTCGGCGGAGAACACGCCGCCGTCGACGGAGGAGCAGTCGGGCTCTTGTTTCGTTTTTCTTGGGTCTTCGATCGTCCTCTAACATGTTGAACGCGTCGCATCCCCCGGCATCTCCGCCATTCCCTTAAGCCGGCGCAGAAAGACAGAGGTTCCACCGTGGCTATGTCCCGGTATCAGTACGTCCTGCCGCCTCACAGGGTGGATTACGGCGTCACGATCAGGATCGACCAGATCAAGATCGATCCCGACGCCCAGCGGACGCTGAACCCGAAGCGCGCACAGGCCATCGCGGATGGGCTCGTGGAGGAAGCGGTTGGCAGCGTCGTCATCTCGCGCCGTGCCGACGGAACGATGTACGCGGTCGATGGCATGCACCGCAAGCGTGCATTCGAGATCAAAGGCATCCCCGAGATCACTGCCGAGATCCATCACGGCCTCTCTCAGATGGAGGAGGCCGTTCTGTTCCTCATCAAGAACCGCGAGTCGAGCAAGCCTAACCCTCACGACGAGTACAAGGTCGGTCTCACCGCAGGCCTGCCGCTTTTCGTCGACACGCAGAAGGTCCTCGACAAGCACAACCTGATCGTCGGGAGTACCACGGCGAACAGCATTGGTGCTGTGGCTGGCATTCTCCGCATCACTGAGAACTACGGACCGGAGGTGCTGGACCGGACGCTCGGTGTCGCGCAGGAGGCGTGGGGTCGGACGAACTCGACGTGGGATGGGATGCTCTTGGGCGGCATCGGCATGTTCCTCGGCCGCCACGGAGACGTGGTCAAGGACAAGGATCTGGCGACCAAGATTGCCAAGGCGGGCCTGGCGCAGACGTGGGTCGGTGCGGTCCACGCCCAGGCGTCTGGCGGAGGACTCCGGAACTCCGGCACCGGGAGTCGCGTGTCTACGTGCTACCGGCTCATCGTCAACACCTGGAACAAGGGCAAGACGAAGAACAAGCTCGCAGTCGCTGCCTGAGTCAGGAGATCCGCAGCTCAGAGAAGACCCCCACAGTTGGGGGTCTTCTCGTGTCCCCGGTGCCGGGCACATTGCAGTGATAATGAAGGTCGCCAAGGGCTGCGGACACCACGCGCTATAATTGCGCTAGCAACTACTTCCTGAAAGGGGTGCGGCGATGCAGCTCCAGGGCATCCACCACATCAGCGCGATCACCGGCGACGCGCAGCGCAACCTCGACTTCTACACGCGGGTGCTCGGGCTGCGGCTCGTCGCCAAGACGGTCAACCAGGACGATCCGAGCGTCTACCACCTGTTCTACGCCGACGAGCAGGGGCATCCCGGTAGCGAGATGACGTTCTTCGAGTACCCGCACGCGATCCCGGGGCGGCCGGGTGCGGGGATGATCCACCGGATCGTCTGGCGCGTGGGCTCCGAGGATGCGCTCGCGTTCTGGGCCGAGCGCCTGCCGTTGTTGGAGGTGTCGGTGACGCGCGGCGATCAGGGATCCGTCGTGTTCAGCGATCCGGAGGGGTTGGAGCACGAGCTGGTCGTCAACGCGACCGGCGACACGCCGCTCGTCGCGTCGTCGCCCGACATCCCGGCGGCGCACGCGCTGCAGGGCTTCGACGGCGTCCGCGCCTACGCGATCGACCCGGCGCGCTCGGGCGCGCTGCTGGAGCGCGTGCTCGGCGCCGAGAAGACGGGCGAGTCCACGTGGACCCTGCGCGGCGAACGCCGCGGCGGCTGGATCGCCTACGACCCCGCGCCCGCCGAGCGCGGCCGCCAGTCCGGCGGCTCGGTGCACCACGTCGCGTGGGGGACGACCGTCGCCGAGCACCCGCAGTGGCAGGACTCCATCACCGAGGCCGGCGTCCACACGAGCGGCATCATCGACCGCACGTACTTCAAGTCGATCTACTTCCGCGAGCCCTCCGGCGTCCTCTTCGAGATCGCCGACGACGCCCCCGGCTTCACGATCGACTCACCCGTCGAAGAGCTCGGCCGCAAGATCATCCTGCCGCCGCAGTTCGAGTCCCAGCGCGAGAAGATCGAGAAGCGCCTGACGCCTTTGCCCGACCCCGGCCCGCGCCCGGCGGCAGGCGCCGCGCCCGCGGCCTAAGCCGCCCACGACGGCTGCAGCGGGTTGGCCCTCGGCTTCAGGGCGGAGCCGCGCAGGCGCAGCATGAAGGCGTCCCAGGCCTCGCCGTCGACCTCCTCGTCGCGCAGCGGCTGGAGGTCCGGGTCGCGCATGCTCATCCACTTCGCGTCGAGCTGCCTGCCCGCCCGCTCGCTGGCGTCGGCGAGGTACCGGCGCGCGCGCCGGGCGTCGTCGGCGTCCCTGGTCGACCTGTACAACAACGCGAAGAAGCAGCCGGCGTTGTAATAGGCCTGCCAGCCGCACGAGGGCCGGCGCACGCCCAGGTACCAGAACCGGACCCGCAGGCCGCGGACGCGCCGCCTCCACGGGCGGTCGGTCTGGCTGCGCAGCTGCCGGCACTGCCTGGAGAGGCGCATCGTCTGGCGCAGCTCGCGGCGTGCGTCGCCGCGCAGCTCGTAGCGGTTGCGCATCCGCCAGTGCGTCAGCGCGATCGAGGGCAGCCACAGCAGCCGCCGCGTCCGGCCGGCCTGCTCCTTGCCCTCGCGGTTGAGCCTGGCGATCAGGTCGACGGAGTCCCTCATGTCGCGGAAGCCGGCGTGCTCGGCGATCTCGGTGTCGTTGACGCCGCGCCGGACCAGCGGGACGAGCATCGCCGCGACGATGCTCGCGCGGTAGTGCGGCTCGACGAGGTCGGGCCGCTCGTTGGCGACCGCGCGGTAGCGGCCGAGCGCCGTCGCCAGCAGGACCGGGTCCTCGTCGTCGTCCTCGCGCTCGCCGACCGCCGCGATCTCGGTCAGCGTCGCGAGCTGCAGCCGCGGCAGCGAGTTGGTGGTCTCGATCCTGTCGGCCGCCTCGAAGTGCTCGAAGGCTCCGGCGGCGTCGCCTGCCCTCAGGTGCTCCTGGCCCTTGAAGTACTCGGCGACGGCGACGGGCGACGTCCACCGCGCCCAGGGCGGGAACGCGCCGGTCGCGACCTGCGAGATGTGCGCGAAGACGCACGCGGCCAGGCGCCTGACGGCGATCTCGTCGGTCGTGGCGCGGACGGTCGACAGCAGCGGGGTGCCGCCGCCGTCGAGCCAGTAGCGCAGCCGCGGGGCGTAGGTGCCGGCGGGCGCGCGCAGGAGCGTCACGCGGATCGTGAACGACGGCGGCTGCGGGAACCTGAGCGCGTCGAGCAGCTGGGCGATCCAGCCGACCTGCGGGATGTCGCTGGCCGCCAGCGCGGCGATCGGGTCCGGCTTCGGGACGCCGCCCGGGATCGTCGGCGTGAAGCCGCTGTGGGCGAGGCGCTCGCGCAGCAGCGAGGCGAGCGCCTCGATCTCGGGGGCCTGGCCGCCGTCCTGCTTGTCGCAGACGATCGGGGCGATCTCGATCGGCCCGAGCTGGCTGGAGCTGCGGATCGCGCGCCAGACCCAGTAGAGCGCGGCGAAGCCGATCAGCAGGAACGCGAAGTCGACCGACGTGAACGCGTCGACGCGCGCCTGGACCCAGTCGACGCCGTCGCCGATGGCGCTCATTGGGACCGCGTGTCCGAGGTGGGGTTGGCGGCGTAGCTCCTCATGCCCCGCTCGGCGCAGCTGCGGATGGCCTCGGCCCTGTCGGCGTCCTCGGCGACCGGCAGGTCCAGCGCCAGGATCGACATGTAGGCCTTGCGCGCCTCCCTTCCGGCGCCCTCGGCGGCGAGGATCCCGATCGAGGTGCAGCGCTCGCTGACCGCCCTCAGCAGGCCGGCCTGGGCGCACCGCTCGCCCGCGTCGTCGTCCAGGACGGCGGCGTAGCGGGTCAGCGCCTGCTGGTAGAGGCCGGTCACGTCGGCCTGGTCGGCGGTCACGCACGCCGACGGCTCGGGCGCGAACCGGTGCGCGATGACCGCGGCGAACAGGACGACGGCCAGGGTCATGAAGAGGACCGGACGGAGGGACATGACGGTCGCGTGGTACCACTCTCATGGTGTGCTGACAACTCAGCCTTGCTGATCGTCTAGGTCGGTGCCTAGGCAGACCGGACGCCCGCCGTGGCGGCGTGGCCGCGGGCGGCGCTTGTGACGGCCCGGAGCAGGGCGGCCGCGTAGGGTCGGGCGTATGGCATCGCACATGCGCACGATCATGGAGTCGCAGCCGGCCGAGCTGGAGCGGGTGATCGGCGACGAGGGGCCTGCGGTCGCCGCCGCCGAGCAGCTGCGGGGGCGGGAGGTGCTGCTGGTCGGCGTCGGCACGAGCTGGCATGCGGCCGAGCATGGCGCGTGGCTGCTGCGGGAGGCGGGGGTGCGGGCGCGGGCCGCGCATGCCGCGGACCTCGCGCCGTATGGCGTGCCGGTCGATCCGGCGCTCGGCGTCGTCGTCATGAGCCACACGGCGGGCACGGGCTACTCGATCGAGATCCTGAAGCGCGCGCGCGAGGCGGGCGCCGCGGTCGTGCACGTCGGCGGGATCGGGTCCGGTGCGGACGTCGAGACCGTGGAGCCCGAGAAGTCCTATGCCTACACCGCGTCGCACACCGCGGCGCTGGCGCGGATCGCGCAGATCGCGCGGGCGCTCGGCGCCGACATGAAGGACTTGGAGCGCGTGCCCGGCGCGGTCGCCGAGGTGCTGGCGCTCGACGGGCCGCTGATCGAGGTGCCGTCGCGGCTGGTCGAGCTGATCGGCGCCGGCCCCAACGCGTGGACCGCTGCCGAGGGCGCGCTGAAGATCCGCGAGGCGGCGTACGTCGCCGCCGAGGGCCTCGGCAGCGAGCAGTTCTTCCACGGCCCGTCGGTCGCGCTCGACGAGCAGGACGCGCTGGTCGTCCTCGACGGCGGCGGCCCGATGGCCGCGCGCACGCAGAAGATCGCCGACGCGGTCGAGGTCACCGGCGCGCGCGTGGTGCGCTTCGCGCACGCCCAGCTCGGCGAGGCGCTGTCGATCTTCCCGCTGACCGTCGTCGTCCAGCGGATCGCGCTGGAGCTGAGCGAGGCCCGCGGCGTCTCGCCGGACAGGTTCCGCTTCGAGGAGAGCAGGGAGCGCGAGGTGGCGTTCGAGGGCGTCGGCTTCTAACCTTCGCTTGGTGAGCGACGTCGACCAGATCCCGGCCTCCGCAGCGCTGGTCCTGCGCGACCGCACGAACGCGGATCCGCAGCAGGTCTTCGTCACCGCGCTCTACGACCTGATCGCGCTCGACGCCTGGACGCACCGCCGCGTCCGGCGCCTGCCGGGCCTGCGCCTCACCGACGAGCTGACGCCGTCCGCCGACGCGCCCGACCTCCCCGAGCCGCTGCGCAGCACCGACGCGGTCCTGCGCCGCGCGGCCGCCGAGCTCGGCGCGCCGCTCCGCATCGGGACGCTCGCGGCCTGGCTGGCGCGCCAGGCGGCCGGGACGCCGGCGACCGCCGCCAGGCGCACGCTCGAGACGCTCGTCCAGGACGGCCTGCTGGAGCGCCGCGGAACCCACCTCGGCCCGACCGCGCGCGGGACCGCCGTGCTCGCCCAGCACCCGCAGCTACCCGCACGGGCGCGGCTGGAGGCCCTCGACGACGGCGTCTGGGCACAGGCCATGAAGTCGCTCGGCCCGCTCGGCTCCCGCCTCATCAGCGCCATCGCCGACACCGCGACCGGCCAGCGCGGCTTCGCCTGGGGCGCCATCGGCGCCGAGGTCGCCGGCTACGGCCACTCGCCCAACGGCGACAACCGCCAGGCCGCGATCTGGACCGGGTCCGGGCTGCTCTAGCGCGGGTGGTCGCCGACCTCGTGGCCGGCGTAGCGCAGCGCGCCGACGGCGTCGGCGAGCCTCTCGCCCGGCACGAGGATCCAGTCGGTCGCGTGCGTCGCGATCGGGAAGATCGGCACGCCCGCGTCCGCCAACGGCCTCGCGATCGACGCCATCACGCCGGTCAGCCCCAGGTCCATCGGCCCCGCGACCTCGAGGATCCGCCAGCCGCGCACCACCTCGCCGGCCGTGTCGTCCACGAGGTCCTCCAGGCAGACGAGCGAGCGCTCGTCGCCGACCTCGGTCAGCGACCAGAAGCCGGTCCCGGACGGCGGCACGACGACCTCGTCGACCGACGACGACAACCTGCAGACCGCGTAGTCGCCGTCGAGCACGCGGAGCCTCAGCGCGGTGCCCACGGGACCTCGACGGCGTCCTCGGTCGGCGAGTTGCGCGCCACGACGTACTCGACGTCCTCGGTGTCGGAGACGTTCTCCAGCACGTGCGTCTCGTGCGGCGGCACCCAGAGCATGTCGCCCTGCTGCAGCTCGACCACGTTCTCCAGCCGCTCGCCCCACCGGATCCGCATCCCACCGCTGAGCATGTAGCACGCGCTCTCGCAGTCGGCGTGGTAGTGGGGGCGCGACCGCGCGCCCGCCGGCAGCCGGAAGATCCCCATGAACAGGGCCTCGCTGCCGGTGGTCGCGCGCGACACCTCGTGTCCGCCCACGACGCCGCGCGGTTCCTCATGCGGTGCGACGCCGGGGCGGATGACCTTCATCTAGAACATCATGCCCGTCTGCTGGCCGCCCGTCACGTTCAGGACCTGCCCGTGGACGTAGTTGCTCCACGGCGAGCACAGGAAGAAGATCGCGCCCGCGGCCTCCTCCGGCGTGCCCGCGCGGCCCAGCGGGATCAGCATCTTGCCCATCGCGGCGAGCTGCTCGGGGATGCCGAGCTGGACCTTCTCGCCGTCGATCTCCATCTGGTTCTCGTCGTTCTTGGCCGACGTCAGGCGCGTCTCGATGAAGCCGAAGGCGACCGCGTTGGCGTTGACCTTGAACTGGCCCCACTCCTTGGCGATCGTCTTGATCAGGCCGACCGTGCCGAGCTTGCCGGCCGCGTAGTTGGCCTGCCCGGCGTTGCCGAACATGCCCGAGGTCGACGACACGTTGACGATCTTGCGGAAGACCTCGACGCCCTCCTCGCGCTCCCTCTTGGCGGGCTCGCGCAGGTGCGGCGCCGCGGCGCGCACGACCTTGAACGGCACCGTCAGGTGGATCGCCAGCATGCGCTCCCACCAGTCGTCGCTCATCTTGTGGATCGGCGCGTCCAGCGTGTAGCCCGCGTTGTTGACGATGATGTCGATCTTGCCCCACGCGTCGATCGCGGTCTGGACGAGCTTGTCCGGCGCGTCGCCCTTCGTGAGGTCGCCCGCGAACACCGCGGTCTCACCGCCGATCTCCGAAGCGGTCTGCTGCGCGACATCACCGTCGAGGTCGTTGATCACGACCTTCGCGCCCTGGCTGCTGAGCAGCTCGGCGGTCGCCCGCCCGATGCCGCGGGCCGAACCGGTGACGATCGCGACCTTGTCGTCGAGAACTCCCATGTCAAACGTCTCCTCTTGCGAAAGATGAACCGAGCGTCAAGTTGCGCGGCGGATCCTAGCTGGGGTACGTTCGCGCCGGGTTGACGGAGGAGCTGGTGTCGTGGAGCCGGACGACGTCGGTGTCGCGGTCGTGGACGTGCTGCGTCCGACGATCGCCGCGCTGACCGACGAGGTGCTGAGCAGCGTGGTCGAAGCGGTGCCCCCGTTCACGGAATGGTGGGGCGGGACGCTCGACGTCCGCGACGGGGTCGACCACGGCATCCGCGGCTTCCTGGAGCTGCTCGAAGGCGGGGGCGCCGCCGACGCGAGCGGCGCGCGGCTGCCCAACCACGACGTCTTCTTCGCCTTCGGCCGCAGCGAGCTGCGCGCGGGCCGCTCGGTCGGCAGCGCGCTGGCCGCCTACCGCGTCGGCGCGCAGGCGGCGTGGCGCGCGATGGTCGCCCGCGGCCACGAGGCCGGGATCGCGCCCGAGGACCTCTACGCGGTCGCCGACGCGATCTTCGCCTACATCGACCGCCTCTGCGCGGTGACCGTCGAGGGCTACGCCTACGAGCAGACCCAGGGCGCGGTGGAACGCGTGGACGCGCGGCGCCGGCTCGTGGAGCTGGCGATCCGCCGCCCGCCCCCGGCGCCCGCCGAGCTGGCCGGCGCGGCCGCTGACGCCGCGTGGCGCCTGCCCGCGCAGCTGGCGGTCGTCGCGTTCCGGGACGAGCGCAGCGCGCGCGTCGCCGCGCGCCTCGGCGCCGACGCGGTCGTCGCGCGCGTGGACGGGACCGGCTGGGCGCTGGTCCCGGACCCGGACGGCCCGGGCCGCCGCGCCGCGACGACGGGCGCGCTGGACGGCGTGCGCGCCGGCGTCGGGCCGACGGTCGCGCCGCACGAGGCGGCGCTGTCGGCGCGCCTGGCCGAGCGCGCGCTCGCGCTCGTCAGCGCCACGGACGCGACCGCGGTCCGGGCCGACGACCGCGGCGTCGACCTGCTGCTGCTCGGCGATCCCCAGCTCGCGGGCGGCCTCGTCGCGCGCGTCCTCGACGAGCCGCTGGCGGTCGTCCCGGAGGCCACGCGCGAGCGCCTCGTCGAGACGCTCGAGGTCTGGCTGGAGTGCCAGGGCGAGGTCCGGCCGACGGCCGAGCGCCTGCACGTCCACACCCAGACCGTCCGCTACCGCGTCGCGCAGCTGCGGGAGCTGCTCGGCGAGCCGCTCCAGACGGCCGAGGGCCGCCTGGAGCTGGAGCTCGCGGTGCGCGCGCGGCGCCTTCACCAGACGGTCACGCCGCAGTGACATCCTGAACACGGACGTCCCGCTTCGGACATCGCATAGTGGCGCGCGATGTCCAGCGACTCCTCCAAGAACCTCACCCGCCGCGCGCTCGTCGCGCGCGCGATCCGCGGCGGCGCCGCCCTCACCGCCGGACCCGCGTTCCTCGGCGCCGCCGAGCGCGCCCGCGCCGCGGCGCCCGGACCCAGCGGCGTGCACCTCACGTTCGGCGCGCGCCCCGAGCGCGAGATGGTGGTGTCCTGGACGGCGCCGAGGGGCGCGAAGCGGCCCGGCGTGCGGGTCGGTCCCGCGCACGGCCACCTGTCCGAGGTCCGCAGGCCCGACAGCGTCGGGATCGTCGATCGCGACGCCCGCGTCACCGCGGCCGCGCAGCGCGACCAGCTCACCGTCCACCACGTGGCGCTCGACGACCTGCGCCCCGACACGGCCTACGTCTACGAGATCGTCGGCGACGGCACAGCGACCCGCCGTGGCACGTTCCGGACCGCGCCCGCCGGCCGCGCGCCGTTTCGCTTCACCGCCTTCGGCGACCAGGGCACGGGCGACAAGGACTACGTGATCTCCGCCGCCCAGGGGCGCTGGATCGTCGACCAGGTCGACGGCCGCGAGCCGCTGCTGAACCTCCACCTCGGCGACCTCGCCTACGCCAACCTCCAGCCCGCGGGCAGGCGCGGCGTGGCGTGGGACACGTTCATGGACAACAACGCTCGCAGCGCGGCGAGCCGCCCGTGGATGCCGATCCTCGGCAACCACGAGATCGAGAAGGGCAACGGCCCGCTCGGCTACGACCAGTACCTCGGGCGCTTCCGCCTGCCGTCGAACGGGAGCAGGCACCACGACGGCCACTGGTACGCGTTCACCGTCGGGACCGTCCGGTTCGTCGCCGTCGACGCCGAGGACTGGGCGCTGCAGAAGGGCGGCGACATCTTCAACAAGGGCTACTCGGCGGGCGCGCAGCTGACCTGGCTGAAGCGCGAGCTCAGGAGCGCCCGCGCCGACAAGGCCCACGACTGGGTCGTCGTGCTCGTCCACCACCCGCTGGTCTCCAGCGCCGACCTCAACGGCCCGGACGTCGGCGTGCGCGAGGCGCTGCTGCCGCTGCTGCACGCCCACGGCGTCGACCTCGTCCTCTCCGGCCACGACCACGACTACGAGCGCTCCTACCTGCTCGGCGACGCCGAGGCCGGCTCGCCGACCCTGCGACCGCAGGTCCTCGGCAAGGAGCTGGAGCGGGTCGACACCACCAAGGGCTGGGTCCAGCTCGTCCTCGGCGGCGGCGGGACGTCGATCCCGACCGCGCAGTACGACAAGGACAACGACAAGCCCGGCCAGCAGGCACCGGTGTTCGTCGAGCCCGGCCTGCTGCTGCCGACCGGCGAGGAGGACGTCACGTGGTCGGCCGTGCGCGACGAGGGCCACCCGTACGGCTTCGCGCAGTTCGACGTGACGCCCGCGCCGCGTGGCGGGGGCGTCGCGAAGATGGAGGTGCAGGCCTACAGGTTGGCGACGCCGAGCGCCGCCAACCCGAGGCCCAAGCCGGTCCCGTCGGACCGGTTCACCTTGACGCGACGCGTCTAGCCGATGATCGACCGGATCGCCGGCACGTCGCCGCTGGCGTAGCCGTTGCGCGTCGGGTGGTAGCTGTCGGCCGTGTGCAGCAGCGTCAGCCCGTTGGTGAACGGGTTGCTCGCGCAGACGTCGTGCCCGGCCCAGTACGGGTTGACGTCGGCGTAGGAGAACCCGTAGGCCAGCGCGCGGGTCTTGATGGTGTTGTCGAGCGAGTCGACGAGCGTGGTCAGCCTCGTCTCCTCGTCCGACGAGACGCCGGTCGCGCCCAGGCACGTCCTCGACGGGCTGGCGAACGGGCGCCCGTAGCCGAGGATGACGACCCTGGCGTTGGGCGCCTTGGCCCTGATCGCCGCGTAGGTCGAGTTCAGCTTCGCCGGCAGCTCGTTGTTGATCTTGGCCTGCGAGGACGCGATCTGCGACGCGCAGCCCAGCGTGGTGCAGGCGATGATCAGGTTCGTGAACCCGATGTCGTTGCCGCCGATCGTCATCGTCACGAGCCTCGTGCTCGTGCTCAGCGAGTTGGACTGCGAGTTGATGACGTCGCCGGTCACCGCGCCGGCGCAGGCGACGAACGTCAGCGCGTAGCCCTTCTGCTGCGAGAGCAGGTACGGGTAGGCGTAGGTGTTGCGGTTGCAGCTGGAATCCAGGTTGGTGCTGTTGGCACCGTTGCCGGCCGAGTAGCTGTCGCCGAGGGCGACGTACGAGTCGGCGGCGAAGGCCGACCCGGCCGTGAGGGACAGGACGATGAGCAGCGCGCCGACGATCGGGGCGACGCTGCGCGCAAGGCGCTTCATGAGATGGACACTCCTCGAGGTGGTTTGACCCGGCACCCCCCGAGGACGACCGTAACGTGGCTGCTAATGGTGAGACTTCGCACGCGGGCCACAGCCTGACGCCGTGCGGTTGTGCGATCGCACAACCGCGACCCCGCCCGTTCAGGCTTCGTCCCGCAACCTGCTGAGAAACGGGACAGACAGGAGGATGGCGGCCGCGCACACGCCCCAGACCGCCTGGTAGCCCTGGGTCCCGTCGAAGACGCCGTCCAGGACGCCGATCGCGACGCCCGCCAGCAGCGGGCCGAGCGCGGTCCCGACGCCGCGGCTGACGGAGTACAGCCCGGTCGTCAGGCCGTGGTCGTCGTCGCCCATCAGCGGGATCAGCAGCGCGTAGGGGAGGGTCATCACGACGCCGCCGCCGAACCCGACGAACGGCGCGGCGATCGCGATCGCGACCGTGCTGCCGATGAAGAACGGGATCAGCATCCCGAGCCCGTAGATGACCAGCGACACCTGCATGACCGGGACCGTCCCGAAGCGGTCCGCGAGCTTGCCGCTGATCGGCGTCGCCGCCGCGATGAAGATCGCGCCGCCCGCGACCGCGACGCCCGCGAGCCCGGTCGAGACGCCGAGGCCGACGGTCAGGTACAGGATGATGAAGGTCTTGGTCGCGCCGAGCGAGGCCTCCCACAAGCCGTTGGCCACCATGAACGCGCGCAGGTCGCCACGCGTCCTGACCAGGCGCCGGAGCTTGCGGTAGTCCTCGCGCAGGCCGGACGACCTCCCCGCCTCGTGGTCGGCACGCTCGCGGGGCAGCCGCGTCAGGAAGATCACGATCGACACCGCGGTCACGACCGCGCCGGCGACGAACGGGACCGCCTGGCCGAGCGTCAGCAGCGCGCCGCCGGAGGCGATCGCGACGATCGTCCCCACGCCGCGCCACAGCGCCTGCGTCGACTGGCCACGCCCCGCGATCTCCTCGTCGACCATGTCGGGGTACAACGCGCGGTAGGGCTCGTAGGCCACGAAGTACGCGGCGTAGAACACCACGACGGCGATCAGCGCGAACGTCAGCGAGCTGGCCAGGCCCATCAGCGCGAGCGTGACGACCAGCACCGGCGAGCCCCAGATCACGAACGGCAGCCGCGAGGTCCGGCGGTCGCTGAGGGCGCCGGCCGGCACCGCGAGCAGCAGCGCCATGATCCCCTCGACGGCGATCAGCAGGCCGACGATCGTCGACGACGCGCCGAAGTCGCGCGCGAGCACCGGCAGGTAGGTCGAGACGATCGTCGTCGCCAGGGCGTAGGCGAACGTCGGCAGCCCGAGGACCGCCAGCAGCTTCAGCTCGCCCGGCTCGAGGTCGCGGTCCCTGTGCTGCTCCTGGGTGTCGGTCGAGGACAAGGTGTCGCTCGACCGTACCCACAGAACCGGCGTCTAGAGCGCCAACACCTTGGCCAGGATCTCCCGCATGATCTCGTCGGTGCCGCCGCCGATCGGGCCCAGGCGCGCGTCGCGGGCCATCCGCTCGATCTCGTACTCCTCCATGTAGCCCGCGCCGCCGTGGATCTGCAGGCACGTGTCCATCACGTCGAAGCACGCGCGCTGGGTGGCGAGCTTGGCCATCGTGACCTCCTTGACCGCGTCGCCCTCGGTGCGCACGAAGCGCTCCAGCGCGTCGTAGGTCACGACGCGCGCGCAGTGCGCGGTCGTCGCGACGTCGGCGAGCTTGTGGCGCAGGGTCTGGAAGCCGGTCAGCGGGCGGCCGAACGCGTTGCGGGACTGGGCGAACGCGACGGTCCTGTCGTAGGCGACCTGCATCGCACCGACCGCGCCGAGCGCCATCGCCAGCCGCTCCCACTGGAAGTTGGCCATGATCAGGTAGAAGCCCTCGTTCTCGCGCCCGAGCAGGTTCTCCTCGGGCACGAAGACGTCGTCGAAGCTCATCAGCGCCGTGTCGGACGCGTGCCAGCCGAGCTTCTCGATCGGCGACGTCGTGACGCCGTCCTGGCGGTCGATGATGAAGAACGAGATGCCGTGGTGGCCGCCCTCGGCGGTCGTCTTGACGGCCGTCACCCAGAAGTGCGCGCGGCATCCGTTGGTGATGAACATCTTCGAGCCGTTGATGACCCAGCCGCCGTCGACCCGCCTGGCGTGCGTTTTCAGCCCGGCGACGTCGGAGCCCGCGTCGGGCTCGGTGATCGCCAGCGCGCCGATCTTCTCGCCCGCGATCGCCGGCGCGAGGTAGCGCGCCTTCTGGTCGTCGGTGCCGAACTTCGCGATCGGCGGCGTGGCGATGTTGACGTGCGCGCCGATCCCGGCCGCGACGCCACCGCTGCCGCAGTGCGCCAGCTCCTCGATGAACACCGCGTCGTGCAGGTAGTCGCCGCCCTGCCCGCCGAGCGCCTCCGGGTACTTCAACCCCAGGAAGCCACGCTCGGCGAGCGCGGGGAAGACGCTGTCGGGGAACCCCCGCGCGTCCTCCCACTCGGTCGCGTGCGGCCGCAGCTCGGCGAGGATGTAGCGCCGGATCGACTCCCGCAGCGCCTCGTGCTCGTCGGTGAACAGGCTCACAGGCCGTAGGAGCGGCCGATGACCTCCAGCATGATCTCGTCGGTGCCCGCGCCGATGCGGTTGAGGCGCATGTCGCGCCAGACGCGCTCGACGCCGTACTCCTTCATGTAGCCCGCGCCGCCGTGGATCTGGATGCACTCGTCGGCGACCTCGACCGCGATGCGCGAGGCGTACAACTTGGCCATCGAGATCTCGCGGACGGGGTACTCGCCGTTGTTGAAGCGCCAGGCCGTCATGTACACCATCTGGCGGGCGGTCTCGATCTTGGTGGCCATCTCGGCGAACTTGTGGCGGATGACCTGGAACCTGCCGATCGAGCGGCCGAACGCCTGGCGCTCGAGCGCGTACTTCAGGGTCATGTCGAAGCAGTTCTGGGCGCCGGCGACGCAGCCCGCGGCGCCGATCAGGCGCTCGCCCTGGAGCTCCCAGGAGATGTGGTAGAAGCCCTTGCCCTTCTCGCCGAGGATGGCGGAGCTCGGGACCCGGACGTCCTGGAAGGCCAGCAGCGCGGTGTCGGACGCGTGCATGCCGAGCTTCTTCAGGCGCTCCTCGCGGATGACGCCCGGCGCGTCCATCGGGACCAGGAACAGCGTGATGCCGCCGTGGCCGGCCTCGGGGTCGGTCTTGGTGACGAGCACGATCACGTCGGCGCGGTGGCCGTTGGTGATGTAGGTCTTGGAGCCGTTGATGACGTACTCGTCGTTGGCCTCGTCGTAGACCGCGCGGGTCTTGATGCCGGCGACGTCGGAGCCGGCGTCCGGCTCGGTGATGCCGAGGCAGAGGATCTTCTCGCCCTTGATCGCGGGCACGACCCACTCCTGCTTCTGCTCCTCGGTGCCGAACGCGAGGATCGGCGGCATCGCCATGTCGGTGTGGACCGCGACGCCCATCGCCACGCCGCCGGACTTCGCGTGCACGATCTCCTCGGCGAGGACCAGCGAGGTGTAGTAGTCGCCGCCCTGGCCGCCGTACTCCTCGGGCTTGTCGAGGCCCAGGAACCCGAGCTCGCCCATGCGCGGGAAGATCGAGTCCGGGAACGTCGTCTCCTCCCACTCCTCGGCGTGGGGCGCGAGCTCCTTGGTGGCGAAGTTGCGGATCGACTCCCGCAGCTGCTCGTGCTCGTCGGTGAAGATGAAGTGCTTGCGCGAAGCCCCGAAATCGGGCTTGAGGACGTCGGCGGTGGCCATGGCGCGGACCGTACCGGCCGCGCCGCCGAAAGTAAACAGTGCTACGTCCTACTTTTCGCTTCGGGCGGTGCCGCGCGAGCCGCTACCGCGTCAGCGCGCGGCGAACGCGGTGGCGCACGTCTCGCCGGCGTGCTTGCCCGCCTCCTCGACGCTGAGCCGCCCCGCCGAGACCTCGACCATCGCGACCACGCCGAGCCCGCGCAGCGTCGTGAGCATCCACGTGACCGGCATGTCGGCGCGGACCTCGCCGCGCTGCTGGGCCTGCGCGAGGTACTCCTCGAGCGGGTTCTCGGCGCCGTCCAGCGCGTTCTCGCCGGCCAGCGTGCGGTCCCTGACCTCGGGGTGGGCGTCGAGGAAGCGGTAGCGGTCGCCGATCGCGATGACGCGCGTGCCGAGGTCGCAGAGCAGCTCGCGGGCGGTGCCGGCGCTGGCGAGCGCCTCGTTGACGGTCTCGGCGGCCTCGCGCAGCACCTCCTCGAAGAGCGCGTCGATCAGGTCCTGGCGCCGCGGGAAATGCCGGTAGACCGTCGTCCGGCCCAAGCCGGATGCGTCGGCGACCTCCTGCATGGTGGCGTTGGGCCGCTGGGCCAGCAGCGTCACCGCGGCGTCCAGGACGGTGCGGCGGTTGCGGCGCGCATCGCTGCGCAGCCGGGCCTCGGAAGTGTCGTCGCTCATGGCTTGGTGCAAATGGTGCCGTAGTGGCCCATGTCGTGTGAAGGCCATGTTCCGTTTCCAGGGCCCCACCTCCTGCGCGCGGCCCGATCCTGAGAGATCGTGGCGCAGAAACGCTCACCGTTCATGAGGTGGAGCAGGGCGGTTCCGGATGGACGCCCGTGAAGCGGACGTGCTTTGCTCTGCGCCCATGTCCTACGAGACCGTCCGCTACGAGGTCGCCGAGACCGGCGTGGCGACCATCGCCCTCGACCAGCCCGAGACGCGCAACGCGCTGTCGGACCAGGTGCTGGACGACCTGCTCGCGGCGTTCACCGCCGCCCGCGACGACGACGCGGTCCGCTGCGTGGTCCTGACGTCCACGCACGAGAGGGTGTTCTCGAGCGGCGGGAACCTCGCGGGGTTCGCCGAGGGCGTGCCGCTGGTCCACAAGCACTTCGGGACCGACCGCTTCCCGCGGCTGTTCCGGCTGATCGGCGAGCTGGGCAAGCCGTCGATCTGCGCGGCCAACGGGCACGTGCTCGCGGGCGGGCTGGGGCTGGCGCTGGCCTGCGACCTGATCGTGGCGCGCGAGGGCGCGACGTTCGGGACGCCCGAGATCAACGTCGGGGTGTTCCCGTTCATGATCATGGCCTTGATCTACCGCAACGTCGGGCGCAAGAAGACCAACGAGCTGTTGCTGTTGGGCGAGCGGATCAGCGCCGAGGAGGCCGAGCGGATCGGGCTCGTCAACAGGGTCGTGGCGGCCGACGCGTTCGACGCCGCCGTCGGCGACTGGGCGGTCAAGCTGGCCGGGAAGTCGCCGGTCCTGATGCGGCTCGGCAAGGACGCGATGTACCGCCAGCAGGACCTGCCGTTCGTCGAGGCCCTCGAGCTGTTGCAGCACAACCTGACGCTGGCGTTCTCGACCGAGGACATCCAGGAGGGCGTGAGGGCGTTCTTCGAGAAGCGGGAGCCGGTGTGGACGGGGCGCTGAACCTCGTCGGGATGCTGTGCCGCTCCTCGGAGCGGGTCTCGGGCGCCGCGCGCGGGACGCTCGCGCTCGTCGAGGCGCTCGGCGAGCGGCACGGGGTGGAGGGGCGGCTGATCGGCTCGCCGCCGGCCGACGTCGCGATCCAGGACTGGCCGGACGACCTGCGCGAGTCGAGGGGCTGCCTGCTGGAGGCGGGCGGGCAGATCGACGACGCGCTGGCCGCCGGGAACCGCCCGGTGCTCGTGATCCCCGATTGCTCGCCGTCGCTGACCACGCTGCCGGCGGTCGTGCGCCACCGGCCGGATGCCACCGTGCTGTGGCTCGACGCGCACGCGGACTTCAACACGCCGGAGACGACCGCCAGCAAGTACCTCGGCGGCATGTGCCTGGCCGCGGCCTGCGGGCTGTGGGACTCCGGGCTCGTCGACGACGACGCGCCGCGGGTCGATCCGGCGCGCGTCGTGATGTGCGGCGTCCGCGACATCGACGGGCCGGAGGTCGTCCTGCTGGAGACCAAGGGCGTCGTCCGGTTGTCGCGGCCCGGACTGCTCGCCGACGCGCTCGACGGCGCCGAGGTCTTCGTCCACCTCGACCTCGACGTCCTCGACCCCTCGATCATGGCCTCGCCGTTCCCGGCACCGGGCGGCCTCTCCGACGGCGGCCTGCACACGCTGCTGACCGAGGTCGCGGCGAGCTGCAACCTCATCGGCTGCGAGATCGCCGGCTTCCACGACCCGTCACTCACCGAGCTGATCGCCACGGTCGTCGACCCCTTGCTCTGAGCGGAAGGCTCCGCGCCCGGCGGGGTCTTTGGGGGTGAAGGTCGCTCCCCACCCCAAGCAGGAGGTAGGACTCATGAAACGCGCGATGGCGCTGGTCGCCGTGCTCGCGATTGTTGGTGTCGTCGGTGTCGAGGCGGCGGGTGCCGCGTATGGCAGCGGCAGCAGGGCCGCCACGATCAAGACGCGGCATACGTCGCTGGGTACGGTCCTGGTCGACTCCAGGGGCCGCACGATCTACCTGTTCGAGAGGGACAAGACCAAGAGGTCGACCTGCTCGGGCGCGTGTGCCAGGAACTGGCCGCCGGTCACGACGTCGGGCGCGCCGAGGGCCGCCGGTGGCGTCTCCTCCGGCAAGCTCGGCACGACCAAGCGCTCGGACGGCACGACGCAGGTGACCTACAACGGCCACCCGCTCTACCTGTTCGTGGCCGACCAGAACAGGCCCGGCTCGACGAAGGGCGAGGGCATCGACGCGTTCGGCGCCGAGTGGTACGTGATGGGCACCAACGGCAAGAAGATCGAGAAGCACGGCGACGACAGCTGAGGCGACCGCGCGAGAGGTCGGGGCTTGACGTGGGCCGAAGTGGGAAGTAGGACTTCCTACTTCCAATGACGGATCAGACCACGAACGCCCCGACCTCCCTGCTGCGCCCGCTCGTCGACGAGCTGCTGGAGCGCCGCGCCGCCGCCAAGCTCGGCGGTGGCGAGGAGAGGATCGCCAAGCAGCACGCCGCCGACAAGCTCACCGCCCGCGAGCGGATCGACCTCCTGGTCGACCCCGGGACGTTCAGCGAGCTCGGCCTGCACGCCGGCATCCACTACTCCGTCCGCGGCCTGGAGGACAAGCAGGCGCCGGCCGACGGCGTCGTCACCGGCTACGGCAAGGTCGACGGCCGGCTCGTGGCCATCGCCGCCTACGACTTCACGGTCATGGCCGGCTCGATGGGCATGACCGGCGAGATCAAGGTCGCCCGCCTGCGCGAGCTGGCGCTGTCCAAGCGCATGCCGATGGTCTGGCTGCTGGACTCCGCGGGCGCCCGGATCCAGGAGGCGGTCGGCTCGCTCTTCGCCGGCTCCGGCCACCTGTTCCGCGAGGAGGTCGTCGCCTCCGGCGTCATCCCGCAGGTCGCGGCGCTGATGGGCCCGTGCGCGGCCGGCACCGCCTACATCCCGGGGCTGGCCGACTTCGTCCCGATGGTCAAGGGCCGCGGCTCGATGGCGCTGGCCGGCCCCCACCTCGTGCGCGCCGCGGTCGGCGAGGACGTCACGCAGGAGGAGCTCGGCGGCTCGCGCGTGCACTGCCGCAAGTCCGGGGTCGGCGACCTCGAGGTGGCCGACGACCAGGACTGCATCGCGCAGATCAAGGCCTACCTGTCGTTCATGCCCTCCCACAACGAGGCGGCGCCGCCGATCAGGCCGACGACCGACCCGATCGACCGCATGGACGAGGCCCTCCTGGACGTCCTGCCGGAGTCCAACCGCAAGCCCTACAACATGTACGACGTCATCGAGAAGATCGTCGACGACGGCGAGTTCTTCGACATGAAGCCGCAGTGGGCCAAGACGATCATCACCGGCTTCGCGCGCTTCGGCGGGCGCCCCGCGGGCATCGTCGCCAACCAGCCCAAGCAGCTCGGCGGCATCCTCGACAACGACAGCGCCGACAAGGCCGCGCGCTTCGTCAACCTCTGCAACGCGTTCGGGATCCCGCTCGTCTTCCTGATGGACGTCCCCGGGTTCATGGTGGGGTCGAAGGTCGAGCAGGCCGGCATCATCCGCCACGGCGCGAAGATGTTGTACGCCGTGGCGAACGCCACCGTTCCGAAGATCACCGTGGTCCTGCGCAAGGGCTACGGCGCCGGCTACTACGTGATGAACGGCCGCGCCTACGAGCCGGATCTGATCGTCGCGTGGCCGAGCGCCGAGATCAGCGTGATGGGCGCCGAGGGCGCGGTCGAGATCGTCTTCCGCAGGCAGGTCGAGGCCGCCGAGGACCCGGCCGCCAAGAAGGCCGAGCTGATCGCCGCCTACAAGCAGATCATCGACCCCTACATCCCGGCCAAGAACGCGATGATCGACGATGTCATCGACCCGCGCGAGACCCGCCCGACGATCGCCCGCGCGCTGGAGATGGCCGAGGGCAAGCGCGTCGACCGGCCGTGGAAGCGCAACGGCGTCGTCCCGGTTTAGGCAGGCGACCTGAAGGCTTAGATTGCCGTAAGCGATCAGACCTACATTCAGGTCCATGTCATCGCTCACCTACGTGTGGCTCCTCACGATGATCGTCCCGCTCGGTCTCGGCCTGTGGGCGCAGCGCAAGGTGAAGACCACCTTCGCGAAGTACAGCCAGGTCCCGGTCCGCAGCGGCATGACCGGGGCCCAGGCGGCCGCCGCCGTCGTCCGCTCCTCCGGCCTGCAGGGCGTCGAGATCCGCGAGGTCCCGGGCAGGCTGACCGACCACTACGACCCGCGCAACCGGACGCTCAACCTGAGCCCGGACGTGGGCCAGGCGTCGTCGGTCGCCGCGCTCGGCGTCGCCGCCCACGAGGCCGGCCACGCCGTCCAGGACGCGCGCAACTACCTGCCGATGAGGGTCCGCCAGACGTTCGTCCCGGTCGCCTCGATCGGCTCGTCGTTCGCGATCCCGGTGATCTTCGTCGGGTTGATCCTCGGCGCGACGGGGCTGACGAACATCGGCCTCGCGCTGTTCACGGCGATCGTGCTGTTCCAGCTGATCACGCTGCCGGTCGAGTTCGACGCCTCCAGGCGCGCGCTCGTCGCGCTCAGCGACGGCCGCCTGCTGGAGGCCGACGAGCTCGACGGCGCCAAGTCGGTGCTCAGCGCCGCCGCGTGGACCTACGTCGCCGCGTTCGTCGCGGCGCTCAGCCAGCTCATCTACTTCTTCGTGGCGAGCCGGCGGTAGCTAGCCGACGGTCGCGAGCCTGAACCGCGCGACGAGCTGATCCAGCTCGCGCGCGGTGCTCGCGAGGTCGTTGGCGGAGGCGGCGATCTCCTCGGCCGACGCGCTCGTCTCCTGCGTCGAGGCGGAGACCTGCTCGGCCGCGGCGCTGGACTCCTCGGCCACCGAGGCGACCTCGACGACGCGCTCGCCGACGGTCGTCGCCGACGCGGCGATCTGCTGCACGGCCGCGGCGATCGCGCCGACCCGCGCGCTGACGTCCTCGACCGACGCGCCGATCCGCTCGAAGGCCCCGCGCGCCTCGGCGACGACGCCCGCGCCGTCCTCCGTGCGCCGCGCGCCCTCCTCGACCACTTCAACCGCCTGGGCGGTCTCGGCCTGGATCTCGCCGATCAGGCCGCCGATCTCGCGCGCCGCGTGCGAGGACTCCTCGGCCAGCTTGCGCACCTCGTCGGCGACGACCGCGAAGCCCTTGCCCTGCTCGCCCGCGCGGGCGGCCTCGATCGCGGCGTTCAAGGCCAACAGGTTGGTCTGCTCGGCGATCGAGGAGATCGTGTCGACGATCGAGCCGATCGCCGACGACTTGGCCTCGAGCTGGCCGATGACCGACGCGGCCTGCGTGGACGCGTCGCGCACGGAGACCATCGCGGAGTCCGCGCCCTGGACGGCGTGCGCGCCGGCGGTGGCGACGGCCAGTGCGTCCTGCGCCACGCGCGCGGTGTCCGCGGCGTCCTGGGCCGAGCGCGTCGTGACGTCCTCGACCTCGCCGACGATCCCGCGGACCTCCTCGATCGACATGACCTGGCGCGTCGTGCCGCTCGCGACCTCGGCGATCGCGGTGGCGATCTCCTCGACCGCGCGGCCCGCCTCGTCGGAGGTCGACGCCATCTGCTCCGACGCGGCCGAGACCGTGCCGGCGCTGCCCGCGACCTGGGCGATCAGCGCGCTCAGCTCGTGGCGCGAGCTGTTGTAGGCGTCGAGCGACGCCTCCGTGTTGGCGCGCACGTTCTCGACGGCGCGCGCGGCGTCGCCGAGCTCGTCGCCCGAGAAGCGCTCGATCGGCGCGGTCTGCGCGTGGGCGACGTGGGTGAGGTCGCCCTCGGCGAAGCGGTCCAGCCCGGCGCGCAGGTCGGTCGTGTCGTTCTCGCTCAGCGAGTCGAGGCGGTCGACGATGACGCGCACGTTGGCGCGGATCGCGCGGGTGATCAGCGTGGCGACCACGGCGCCGATCAGCAGCGCGAGGCCGATCAGCAGCCACGTCGTCGTCACCGCGCGATCGTGGGCCTCCTGCGCGTGCCTGGCCGCGACGTGGCCGTCGGCGCGGGCGTCGGTGCTCCAGGAGTCGAGGTCCTTCTCCAGCTTGGCGAACGACGCCTCGGTCGTGTCCATCAGCGCGGTCGCCTCGGCGTCGCGGCCCGCGCTGCTCAGCGGCTGCAGCTGCGCGGTCGCGGCGCGGTAGGCCGACCATTGCTTGGTGACGTCGTCGAAGTTGGTGCGGTCGGCCGCGTCGGCGATGTGCGGGCGGTAGGCGCGGAACGCGGCGGCGGCGTTCTTGCGATCGGCGACGAGGTCGGCGTCGACCTGCGTGTCGTCGTCGACGGCGATGTGGCGGAACTGGTCCTGGCGGTAGACCTCGATCGCGCGCGTCGCGGAGTCGATGTTCTCGACCGACGGCACCGTCTCGCTGTTGATGTGCATCGCGTGGCGGGTGACCGTCTGGATCTCCTTCAGGCCGAGCAGGCCCAGGATCGCGGTGACGGCCAGCACGGCCCCGAAGGCGGCGGCGAGCTTGGCTCCGATGGAGAGGCGCATGTACCCGTCGATCGACCGCTGAGGGGTTCTGCACCATCCCTCGACCGAGGGAGGGTCTCACGCAGGACATCACAGCGCTCTGGAAGTGGACGGAGGGGGCGTGCGCCCGCTGCTGAGGGCGTGGCGCACGCCGGGAACCCCGAGGCCGTTATCCGTCCGTCTCGGCCGTGCGCATAGCGAACACCATTCGCGCCGGTCCCTGCCAGTTGGCGGTCCGCAGCCTGACCTCGTCAGGAGCGGCGCGGTGCCACGGCGTGCTCGTAGAGCGCCTCGTAGGCGCGCGCGGTCGCCGCCCACGAGCGATGCTCGGTCACGTAGGCCAGCCCCGCGGCGCCCAGGCGCGCGCCCGCCCCGCCGGGGTCGAGCATCAGCTCGGCGATCGCCTCGGCCAGGGCGGCGGGCTCCTGCGCGATCCGGCCCTCGACGCCGTCGCGGACGTCGAGCCCGCCGTAGGCCAGCGGTGTGCCGACGACCGGCAGCCCGTTGGCCATCGCCTCCAGCACCTTGTTCTTGATCCCGGAGCCGGTGAGCATCGGGCACGCGTAGACGCCCGCGCGGTCCAGCTCGTCGCGGACGTCGTCGACCGCGCCGGTGACCGTCACGCCGTCCAGCGCGCCGAGCGCGAGGACGCGCGGCGTCGGCTCGCGGCCGACGAGCCGCAGCGTCGCCTCGGGGACGCGCGCCCGGACCAGCGGCAGCAGCTCGCGCGCGAGGTGCTCGGCGGCGACCTCGTTGGGCGGGTGGGCCATCGAGCCGTGGAAGGCCATCGCGGTCGGGATCCGCGGGACCGAGTCCGCGCGGCGCGCGAAGCGCTCGGCCTCGACGCCGTTGGGGATCACGTGCAGCGGCAACGGATGGGCCGGGTCGGTCAGCGCCTGCGCGTCGAGGTCGGAGACGACGACGACCGCCGAGTAGTGCGGGTAGTTGCTCAGCTCGTGCGCGCGGCGCCGGCGCGCCTCGACGCGCAGCAGCGACGCCTTCAGCCTGCTCGCGCCGAACGCGCGCGTCTCGGCGGCGACGTGCCAGGCGTCCAGCGGCGCGGCGATCGCCGGCCGGCCGCCCAGCCGGGCCTGCAGCGAGCAGAGGTCCCCGGGCGTGACGTGCACGACGTCGGGCGCGAACGTGCGCAGCTCCTCGTCGAGCGGGCCGGCCAGCGCGCCGGTCGCCGTGGCCGCGCGCAGCGGCGCCCCGCCGGCCGCCCAGCGCGCGAGCAGCAGCGCGTCCTGCGCGCGCGACGACGCGGGCGGGTGGACGAGCCGGATCGCCGGGTCGGCGGTCCGGTCCTCCGGCCGCGCGAGCGCGAGCACCCGGATGTCGTGACGGTCGCCGAGCTGCTCGCGCAGCGCCGCGACGACCAGGCCGGTGCCCTCCAACGGCGCCAGCGGCGCGCTGGCGGTGACGATCAAGACCTTCATGTCGATCCCCTCACGGCTCCGTCGGCCCGATCACGACCGCCTGCTCGGCCGTGGCGTCGCGTCGCAGCCTCGGCAGCGTCCCGCCGAGCAGCCGCACCTCGATCCCGATCGACACGCCGAGGTAGAGCACCGCGCCGACCGGCAGCGCCAGCCACAGCCTCTCGCCCGCCGCGACCTCGCCGGCGGCCATCGCCGCGGCGCCGGTCAGCGGCGCGATCAGCAACCGGAACCACGGCAGCCCGCTGACGAGCGGCCGCGTCGCGATCACGCAGAACAGCGCCAGCAGCACCTCGGTCGCCAGCGTCACGGCCGCGGCGGCCTTGTAGGACCACTCCGGGATCAGGATCAGGTTCAACACCACGTTGAACACCAGCGCCACGGCGAAGGCGATCACGACCGGCCTGCCGTTGGTGCGCGTCAGGATCAGCGTCGCCGCCTGGTTGCTGACCGCGTAGAAGATGGGGGAGAACGCGAGCAGCTGCAGCGCCAGCACCGACGGCTCGAACTGGTCCAGGCCGTAGGCGAGGTCGATCAGCGGCCGTGCGCAGACGAACAGCGTCACGGAGATCGGGACGATCAGGGCCATCACGAGCCGCATCGAGTCGCCGTAGATGTCGCGCAGCGACGGCGTCGAGTCGTTGCTGAGGTAGGCGTACATCGGCGTCGCCGACACGACGACCGACCACGTGATGAACAGCGTCGCGTCGATCAGGCGGTAGCTCGCGCCGTACCAGCCGACCGCGGCGCTCGCGGCCAGCAGCGACAGCAGGATCGCGTCGACGCGCATCACCGCCTGCGCCAGGAGGTCCTGCGCGCCGAACATGCCCGAGCGCCTCATGAGCCCGAACCAGCGCCCGGGCCGGAGCCTGAGCAACGGCGGCGGGTAGTGGCGGTAGGCGAGCCAGAACGAGATCACCAGCGCGGCGGCCGACGACACCAGCGCCGCGACGCCGACGGCCACGATCCCGCCGCCGAGCAGCAGCACCGCGACGCCGATCAGCGCCTGCAGGTACTTGTTGGGGATCGCGGCGTAGGTGTAGTACCGCATCTCCTCGCGGGCGATGAAGATCGTCAGCGGGACGGTCGCGACGAGGTCGCAGACCATGCTCGCGCCGACCAGCGCCAGCAGCCACGACGTGGCGCTGAAGCCGGAGATGCCGACCGAGATCGCGAACGCGAGCAGCGTCAGCCCGCCGGCGACGACGACCTTCAGCCCGACCGCGTCGAAGAACACGCCGCGGATGAAGTCGTGGTCCTTCGCGGTCTCCTGCAGCAGGTAGCGGTTGGTCCCGAAGTCGCCCGCGACCCAGATGATCTGCGTCAGCGACAGCGCCAGGACGTACTTGCCGAGGTCGACCTCGCCCAGCTTGCGCGCGATCACCGCGAACAGGACGATCGACGCGACCTTGCCGGCCACCTCCGTGAACGCCCGCAGCGCCGAGTTGACGATCAGCGTGCGACGCTTGGGAGCGGCGCCGGCGGTGCTCATGGGCGGGTCAGCGGTGCGCGCGTGCCGTCCGCGATGACCACGTCGACCGGAACGTGGCCGTCACGCCCGAACGCGGGATCACCGTGGGCATGACGATGCGGAACTTGCCGAAGCGGTCGGTCCGGAGGGTGGCGCGGAAGCGGAGCTGCCCGTTGGCCTTGACCTGCAGGTTGTAGAAGTCGGTGATCGACGCCGTGCCCGAGGCGACGAGGTGGCCCTTGCGCACCGACAGCCGGATGTGCGGCGCCGGCAGCGAGCTGCGCACCGGCTTGGCGAGCAGCTTGGTGAGGCCCGTCAGCAGCGGCTTGGCCTTGCCCCTGCTGTCGAGCAGGCCGAAGCGGTAGGCGGTGCTCTCGTCGCGCATCGTGTAGACGACCGCGGCCTTGACCCAGCTGGTGCGCGAGACGGCCTTGATGACGTCGGTCGTCGCGTTGCGCTGCCCGGTCGTGGTCAGGCACGCGTGCTCGAGCAGGACCGACGGGCCGCCCCTGCGGTAGCAGGAGCTCCAGCCGAACTCGGTCAGCCACAGCGGCTTGCTGTCGCCGTTGTGCTGCTGGATCGTCCGCGTGTTCTTCAGCGCGTACAGCGGGACGTCGTAGAAGTGGACGGCGAGGCCATCGTAGAAGCCCTTGATCCCGACCGTGTACATCGCCTGCAGCCACGCGCCGTTGGAGCCGACGAACGAGCCGGCGAGGACGGGCAGCTTCGGCGCGACCTGCTTGACGGCCGGGTAGACGGCCTTGTCGAGCGCGACGTACTTGGCGACCTTGTCGGGTCCGGCCCAGTACAGCTCGTTGGAGTGGTCGGGCTCGTTCCAGACCTCATAGGCGCCGAGCTTGGCGCCGTAGCGCTGGACGAGGAACTTCGAGAACGCCGCGAACGTCTGCGGGTCGCTCGGCGGGTAGCGGTAGACCGCGGAGGACGTCGAGCCGGAGCAGTTGCCCTTCCTCGGGGCCGAGGAGGCCCAGCACGGCGTGCCGTCGGCGAACAGGATGACCTTCAGCCCGGACCTGGCTGCGCGGTCGACCGTCTGGTCGAGCTGCGACAGCTCGCCCTGGTCGTAGCTGCCGGCGCCGTCGGGCTCGATCGCCGCCCAGAAGGCCTGGACGCGGATCGCGCCGAGGTGGGCCCTCTTGGCCGTGACGATGTCCGAGGACAGGTGCGCGGGGCCGATGCCCTGGATCCCGACGAGCGTCTTGGCGCTCGCGGAAGCCGTGCTCGACAGCAGGAGGAACACGAGGAGGGCCAGCGCCGCGTGCACTGGGCGCCTCGATGCAGCAACCGACGAAGGCAAGGAACGAGATGATACACCGGCGAAGAGGGCGTTCTGGTGATCAGCGACCTGCACTGCCACATCCTGCCCGGCGTCGACGACGGGCCGCCGACGATGGACGAGTCCCTGCGCCTCGCGCTGGGACAGGTCCGCGACGGCGTCCGGCGGGTCGTCGCGACCCCGCACCACGGCCAGCGGATGCGCGTGGAGGCGGAGGTCATGCAGGCCGGCGTGGCCGCGCTGAACGCCGAGCTGGCGCGCCACGAGATCCCGCTGGAGGTGCTGCCGGGGGCTGAGGTCGCGATGGCGCGGCTGCCCGACCTGGACGCCGGCGACCTCGGCGCGCTGGCGCTCGGCGGCGGCCGCTGGATCCTGCTCGAGGCGCCGACCGCGGGCCAGTTCCCGGTCGAGGCCGCCGTCAGGCAGGTGCAGTCGATGGGCTTCGAGGTCCTGCTCGCCCACCCGGAGCGCTGCGCGGTGTTCTCGCGCGACTTCTCGCTGCTGGAGGCCTGCATCCGCGCCGGCGCGCGCGCGTCGCTGACCGCGTCGTCGCTGACCGGCGCGTTCGGGCGTCCGACGCGGAGGATCGCGCTGCAGATGGTCGAGGCGGGGCTGATCCACAACGTCGCCTCCGACGCCCACGACGCCGTCCGGCGCGCGCCGGACCTGTGCGCGTCGACGCGCGACGCGGGCTACAGCTCCAAGCGCCGTCACGAGTGGTACGAGGCGTTTCCGGCGCTGGTGCTCGGCGGCGGCGCGGAGGCGCCGCCCGCCGCGCCCGTGGTCGCGCCCAGGGAGGCGCCCGCCCCGGCGGCCGAGAGGCCCGCCGCACCGCCGCCGCCCAGGCCGGAGATCCCGACCTACGAGCAGATCGCGGCGACGATGGCTGCCAAGGGCTTCGCGCCCGAGCGCATCGAACGCGCCATCGCGGCGTTCGTACCCGTGCCGGTGGCGCGCCGGATCGCGCGACGCGCCATCCTGGCGGCCGGACGCGGTGGTGCGGAGGTATCGCCACCGACCCCACCGGCCGATAACTCGAACGGATGACCGCTCTGCCGAAGATCCCCGGGCTGCGCCGCGGGCCGACGCCCGGCCCCGCCGTGCTCGCGCTCCTGTTCGGCAGCGCCGGCCTCGTCGTGCTCGCCGCGGCGATGGTCGAAGGCCTGGACCAGAGCGCGCTCTCGGCCCCGAAGGTCTTCATCGCCGGGCTCGGCCTCGTCTGCTTCTGCGCGCTGGCGCTGGCGCGCTACGACACGGCGGTCGTCGTCTCGGTCGCGCTCACCGCGGTCGTGGTCATCGAGCCCGCGCCGTGCGACGCCGCGTTCTCGGTCCTGATGGCGATCGCGGCGGTCACCGGGCGCTTCCGCCTCTCGCGCGCGCCGCGCAGCGCGATGCTGTTCGTCAGCGCGCTGCTGGCGATCAACGTCCTGTCGATCATGGACTCCGTCTCGATCAGCACGGCGTTCCGGTTCTTCTTCATCACCGCCTACCTGATGGCGTTCTCGATCTGGATGTGCGGCTACCTGGACCGGCCCGAGCGCGTCCGGGCGGTCGTGATCGCCTACCTCGTGGTCGGCGTCGGCTCGGCGCTGCTGGGCGTCCTGGCGTTCAACCTGCCGATCCCGATGCGGGCGCAGTTCCTCGGCGACGGCGGCAGCCGCGCGCAGGCGCTGTTCAAGGACCCCAACGTCTACGGCCCGTTCCTGGTGCCGATCGCGGTGATCCTGCTCGACCAGCAGGTGCGCCCGCGGCTGCTGAGGCTGCGCCCGATGGTCGGGATGGCCCTGTTCGGGATCCTCGCGCTGGGGATCCTGTTCTCGTTCTCACGCGCCGCCTGGGCGAACCTCGCGATGGCGACGGCGATCATGCTCGTCGGCTCGGCGATCACGCGCCGCGGCGGCGGGCGCGCGATGCGCGTCCTGGTGGGGCTGGTCGTGATCGGCGCGGTCGTCGCCGCGATCCTCGGCGCGACCGGCTCGGTCGGCTTCCTGCAGCACCGCGCGCAGATCCAGAGCTACGACACGCAGCGCTTCGCCGCCCAGCACGCGGGCTACGAGCTCGGCTGGAGCCATCCGGTCGGCGTCGGGCCGGGGCAGTTCCAGTTCCACCACAACATCGAGAGCCACTCGACCTACGTGCGCGTCCTCGCCGAGCAGGGCTTCGGCGGGCTGCTGGCGTGGCTGGCGATCCTCTCGACCACGCTCGTGCTTGCGCTGCGCAACGTCGTCCGCGGCCGCGACACCTACGGGATCGGGCCCGCGGCGTTGCTCGGCTGCTGGTGCGGCCTGATCTTCAACAGCGCGGTCGTCGACACGCTGCACTGGCGCCACCTGTGGCTCGTCGCCGCCATGATCTGGGCGGGCGCGATGCGTGAGGCCCGGATCCCGGGCCTGACGACCGGCGCCGGCGCCGCCGCCCGGCGGCGCGACACCGTCCGCTAGCGGCGCCTGCGCCGGCCGCGCTAGCGGCCGGCGGTGATGCCCTCGCCGCGGGGCGAGGAGGAGCTGCTGTCGTCCGTGGGGATGTCCCCGTCGGCCGGGCGCTCGTGGTAGTAGGGCGAGGACGACACGGCGCCGCCGATCGCCACGGTGCCGATCGGGCGGATCGGCAGGCGGTCGAGCGTCATGCGCAGGTCCATGATCGTGTCGAGCGTCTGGCCGCGCAGGCGGGTGACGACGAGCACCTCGTCGCAGTGGGCGGCCAGCAGCTGGGCGTCGGAGATGCCCAGCAGCGGCGGCGCGTCGACGAGCACGAAGTCGTAGCCGAGGTCGGTGACGACCGCGAAGACGGCGGCCAGGCGCTCGCCCGACAGGAGCCTCGCGCCCGCGTCGCCGAGGATCGTGCCCGCGGGCATGACGTCGGCCTCGCGGTTGGCACGCGCGACGACGTGGTCGGCCGCGACGTCGGCGTTCAGGACCTCGCCGCGCTCGGCGAGCGCCAGCAGGTCGCTCAGGCCCGGCCTGCCGGTCAGCGACAGCTCGGTGTCCAGCCGCGGCCAGCGCAGGTCGCCGGAGATCACCAGCGTGCGGCGGCCGGCCTCGGCGAGCTGGCGCGCCAGGCGCAGCGTCACCGACGTCTTGCCCTCGGAGTGCAGCGCCGAGGTCGTCAGCAGCACGTGGTCGTGGTCGGAGCGCAGCTCCATCCGGATCGACGCCGACAGCAGGCGGTAGGACTCCTGCTCGACGCGCGCGATCAGCGGCGCGCGGCGGCGGCCCATGCGGCCCGGCCGCTCCGGGATCGTCGCGAGCACGGGGATGCCGAGCACGTCGCCCAGCTCGCGCTGGTCGGTGATGCCGGGGCGCAGCTGGTCGCGCGCCAGCGCGGCGATCACCGCGATGAAGATCGCCACGAAGAACGCGAGGATCGTGTTGCGCAGCGGGCGCGGCGAGTCGGCGCCGTCGGGGCGGTCGGCGTCGCGCGCGATCTGCAGGTCGGTGCCCGCGTTGGTCGCCTGGACCGACAGCTCGGCGAGGCGGTCGCGCAGCGCGCGCTGCTGGGCCTGGCCGGACGCGGTGTTGGCGTCGGCGGAGTTGGAGATGGCGTCGATCTGGCTCTGCAACGCGTCCTGCGCGCGCCTCAGGGACGCCTTGTCGGCGTTCGCCTGGTCGGCCAGGAACGCCTTCGACACCGCGTTGGCGATGTCGGCCGCGGAGGCCGCGGTCGCGTCGGTCGCGGTGACCGTGATGATGTTCGCGTTCGGGTCCAGCGTCGAGGCGACCCTGCTCTGGAGCTCCTGGCGCGTGAGGCCCAGCGACCTGCCCGCGGCCTGGAGGACCGTCGGCGAGGTGATCAGCGTCTGGATCGTGGCCAGGTCGCGCTGCTCGGAGCTCGCGTCGGACGCGACGAGCGTCGAGGAGCTGTCCGGCGTGACGATGATCTGGCTCTCGGCCTTGTAGGTCTTCGGGAGCGCGACCGAGATCGCCGCCGCCGCGACCGTCAGCACGACCACGATCGTGATCATCAGCGGCAGGCTGCGGCGCAGCGCCGCGATGTAACGGCGCGAGTCGATGCCCTCGTCGCGGCTGCTGCTTCTGTTCAAAGGTTCTTGCGGCGCCATGGCTCTCTCTTCATCGGCTTCGAGCGTACCCCTCCTGAGTCCTGCGACTGACCGGTTGCCGGACAATCGTCCACGCCTCGGCCACTCGCGAAGGGTCATCGACCAAACCTGTCGAGACTTTCGCTGAGAACGGATTCTCACGCTTTCCCGATAAACGCAAACCCGTCGCGAGGCGGGGACGCAAAGCCAGGGGCCTCACGTAGGCAGCCCAGCTTCCGAAGGAGCCTGTGTTGTCGCTTGTCAACCTCAGGGCGCTGGACTGCGCCCGCTTTCGCCTGCCCGTCGCGCTGCTTGCGGCGCTGGCGCTCTTCATCGCCGGATCGACCATCCCCGCCGCTTCCGCCTCTGCAGCGGACGCGGGCGCTGTGCAGTTCGTGAAGCGCACCGGTCCGGAGTTCGACCAGTACATGAACAACCCCACCGCATCCTTCAGCAGTTGGATGCGCGCGAAGTTCTGGCGTTCTGAGGTGTTCACGCCGTACTTCGACAACAAGACCTCCTGGTACGGCAACGGCTGGGTCTACGAGGACTCCTACTCGATCTACCCGTCGAGCCCGAACGTCACCGCCCACCCGGACTGGATCCTCAAGGACGGCGGCGGCAACAAGCTCTACATCCCGTGGGGCTGCTCGAACGGCACCTGCCCGCAGTACGCCGCCGACATCGGCAACCCGGCCTACCGCAGCTGGTGGATCTCCCAGGTCAAGGCCGCCGTCGCGCACGGCTACAAGGGCGTCTGGGTCGACGACGTCAACATGGACATGCAGGTCGGCAACGGACAGGGCGTCAACACCGCCCCGACCGACCCGCGCACCGGCGCCCCGATGACCGCCACCGCGTGGCGCAGCTACATGGCGACGTTCATGGAGGAGCTGCGCGCGGCCGTCCCGAACGCCGAGATCCTGCACAACTCGATCTGGTACGCCGTGTGGGGCCCGCGTGACACCGACCCCTACGTCCAGCGCCAGATCAAGGCCGCCGACTACATCAACATCGAGCGCGGCGTCAACGACGACGGCCTGACCGGCGGCACCGGCGAGTGGTCGCTGAACGCGCTGCTCGGCTACGTCGACCGCGTCCACGCGCTCGGCAAGGGCGTCGTCTTCGACGGCTTCGACGCCGGCACGCAGGGCCGCGAGTACAACCTCGCCGCCTACTACCTGATGTCGACCGGCAACGACGGCGTCGGCCTCGGCGACATGACACCGGACAACTGGTGGTCGATGTACGACGTCGACCTCGGCAACGCCTGCGGCAACCGCGCGATCTACCAGGGCGTCGACCGCCGCGACTTCGCCGGGGGCATCGTCCTGCTCAACGAGCCGGGCGCGCCGACGCGCACCGTCACGCTGCCGCAGGCGATGACCAACTCGTCGGGCGCCAAGGTCACGCAGGTGACGCTGGGCGCCCGCGGCGGTGCGGTCCTGCGCGGCACGACGTCCTGCACGCCGGCCGCGACGACGCCGGCCCCGGTCGTCGTCCCGGTCGCCTCGGGCGGCACGACCGTGACCAACCCGCCGGCGAGCGCCACGACGCCGGCCCCGCCGACCACGACGACGACGCCGGTCGCGACCAGGCCGGTCACGACGACGACGACCACGACGACCAGGCCCGTCACGACGACGACCACGACGACCACCACCAGGCCGGTCACGACGACGACCAGGACGACGGTCGGCCGCAGGCCGGTCCGCCACACGCGGATCACGTCGGTCAAGGTCACGCCCGCCAAGGGCAGGGCCGCCAAGGTCAAGGCCACCAAGTCGACCAAGGCGCACTCCGCGTCGGCGACGTCCTCGGTCCTGGCCACCGGCCAGGTCGCCGAGTCGGGCGCCAGGACGGTCGTGACGCTGCAGGCCAAGCGCCACGGCAGGTACGTCACGGTCTCGTCGGCCAAGGTGTCGGTCAACGACGAGGGCAGCTGGGCGTTCGCCAGCGAGGTGCCGGGCGCCGGCAGCTACCGCGTGCTGATGACCGCGGGCCACACGAAGATCGCCAAGTCGTTCACGACCGCCGGCTAGGCAGCGGCGGGGCACCGCGCCCCGCCGCCTAGGATCCAACGCGATGCGTCGCGTCCTGCTGGCCTTCGAGCCGCCCGACGGCGGAGTCGCCGAGAACGTCGCCCAGCTGGCCGTGGGGCTCCAGGCCCACGGCTGGCAGCCCGTCCTCGCCGGCCCCGCCGAGTCGATCGCCTACGAGCGAGCCGCCGCCGCGGGCGTCGAGATCCACCGCCTCGACTGGGCTCGCGGCTACGGCAGCCCGGGCCAGGACTGGCGCGCGCTGCGCCAGCTGCGCGCGCTGCTGACGTCCGGCGGCGGCTTCGACCTCCTCCACAACCACAGCGCGAAGGCCGGCGTGATCGGGCGGCTCGCGGGGCGGACGCTGCGCGGCCTGCCGGTCGCCTACAGCCCGCACTGCCTGCCGTTCATCGGTGACTTCGGCGCGCCGCGGCGGATCTTCGCCACCGCGATCGAGACCGCGCTGGGCCCGGCGACCGACCGCATGATCTGCGTCTGCGAGGACGAGCGCCGCCAGGCGCGCGGCGCGCACGTCGCCGACCGGCGGCTGCGCGTGGTCCACAACGGCTGCGCCGCGTGCCCGGACGGCGTCGTCGCCGACCCGGCGACCGCCGCGCTGCGCGAGGGCGGCGTGCTGATCGCCGCGGTCGCGGTCCTGCGCGAGCAGAAGCGCCTGGACGTCCTGATCGACGCGGCGCCCGCGATCCTCGAGCGCGTCCCGGACGCGCGCGTGGCGGTCATCGGCGACGGCCCGCTGCGCGAGGAGTTGCACGCGCGCGCCGCCGCGCTGGGCCTGGACGCCGACGAGCGCTTCGCGTTCCTGCCGTTCCGCGGCCCGTCGTGGCAGCACCTGACCGCGATGGACGTCTACGTGCTGTCGTCGTCGTGGGAGGGGCTGCCGATCGGCGTGCTGGAGGCGATGGCCTGCGGCGTCCCGATCGTCGCGACCGACGTCGGCGGGACCGGCGAGGCCGTCACGCCCGACGTCGGGACGCTGATCCCGCCGGCCGACCCGGCGGCGCTGGTCGAGGCCGTCGTCGCGCTGGCCGCCGACCCGGCCCGGCGCGCCGCGCTCGGCGCGGCCGCGCGCGCCCGCCACGACGCGGCGTTCGGGCTGGAGCGGATGGTCGCGCGGACCGTGGCGGTCTACGACGAGCTCGTGCCGCCGCGCGGCTGACCGGCGGCGCTACCGCGCCCGGAGCACCGCGCCGCTGCCGGCAGCGAGGCGCACCGACGTGACCGGCCTGCCGGCCGTGTTGAGGTAGGTCCCGCCGAGCGACAGCGTCTGCGCCGGGCCGCCGGGCGGGTTGACGAGCACGAGGCCGCGGTCGAAGTCGCGGCGGATCACGCCGCTCCACTCGCTGCGCGCGCCGTGCGCCGCGCCGAGGTCGTAGTGCAGCGGGGCCCAGTCGCTGCCCGGCGCCGCGCTGCCCGCGCCGACCGCGTCGGTCCCCGAGGCGATCAGCAGGTAGGCGGCGAGGTTGTACTCGCGCCCGGCGGGCGCGTCGTCGCCGCCCTCCATGATCGCCGCGGTCCCGAGCTGGTGCAGGACGTCGACGTGGGCCAGGAACGCGCGCAGCGACCACTCGCCGTCGCCGCCGGTGAGGCCGGAGTCGTTGACGCCGCGCTCCAGGTTGACCCAGTCGGCGGCCTTGATCTCGGCGCGCACGGCCGGGTCCTGGTCGCGCGCGGAGCCGCCCGCGTACCAGATCGCGTTGTGCACGATCTCGGCCTTCGGGAACGCGTTGCGGATCTGGACCGTGAACGCGGCGACCAGGCTGCGCCAGCGCTCGGCGGTCATCGACGCGCCGCTCGCCGCGACCGCGTTCGCGGCATGGCCGCTGCCGTGGCTGATGCGCAGGTCGAGGTTGACGTCGTCGATCCAGAGGCCCCTGTAGCCGTGCCGCAGCTCGGCGGCGGCCTCGGCGATCCAGTGCCTGCGGAACGCCGCGTTGGAGACGTCGCCGGCGTACTGCGGGCAGGAGCCGTTGTCGCAGCCCCAGGCCAGGAACAGCCTCCTGCCGGAGCGGTCGTGGAGGATCCAGTCGGGGTGCTGCTTGGCGAGCTTCGATCCGACGCGGATCCCGTACAGGTTGCGGTAGTCCCAGACGCGCGTGTACCAGGCGGTCTTGTCGTCGAAGTACGGCGAGTAGACGACCGCGCGGAAGAGGTTCTGGTCCAGCCACTGGCCGACGCCGGTGGTGCTCTTGTAGGTGAACCGGTCGAAGCTCGAGTCGGTGCGCTTGACCGCCAGGACCTTGCCCTGGTCGACGCCCGTTGCCTGCGGCGTGCCGTCGTCGTGGATCAGCGCGGCGACGCCGGCCGCGGCGCCGGACACGGCGAGCACCACGAACACGAGCAGCGTGAGGAGGGCGGAACGGGACACCAGGCGCGCCATGGTAGGTAGTTCGGCTGAGAGCGCCGCCGCCTTGAAACGGTGTCAGGACACGGGCGGGCGCGCCGCGGCGAACGCCGCGCGCAGCGTGACCTGGTCCTCGCCGTGCAGGCCCTGCTTGACCGAGTGCACCGCGAGCACGCCGCGCTCCAGGACGTCGGCCACGGCGAGCGGGACGCGCGCCTGGCCGGAGACGATGCCCGGCAGCGTCGCGACGCGCCGGCCCGCGCCCGCGACGCCCATCGAGAACCACAGGTCCTCGCCGACCAGCGTCCACCACGGCGGCTGGCGGTCCAGGTGGCCGGTCGCGCGCATGCCCTCCAGCGCGGCGCGCGTGAGCGCGTAGATCCCGCCGTGGTCCTCCTCGCCCTGCCAGCCGTTGGCGCGCGCGGCGGCGTCGGCGCGGCGGACGGTGGGCGCGAAGCGCTTCTCGGAGGCGACGACCCAGCGGCCGAAGCTCGTGTCGCCGGGGATCGCGCCGTCGCGCATCGCGGGCGTGCCGAGCATGCCGATCGACGGGTCGGCGGCGACCGCCTCGCCCATCCGCTCGAAGAGGCCGGGCGCGGTCAGCAGCGCGTCGACGTCCATCTTCAGCAGCAGCGCGAAGTCCAGGTGGTCCAGGCACCAGCGGTAGCCCCACGCCAGCGAGGGGCTCAGCCGCGGCGGGCCGCCGGTGACCGCGGGCGTGCGCAGGAAGATCGTGCCCGGCAGCTCGCGCTCGGCGACCGCGCGCGGCAGGTCGTTGGCACCGTCGGCGAGCAGGACGACCGTCGCCTGCGGCGCGTAGGCCCGGACCGAGGCCAGCGTGTCCGGCAGCCAGCGCAGCTCGCCGGGGCCGGTCGGCATCAGGATCACCGGCGCGCCGGGCGCGTGCGCGGGCAGCGTCGCCGGCTCCGGTCCGCCCTCGGCGGCCAGCAGCGCGCGCGTGGCGCGGACCAGCTGCGGCTTGCGCCGCGAGCGCGCCAGCGCGAGCGCGATCTTGCCGGGCACGAGCTGCTTGACCCACGCGCGCCAGCCCGCGGGCATCTCGTGGTCGGAGGAGACGTCGCTGGGCTTGATCACCGGTGCTGGAGCGTCGCGGGCGCGCCGGACGCCTCGGGCAGGCGCTTGACCTCCGCCAGCACCGCCTCGTCGAGCATCGCGTTGACGTAGTGCTGCAACGGCAGCGGCTGCAGCGTGTGGGCGAAGCCCTCGCCCGGCAGCTCGCGGATGTCGACGTTCGGCCAGCGGTCGAGGCGCTCGATGCGGCCCTCGCGGCGCATCTCCTCGTAGACCTGCTCGTGCGGGGTGAAGATCATCAACAACCTGGAGTCGCGCTCGCGCAGGCCGTCGAGCACCTTGTCCAGCGGGTCCTTGCCGAAGCGCCCGCGGAACCACATCAGCGGGAAGCGCGCGAGGGCCCCGAGCACTCGCAGGACCTCACGCGTGGGGATCTGCCGGCGGCGCAGGCGCGCCCAGATCCGGCCCTGCGTGAGCTTCTGCGCGCGGCGGGCCTGGCGCGTGGTCTCCAGCATCGGGGTGTAGAGCAGCGCGCTCGGGTTGACCAGGACGGCGGTCGCGACGCGCGTGTCGGTGAGCGCCGCCTGGAAGGCCCAGTAGGCGCCGGAGCAGACGCCGCCGAGGACGTAGCGGCCGTGGAAGCCGCGGGCGTCGGCGGCATCGAGCGCGGCGTTGACCTGGTCGACGAACTCCGGCGTGTAGACGGAGAAGTCGTCGCGCTCGGCCCAGTCGGCGCCGGCGATGTCGGCGTCGCCGAGGCCCGCGATGTCCAGGCGCAGCGTGACGACGCCGCGCGCGGCCCAGCGGCGGGCGGACTCCACCCACATGCGGTTGGGCCCGGTGCGGCGCTGGCCGCCGACGTTGAGCAGGACCGCGCAGACGCGCGGCGCGGTGGCGCCGGTCCCGGCCGTCGCGGCGGGCTCGGTGACGATCGCGCGCATGTCGCCGAAGTGGTGGGGGAGCGCGAGCGGGGACTCGACCAGCTCGGTGCCGTCGACCGTCAGGCGCAGGGCGTCGGAGGTGGGCGGCGGCGTCGGCGCGTCGACCCCGTTGCGCTCGGCCGGCGGGTGGTGGGCGACCGACGTCGCCAGCCAGCGGTCGACCTCGGCGAACACCGCGGTCGGCGCCTGCGACAGGTGGGGCTCGAGCATCATCGCCGCGTAGCCCTCGCCGGGCAGCGACGTGACCGCGGCGCCCGCGTTGCCGAAGCCTGCGACCAGGCGCGCGTCGGCGGCCATCGCGTCGCGGCCGAGCAGGAGCGCGGGCAGGTCGTGCAGCTCGGGGAGGTCGTCGAGCCTGACGGCCTCGATCGCGGCGAGCGTCTCGGCGGTCAGCAGGTAGCCGGCGACGACCAGCGCGCCGTCCGGGACCGCCTCCAGCTCGGCCTCGCTCAGCTCGTAGCTGGCGGAGGCCTCCATCCGGCCGAAGGTCTTGAGCTCGCGCAGGTAGCGCCTGCCCTGCGCGTGCACGGCCCAGAGCGCGACGCCGTCGACCGTGACGCCGCGGCGCAACGCCTCGCCGGCGACGAGGCCGCCGAGGCCGATCCCGACGATGACGACGCGCGTGCAGCCGCCGGTCGTGCGCAGCCAGGCGACCGCGTCGCGGACCGAGCCGACCCAGGCGCCGAGGCGGTCCGGGTCGCGCGGGTTGCCGGCGCTGTCGCCGGTGCCCGCGAAGTCGATGCGCAGGACGGCGTGCCCCTCGGCCGCGAGATGCCGGGCCCACGTGCGGCGCGGGCGGGTCGACATCTGGTCCTCGACCCCGAACGGCGGGCACAGGACGATCCCGACGCCGGACGCCTCCGCGCTCTCGGGCGCGTGGTACGTCGTGAACGTCGAGGTGTCGCCGGTGCCCAGGTAGAAGGGGCGATCGCTGGGGGCGGCGCTCACCCCTTCGAGGATACTGGGAAGCTGTGCATCGGCTTGGACCGGCGGACAGGTTGCGGATCGGCGCGCGGTGCGACAGAGTAGGAAGTGGCACGTCCCACTTTCCACCTTCTGCGGAGCGAGCAAGCGCCTTGAGCCTCGAGGATCCCGTCGTCATCACCTGCGCCATCTCCGGCGCGCTGGCCAACCGCGACCAGTGCCCGGCGATCCCGTACACGCCCGCGGAGTACGCCGCCGAGGCACGGCGGATCGTTGACGAGGGCGGCGTGCACATCCACATCCACGCGCGCAGGCCCGACGGCACGCCGTCCTACGAGCCGGAGGACTTCACGGCGATCCACGACGCGATCCGGGCCGAGGTCGGTGACGCGGCGATCCTGAACTTCTCGACCGGCACGATCGGCGTCAGCGTCGAGAAGCGCGTCGAGTACCTGCGCGCGTGCCCGCCGGAGGTGGCGGCGCTCAACATGGGGTCCATGAACTACGCGAAGTACTCCAAGCGCCGCAGGGACTTCGTGTTCTCGACGGTGTTCCCGAACCCGTTCGACGAGATCATCGCGTTGTTGAAGGCCATGAACGAGCTGGGGATCAAGCCCGAGCACGAGTGCTTCGACGTGGGCCACGTCGGCTCGCTGACGCCGCTGATCGACATGGGGGTGTTGAGGGCGCCGCTGCACGTGGACTTCGTGATGGGCGTCGTCGGCGGCATCCCGCCGACCGCGCGCAACCTCGCGGTGATGGCGGACAACTTGAACGACGTGCCCGGTGGTCCGCACCACTGGGGCGTGATCGGGATCTCGCGCGGGCAGTGGAGGCTGCTGAACGCCGCGCTGGCGCTGGGCGGGTCGATCCGCGTGGGCGTGGAGGACAACCTCTACCTCCCGGACGGGACGATGGCGACCTCCAACGGCGAGCTGATCGCCAAGGCGCGCGAGATGGTGGAGAACGCGGGGCGCCGGCCGGCGACGGTCGACGAGGCGCGCGCACTGCTCGGGGTCCAGCCGCGCGGGGTGGCGGCGTGAGCTCCGGGCTGCCGTTCGAGGGGCTGAAGGTCCTCGACCTCAGCCGCCTGCTGCCCGGCGGGTTCTGCTCGCTGCTGCTCGCCGACTTCGGCGCGGACGTCATCAAGGTCGAGGACACCGGGATGGGCGACTACATCCGCTGGTCGCCGCCGGCGTTCGAGGGCGCGGAGGAGACGGCGAAGAGCGCGTTGTTCCTGTCCTTGAACCGCGGCAAGCGGTCGATCCGCGTGGATTTGAAGAGCGCTGAGGGTCGCGACGTGCTCCTGCGCCTCGTACGCGACGCCGACGTGGTGCTGGAGTCGTTCCGGCCGGGCGTGCTCGATCGCCTCGGCGTCGGCTACGAGCGGCTGCGCGAGGAGAACCCGCGGATCGTCTACTGCGCGATCACGGGCTACGGGCTGACCGGCCCGAACGTGCAGCGGTCCGGGCACGACATGAACTACTTGGGCTTGAACGGCGTGCTGGCGCTGGGCGGCGAGAGCGCCGACGGGCCGCCGGTCCAGGCGGGCGCGCAGATCGCCGACCTCGGCGGCGGCGCGCTGATGGGCGCGTTCGGGATCCTGGCGGCGCTGCGTGAGCGGGATCGCAGCGGCGAGGGTCAGCTCGTCGACGTCTCGATGTTCGACGGCGCGCTGTCGTGGCTGGCGATGGTCGCGGCGCGGGTCTTCGCGGCGGGCGAGGCGCCCCGGCGCGGGTCGGAGATGTTGTCAGGGTCCTTGCTCTGCTACCGGCCGTACCGCTGCGCGGACGGGTGGGTGACGCTCGGCGCGCTGGAGCCGAAGTTCTTCGGCGCGTTCGCCGACGGCGTGGGGCGGCCCGAGCTGAAGGAGCAGCAGTTCGAGGGCCCGGGCACGGCGGCGCACGCCGAGGTCGAGGCGATCTTCCTGACCAGGACGCGCGACGAGTGGGCGGCGTTCGCCGATGCGCACGACTGCTGCCTGGAGCCGGTGCTGGAGGTCGAGGAGGCGCTGGAGTCCGAGCTGGTCCGGGCGCGCGAGATGGTGATCGAGTTCGAGCAGCCGGGCGCGGGCAGGGTGAAGGGGTTGGGCATGCCGGTGAAGCTGTCGCGGACGCCGGGGCGCGTGCGCTCCGGCGGCCCGGCGCTCGGCGAGCACACCGAGGAGGTGCTGGGCGAGGCGGGCTTCTCGGCCGAGGAGATCGCGGCGCTGGTGGAGTCCGGAGCGGTCGCCACGGCGAAGACCGCCGAGGCAGGGGCTACGTTCCTCGGCTCGTGAACGACGACGGCCTCCTCAAGATGAGCGAGCTCGCCCAGCGCTCCGGCGTCTCGGCGGGCACGATCAAGCACTACCTCCGCGAGGGGCTGCTCGGGGACGGCGAGGGCGTGGTCCGGACGTCGCGCAACATGGCGTACTACCCGCCCGCCTACGTCGAGCGGATCACGCTCATCAAGCGGTTGCAGGAGGACCGCTTCATGCCCCTGAAGGTCATCAAGGGGATGTTGGACGAGGACCCCGACCGCGCGCTGGCGCTGGTCGAGTTGGAGGACAAGATCATCGAGCGCGCGCTGGAGCAGCGCGACACCGCGCGCGTGGCGCGCAGGGAGATCCTGGCCAGGTACGCGCTGCCCGCGAACGTGCTGGCGCGGCTGGAGGAGATCGGCGTCCTGACCCCCGACCGCCGCGGCTTCGACGCCGACGACGTCGCGATCATCGAGGCGATGGTCCGCTTCCGCGCCGGCGGCTACGACGAGTCGCTGGGCTTCACGGTCTACGACACGCTCCGCTACCGCGAGGCGCTGCAGCCGCTGGTCGAGGAGGAGATCGGGACCATGTTGGGGCGCTTGACCGAGCTCGACGTCGACCGCGCCGCCGACATCATCGCCTCCGGCGCCGAGCCGCTGCGCGAGCTGCTCGGCGCGATGCACTCCAAGCTCCTGCTCGCCGAGCTGGCCCGCCAAGCGGGCGAGGGCTGACCTCACGCGGCGCCCGCCCGCGCCGTTGGGACCGACGGTGAGCGACGCGACCCACCTCCGCACCTCCGCGCCGTTCGACGGGGCGGCGCTGCTGCGGTTCCTGGCGGCGCGCGCGATCCCGGGCGTGGAGGTCGTCGCGGACGGCGCCTACTCGCGCACCGTCGCGTTGCCGAGCGGCCCCGCGGTGCTGACGGTCACGCCCGACGCCTCCGGCGTGACGCTGCACGCGCGGCTCGCCGACGCGGCGGACCAACCCAAGGCCATTGCCTTGGTCCGCCACCTCTTCGGCCTCGACCAGGACCCGGCGCCCGCGATCGCGACCCTTGGCGAGGACCCCGCCCTCGCTCCGCTGATCGCCCAGCGCCCCGGCCTCCGCGTCCCCGGCACGGTGAGCGGCTTCGAGCTGTCCCTCCGCGCGGTCCTCGGCCAGCAGATCTCCGTCGCCGCCGCCCGCACGCTCGCCGGCCGCATCACGGCGCAGCTCGGCGCGGCGCTGCCACCGGAGCTGGCGAGCGGCGGCGCGCTGACGCACCTCCTCCCGACGCCCGCGGCCATCGCGGCCGCGCCGGCGGACGTCTTCCCGATGCCGAGGTCGCGGATCCGGACGATCCAGGGGCTCGCCGCCGCCGACCCGCGTCTCGACGCGCCGGCCGACGCCGATGCGCTCACCGAGCTCTGGGGCGTGGGGGCCTGGACGGCCGGCTACGTCCGGATGCGCCTCGGCGACCCCGACGTCTTCCTGCCGACCGACGTCGCGATCCTCAAGGCGCTCCGGAACCTCGGCCTGACGGAGGCCGACGCGCCACGTTGGGCCCCCGTGCGCAGCTTCGCGACGCTCCATCTCTGGGCATCCCTGGCCAACGCTTAGCGTCGTCGGACCACCCGCGCAGGAGTCCGCGCGCGGACTGGGTAGGACTCACCTATGAGGCAGTCGCGACGGGTCGCCGCCGCACCCCCGGAGGTGCGCTTCCTCGCGCTGCTGACCCTCGGTGCGGCGGGCGCGTGCGCGGTCGCGGCGGCGGCACCGGTCGCGCCCGGGCGGCCGGTCGCGCTGCTGGTCGCCGCGGCGGTCGCCTCGGTCGTCCTGGCCGCGCTGCTGATCCTCTCCGGGCCGCGGATCACGCCGCTGGCGCTGGCGGCCGTCGTCGGCGTGATGATCGTCGCGACGTCGTGCCTGGTCGCCTCGGCGACGACCAGCGCGGGCGCGATGCTCGCGGGCTACGCCTACGTCTGGCTGACCGTCTACTCCGCGCTCTTCCTGCCGCCGCGCGCGACGCAGGTCCACGCGCTGATGATCACGATCGGCTTCGGTCTCGGCCTGCTGATCGACGACTTCAGCGCGACGTTCACCGCCTGGCTGCTCGTGTCCGGGACCGTCTGGGTCTCGGGCCTCACGCTCTCCGGCCTCTCGGCGCGCGTGCGCAGGCAGGCGGAGACCGACGACCTCACCGGCCTGCTCAACCGCCGCGCGTTCACCGCGGCCGCCGACCGCGAGCACGAGCTGGCCGCCCGCACCGGCGCCGACCTGACCGTCGTGCTGATCGACCTCGACGGCTTCAAGGCCGTCAACGACCGGGAGGGCCACGCGGCCGGCGATCAGCTGCTCGCCGCCCTCGCCCACGACTGGCAGGCCGCGCTGCGCCCCGCCGACATCCTCGCCCGCCGCGGCGGCGACGAGTTCGCCCTGCTGCTGCCCGCGACCCCCGCCGACGGCGCCGACCACGTCGTCGAGCGCCTCCACGCCGCGCACCCGTTCGCCTGGAGCTCCGGCGTGGCCGCCTGGCCGATCGGCACCCCGCTCGACGTCGCCCTCGCCGAGGCCGACGCCAAGTTGTACATCAACAAGCGGGGCCGCTCCAACGGCGAGCCCGTGCCCGCCTAGGCCGCGGCGGCGCCTCCGCCCGCGGCGGCGGCCTTGAGGTCGTCGGCGGTCCAGGCCTCGGCGAGGTGGACGATCACCGCGGCGGCCGAGGCCATGTCGTGCAGCGACGCCCACTCGCGGACCGAATGGAACTCGTGGCCGCCGGTGAAGATGTTCGGCGTCGGCAGGCCCATGGCGCTGAGGCGCGAGCCGTCGGTGCCGCCGCGGATGACGGTCCGCTTCGCCTCCAGCCCCTCGGCGGAGATCGCGCGCTCGGCGGCGGTCACGACCTCCGGGTACGGCGCCAGGTGCGCCTTCATGTTGGGGTACTGGTGGTGGACGTCGACCTCGAGCTTCGCGCGCGGCTCGGCGCCGACGATCTCCTCGGCCGTCGTCCGGATCAGGTCGATGTGCTGCTGCAGCAGGTCGTCGTCGAAGTCGCGGACGATCGCGACCACGGTGGACCTCTGCGCATCCCCGCCGATCTCGTACGGGTGGATGTAGCCCTCGCGCCCGTCGGTCGTCTCCGGCGTCAGCCGGTCGGACGGCAGCGCCGCCACGATCCGCGCGGCCAGCCGCGTCGCGTTGACCAGGATGTCCTTCGCGAACCCCGGGTGGATGTCGACGCCGTGGATCGTCAGCGTCACCTCGGCGGCGGTGAACGTCTCCTCCTGCAGCTCGCCGGCCTCGGAGCCGTCCAGCGTGTACGCGCCGTAGGCGCCGAAGCGCTCGACGTCGAACAGCGTCGCGCCCTCGCCGATCTCCTCGTCGGGCGTGAAGCAGATCCGGAACGTCGGGCGCGGCAGCTCCGGGTGCGCGGCCAGGTGGGCGATCGCGGTCATGATCTCGGCGACGCCGGCCTTGTCGTCGGCGCCCAGCAGCGTGTCGCCCGACGACGTGATGATGTCGTGGCCGGCCTTCGACGCGAGCGCGCCGACGGTCGCCGGGTCGAGCACGGTCCCGCCGCGCGGCAGCTCGATGACGCCGCCGTCGTAGTCGCGGTGCACGATCGGCTCGACGCCCGCGCCCGGCGCGTCCGGGGACGTGTCGACGTGGGCGATCAGCCCGACGACCGGCGCGCCCTCGACGTTGCCCGGCAGCGTCGCGACGACGTAGCCGTTGTCATCCAAGAACGCGTCGTCGAGGCCGATGTCCTTCAACTCGCTGACCAGCAGCCGCCCCATCTCCAGCTGCCCGGGCGTCGACGGGCTCTGCCTCCGGTGCCGCCCGGCCGTGGACTCGATCCGGACGTAGCGGTCGAAGCGCTCGAGCAGGCCCGGGGCCAGCTCCTCAGCGAGGGGAGACGAGTAGGAGGACGCCATCGCTTCAGCCTAGGCCACCGCCGTGGCCGTTGCCGCCGCAGCCGCGCGCCGCGCCTCGACCGCGCCGCTGAGCGCGAACATCGCCGCCGCCGAGGCCACCGCGACGCCGGCCGCGACCACCCACGGCACGGGCGAGGAGCCGTCGCCGAGCAGGACGCCGCCGACCAGCGGCGTCACGAAGAACGCCGCGCCGAACGTCAGCCCGAAGGCGCCCGCGTAGCGGCCGCGCAGCGCGGGCGGGGCGATCTCGGCGATCAGCCCGCCGCTGGCGGTCGCGTTGGCGATCTCGCCGAGCGTGACGACGAGGATCGCCACGACGTAGCCGCCGAGCGCGTCGCTGACCGCGATGATCCCCATCGCCAAGGCCATCAACAACGCCCCGCCGCCGACGTTGCCCGCGGGCGTCATCCGCAGCAGCCACGGCGTCAGCAGCGGCTGCAGGAGCACGATCGCCAGGCCGTTGACGGCGATCACCAGCCCGTACTGGTCGGCGCCGTGGCCGTGGGCGGCCATCGCCAGCGGGAGGATCGTGTAGATCGTCCCGTAGGCGAGCATCACCGCGAAGTTGATCCCGCAGAACGCGACCGCCAGCCGGTCCCGGAGCACGACGCGGTAGCCCGGGCCGCCACCGGCGCGGTGCTGCGCGGCCTCCGGCGGGCGCGTCTCCGGGATCGTGCGCCAGACGACGAACGCGTAGCCGCAGCACGTGATCGCGTCCAGGGCGAACAGCAGGCCGTAGCCGTGCGCGGCCAGCAGCCCGCCGCCGAGCGCGGCGACCGAGAACCCCAGGTTGACCGCCCAGAACAGCAGGCCGCTCGCGCGCCGGCGGTCCTCGATCGCGACGACGTCGGCGATCGTCGCCTGCGACGCCGGGCGGTAGAGGTCGCCGACGATCCCGACGAGCAGCGTGCACAGCGCGATCGCCCACAGCGAGCGCGCGAACCCCAGCGCGGCGATCGCCAGCCCGGACGCGACCATCCCGCCGACGAGCGTCGGCCGCCGCCCGACGCGGTCGGTCAGCGCGCCGCCGAGCGGCTGCGAGATCACCGAGCCGCCGCCGACGAGCGCGACGATCACGCCCGCGCGGCCCGCGCTGAGGTCGCGCGCCTGCGTCAGGTAGAGCGCCAGGAACGGCTCGACGAACGTCCCGATCCGGTTGACGAGCGTCCCGGCCCAGAGCGACCAGAACGTCCTCGGCAGGCCGCCGGCCCACGCGTGCAGCGCACGCCGCACGGCCGTCACCAGCGCACGGAGTGGCGCTCCATCACGCCCCAGCCGCGGGCGACGGCGACGCCGCCGGGCAGCGTGCCGGAGAAGGTCCCGAAGGGCTGGACGTAGTCGGAGGCCATGAGCTTGAAGTCGTCGCTGCGGGCCCGCCGCGCCTCCTCGGCGAACGCGAGGCGCGCGGCCGGATCCGCGGGGAACGTTACCGCTGAGAGGTCGTCTGCGAACGTCGCGGGCGGGAGCTCGGACGCGGCGCCGTCGACCCAGATCGTGCGCTCGGATTCCTGGGGCGCGTCGTGGACGCCGTCGACGATGTTGAAGCACAACGCCGCGCCGTCGTTGCCGACCCCGACGCCCGCGCACCACTGCCAGTCGGTGCGCCGCGCGTGGTAGCCCGCCGAGTCGTCGATCAACCCGTACAACTCGACCGCGCGACCCGCCACGGTGCCACGCGCCCGGACCGGCTGCTTGCGCGTCCAGATGTAGGACCTGCCGTGCTGCGAGGTGACGGCCATCGCGTCGCCCGCCGGCTCGAGCGTCAACCTGGCCGGCCCGAACCGCACCGCGTCGTCGGCCAGCACGACCGCGCGGGGGAGGAAGACGGTCCTCTCGCGCAGGTCGGTCCGGTCCCACGTCGCCCAGAAGCCCTGCGGCAGCCCGGCGATCCGGACATCCGCCGCGCAGAGCATCATGTCCTCGCCGTAGAGCCCGACGTAGCGCCAGCGCTTGAGCGGGCGGCCGTCGTGCCAGAGGCGCATCCGCCGGGGCGGGACGGCGAGCCCGGTCGGGCGGTCGCGGGCGGGGAGCGACTCCAGGGTGGGCATCCGCGGGGTATGCTCTCAGACGGCGTTGACTGACCAGTCAATCGCCACCCAGGAGACCCCACCGTGCGCGCCGCCGCTGTCCAACTCACCGCGACCGCCGACAAGGCCACGAACCTCGAGACGGCCGATCGGCTCGTGCGCGCCGCCGCCCGCGACGGCGCGTCGCTCGTCGTGCTGCCCGAGAAGTGGTCGGTCTACGGGCAGCCCGAGGACCAGCGCGCCGGCGCCGAGTCGCTCACCGACGGTCCCGCGCTCGCATGGGCGCGCGCGGTCGCGCGCGAGCTGGAGATCGACCTCGTCGCCGGCTCGATCGCCGAGGCGCCGGATGGCAGCGACGAACGCGGGCGCGGCCACAACACATCGGTCCACGTCGGCCCCGACGGGACCGACCGCGCGGTCTACCGCAAGCTCCACATGTTCGACGTCGTCGTCGGCGGCCGCGACTACCGCGAGTCCGACGGCGAGGCCCCGGGCGACGCGATCGTCTCGTCGACGCTCGCCGACGGCACCAGCCTCGGCCTGACCATCTGCTACGACCTCCGCTTCCCCGAGCTGTACCGGAAGCTGGCGGTCGACGGCGCGCGGATCCTCACCGTCCCGTCCGCCTTCACCGAGCCGACGACGCGCGACCACTGGGAGGTCCTCCTGCGCGCCCGCGCGATCGAGAACCAGGCCTTCGTGATCGCCGCCAACCAGACCGGCCGCCACGCGCCCGGGCTGAAGACCGGCGGGCGCAGCATGATCGTCGACCCCTGGGGCCTGGTCCTGGCCCAGGCGCCGGACACCGAGACCTACGTGATCGCCGACCTCGACCTGCCCCGCCAGGACCGGATCCGCACCGACCTGCCGTCCCTCGCCAACCGCCGCCCCGAGGTCTACTGATGGCCACCGCCCGCAACGCCGCGGCCGCCGCCGAGAAGCGCCGCCTGATCCTCGACGCGGCCGTCCGCGTCTTCGCCCGCCAGGGCTTCCACACCTGCCGCGTCAGCGACATCGCCGACGAGGCCGGCGTCGCCTACGGCTTGGTGTACCACTACTTCAGGTCCAAGGACGAGGTGCTCGACACCCTGTTCCTGGAGCGCTGGAACGTCATGCTCGAGGCGATCCGCGAGGTCGACACGCAGGACATCACCGCCAAGCGCAAGCTCGAGGCGATCGCCGGGTTCATCGTCGACTCCTACCGTCACGACCCGGACCTGATGAAGGTCATCATCGTCGAGGTCACGCGGGCGGCGAACTCGTTCGGCCAGACCCATCTCGCGAAGATCACCGAGGCCTATGACTTGATCGGCGGCGTGGTCGAGAAGGCGCAAACGTCCGGCGAGTTCCGCAAGGACATCCCGCCGCAGTTCGCCGCGATGGCCTTCTACGGCGCGATCGAGCAGGTCCTGACGGGCTGGATCTTCGACTCGCTGCCCCAGCTCGCGGGTGGGTTCGACGACGCCAAGCGGTTGATCGTCGAGACGATCTGCAGCGGCCTGGACCAGTGAACGCCTGCCCGGCCGGGTAGGGTCTGCTGGCGATGCAGCAGAACGACATCGTCAAGCGCCTCGCCTGGTCGGGGCTGCTCGCCGCGTTCGGCGCGGCCGCCTCGGTCGTGGCCTCGCGCTTCGCGGCCCTCGCCTACCGCCGGATCTTCGACGAGGACCCGCCGGAGTGATGAGCAGCGAGGCGGATCCCACCACCACCGGCCCCGAGCCGGCCGAGGCTGCGGCCCAGGCGCCCCAGGCGCCGGTCGAGCAGCCGCACGTCCCGGCTCCGGACCCCGCGCCCGAGCCGACGCCGACCGTCGGGACCGCCGACGCGTCGTTCGGCGCGCCCGCGGGCAGCGCCGCGTTCGGCGGCACGACCGCCGGCGACGCGGTCGACCCGCACCCCGAGAAGCTCGTCGGCGCCGCGTTCGCGGGCGGGCTCGTCGGCGCGGTGTTCCTGAAGGTGCTCGCCAAGCGGAGGCACCGATGACGCCGCCGCCCAACGACCCGCAGCAGCCGGCGAGCATCGTCCAGGCGATCCAGGAGATCTCCGAGAAGGCCCAGATCCTGGTCCGCGAGGAGATCGAGCTCGCCAAGGTCGAGATCACCGAGAAGGTCACGAGGCTCGGCAAGGGCGCGGCGATCGCCGCGGCCGCCGGGATCTTCGTCGGCGCCGCGATGGTGATGATCCTGTTCGGGCTGGCGTGGCTCGCCTACTGGGCGATCCCGTTCCCGGACGGCCAGTACTTCTGGGGCTTCTTCACGGTCGCCGCGATCCTGCTGCTGCTCGCCGCCCTGGCGGGCTACATCGCTTACCGCGCGCTGCAGGCGGGTTCGCCGCCGGCGCCGAAGATGGCCATCGAGGAGGCCAAGCTGATCAAGGAGACGGTCCAGGCCGAACACCCGGAGACGACGCTCTAGATGCCTCAGCGTTCCCCGGAGGAGATCCGCGCCTCCATCGAGTCCAACCGCGCCGAGCTGGCCGTCTCGCTCGAGCGGCTGCGCGGCGAGGTCGCCGAGGTGACCGACTGGCGCAAGCAGATCCGGGACCACCAGCAGGAGGTCCTGATCGGCGCCGCCGTCGCCGGCTTCGTGATCGGCGGCGGAATCGCTGCCATCGGCGGGTTGCTCCGCCGCAAGAAGAAGCGCTGGTAGTTGGTCTGACGCGCGCGGCCGGGGACGTCCGGTCGCGCGCCTAGGGTCCGGCGGGAATGCCCCCACCGCCGCTCCCGACCCGGCCCGACATCTCCGTCCGCACCGTCTGGCGTGTGGTGGTGATCGTCGTCCTGGCGGTGCTGATCCTCTACACGATCTACCTGCTGCGCAGGCCGATCGGCTGGGTCCTGGCGGCGACGTTCATCGCGGTCGCGCTGTCGGCGCCGGTCAACCGCCTCAACCAGCACATGAGGCGCGGGTTCGCGATCGCGATCGTCTACCTGATCCTGATCCTGGTCCCGGTCGGGCTGACCGCGCTGGTCGTGCCGCCGCTGGTGACGCAGGGGACGAGCCTGGCCGAGCACCTGCCGGACTACGCCAACGACGTCCAGGACTACGTCAACAAGAACCAGAGGCTGAAGAAGCTCGACGACAAGTACGACCTGACCGGGCAGCTGCAGAAGCAGGCCAACCAGCTGCCGGGGAAGATCGGCGACGCGGCGAAGGTGCTCAGCGACATCGGGCTCGGGCTGGTCAACTCGATCTTCGCGCTGGTCAACATCTTCATCCTGTCGATCTTCATCGTCGCCCGGGGGCGGCAGTGGACCGACGCGGCGCTGAGGCTGAGACCCGAGGCCGAGCGCGAGCGGATGCGGCGGATCCTGGACTCGACGGCCTCCGCGGTCGGCGGCTACGTCCAGGGCGCGCTGACGATCGCGCTGATCGCGGGCATCCAGTCGTTCGTGGTGATGGAGATCCTCGGCGTGCCGTTCGCGGGCCCGCTGGCGGTCCTGGCGGGGCTCGCGTCGCTGGTCCCGCTGGTCGGCGCGACGGTGGCGGCGATCGTCATCGGGCTCGTGACGTTGTTCAACGACTTCCCGACCGACACCATCATCTGGGCGATCTGGGCGGTCGTCTACCAGCAGATCGAGAACAACATCATCCAGCCGCAGGTGCAGCGGCGGACGGTGCAGGTGCAGCCGTTCATCGTGCTGGTGGCCGTGCTGTTCGGCTCGACGCTGCTGGGGATCGCGGGCGCGATCGTGGCGATCCCGCTGGCCGCGTCGATCCAGATCCTCGTCAGGGAGTACTGGGCCTGGAGGCAGGAGGCGAAGGCCGCCGCGATCGTCAACCCGGACGCGCCGCCGCCGGCCGGGCCTCCTGGCACCGGGCTGATCAGGCCGCCCGACGACGACCCGCCGGGCGGCGGGCTCATCATCCCGGCGTCGTAGCTCGGCGAGCTAGACGCCCAGCTCGGCCATGAGGCGGCGGGGGAGGCCCCCGGCGCCGATCAGGCCGGGGCCGACGTGCGTGCCGATGACCGGGCCGATCTCGGAGACGAAGACGGGCTCGGTGCCGAAGATCTCGCGGCCGCGCTCGACGAGCCGCTCGGCCTGCTCGGGGGCCTGGATGTGCTGGACGACCCAGCCGTCGGCGCCGTCCTCGTGGCGGGCCTTGAGGTAGTCGACCATGCGCTCGAAGGCGCGGCCCGCCGTCCGGACGCGCTCGACCGGCGTGATCTCGCGGTCGATCGTGAGGATCGGCTTGATCTTCAGCGCGCCGCCGAGCCAGGCCTGCGCCGTGCCGATGCGGCCGCCGCGCTTGAGGAACTCCAGGGTGTCGACGGCGAACCAGATCTTCATGGTGTCCGCGGCCTCGTTGGTCCGGGCGACGACCGCGTCGAGGTCGGCGCCCGTCGAGGCGGACGCCGCCGCGGCGAGCGCGCAGAGGCCGATCCCGCCGCACGCCGTGCGCGAGTCGATGACCTCGACACGCCGGCCCGGGTACTTGGTGGCGATCTCGGTCGCCGCCTGCCGTGCGGTCTCCGGGGTCCCGGAGATGCCGCCGGCGATGTGGACCGACACGATGTCCCTGCCGGCCTCGGCCAGCGGCTCGTAGACCTCCAGGAAGTCCCCGATCGACGGCTGCGAGGTCGTCGGCAGCGCATCCAGCTCCCGCAACTGCTGGTAGAAGGCGTCGAAGTCCTTCATGTCGGACTCCCGCTCATGGCGGTCACCGAGGTTGACGTACAACGACACCTCACGGATGTCATTGGCCTGCAGAAGCGCACGCGGCGCGTAGTGCGTGGTGTCGGTGACGACCGCGACCTGGGACATGCCTGCCAGCCTACGGGAGCGCGGCGCGCCGCCGCTGCGCGCGCGAGGGCGCGGCGCGTGGCAGGATGCGCGCGGGATGTCCACCACGCTCGTCACCGGCGCCTCTGGGTTGGTCGGCTCGCATGTCGCGGCGGCGTTGGTCGCGCGGGGGGATCGGGTGCGGGTGGTCGTGCCGGCGGGGGCGGCGGCCGGTGTGCTCGGTGAGCTCGATGTCGAGGTCGTCGTGGGCGATGTCACCGACCGCAGGGTGGTCCGGAAGGCGCTGAGGGATGTTGACCGGCTCTTCCACGTGCCGGACGCAACGACGCTCCGCGCGGGGTGGCGGGACCTCTACCGCGTCAACGTCGCCGGCACGCGCGTCGTGCTGGAGGAGGCGCTGGAGGCCGGCGTCGGGCGGGTCGTGCACACGAGCGCCGCCGCCGCGATCGGGCCGGCCGGGCCGCGGGCGAGCACGGTCGACGAGACGCACGTCTACAACGCCGCGCGGACCGGGTTGTCCTATGCCAACGCGAAGGCCGAGGCCGAGCGCGAGGCGCTCCGGATCTGCGCCCAGGGCCTCCCCGTCGTGATCGTCAACCCCGCGCACGTGCTCGGGCGCGGCGACACGTACCGCGGCTCGACCGAGCTGGTCCGGCGGTTCCTGCGCCGCGAGATCCCGGTCTACGTCGATGGGGCGCTGTGCATCGTCGGCGCCGAGGACGTCGCCCGCGGGCACCTGCTCGCCGAGGAGCACGGCGTGGTCGGCGAGCGCTACATCCTGGGCGGCCGGAACTTCACGAACGACCGCCTCTTCGCCGACCTCGCGCGGCTGTCCGGGGTCGACGGACCCGCCGTCAAGCTGCCGCTGCACGCCGCGCTGGCGCTGGCCCGGACCCTCGAGGTCGCACCCGGCCGCCCCGCGATCACCGTCGAGGAGATCCGCGCGCTCTCCCAGCGCTGGTCCTACCGCTCGACCAAGGCCAAGCGCGACCTCGGCTGGACCACCGGCCACCACGAGCAGCCGCTGATCGACACGATCGACTGGTACCGGACCCACGACCCGGACCCGTCGGTCTCGCCGCACCAACCGCTGGCCCTGCGCGCCGCGGGCTTCGGGATCGACCGCCTGACCTCGGTCACCCGCCTCTTCGGCGACTGACGTTCAGCCTTTGGTCCAGCTGCGCGACGACCCGGGCGGGTACGTCGCCGGGGACATGGACCCAGCAGACCACGCCTTCGGCACCGGCAGCCCGTTCTCGCTCGGCGTCGAGGAGGAGCTGTTCCTCGTCGACCCGCTGACCGGCGAGCAGATCGACGCCGGCCCGGCGGTGATCGAGCGCGTCGCGCCGGCGGTGCAGGGCGCGGTGGAGCGCGAGCTGCACGCCTGCCAGATCGAGCTGATCACCGACGTCCACGCCACCGCCAACGACGTCGCCGTCGCGCTGGCGGAGCTGCGGGCGGCGGTGACCGACACCGGCGCGGGTCTGCTCGGCGCGGGCGTCCACCCGCATGCGCCCGAGGGCCAGGCGCCGATCACCGACAAGGAGCGCTACGCCGCGATCCGCCACCTGCTCGGCGACGCGGTCGCCGACCCGACCGGCGGCCTGCACGTCCACATCGGGATGCCGGACCCCGAGACGGCGATCCGCGCCTTCAACGCGCTGCGCCGCCACCTGCCACTGCTGCAGGCGCTGGGCGCCAACTCGCCGTTCCGCCACGGCCGCGACACCGGCCTGGCCTCGGCGCGCGAGGTCACGATGCGCGGCTGGCCGCGCTCCGGCGTGCCGCGCGCGATGCGCGACTTCGAGGACTTCTGCAGCTCCAGCGCGCTGCTGGCGCGCGCGGCGGACGTGCCGGACTACACGTGGTTCTGGTGGAAGCTGCGCCCGCACCCGCGCCTGGGGACCGTCGAGGTGCGCGCGCTCGACGCGCAGACCTCGCTCGACGACGTCGCGGCGCTCGTCGCGCTCGCTCATTGCCTCGCCCGCCACGGCGCGACCGCGCCGGCCGAGCCCGACCCGCCGGCCGAGATCCTCGACGAGGGCGCCTTCCGGGCCGCGCGCTTCGGGACCGAGGCCGAGCTGCCCGACCGCGAAGGGCGGCTCGTCCCGGTGCGCGTCCTGCTCGAGGACGTGCTCGCGCAGGTCGCCGACGACGCGCGCGAGCTGGGCTGCGCCGACGAGCTGGACGGGACCCGCAGGCTCCTGGAGCACGGCGGCGGCGCCGGCCGCCAGCGCTCGGCGCACGCCATCGGTGGCCTCGGCGCGCTGCTGCGCGAGGCGACGCGCTGGACGGGATCCGGCGTCGCGCACGACGAGATGGTCTGAGCCCCGCACGCGGGCGCCGCGGCGAGGCCGCGGCGCCCGGGCGTCCCTCAGCAGGTGATGAGCAGCGACGTGACCGCGGTGCAGTTGGCCGTCGCGCTGTCGTTGGCGGCGTTGGGGTCGGTGGGTGCGCTGGCGGTCCGGGTGGCGGTGGCGTTCAGCGCGCCGAGGCTGAGCAGCCCGAAGTTGGCCGTGAACCTGGCGTGGGTCGTCGCGCCGTTGGCGAGCGCGCCGATCGGGCAGCTGGCCTGGTGCGTCGTCGCCGAGAACGTGCAGGTCGACGACGTGATCGACGTCGCCTGCGACGACAGCTGCGTGGTGATCGTCGCCGACGTCGCCGCCGCCGGCCCGTTGTTGGTCACCGCGGCGTCGTAGTTGATGGTGCTGCCCAGCAGCGACCCGGTCGCCGTCAGCCCGACCCCGAGGTCGGCCCTGGGCCCGCCGATCGTCAGCGTCAGGCGCGAGGTCTGCGTGTCGCCCGTGCCGCTGTTGGCGTGGTGGCCGAACATCGAGATGTGCTCGCCGTCGGTCGCGCTGCTGGACACCGTGAACGCCGCGCCGCCGCTGATCACCGTGCCCGCCGCCGGGCTGCTCGCGTCCGACACGCCCTGGAACTTGGAGACGGTCCGCGTGAGGTCGTAGCCGCAGTCGACCAGGCCGCCGTCGCCGCAGGTGACGAAGCTCAGATCCTGGAGGTTCTCGGAGGCCTGGCCGCTGTCCTGGCCGTCGCCGAAGGCGAAGATGTTGATGTCGCCGACGTCGCCGGGCCGGACGGTGTAGGTGAACTCGAAGGTGATCCCCTCGCCCGGTGCCGGCGTGGTGTCCGACACCTCCAGCGACAGGCCGCTGGGGCCCGTCACCGTGCCGGGGGCCGCCTGCGCCGAGCCGGCGAAGGCCAGCAGGCCGACGGTGGTCGCGAGGACGGCGAGCGTCGTCCGGGGCGTGCGCGGGACGGCGGCGGTGCGCATGGTGATGCTCCTTCGTCGGCGGGGTGGATCGCCTGCGCAGGTTGCGCTCGCCGGGCGAGTCTGTCAAGCGATGCTGTGCGATCAGTGATGTTAAACCATTTGCAAAGCAACGCATTTGTGATCATGACCGCCGCGCGCCTCGGCGCCAACTGGCTTGGTCACGACGGGATGAGGGCGTACTGTCGATCACACCGGCTGCTCAGCGTCGCTGATCCATGCCGGTCTGAAAGCGGCTCATCCGTCACGGAGGGGAATGCCATGTCTCGCGTCGCCCGCTCGCTGAGCCTGACCCTGCTCGCCGCCGCTGCGCTCGCCGCCGTCCCCGGCGCCGCGCAGGCGCAGGACGATCCGGTCGTGTGCACGGGATCGGTGACGGTGCACTACGCGCCGGCGCTGGGCCCGCTGCCGAGGGTGAGCAGCCAGCAGGTCGCCGAGCGGCTCGGCACCGGCGGCGGCGGCGCGTGCACCGGGCCGTTCAGCTCGGGTGCGGCCGACACCAGCTTCACGCAGCAGGTCGGTTGCCTGCTCCAGGGGCTGGGCGACACGCTCGTCACGAACGTCGTCACCTACCACTGGAACGGCGGCGCCTCCAGCACCATCACCTATCCGGTCACGACCGTCGTCCACGCCGCCAACCAGCTCGTCGTGACCTCCACCGGCACGGTCACCGCCGGCTACGGCCAAGGGGCCCTGTCCGAGCGGATCGCGGCCTACGCCGACCTGGACCTGGTCAGCTGCCTGAGCTCCGGCGTCGCGCAGCAGACCGGCACGCTGACGGTCGCCATCGGCTGAGCGCGGCGCCTCAGCGCGTCGGGTCGACGACGAGCTTGCGGGCCTCGGCGCCCCAGGGCGGCGCAGCGAGCGCCGCGTGCAGGCCGTCGAGGCCGACCGCCGGCCCCGCGAACGCCAGGTGGTCGACCGCGCCGGTCGACAGCAACAACAACGCCTCGTCGACCTCGGCGGGGCGGTGGTGGAAGGCGCCGACCACATCAACTTCGTCGTAGTGGATGCGCCCGGCGGGGAGGGGGACGTCGCCGGAGGGACAGCCGCCGACCATCACGACGCGCCCGCCGGGCGATGCCAGCTGCAGCGCGTCGTGCCACGCACCGGGACGGCCGACGGCCTCGAAGATCAGCGGGCCCGAGGCGGGCGGGAGCGCCTCGGTCGCGGAGGCGCCGAGGGACTCCGCCTGCGCGCGGCGCTCCGGATGGCGGTCGACGACGGTGACGTCGCGGCCGTCGAGCACGAGCAGCCGCGCGAGCATCAGCCCGATCGTCCCGCCACCCAGGACCACCGCGACGCGCTCGCGGCCGCCGCGGCCGACCGCGTGGACGCAGGCCGCCAGCGGCTCGGCCATCGCCGCGGCGGCGAACGGGAGGCCGTCCGGGATCGGGTGCAGCGCCGCCGCGGGCGCCGCGATCCGCTCCGCGAAGCCGCCCATCACCCAGGTCATCGCGCGGCAGAGGTGGGTCGCTCCGGCCGAGCAACACGTACAGGAACCGCAGGGCACCGAGTCGCCGACCAGGACGCGCTCGCCGGTGTCGAACCGCTCGCCCGCGGTCTCGTGGCCGAAGCGCGCTGGGTAGGCGCCGAGCGTCGGGTGGCCGTGCTTCAACATCTTCAGGTCGGTCCCGCAGGTCGTCGCCGCCCGCACGCTCACCACGACCTCACCGACCGGCTCCGGGACGTCCTCGATCCGCAGGTCGTCCGGCCCGTACAACAACGCCGCGCGCATCAGGGCAACACCAACACCTTGATCGCCTCGCCGGTCCGGACCATCTCCAGCGCGCGCCCCGTCTCCTCCAACCCGACGCGATGCGTCACCCACGGCATCGGGTCGACGGCGCCGGACGCGAGCAGCTCATAGGCGTCGATCATGTCCCGCGCGCCCGCGGAGTACGACGCGATCACGTCGACCTCACGCCGGTACTGCGACACCGCGTCCAGCGACAAGGGCTTGCCCGGCGACGGCGTGGCGTACAACAACAGCACGCCGCCCGGGGCGACCGACGCGAACCCGTCGGTCACCGCCTCCGCCGCGCCGGAGGCCACGAACGCCACGTCGACCAGCTCGTTGCCGTGCCGCTCCGCGCCCGCGGCCAGCGCGTGCTCCATGCGGTCCGCGCGCGGCTCCCTGACCCACACCGCCTCGACCCCGCGCGCGTGCGCGGCGGCGATCGCCAGCAGCCCGGACGTCCCGGCGCCCAGCACCAGCAGCGAGTCGCCCGCCCGCAGCCCCGCGCGGTCCATCGCCCGCAGGACGCACGCCAGCGGCTCGACGAACGTCCCGCGCTCCTCGTCCAAGTCCTCCAACAACAGCAGCTCGCCGACCAGCTCGGCCGGGACCCGGACACGCTCCGCGAACCCGCCCGGCGCGATGTTGGTGGTCCTGAACGACTCGCACAGCGTCTCGTGCCCGCGCCGGCAGCGCCGGCACTCCCCGCACGGCGCGTGGTGATGGACGACAACGCGGTCGCCCACCGCAAGGCCTACAACTCCGGCGCCGACTTCCACAACTTCCCCGGTCAGCTCGTGCCCGAGGACCACCGGGACCTTCGGCGCCACCCACGCGTCGCTGATGTCCGACCCGCAGACGCCACAGGCCAGGACCCGGCAGACGACCTCGCCCGGCCCGGCGCTCGGCTCCGGATCGTCCTGCACGGCGACCTCCCGAACCCCGACCGAACGCGCGACCTTCATGACGCCAGCAGCTCCGCGACGGACTCGGCGCTCACCGGCGCGGCGATGCCGCGTTCGGTGACCAGGGCGGTGATCAGCGATGCGGGCGTCACGTCGAAGGCGGGGTTGATGACCGGCGTGCCGGGTGGCGCCACGCCGACACCCGCGAGGGTCAGGACCTCGTCGGCCGCGCGCTCCTCGATGACGATCGCGGCGCCGTCGGGGGTCGAGGCGTCGATCGTCGAGGTCGGCCCCGCGACCAGGAACGGCACCGACGCGGCCGCCGCCGCCAGCGCGTGCGAGTAGGTCCCGACCTTGTTGGCCGTGTCGCCGTTGGCGGCGACCCGGTCGCAGCCGACGATCACGGCGTCCGCAGCGCCGCGCGCCAGGAGCCCCGCCGCCGCCCCGTCCACGATCAGCGCGTGCGGGATCCCGAGGCGGTCCAGCTCCCATGCCGTCAACCGCGCGCCCTGCAGCAGCGGGCGCGTCTCGCACGCGATCACGCGGACGCCCTCGACCCGCTCGGCCAGCGTGATCGCCACGCCCAGCGCGCTCCCGCGCCCGCCGGTCGCCAGCGCGCCCGTGTTGCAGTGCGTCAGCAACGTCCGGACGCCTCGCTCCACCAGCCAGTCGGCGCCCAGCGCGCCCATCGCCAGCGACGCCGCGTCCTCCGCCGCGTGGATCTTCTGTGCCTCGCCCCGCGCGGCGCTCGCCAGCGTCGAGGGCCCGGCGCCCAGGCACGCCGCGCGCACGCGCTCGACGGCCCACGCCAGGTTCACCGCCGTCGGCCGCGACGCGATCAGCACGTCGCACGCCTCCTCCAGCGCGCCCAGCGACGGCCGCGCCGAAAGCTCCAAAGCGACCCCGTACGCCGCCGCGATCCCGATGTTCGGCGCACCCCGCACGGCCAGTCGCCCGATCGCCTCCGCGACGTCCGCCGCACCCGCCGGCGTCAGCCACACCTCGCTGCCCGGCAGCAGCGTCTGATCGAGCAGCGACAACCGCCGCCCGTCCCACCGGATCGCCTGGATCCCACCAACACCAATGGCCACGCCGCAGACACTAGCTCGCCCCGAGCGCCGCGCCCCGCCGCAACGATCCGTAGTGTTCAGGCGACCCGTGCTCAAGTCCCGCTTCGCGGCCGTCCTGGCCGCAACACTCCCCGTCCTCGCCGCCTCCGCCACCCAGGCGCAGGCCGCCGGCGATCCGATCCTGCCGCTCAACCAGGTCACCGCCGGGATGCACTGCACCGGCTACACGGTGATCCGCGGCCTGACCATCACGTCCTTCGACGTGGACGTCATCGACGTCATCGGCGGCTCCGACCCGTCGGTCCTCGTCCGCGCGTCCGGCCCCGCGGTCGACGACACCGGGATCGCGGAGGGCTTCAGCGGCTCGCCCGTCAAGTGCCCGGACCCCAAGGACAACAACATCCCGAAGACGATCGGCGCGATCGCCCAGGGCACGGGCGACTACGGCAACAGGGTCGTCCTCGTGACGCCGATCGAGACGATGCTCGGCGAGCCGGTCGTCCCGCCGTCGAGCGCCGCGTCCGCGAACAGCGCGACCGCCGCCGCGGTCAGGCGCTCCAAGCGCGCGCTCGCCGCGCCGCTCTCGTTCGCCGGCGTCTCCGGTCCGGTCGCGCAAGCCCTACAACAAGCCGGCAGGAAGCTCGGCCGCGCCCTCTACGCCGCGCCCGACCCGGTCCCGACCTCGGGCACCGCGCCCGGGATCACGTGGGCGCCGCAGGTCCTGCAGCCGGGTTCCAGCGTCGCCGTCGGCCTCGCGGGCGGCGACGTCGCCGCGGGCGCCGTCGGCACCGTCACCTACGTGGACGGCAACAACGTGTACGCCTTCGGCCACCCGCTCGACGGCGCCGGCCGCCGCAGCCTCCTGCTCCAGGACGCCTACGTCTACACGGTCATCAACAACCCGCTGGACACCGAGAACGACACGTCCTACAAGCTGGCCGCGCCCGGCCACGACCTCGGGACGCTCTCCGACGACGCGCCGTCCGCCGTCGTCGGGACGCTCGGCGCGCTGCCGGACCACTTCCCGCTCAACATCTCCGCGACCGACCTGGACTCCAGGCGCACGATCCACCTCAAGTCCGAGATCGCCGACGAGACCGCGATCGGCCAGCCGACCGGCAGCTCGTCGCTGACCCAGGTCGGCCCGGTCGCCGTCGCCCAGGCCGCCTACGACATCCTGCGCGGCTCGCCCGCGCGCCAGTCCGGCTCGATGTGCGTCCGGATCACCGTGCGCGAGCGCAGGGCGCCGCTGCGGTTCTGCAACACCTACGTCGGCGGCTCGCCGACGTCGCCGGCCGGCCCGCTCGTCGCGGACTTCGCGTCGGCCAGCGGCCTGCTCGACACCTACAACTTCGGCGTCCTGCACGTCACGAAGGCCGACGTCAACCTCAAGCTGCGCCGCGACCTCCGCCAGGCCTACATCTTGAACGCGACCGGGCCGTCGACCGTCAGGCCCGGCCACGACATCACCGTCAAGATGTACGCCCAGCGCGTCCGCGGGGCCAAGTTCACCAAGAACGTGAGGGTCCACGTCCCGCGCGGGCTGCCGAAGGGCCAGCTGATCCTGCAGCTGACCGGCTCGCCCGCCGACACCGTCGCGGGCGGCAGCGACTCGCAGGACCTGTCGTCGATCTTCGAGGTCGCGCTCGGTGGCGACGACTCGTCGTCGGCCGACGATCCCGGCCCGCGCGACCTCACGCAGCTCGGCGACGCGTTCACCGGCCTGGAGCGCGAGGACGGCGTGACCGCCTCGTTCCACCGCCCGGGCGACGACGACCCCAACGACGCGACCCCGGAGTACGAGGTCTACCGCGACCCCGAGCTCCGCGTCAGCGGCGACGCGAAGCTGCGGGTCACGGTGAAGTGACGCGCGCGGCGTGACGCCGCGCGCGCCGCGCTAGGACAGGCGGTTCTCGATGCCCAGCGGCGCCGGCGCGGCCGGCGCGGTCTGGGCCTCGGGCTCGACGTCGTCGGGCTGCTCGACGCCCAGCGCCTGGGCCAGCTCGCCGGTCTCGAACATCTCGGTGACGATGTCCGCGCCGCCGACGAGCTCGCCGTCGACGAACAGCTGCGGGATCGTCGGCCAGTTCGAGAGGGCCGACAGCTCCTGGCGGATCCGGGGATCCGGCAGGATGTCGACCGCCGCGAACGGTGCGTCGAGCGCCTGCAGGGCGCCAACGGTCCGGGCGGAGAACCCGCACGCGGGGGCGTCGGGGGTGCCCTTCATGAAGAGGATCGTCTTGTTATCGCGGATCGCCTCGGCGATCGCGTCACGGATGGGGTTCGTGTCGCTGCTCATGCCTGCTCCGGGACTCGGGTGGTGAGGGAAAGGGCGTGGATGGCGCCGCCGATCTCCGTGCCGAAGACGTCGTAGACCAACCGGTGCTGTGCGATCCTGGTGAGACCGTCGAAGGCGGGGGAGACGACCGTGGCGCGGAAGTGGTCCCCGCCGCCCGTCCAATCCTCGACTTCTGCGGTGCTCTCAGGGAGGGCAGCCTCGATGCGGCGCTTGATCTCGTCGGTCGTCGGCATTGGCGCTTGAGGGTATCGCTATCCTTTGTATAGCGATGACCGGAACCACCGTTACGTACAAGGCCCAGGGCGTCCACTTCACCGAGAAGGGCGCCACCAAGGTCCGCGAGTTCCTCGAGTCCCAGGGCGCGGACATCACGTCCGCCGGCCTCCGCGTCGGTGTGCGCGGCGGCGGCTGCTCGGGCTTCCAGTACCAGCTCGCGTTCGACGACCAGCACGACGGCGACGCGATCTTCGAGGACCAGGGCCTCCGCATCCTCGTCGACGCCCAGAGCCTCCCGTACGTGGACGGCTCGGAGATCGACTACGTCGACTCGCTCCAGGGCGCGGGCTTCCAGGTCAACAACCCCAACGTGGTCGCCGCGTGCGGCTGCGGCTCGTCCTTCCGGGTGGAGGACGAGGAGCAGGTCAGCGCCGTCTAGCCTGACGGCATCGGCCTCCCTCTGGGAACCACCCGCCTTCGCGCGGCGGCGCTGCTGCTTGCGGCCGCCGCGCTCCTGACCGCCGCTGCCCTCGCGGGCTGCGGCGACGACGACCAGCGCGCCGCCGCGCCGCCGCCGCAGACCGCGCCCGCCAAGCGGCCTGCGCCGCCCGCCAGGCCGACGGTCCTCGCCACCGGCCTCACCGAGGCCAACGCCCAGCTGCTGTTCGACGCCGGTTCGCATCCGGACGTCGCGCCCGGGTTCGCGCCGTGGCGCGATCGCGTCGCCGCGCTGCACCCGCGCTACTGGCGGCTGATGATCTACTGGTCCCAGCTCCAGCCGGACCCGTCCAGGCCCGCCGACCTCGGCATCGCGACCGACGGCTGCGCGCGCGGGGCGCAGCCGTGCGGCCCGTTCGGCGGGATCCGCGACGAGCTGGCGGCGATCGCCTCCGAGCAGAAGGCGGGCTTCGGTGTGCCGCGCGTCGAGGTCGTCATCGCGGGCGTCCCGGCCTGGGCCGCCCAGCCCGCGTCCGGGTGCGAGCGCTCCGATGCCGGACCGTCGTCGCGGCCGATCACCGCGCAGGGCCTCGACGCCTACAAGGCGCTGATCGCCCAGGTCGCCGGCCTCGCGGGGCAGGAGGGCGCGGCGCTGAACTACTGGTCGCCGTGGAACGAGCCCAACCACCCGGCGTTCATCAGCCCGCAGCGCGCGAAGTGCGACAGGAGCTCGCCGACGCTCGCCGCCGGCGTCTACGCCCAGCTGGTCCGGGCCGCGCGCGACGCGCTCGCCACGATCCCCGGCCCGCACCAGCTCGTGCTCGGCGAGATGGCCGGGACGACCGTCCCGTCGCCGCGGCGCTCGACCGTCCAGGAGATGGTCGCCGCGCTGCCCGACGACGTCGCCTGCGCGTCGCGCCTGTGGACCCAGCACGACTACGCGCAGGTCACGCCGGACCCCGCGAAGCCCGATCCGGTGCTCGCGCTGGAGCAGGCGCTCGACGCGCGGCCGTGCACGCAGGGCGCGCACATCTGGGTCACCGAGACCGGCGTCGGCGGCGGCGACCCGGGCGCGCCGCGGGCGACCGACGACGCGTCGCTGCGCGCCCAGTGCCGCGCGCAGGACGCCAAGCTGCGCCAGTGGGCGGCCGACCCGCGCGTGGACGCGGCGTTCCAGTACACGTTCCGGGAGGACAGCGCCTACCCCGTCGGCCTCGCCGACGCAGGGCTGACGCGGACGTACCCGACCTACGACCTCTGGGCCGCCTGGGGCGCGCGCAGGCCGAACGACGGACCACCGCCGCTGCCGGCGTCGTGCGCCGAGCCGGGTGCGGCGAGCACCGCGGCGCCGCCGCCGTCCGGGACCGTGTCGCCGCCCGCGCCGACGAGCGCACCGCCGTCGAACGCGACGCCGCCGACGGAGTCGACGACCGCCGTCCCGGCGGCGACGACCGCGGTGCCGGCGGGCTGAGGCGCGGGCGTTGTGGTGGTGCGGCGCGGCGGTGGGTGGTGTTCGGCGCGGCCGTGTTGCTGGCGGCTTGGAGCGTTGGTTGGGAGGGCATCGATGGCGAGCAGCGCTGGAGGGGGCGCTGCCGTTGGTGGTGTGGCTGGGCTGCTCGCCGGGTCCGGGGGCGGGGTTCGGGGCCGAACGGGTTGGTCGGCGGCAGTTTGGTGTTCACATGGGACCCCAGACTGCCGTTGAGGGGGTCAACGGTGCATTTGGGCTCTATACGAACCACTATGCACCGTTGACGCTTGGGTTCGGGCCCGAACGGTGCCCGGAGCCCTACGCGAGGCCCAAGGAGACCCGCCCGCACCGCCACCACGCCGAGCCACACCGCCAGCGGCGGCGCAACCGCCAACGCCTTCTCCCATCGATGCCCTCCACGCCACGCCCCGCACTCCCAGCGACACGGCCGCGCTGAACGCCACTCACCGCCGCGCCGCAGCACCGCCTACGCCGTCGGCCCACCCACACGCGCCCACGCCCACAACACCGCGCACGCCGTCGACCGGTGCGGCCGCCACGCCTCCCCCAACGCGTACAGCTCCGCGCGCTCCGGCAGGTGGTCCAGCCCCCACCCGCGCCGGACCGCCTGGCGAATCACGAGATCCCCCGCCACCAGGACGTCCTCCCGCGCCAACCCGACGACCAGGAACACCTGCGCCGTCCACTCGCCGATGCCCTTGACCGCGGTCAGCTGGGCGATCAGCTCGTCGTCGCTCAGCGTCCGCAGGGCCCCGAGCTCCAGCTCGCCGTCCTCGAGGTGCTCGGCCAGCGAGCGCAGCGAGACGACCTTCGCCCTCGACAAGCCCACCGACTTCAGCTCGTCCGGGTCGTCGGCCAGGACCTCGGCCGGCGTCGGGTTCCTGCCGCCGAAGCGGTCCTGCAGGCGGCCGAGGATCGCGCGGGCGGCGATCGTCGACAGCTGCTGCGAGACGATCGCCCGGATGATCGCGCCGTAGGGGTCGGCGTCCGGCGTCCAGCGCGGGACGTCGCCGCCGAGGTCGTCGATCATCGACGCGAGCACCGGGTCGGCGGCGCGCAGGTGCGCGACCGCGCGGCGCTCGCGCTGGGACATCCGTCTAGACGATCGCGCCGATCGCCTCGCCGTCGAGCGCGATCAGCGCCCGCTCGAGGCCGGTGTTGACGCACGTGTAGGACGGCGTGTCGCGCTCGGTCCAGGCGCTGGCCTCGGTCGTCCGGAGGCGCTGCACGAGGTCCAGGAACGCGGCGGCGTCGTCGGTGTCGAACGCGACCACGAACTCCTGGTCGTCGAGGCCGAACGAGTAGGTCGTGTGGTTGTCGACCGTCGGGTACTGGCGGCCGACCTCGATGTGCTCCTGCATGATCCGCCAGCGCTCCTTCGGATCCAGGCCGTACCACTGGCGCGTCTTCACGAACGGGTAGACGAACAGGTACTTGCCCCTGAAACGACGGGGGATCGCGCGCTCGTCCTCGCTGTACTCGGACGTCTTGCGCATGCCCAGGAACGACTCCGGCTGGCTCATCCAGGACCACAGGCCGGACTGGCCGAGCACGACGTGGAACTCGTGGATGCGGTCGAGGTTCTCGGCCTCCATCACGAGCATCAGGTCGGCGTCGCCACGGGTCCCGACGAGGCTGAAGCCCTGGATCAGGTGGTCGGTCCCGAAGTCCTCGCAGGCGGCCAGGAACTCGGCCTTGTGCTGCGCGCGCTCGGACTCCGGAAGGCGGCGCCAAGCAGGATCGAGCTTGAGGAACGTGTACTTCACGAAGTGACGATCGGCCATGAGCGGCGTCCAGTGTATGTGAAGGGGAGTTATCCCCCGGGCGGTTCCGGGGCACGGGTGGATACGATGCTGGAGATGCGCATCGCGCTCGTCTCCCCGTATTCCTGGACGTACCCCGGGGGTGTGACGCGGCACATCGAGGCGCTGCGGTCCGAGTTGGCTGCGTTGGGTCACGATGTGCGGGTCCTCGCCCCAGTCGATCCGCCGGACAAGACGTCCGCGCGGAGACATCGTGGTGCCGTGCCCCAGGAGCGCGAGATCCCGGACTGGGTGGTCCCGCTCGGGCGCACGATGGGCTTCCCGGCCAACGGCGCGGTGTCCAACCTGACGATGCCGTACGCCCCGAACGTGAGCGCGCTGCGGCGCGAGCTCCGTGAGGGCGGCTACGACGTCGTGCACCTGCACGAGCCGGTCGTGCCGTGCGTCGGGTGGGACACGCTGATGTCGTGCGAGGTGCCGATGGTCGGCACGTTCCACTGCTACTCCGAGAACAACCTCTCGAACGGGATCGCCGTGGCGATCGGCGCGCGGCGGCGGCTGAACCGGCTGAAGGTCCGGATCGCGGTCTCCGAGGCGGCGGCGTGGACGGGCAAGCGCTACTACGGCGGCTACTACCGCGTGGTCCCGAACGGCGTGGTGCTGGATGAGCAGGCGGTCGCGGCGCCGGTCGAGGCGGTCTCTGCCGAGCGCCCGCTGCGGATCGCGTTCGTCGGGCAGGCGGTCGAGCGCAAGGGGCTGCCGGTGCTGCTGCGCGCCTTCGAGGCGCTGCGCGAGCACGTCCCGGCCGAGCTGCAGATCGTCGGCGCGACGCCCGAGGAGGTCGAGCCGCTGCTGCTCGACGGCGACTCGGGCGTGACCGTGCTCGGCAAGGTGGACGACGCGACCAAGGAGCGCGTGCTGCGCGAGGCGGACGTCCTCGCCGCGCCGTCGCTCGGGGGCGAGTCGTTCGGGATGGTCTTGACGGAGGCGTTCGCGGCGGGCACGCCGGTCGTCGCCTCCGATATCGCGGGCTACCGCGATGTGGTCCGGGACGGCGTCGATGGTCTTCTGGTGCCGCGCGGGGACGCCGCTGCGCTGGGCGAGACGCTGCGCGCCCTGGCGCTGGACGCCGAGCAGCGCGCGCGCTTGAGCGCTGCCGCGCTGGAGCGCGCGGAGCGGTTCGCGTGGCCGGTCGTCGCGCGCGAGGTCGTGAAGGCCTACGAGGACGCGATCGCCGTCGGCGAGCCCGAGGGCTCCCGCGCGCAGCGGGTCGCGGTTCGCTCGGGGATGCTGTCGGCCGACCTGAAGCCGCGCAACCCGGCGCGGCGGATGCCGTCGATGGAGCCGCCGGCGCCGCGCTCGCGCGCGCGCCGCCCGGTGATCGCGTTCGCGCGCCGCGCCGTGATGGCGCTGGTCGCGCTGGCGATCCTGGTGGGGTCGGTCGTCGCCTTGGAGCGGATCGGCTTCGACCGGATCGGTCACTCGCTCGTGCACGCGACGCCGCCGTGGGTGGTCGTCGCGCTGGGCCTGATGTGCGCGTCGATGGCGGTGCGTGCGGTCGCCTGGACGGCGATCCTGCGCGCGGCGATGCCGACGGCGCCGAGGCCGCGGCTGAGCGATGCGCTGCAGGGGACGATGATCGGCGTGCTGATGAGCGCGACGCTGCCGGCGCGCCTGGGTGAGCCGGCGCGCGCGATGATCGTCGCGCGGCGCATCGGGCGCCCGCGCGACGGCGTCCCGGTGGTGCTGGGGACGATCGTCTCGCAGACGTTGTTGAACATCTTGGCCCTGGTGATCCTGGGCATGGTCATGTTCCGCTCGGTTCCGGTGTTCCATCACCACGAGAGCGGGCTGATCGCCTTCGCGGCGCTGCCGATCGTGATCCTGGCTGCCGTGCTGGGTGCTCCGGCGCTGCTGCGCGAGGGCGGCGCGGCACGCAGCGCCCGGGTGCGCGCGTGGTCGATGCAGGCGCGCCGTGCGACCGCGCAGGTGCGGGCGGGGCTCGAGGTCTTCCGCCAGCCGAAGCTGGGGTCCGTCGCGGTGGGCGCGCAGCTGTTCGCGTGGGTCATCCAGTGGATGTCCTGCTACGTGCTGTTGGTGGCCTTCGGGCTGGACGACCGCGCGGGGATCGGCGCTGCGGCGGCGGTGCTGTTCGCGGTGAACGTCTCCGCGGTCCTGCCCGCGACGCCGTCGAACCTGGGCGTGTTCCAGGCCGCCTGCGTCTTCGTGCTGCACAAGGGCTACGGGATCGGCGTCGACGACGCGCTCGGCTACGGGATCATCCTGCAGGCCGTGGAGATCGCGACCGCGTTCGTCATGGGCGCGCCCGCGCTGTTGAAGGAAGGCGTGTCCTGGAAGGACGTCCGCCTGCGCGCGATGCACGCCGCGCCCGTCGAGCTTCCGCCGCTGCCCCGCCGCGGCGAGTCCGCGATCGAGGTCGACGCTTGACCGGCCGGACGACGGCGCTCCTAGCGCTGTCGTCCGCTTCCGTTGTGCTCGCGTCGGGCTGCGGCGGCGACCGCGTCGACCGCAGGGACCTGGAGTCGAAGGTGAGCGACTTCATCCTCCGCCAGACCGGCACGACGGCCACGGTCCACTGCCCCAAGGACGTGGACCCCGACAAAGGCCACAAGACGACCTGCATCGCCGACCTCTCCGGCACCCCGACGAACCTCCAGATCGTCTTCACGTCGAAGGGCCGCTTCCAGGTCCACGTCGACACGTCGCACCTCGGCTAACGCCGCGCCGCACCTCGGCTAACGCCGCGCCGCGCCTCGATTGACGCATCTCGGCGCCACTGGTCCCGCCACCGCTGCTGGGCGGTCGGCGTCGGTGTCCTGCCGGCGGCCCGCAACCAATGCGCGGTCGCGTCTGGCGCCGCCACCCGTCCCGCTCTCCGCCGGCTGAGCGAGTGGAGGGCTCGGCGCTGGATCCGTTCCCGCGGCTGCCGCACCGAGCCCTCCTGCTCTCCTCCCTGCGCGAGTGGCGAAGGGTCCGGTAACGGTGGAGGTTCGCGTCCGGTGGGTCCAGAGCCAGGCGGCTCAGGGAGGTGTTCGGGTCATGACGGTGTCCGGATATCCGGACAACGACCTCCCGGGAGCGCGTTGTCCGGATATCCGGACAGGCTCAGCTCCTCCAGAGCGCGATGCCTTCGCCGCCTACCGGGTCGGTCGGTGGTGGTGGGAGGTGGGTGATGCGAGATAGCGCGGTGGGGTTGGCTGCGCGGAGGATGTCGTAGATCTCTTGGCCCGGTGGGTAGGCGCCGGCCACGGTGAAGCCGTCGCGTGAAGAGGCTCGGCGGTGGCCGGTGCCTGCGGGGAGGATCAGGACGTCGCCGGCTGAGACCTCGAAGGCCTGGCCCTGGGGGCCGCCGAGCTCGAGCGTTGCCGAGCCGGCGATCACCGCCAGTGCCTCGTGGGAGGTCGAGTGGAAGTGGTGGTAGTCGAAGACGCCGTCGGTCCAGGTGCCACCCCAGCCGTTGTTGATGAACAACGACTCGCCGTCCCCGACGTCGACGCCGTGGTAGATCAGCACCGGCCAGCGGGGGTGGTTCGGGATCGGCTCGCCGGGCGGGGCGGTCCAGGTCTGAAGCTCCATGACCTGGACCGGGCTACCCGGCGAGCGTCCCGAGGCGACCTCAGCCGTGGTGCTTCTTGACCTTCGCCTCCATCACGTGCCCGTGGTTGCCGTCGGAGCCGAAGTCGTACACCGTCGAGGTGGCGTACGTCTGGCCCGGGCGGAGGACAGTCGACGGGAACGACGGCTGGTTCGGCGAGTCCGGGAAGTGCTGGGTCTCCAGCGCCAGCCCGTCGCCCTGCCGGTACTGGTGGCCGCTCGTCCCGTAGAGCGTCCCGTCCAGGAAGTTCCCGGAGTAGAACTGCAGGCCGGGCTGGTCGGTCCACACCGTCAGCTGCCGGCCGGAGCCGGGATCCTTCAACCGTGCCGCGACCTGCAGCCCGTTGCCCGGCCGCCGGTCCAGGACCCAGTTGTGGTCGTAGCCCTGCCCGATCACCAGCTGCGGGTCGTTGTCGCGAACGCGCTCGCCGACCGCATGGAACTGCGTGAAGTCGAACGGCGTCCCGGCAACCGGCGCGATCACGCCCGTCGGGATCTGCGTCGTGTCGACCGGCGTGTAGTGCGAGGCGTTGATCTGCAGCTGCTGGCCGTCGATCGACCCCGAGCCCTCACCCGCCAGGTTCCAGTACGAGTGGTTGGTGAGGTTGATCACCGTCGGCTTCGACGTGGTCGCGTGGTAGTCGATCCGGATCTGGTCGTCGTTGTTCAACGAGTACGTCACCGTCACCGGCAGCTCACCGGGATACCCCTCCTCGCCGTCGGCCGAGGTGTAGGAGAACCGGACGCCCGCGCTCCCGTCGCGCCCCGACGCCGGGACCGGCACTGCCGTCCAGACGTGCTTGTCGAACCCCTGGATCCCGCCGTGCAGCGAGTTCACCCCGTTGTTGATCGGTAGCTGGTACGTCGTGCCGTCGAGCGTGAACTGACCCCTGGCGATGCGGTTGCCGTAGCGCCCGATCGTCGCCCCGAAGTACGGGTTGCTCCTCAGGTACGCGGGCGACGTGTAGCCGGAGACGTCGCCGAAGCCGAGGGCGACGTCCTTCGCCTGCCCGCGCCGATCGGGGACGTTGACCGCCTGCAGCGTCGCGCCGTAGGTGATCACCGAGATCGACATCCCGCGCGCGTTGGTCAACGTGTAGCGGTCGATCGCCGTGCCATCGCTGAGCGTTCCGAACCCGCTCTTGGTGATGCTCACGGAGTGACCACCTCCGCCACCACCGCCGCCACCGCCGCCACCGCCCCCGTGCGCCATCGCGCTCGCCGGGAGCACGGCCGCGCACAGCGCAGCCCCTACCGCGGCGACTCCTGCGAGTCGCCGGAAACCGGACATGTTGGACGACATGCGTCCTCCTATGTTCTGGACCTTGCTTGTGGACTTGGCGGCGCTACACGAGCGCCAGCTCGATCCCCGCCGCCGCGCAGAACGCCCGCCAGGCGTCCGCGTGCCGCCCCGGATTGAGCACCTGGTGGTGCGGGCCGCCGAGGCGCAGCCATGCGTCCATGCAGTTCCGCACGCCCGAGTCCGGACGGAACAGCCCGTACGGCATCTCGAGCGCCGGCAGCTCGTCGCTCTCCAAGATCTCACCCTCGGAGACCACGAGCCGGAACCGCGTTCCCTCCAGCGCGACCAGCGTGGCCAGCGTGCACGGCCCCGGCGCGTACTGGAACAGGAACGTCGGCGGATCTCCCAGCCCGCCGATACCCAACGGGCGCTTGATGAGCCGGACCGGTCGGTCGGCTCGGGCCAGCGCCCAGTTGCCCTCGCCCATGTGGGACATCAGGATCGCGTCCCTGGGGAAGTCCATGGCGTACATCTCGGTGAACTGCGTCGCGCCGAGCATGTCCTGCGCCGCCGCCATCAGCGACGCCGTGACGCTGTCGCCCTCGGCCGCGAACGCGTAGCCGTCGGCCATCAGCGACGACGCCGCCGCCAGCGGCAGCCGCGCGAAGCGCCCGTCCTCGGCGATCGCGCCGAAGTGCGTGGAGTACGCGCGGTACCCACCCGCGTCCAGCAGCGCGCGCAGCCCGAGCTGCATCCGCGCGTGGTCCTCGCGCTCCGCGGCAGACAACCGCGGGTCGACCTCGAAGCGCGCGTCCTCGGAGTCCAGCAGCCCCCGGACCGCGTCGTCCTCGACCTCCGCGACCGCCCTCACCAACAGCCCCGTGCCGAGCGCATCAACCTGCGGTCCGAGCGACCGCAGGAACGCGTGCTCGTCGACCCGGATGTCGCCCATCCCGTTCATCGTGTAGCCGAAGATCGCCACCTTCAGCGCGCGCCAGCGCGTCACCGCCGCGGCCGCGCGCGCCCACAGGCCCACGGCATCGACGAACTCAGAAGACTGCCAGTCGCCGGTGATCACGTGGAACGGCCGCCCGGACCGGACCAGCGCGTTGGCCGTGTCCTGCGCCCCGTGGATCCCCTGGTTGTAGGTCAGGTCGCCCATGTCCCACGCGTCGGTGATCGCGCCCTCCGGCTGCGTGTTCACCAGGCACACCGGAAGGTCCACGCCCGCGAGCGCGCGCGACACGTGCATCGCCGGCCCGTACGTGAGCATGACCACCAACAACCCGTCGAGCCCGTCGGCAGCAAGTTCCCCAACAACGCGGTCCACGTCGGCACGCGTCTTCACCGGATCGCCGACGACGACGTCGCACACCCCGCCCAGCGCCTCACCCACGGCCGCCGCGTACGCCGCCTGCCGCTCGGTGATCCCCGGCAACATGTCGTCGTACAACGCCTGCATCACCCCGAGCAGGCCGATCCGCGGGCGCGCGGAACCCTGGGGGTCAGCGCTGGCCGTAGACGTTCTGGTAGCGGTCGTAGAGGGCATCGATGTCCTTGGATTCGAGCTGGATCGGGTCGCCGAGCTCACGGGCGAGGTGCACGGTGCGCGCGACGTCCTCGCACATCACCGCGGCTTTGAGCGCATCGACGGCGCGCGCGCCGACGGTGAAGACGCCGTGGCTGCGCATCAGCACGGCGGGCGAGCGGTGGTCGCGCAGCGTCTCGACGATCCCGCGGCCGATCTCGGCGTCGCCGATCAGCCGGAACGGCCCGACCGGGATCTCGCCGCCGAACTCGTCGGCCATCGCGGTCAGGACGCACGGGATCGCCTCGCCGCGCGCGGCCCACGCCGTCGCATACGCGCTGTGCGTGTGGCAGACGCCGCCGACGCCGCGCAGCTCGCGGTAGACGTGGCCGTGCGTCGCGGCGTCGCTGGACGGCGACAGGTCGCCCTCGACCAGCGTGCCGTCGAGGTCGCAGACGACCATCGCCTCCGGCGTCAGCGCGTCGAACGGGATCCCGGAGGCCTTGATGACCATCAGGTCCTCGTCGGGGACGCGCGCCGAGAGGTTCCCGGACGTCCAGGCGACGAGGCCCTGTCGTGGCAGCTCCAAGTGCAGCCGGCAGACCTCGGCGCGCAAGTCCATCAACTCGCTCACGCGGCCACCTCGACAACGGGCCGGCGCCGCAGCGCGTGCATCAGCTCGCCGCGCGCGAACGCGTCGTGCAGCTCGCCGTAGTGCTGGTACAAGACGTCGTAGGCCGCGGCGCGCGCCGGGTCCGGCGTGTAGGCGTCGCGTGTGACCGCGCCCATCGCCGCCGACGCGGCGTGCACGTCGGCATAGGCGCCCGCCGCGACCGCCGCGTGGATCGCCGCGCCCAGCGCGGGGCCGTGCTCGGACTCCAGCAGGTGCAGCGGCATCCGGACGACGTCGGCGTAGATCTGCATCACCAGCGGGTTCTTCGCCAGCCCGCCGGCGATGAACAGCTCCTGGACCGGGACGCCGCCGGCCGCGAACGCCTCGATGATCTTGCGCGTCCCGAACGCGGTCGCCTCGATCAGCGCGCGGTAGATGTCGGGCGCGCGCGTCTGCAGCGTCAACCCCAACAACAAGCCCGACAGCTCGTGGTCGACCAGCAGCGAGCGGTTGCCGTTGAGCCAGTCCAGCGCGACGAGCCCGTGTTCTCCTACATCCTGCTGTGCCGCCAGGGCAGAGAGATGCTCGTGCACGGAGACCCCGAGCGCCGCCGCCTCCGCGTGGTAGCGCGGCGGCGTCGCGTGGTCGACGACCCAGCCGAAGAGGTCGCCGACGCCGGACTGCCCGGCCTCGTAGCCCCACAGCCCCGCCGCGATCCCGCCGTCGACGACGCCGCACATGCCGGGGATCTCCGCGAGCTGCTCGGCGTTCATCACGTGGCAGGTCGACGTGCCCATGACCGCGAGCATCTGCCCGGGGCCGACCGACTGCGCGGCCGGCGCGGTCACGTGGGCATCCACGTTGCCAACAGCGACAGCGATGCCTTCGGGCAGTCCCGTCCACGCCGCCGCCTCGGCGGTCAGCGACCCCGCCCGCGCGCCCAGCGCCGCCAGCGGCCCGGCGAGCTTCTCGTCGACGAAGCCCGCGAAGTCCGGGTTGACGGCGCGCAGGTAGTCGGTCGACGGGTAGCGCCCGTCCTGGTGGATCGCCTTGTAGCCGGCGCTGCACGCGTTGCGCGTCTCCATACCGCACAGCTGCCAGACGATCCAGTCGGCGGCCTCGACCCAGCGGTCGGTCGCTGCGTAGGCCTCCGGATCCTCCTCGAGCAGTTGCAGGGCCTTGGCGAACTCCCACTCGGAGGAGATCGCGCCGCCGTAGCGCGCGAGCCAGGACTCGCCGCGCTCGCGGGCGACCATGTTGATGCGGTCGGCCTGGCCTTGGGCGGCGTGGTGCTTCCAGAGCTTCACATAGGCATGGGGTCGGTCGCGGAACCCGTCGGCCTCGCACAGCGGCGTCCCGTCGGCCTTGACCGGCATGGGGGAGGAGGCGGTGAAGTCCGTGGCAATGCCTATGACATCCGCAGCAGAGACGCCCGCCGCGGCGATCGCCTCCGGCACCGCGCGCCGCAGCACCTCGCGGTAGTCCTCCGGGTCCTGCAGCGCCCACTGCGGCGGCAGCGCAGCCCCCGAAGCCGCCAGCGTCTCCTCCATCACCGCGTGCGGGTAGGCGAGCACCGCCGACCCCAGCTCCGCGCCATCGGCAACCCGTACAACAAGCGCGCGCCCGGACAGCGTCCCGAAGTCCACGCCGACGACGACCGGCCCGGAAGGAGGAGGAGCCCCTGCCGGCCGGCCGTCGTCCCGCGCGGACGTGGCAGCCCGCGACGTCATCGCCCTACCGCGCCGTCCCCGGCTGCGCCTGTGCGGCCAGCCGGGCGCGGCGGTACTCGTTGACGACGATCTCGTTGAGCTCCTCGACCGACGTCTCCGCGGTCGGGCGGTCGTACGTGATCTCGCCGTCCTGGATCAGGTTCACGCGGTCACACGACTCGAGCACGTGCACGTAGTTGTGGGCGATCATGATGATCGACACGCGGCCTTCCTCGCGAAGCCGGGCCACGAGGTCGAGGATCATCGCCCCCTCCTTGGCGCCCATCGCCGCCAGCGGCTCGTCGAGCAGGATGATGTCGGCGTCGGAGGTGACCGTGCGCGCCACCGCGATCGCCTGGCGCTGGCCGCCCGACAGGCGCGCGACCGGCACGTCGATCCGCGGGATGTTGACGCCGATCGAGTCCAGCGCCGCCCGCGACTCCCTCTTCATCCGCCGGTTGTCGATCAGCGGCAGCCCGGTCCGGTGCGGCTCCCGGTTGAGGAACATATTGTGGTACACGGACAGCTCGTCGATCAGCGCGAGGTCCTGGTAGACGCAGTCGATCCCGAGCGAGCGCGCGTGGACGACCGACCTCAGCTCGACCTCCTCGCCCTTGACGATGACCTTGCCTTCGTCGGGCCTCTGGAAGCCGGAGATGATCTTCATCAACGTGGACTTGCCCGCGCCGTTGTCGCCGAGCAGGCCCAGCACCTCGCCCTTCTTGAGGTGCAGGTCGACGTTGCGGAGCGCCGTCACCGGGCCGAAGCGCTTGGCGACGCCCTCGATCCGCAGCACGTCCTCCACGGACGCCGCCGGAGTTGTAGGAGTTGCTTCCTGCCCCTGCTCAGCCAAGGCCCTGGCCCTTCCGGACGCGTCCGATGTACACGTTGATGACCATCGCGACGAGGATCGCGATGCCGAGGATGAAGTCCAGGTAGTCGGCGCTGACGCCCTGGATCGTCAGCCCGTCGCGCAGGACGCCGAGGAACAGCGCGCCGAACAGCGCGCCGATCGCGGTGCCCTCGCCGCCGGTCAGCAGCGTGCCGCCGATGACCGCCGCCGACACGGCGCGGAACATCGTCTCCGACGCCCCCGCGGTGTCCGGCTGGACCGACGAGGCGCGCGTGGCCTCGAAGACGCCGACGAGGCCGGCGAGCGTCGAGCAGAGGATGAAGTTGCGGATCACGACGACGCGGACCTTGATGCCCGCCTCGCTCGCGCCGTGCTTGTTGCCGCCCGCCGCGATCGTGTGCAGGCCCCAGCGCGTCAGGCGCAGCACGACCTGCAGGAGCAACACGATCAACAACGCCCAGATCAGCTCCGAGTAGACCCCGGCGCCGAAGATCTTGGCGAACGTCCCGACGTGGTTGACCTGCTCGGGCAGCGTGATCGTCTGGCCGTTGACGACCTTGGTGACGTTCTCGGTCGTCGTGGTCACGTCGGCGCCCGGCATCGCGACCGGCGCGGCGTTGGAGATGATCAGCGTCAGGCCGCCGACCCCGAGCAGCGTGCCCAGGGTGGTGATGAACGACGACACGCCGACGACCTCGGTCAGCACGCCGTTGATCACCCCGACGATCGCCGAGCAGATCAGCGCCCCGATCAGGCACAGCACGAGCCCGAAGCCCCACTGGTGGAACTCGTAGAACATGAACGGGGAGAAGAGGTACACCGAGCCGATCGACAGGTCGATCTCGCCGGCGATCATCAGCATCGCCTCGCCGGCCGCCAGGATCGCGAACGGCGCGAAGTACGGGAGCAGCGTGACGAAGTTGTCGTGGGTGAAGAAGCGGTCGTTCTTCACGGAGAAGTAGACGATCGCGATGAGCGTCACCACGACGATGCTGCCCTCGCGCAGCGTGAGGAACCGCTTGGCGAGCTCGCCGGCGCCCGGGCGCGAGGCCCGGGCGGTCGGCTGCTCGGTCGGTGCGGACTGCAGCGCCGACATGATCTCCTAGGCCTTGGCGACGCCGGCGGCCGTCGAGGAGCCCTCGTACCGGCTCTTGGTGGTGTTGTACGGCCCGACGGTGGTCTTGTCGAGGAACTTCAGGCCGGTGTTGACGTCGGCCGGCCCGGTCAGCGAGTTCGACATCTTGTACATGAACAACTGCAGGATCGGCAGGAAGCCCTGCAGGTAGGGCTGCTGGTCGATCGTGAAGTCGATCTGGTCGGCGGCCAGGAGCCTCTGGGTCACCGGCGTGAGGTCGTAGCCGCCGCCCTTGACGCCCCTGCCGCGCAGGCTGTGCTTCTGGATCGTCTGCGCGACCGACTGCGTCGAGCCGGCGTCCACGGCGAACAGCCCCTTCGTGTTCGGGTGACCCGACACGTAGGAGTCGATCGTCGACAGCTCGGCCGGGACCGCGGCGCCGGTGGCGACCGTGTGGGGCGTGATGCCCCTGCCCTGCTTCTTGATGGTGTCGAGCGCGCCGTCGATGCGCGGCTGGATGTTCGCCGAGCCCGGCGTCGCGATGAACAGCGCGACGTCGCCGGACGGGACCAGCTCGATGATGCGCTTGCCCATCTCCTGGCCGGAGACGAAGAGGTCCTGGCCGATGTAGGCCAAGCGCTTGTTCGAGGTCGAGTCCGCGTTGTAGGAGACGACCGGGATGTTGGCCTTGAGCGCGGCTTGGGTCGCCGAGTTGAAGGCCTTCTCGTCGATCAGCGCGAGCGCGAGGCCGTCCGCGCCGCCGGTGATCGCCGAGTTGGTGGCGTTGACCATCTCGTTGACATTGGAGTTCTCCGAGCCGGTCCACTGGTAGCTGCAGCCGAGCAGCTTGCAGGCGTCCTCGGCGCCGTACTTCGTCGGCACGAAGAACGGGTTGGTGGTCACGTGGTTGACGAACGTGAACCTCAGCCTGCTGCTCGACGGGCCGAAGACGCCACTGGTGCCGCCGCCGTTGGTGCTGGTCTGCGCCGCGGCGGTCGTGGTCGTCTTGCTGTTGTTGGAGCCGCCGCACGCGGCCAGGATGGTCGCGGCCAGGCCCGCGGCGCCGCCGGTCAGCGCGGTGCGCCGGCTCATCGCCTTGAACTTCGAGTGCGGGGTCTCCTCCTCCTTGCCTTCCATCCACTCGAGGCGCTCGATCGCCTCGTGCACGGGGTCAAGCTCTGACACCGGTCTCCTCCTGTTTGTAGGGGTGCTGCACATCTTTGCGCAGCACTCACTGCTCACCGGTGGCAACCGGCGGGCCGGGCGTCGCGCGCCCGTGTAACGGCATCAAGCCACAGGGTTCCCCGTGCGGTCAACGGGGCGTTCGGCTATGCCGAACCGGTCCTGTTGGGAAGTCGTTAGCGCGCGCTTGCGCAGCAGCTCGGAGCAGCGCGCGGCGGCCGCGGCGACCGCGCGCGTCTGGTCGCGCGCGGTCGCGCGCCAGCGGGGCGCGGCGACGGTCAGGCCCAGTGCGGCGACGACGTGGCCGTGGAGGTCGCGGATCGGCGCGGCGACCGCGCACGCGGCCGGGTCGCGCTCCTGCTCCTCGTAGGCGAAGCCGCGCTGGCGGACGGCCGCGCACTCGCGGGCGAGGCGCTCGGCGGTCCGGATCGTGCGGTCGGTGAACGGCGTGAGGTCGCGCGCGGCGTGGTCGGCGATCGTCTCGGCCGGCTGGGCGGCGAGCAGGACCTTCCCGGCGGCGGTCGCGTGGACCGCGAGGGCCGAGCCGACGGCGGCGGGCGGCGGGCCGAACGCGTCGCGCCCGGCGTAGGAGGCGACGCAGATCGCGCTGCCGGGGCCCCAGGTCGCGAGGTGCGCGGCGTGGCCGGTCTGGGCGGCGAGCGCGGCGAGGACGCGGGTCGGCTCGGCGCCGAGGTGCGAGCTGTCGACGACGAGCGTGTTGAGCGCGATCACGCGCCAGCCGAGGCGGTAACGGCCGGGGCCGTGGCGTTCCAGCAGGCCGATGTCGGCGAGCGAGATGAGCAGCTCGTGGGCCTGGGACTTGGCGACGTCCAGCGCGTTGGCGACCGCGGTCGCGCCCCACTCGGGGTTGTCGGTGGAGAAGAGGTCGAGCACCTGGCCCGCGCGGCCGACGGTCTGGAGCATCAGCGCTCGCCTCCCGGTGCCGCCGTGCTCTGGCGGACGACCAGCTCGGGCGCGACGACGATGCCCTGCGGCGCGGAGCCGTTCTGCATGTGGTCGAGAAGGAGGGCGAGCGAGCGGCGGCCGATCTCGTCGAAGTCCTGGCGGACGGAGGTCAGCGGCGGCGTGTAGAACGCGGCCTCGGGGACGTCGTCGAAGCCGACGACGCTGATGTCGGCGGGCGCGGCCAGGCCGCGCTCGTTGATCGCGCGCAGGAGGCCGAGGGCCATCGGGTCGTTGGCGGCGAAGACCGCGGTGACCGGTTCCCGTTGTTGTAGGAGTCGCTGGCCCAGCTCGTAGCCACAGGACGCCGACCAGTCGCCGATCAGCGGCTCCGGGGCGGTGATGCCGGCGTCGGCGAGCGTGGCGCGCCAGCCGTCCACGCGCTGGACGGCCTCCATGAAGTCGGTCGGGCCGGCGATGTGGTGGACGGTGGCGTGGCCGAGGTCCAGGAGGTGCTGGGTGGCGAGGCGCGCGCCGGCGAGCTGGTCGACCTCGGCCACCGGGATCGCGTCGCCGGGGCCGGCCTCGGCGGCGACGACGGGGACGCCGGGCGGGAGGTCGCGGAGCGCGTCGGCGGCGGTCTCCTGCGGGGCGATGACGACGATGCCGTCGACGCCGCGGTCGCGGAGGCGGTCGAGCGCGCCGCGGACCGACTCGCGCGTGAGCGAGCGCAGCGACACGATGATGATGAAGTAGCCCGCGTCGTGGGCGGCGCGCTCGATCCCGAGGATCGCCGACGCGGGGCCGTAGAGCGTGGTGTCGAACGAGATGACGCCGAGCGTCCTGGTCCGGCCGGTCACCAGCGCGCGGGCCGCGGAGTTGGGGCGGTAGTCGAGCTCCCTCATCGCCGCGAGGACGCGCTCGCGCGTCTCGGGACGCACGGCGGGGGAGTCGTGCAGGACGCGCGACACCGTCTGGTGGGACACGCCCGCAAGCTGGGCGACGTCCGACATGACCGCGGAGCGGGGCTTCTCGTTCTGACCCATGACGCATTCCGGGCAGGCCGAAGCGCGCCGGGACTTGGCGCTCGCTCCTCCCTTCCGGGAGGCCGATGTTAGCGTTCACATTCCTGCGGAGTCAACCTCTTTCGGCGCGCGAGGAGGCGCTGGGGGGTGAGTAGGCGGCGAGCAGCGCGCGGACGGCGTCGACGACGACCTGGCGGCGGTGGGTGCGGCTGCGGCGCTGGGCGGGGCCGTGGTCGGTGGCGTCGGCGCGGGTCCACATCGCGGCGATCGTCGTGATCAGGGCGAGGAGGTCCTCGGGTGGGAACGTCGCGCTGAGCGTGCCGTCGGCCTGCGCGGCGCGGATGCGGGCGACCTTCGCCTTCGCCGCTGCGGCGCGGAGGGCGTGGGGTGGGCGGTCGGCGGCGCGCTCCAGGCGGTACCAGGTCGCCAGGCGCGCGATGTCGGCGTCGTCCTCGTAGCGGTCGAAGAGGCCGGCGGCGTAGCCGGGGAGGTCGGTCGCGTCGAGCGGCGCCTCGTCGGTGGTCGCGGTGACGAGCTGGTCGAAGACCGCGTCGAAGAGGTCGTCCTTGGAGCCGAAGTAGTGGTAGATCTGCGCCTTGTTGGCCCCGGCGGCGGCGGCGATCCGGTCGACGCGCGCGCCGGCGATCCCGCGCAGCGCGAACTCCGCCTTGGCGGCGTCGAGGAGGCGCCTCTGGGTGGCCTGCGCATCGCCGGGCATCGTGCGTCGCAGGGTAGCCAACTAACCGGATGGTTGAACGTGACGCGAGCCGCGCTACAGTGACTGACTAACCACCTAGTTAGCGATCACGTTCGAAAGGCTCCCCATGTCCTCCTCCTCCAAGGTCTTCCTCGTCACCGGCTCCTCCCGCGGCCTGGGCCGCTCGATCGCCGCGGCGGTCGTCGCCGCCGGCCACCAGCTCGTCGCCACGGCGCGCACGCCGGAGTCGCTCGACGACCTCGTCGCCCAGGCGCCGGACCGCGTCCGCGCGGTCGCGCTCGACGTCACCGACCCGGACGCCGCGGCCGCCGCGGTCCGGACGGCGGTCGACGCCTTCGGGCGCCTCGACGTCGTCGTCAACAACGCCGGCTACGCCGACCTCGCGGCGGTCGAGGACGTCACGCTCGACGCCTTCCGCGCGCAGATCGACACCAACCTGCTCGGCGTCGTCAACGTCACCAAGGCTGCGCTGCCGGTCATGCGCGAGCAGGGCGACGGGCACATCATCCAGGTGTCCTCGGTCGGCGGCCGGATGGCGACTCCGGGCCTTGGCGCCTACCAGGCGGCGAAGTGGGCGGTCGGCGGGCTGAGCGAGGTGCTGGCCGCCGAGGTCGGCCCGCTCGGCATCAAGGTCACGGTGCTGGAGCCGGGCGGGATGCGCACCGACTGGGCCGGCTCGTCGATGGCGATCCCGCCGGTCAGCGAGGCCTACAAGAACACCGTCGGCGCCGTCGCCGAGCGCATGGCCGGCTTCGCGGAGGCCTCGGCCTCGGACCCCGACAAGGTCGCCCAGGTCGTCCTGCAGGTCGCCGACCTCGACGCGCCGCCGGTCCGCCTCCTGATCGGCAGCGACGCCTACAACTACGGCCGCGCCGCCTGGCAGGCCCGCGTCGACACCGACGCGGAGTGGGAGGCGCTGTCCACCTCCACCGACCACGCCGACGCGACCGCCGACCAGCTGGACCCGCTCAACCGCGGCTGAGTCACGACGGGGCGGAGCGGGGCGGGCGGCGGCAGCGCAACCTTCGCCCCTCCGCGCGCGTTTGCGAGGTCGATGACCTTGCGCGCACGCTTCGTCCTGCCGATCGCCGCCGCACTCGCGGCCGCCGCCCTCCCGGGCGCGGTCGCGGCGGCGACCCTGCAGCCCGCCCAGCTGATCGGCTCCGGCACGACGCTCGAGACCGCCGCGGCCGCGGGCGACCACGGGACGTTCGCGTTCGTCGTCCGGCGCCAGGACGGCATCGAGGCGGCGGTCCGGCGCGGCGTCGGCGCGCCCTGGCAGCGGCGGGTGCTCGACAGCGGCCTGAAGTTCGGCGACGACCGCGAGCCGCAGGTCGTCCTCGGCGGCGACGGCACCGCGACCGCCGTCTACACGGCCGGAGGCCGCCACCCGCAGCTGATGCTCGCCCGCGCGCCCGCCGGGCAGGGCTTCGGCCCCGCGCACGCGATCGCGCCGGTGACGGGCGCCGCGCGCCCGCGCCTCCTCGCGCTCACCGGCAGCCGCGCGCTGCTGCTCTACGTCGCGCGCCGGATCGTCCGCAGGGGCAGGTACCTGATGGGCTCCAGCGACGAGAGCGTGTACGCGCTGACGATCGACCACCGCGGCCACGCGTCCAGGCCGCGCGACCTCGGGATCCGCGGCGCCGAGATCGCGATCGCGCCCGAGGCGGGCGGCGCCGTGCTCACCTACCTCGTCGGCCACGCGGTCTGCAGCCAGCGCAACGGCGGCAGCTGCCGGCCGCGCGAGCAGCGCCTCGTCCTCGTCGGCCCCGACGGCAAGTTGCAGGGCGCGCCGCTGACCGTCACGCGCAGCTCCGGCGACACGCAGCATCCGCCGCGCGTGTTCGCCACCGGCGGGGCCGTCGTCGCCGCGTGGGTCCGCCACTCCTACGATCCCGCTCACCCGCCGGCCGCGTTCACCCGCACGTTCGACCTCTCCGCGCGCCGCCTGCACCCGACCGGCGTCGCGCGTCCGTTCCCGGTCTATGGCGGCATCGGCAGCAACACGCCGTCGGTGACGTCCACGCACGACGGCGGCCTCGTCGGCGCGGGCGTCGTGCCGCCGGGCGAGGCGGCGTTCGCCGCGACCGCGTCCGGCGACAGCGCCGGACCGTGGACGAACGCGCCGGAGCGCCTCGGCTCGCCCGGCGGCTGGACCACCGTCCCGCGCCTGGTGACCGCGCGCGACGGCGCGACGCTCGGCGTCTTCGCCCGCTCGATCGTCCGTCCGGGGCCCTCCGCCTACGACGTCGTCCTGGCCCGCCGCACCGGCCCCGGCACGACGACCCAGACCACCCTCGGCGACACGCTGGCGACCAACGACGCCGGCGGCCTCGCCTTCGCCCAAGCCCCCGAAGGCGGCCTGATCGTCACCTGGCCAGATGCCCGCGGCGGCGTCTCGGTCGCGACCTCGAACTAGAGCCAGCCCTTGTCCCAGGGGCCGGTGATGGCGAACGTCTCGCCCGGGTACTGGAGGTGGACGAAGAGCCATTGGCCGTCGGGTGAGTAGGTGCAGCCCGACCACTCCGAGCGGCCGGTCCAGCCCTTGGCCTCGTCCTCCCACTTGTGGAGGTCCAGCGGTGTGTCGTTGCGGGCGAACGTCGCGATCTCGCCTGCGGGCGTCAGGCAGCGGATGAAGTTCGTGCCGCCGTTCACGTCCTCGCCGTCGCCGTCTTCGCCGACGACCACCCCGCCGCGGGGCGAGACGACCAGCGAGTCCGGCTGGTCGAGCACGTGCCCGGAGTGCGACTCGAACAACAGCGTCAAGTGCCCCTTCTTGGTCCCGGACGGCGTGTAGCGCCAGATCTGGCCCTTGCCGTCGTCGCCCGCCTCGCTGGCCACGAAGTACACCGAGCCGCGGGACCAGTGCGCGCCCTCCAGCCCGTAGAAGCGCGCGGCGCCGAGCGCGCGGCCCTGCTGGTAGACGGCGTCCGGGTGCCTGTCGGCGTGCTCGGGGTCCGGGTCCTTGATCGGGACCCACTCGCACTTCAGCGTCGTCCCAACCTTCTGACCACTCGCGGTGTTGTAGCCGGAGCGCCCCTGGACGGCGAGCATCTCCAGCCGGCCGCCACGGTGCAGCCTGCCGTGGGTGTGCGGGATGAAGCGGTAGAAGCCGTCGCCGGGATCGCCGTTGTCCTCGGTCATGTAGATGACGCCGGTCCTGGGATCGATCACGCACGCCTCGTGCTCGAAGCGCCCCATCGCCTTGATCGGGACCGGGTCGACCGGCGCCCTCGCGCCCAGCGGCACCTCGAAGACGTAGCCGTGCGGCTTCTCGAAGCCGTCGTCGGGGCCGACCGTCGACTCCTCGCACGACAGCCACGAGCCCCACGGCATCTTGCCGCCGTTGCAGTTGTTGTCGGTGCCGTTGAGCACGAGCGAGGACCCCAACAACCTGCCCGACCTGGTGTCGAACAGCGACGTCGTCACGCCGCCCTGCGCGACGCGGTCGTAGGCCTTGCGCCTGCCCAGCGCGCGGCCCGGGTCGTAGCCCTCGTGGTTGCGGATCAGCGTGACGCGCCCACCGCCCGCGTCGTGCGTGGTCGTGCCGTCGTGGAAGCGCGGGGTCGGCAGCCCGTCGCTCATCCTCGTCCCGGCCTTGCCGAACCGCTCGACGTAGAAGCCCTCCGGGAGCGAGAACCCGACGTCGAGGTACGGGCTGATCGGCCCATAGCCGGGCTTGTCGCCCGCGCCCGCCGCCGCGCGCCGCAGCGTCCGGGCGACCGCGTCGTCGGCACCGGTCGCGGCCAGCACCTGCGCGGCGACCGACGCGCCGGCGACGAGCTTCGCACCACCCCGCAGCACCTCGCGCCGCGTCGTCGCGCGGGCCTCGTCGTGTCCTTCAGGCAGCCTGATGTTCGCCATGTGCGGCGGGTTGTACGCCTGCGGACATCACGTTGGTGTTGCCGCTCGGTGAACGATGGGTACGTCCCCGCCCGCGCGGGTCCACCGGTGACGAAAGGGAAGCAATGCGGCGGCGTGGGATCGGGATGGCGGTGGCGGTGCTCGCGGCAGCGCTGCTCGGCAGCGGCACGGCGGCCGCGGCGGACGGCGACGGCCTCCAGCTCGCGGGGCCACAGGACGCGATCGCGTGGTTCAGCGACTCGGGCGACCTGCTCAACCAAGGCCACGCCGGGGCGTTCCTCTGGCGCGGGACCGACTCCACCATCAAGCTCGAGCACGCCGGGGACGGTGTCGCGGTGTCGATCGGGACCGACGGCACGAACGACTTCCACCACTTCGAGCTCCAGCCCCCGCCCGGCACCGCGCTCAGGCCCGGCGCCTATCCCGACGCCTCCGAGGTGGGCTATCAGCGTCCGGGCGAACCGGGCCTCGAGGTCAAGGCCAACGATCAGAGCTGCGGCGGCACCAGCGAGTTCGAGGTGCGCGACATCGCATGGGACGCCGGCGGGCAGCCGACGCGGCTGTGGGCGGTCTTCGCCCAGTCCTGCGGCGGCAGCGGCCTCGCGGCGCACTGGGGCGAGATCCGGCTCGGTGAGCCGGAGACCGCGGCGCCGATCGTGGTCCCGAGCGTCGTGCGCTGGCCCGAGGCCGACCTCGGCGCCGGGCACAGCACGGTGCCGGCGACCGTGATCGCGGGCACGCAGGGCACCACCGTCGAGAACACGAGCTTGAGCGGTGCGCAGGCGAGCGACTACGCGATCTCCACCGACGACTGCGCCGGCAGGACGCTGGCGCCGAACGCGACCTGCCCGGTTCAGGTCGGCTTCGTGCCCGCGGTCTCGGGCACGCGGCAGGCGACGCTCGGGATCGGCACGAGCGCGGGGACCCTCACCGCGGCACTGCAAGGCTGGACCTACGGCGGGACCACCCGCCTGCACATCACCGGCGACCCGGACGACTGGATCACCCAGGGCGGGACCTATGACCTGACGCCGGCCAACGCCAGGTTCGCCGTCATGGACAACGACGCCCGTGGCCTTCGGATCGGCGTCGGCACCCCCGCCGGCGACTGGACCGTCACGGTCGGGGCGGCGAGGAACGCGACCCTCGTCGCGCCGATGACCTACGACGCGACCACGGACGACACGGGGCCGGTGCTCGACGTCACCGCTCCCGGACGGGGCTGCGGAGCGGGCGGCGAGGGCACGTTCACGATGGACGAGCTGCGCTACCGGCCCGCGCAGCCACTGGCCGCCGGGGTGGGGCTGTCGTTCACCCAGAACTGCCAAGGGGAAGCGGCCGCGGCGCACGGGACCCTCGAGTTCCGCGCCGGGGACACGACGACGCCCGCGCCATGGATGGCGGCGGCCGCGGTTCCGGGCGCGGTCGGGGGTGGGAGCGACGCGGACGGGAGCGGCGGCGGGGCGCCGGCCGGTGGCGCGGCGCTCTCCGGTGCCGGGGCACCCGCGGCGCCCGTGGTGCCCGTGAGGGCGAGGAAGGCCGCGCCGCTGCTCAAGTTCCTGGGGTTGGTCGGCAAGGGCGCGCGGACGCTGCGCTTCAGCTCCCGCCTCCCGCGCGCCGGGACGCTGACCGCGCGCGTGACCGTGAAGCTGCACGGCAGGACGCTGCGGCTCGGCGACGGGCGCGTGACGACGACGCGTGCCGCGACCAAGACCATGAACATCGGCCTGCGCAAGGCCGTGTTGAAGGCCCTGGCCCACGTGCACAGCGCGCCGCTGACCGCGACCGTGACCTGGCGCCCCAAGGGGGCCAAGGCCATCAGGTCGCAGGCGACCGGCGTGCTGCGGCTGCGCCGCTAGCGCCGCTAGGGCAGGCGGCCGACGCGCGGGATCGAGAGCATCCCGGCGCCGAGCAGGAGGATCAGGGCCGCTGCGGCGAAGGCCGAGGTGACCTCGCGCTGCTCGTGCTTGGTCGCCAGGCGCGAGCCGAGCGTGGAGTAGATCGAGCGCAGCTGGCCCGCGTCGCCGGACGTGAACGCGCGGCCGCCGGAGACGTCGGCGATCTGCCTCAGCGTCTCGGGATCGGGCGGGACCGCGATCGGTGGCGACAGCGGCGAGACCGGGTTCGGGATCGTCGCGTCGGCGGTCCCGAGCGCGACCGTGTAGATCGGGATCCGCAGCTTCTTGGCGATCTGCGCGACGCCGACCGGGTCGCGGCCGGTCGTCGTCTTGCCGTCGGACAGCAGCACGATCGCCGAGGCCGGCTTGGCGCTCCTGCCGTTGGGCGCGAGCGTGTCGAGCGCGACCTGCAGCGCCTCGCCGGTCGCCGTCGCGCCGACGGCGTCCTGGGCCTCGATCGTCTGGCGCACGCGCGTGCGGTCGGTCGTCGGCGCCAGCGTGCCGTCCGGGCCGTCGGAGTAGGCAACCACACCAACTCGGGTCGCCTTGGGCAGCTTGTCCAGGAACGTCTCGGCCGCGGCCTCGGCGGCGCTCAGCCGGTCCGGCTCGACGTCGGTGGCGCTCATCGAGCCCGAGTGGTCGGTGACCAGGACGATCGACGCGCCCTCGACCGGCACGGCGACCGTGCGCTGCGGCCTGGCGAGCGCGAACGCCAGCGCGGCGATCGCGGCCAGCGCCAGCGCGGTCGGGACGTGGCGGCGCCACGGCGCCGCCGCGCCCGCGGCGAGCGCCAGCGACGCGGCCGCCGGGAAGCGCACCGCGTAGGCGGTCCGGCGCCGGCGCGCGCCGTAGAGCAACAACAACGCCAGCGGGATCGCCAGCAGCGCGAGCAGCCAGAGGGGCGTGGCGAACGACAGCGCGAGTGGCGTGGCGGTGGTCATCGCAGGCGCCGCCCCAGCTGCAGCAGCCAGTCCTCGTCGGTGCTCAGCGCCGCGTGGTCGACCCTCAGGCGCCGCAGCTCGCTCGCGAGCGTCTCGCGCCGCTCGGCCTCGATCGCCGCGAACTTCTCCCGCACGCGCGGGCGCGACGTGTCGACCTCGACGCGCCGCCCCGTCTCCGGGTCGACGACCGCGATCCGGCCGACCGGCGGGATCGACGCCTCGCGCGGGTCGTGGACCTCGACGGCCAGGACCGCGTGGCGGGAGCGCAGCACGCCGAGCGGCCGCGCCCAGTCGCGCTGGTCGCGGAAGTCTGAGACGACGACGACAAGCCCCGGCAGCCGCGCCACCCTGCCGACGCGCCCCAGCGCATCGGCCAGCGCGTGCGGATCGGCGACGCCGTCCCGCGCGACGCCCGCGTTGAGCGTCCGCCGCAGCGCGACCAGCCCGGCCTTCGACCCGCGCGGCGGCTGCACGCGCGTGTCGCCGTCGCCGAACGTCGCGATCCCGACGCGCCCCGCGTGGCGCAGCGCCAGCCGGCCGATCGCGAGCATCACGCCCTCCGCGACGTCGGCCTTCAGCCGCGCCGCGGTCCCGAACGCCATCGAGGAAGAGACGTCCAGCGCCAGCCACGTCGTCAGCGTCCGCTCAGGGACTTCAAGGCGTACATGTGGCTCGCCCGTCCGGGCGGTCGTCGCCGCGTCGATTCGACGCACGTCGTCGCCGAACGCGTACGGGCGGATCTGCGCGAGCTCGGTGCCCGCGCCGACGCCCGCGGCGCGACGGTCGCCCGGCAGCGCGCCCGCGACCCGCTGCGTCACCGCGATCGCCAGCGCGTCCAGCAGGGCGGGCGGCATCGCGCCCGGGCCCTGCTTGGCGGCGGGCTGCGCCAGCTGGGCGCGGCGGCGGTGCGGCTGCGGCGTGGTGTCGCTCGGCGACGCCATGAACTACGCCGCGGCGCCCCGCGAGCGGTGCAGGTAGCGGTCCTCGGGCTCGGGCACGGCCTCGAGCACGCGGTCCAGGATCTGGTCGGCGGTGATGCCCTCGCTCAGCGCGTCGTAGGACAGCACGAGGCGGTGGCGCAGGACGTCGGGCGCGAGGTCGCGCACGTCGCCGGCGTTGACGTAGCCGCGCCCGCGCAGCATCGCCAGCGCGCGCGCCGCGTGCACGAGGCCGATCGGCCCGCGCGGGGAGGCGCCGAACTCGACCATCCCGGCGAGGTCGCCCATGCCGTGCGCGCCCGGGTGGCGCGTCGCGTCGGCGAGCGCGACCGCGTAGGCGATGATGTCGCGGTCGACCATGACCTGCACGGCCGTCGCGGCGTAACGCTCCAGGTCGGGCAGCTCCAGGCGCTGGCGCACCTCGGCGGTGCCGGCCAGCGAGCGGCCGACGACCGCGGCCTCCTCGCCCGGCGTCGGGTAGTCCACCAACAACTTCATCAGGAAGCGGTCGACCTGCGCCTCGGGCAGCGGGTAGGTGCCCTCGGACTCGATCGGGTTCTGGGTCGCCAGGACCAGGAACGGGCGCGGGACCGGGAACGACTGGCCGCCGATCGTCACCTGGTGCTCCTGCATGACCTCCAACAACGCGCTCTGCACCTTGGCGGGCGCGCGGTTGATCTCGTCGGCGAGCAGGACGTTGCCGAAGACCGGGCCGAGCTCGGTGTCGAAGCGGCCGGTGTCCGGGCGCCAGATCCGCGTGCCGACGAGGTCGGCCGGGACCAGGTCCGGGGTGAACTGGACGCGGCGGAACGTGCCGCCGACGACGTCGGCCAGCGTCCGGACCGTCAGCGTCTTGGCGAGGCCCGGGACGCCCTCGAGCAGCACGTGGCCGCCCGCGAGCAGCGAGACGAGCAGGCGCTCGAGCATCGCGTCCTGGCCGACGATGACGCGCTTGATCTCGTGCAGCGCCTCGCCGAGCGCGCGGCGCGGGTCCTCGTCGGGGTCGATCGGTGACTGCTGGGTGGTGAGGTCGTCCATGGGTTCTCCTGGTGCTTCGAAGGCTTGTTAGATGAGTCGCCCGGTGAAGCGCAGCGACAGCGCCGCGCCGAGGCCGAGGAGCACGAGCCCGAGGCCCGCGAAGCCGGCCGTGATCTGGCGCGGCTCCTTCTTGGTCCCGAGCTGGGAGCCCAGGCGCTGGTAGACGTCGCTGAGGTCGCCCGCCGTCTCGGCGGAGTAGGCCTTGCCGCCGCTGGCCTGCGCGACGCGCTCCAGCGAGGCGGGATCCGGCGGGACCGGCTTGGTGACCGTCCCGGCCGCCGGGTGCCTGGGATCGCGCAGGACGGTGATCGTGCCGCCCGGCGTGCCGAGCGTCACGGTGTAGACGGGGATCCTGAGCCTGGCGGCCGCCTGGGCGGCGGCGACCGGGTCGACGCCCTTGACCGACACGCCGTCGGTCAGCAGGACGATCGCCGACGGCGGCTTCCTGCCGTCCTGCGCGGGGGCTTGTTGGAGGACTCGCGTGGCGGTGACGATCGCCTCGCCGGTCGCGGTGCCACCCGAGGAGCTCAGGCGCCCGAGGGCGGAGGCGAGCGCGTCGCGGTCGGTCGTGGGGTTGGCCAGCACCTGCGGGACCTGGTTGAAGGCCTCGATCCCGACGTTGACGCGCTTGGGCACCTTGTCGATGAACGCCTGGCCGGCGCGGCGCGCGGCGACCAGCCGGTTGGGCCTGACGTCGGTCGCCAGCATCGAGCCCGAGACGTCGGTCAGCAGCATGATCTGCGCGTGCTCGACCGGGACCGCGACCGTCTTCTGCGGCTGGGCGAGCGCGACGACGAGCGCGGTCACCGCCAGCAGGAACGCGAGCAGCGGGACGTGGCGGCGCCAGCGTGGGCGCTGCGGCGCGACCGAGGCGGCCATGCGCGGCGCGGCGAACGCGGCGGCGGCGCGGGCACGGTCCCGCTGGAGCGTCAGGTAGCCGACGACGAGGGCGGGGACGACCAGCAGCGCGAGGAGGAAGAAGGGCTGGCCGAAGCTCACGGGGTGTTGGTCGCGGGCGTGTTGGGGCGGTTCTTCAGCGTGACGCCGACGGACTCGTCGCGGCCGTTGCGGTTGACCTTCAAGGTGATGTGGTCGCCCGGCGCCTTGGAGTTGATGATCGTCGAGAGCTGGTCGGCGTCCTGGACCTTCTGGCCGTCGATCTCGGTCACGACGTCGCCGGACTGGATGCCGGCCGACTCGGCGGGGCCGCCGGTGGTGACGCCGGCGATCTGCGCGCCGGAGCTGGACGCCGACGTGGCGGTCTGGGTCTCGACGCCGAGCCACGCGTGCTCGACCGTGCGGCCGTCCTTGAGGCCGGGCAGGACCTGGCGGACGGTGTTGGACGGGACCGCGAAGCCGATGCCGACGTTGCCGTTGGAGATGCCATTGGTGGCGATCTGCGAGTTGATCCCGATGACCTTGCCGCCGTCGTCGAGGAGCGGGCCGCCGGAGTTGCCGGGGTTGATCGCGGCGTCGGTCTGGATCACGCCGTCGATCTGGTAGTTGTTGGGCGCGCGCAGGGTGCGGCCGAGGGAGGAGACGATGCCCTCGGTGACCGTGCGGTCCAGGCCGAAGGGGTTGCCGATCGCGATCGCGACGTCGCCGACGGACACGCCGGAGGAGTCGGCGAACTGCAGCGGCTTGGTCTTGGCCGGGATCGAGCTCGGCGCGATGTGGACGACCGCGAGGTCCGAGGACGGGTCGGTGCCCTTGACGGTGCCGGTGATCGTGCTGCCGTCGGTGCCGAACTTGACCTGGACGGTCCTGGCGGTCTCGACGACGTGGTCGTTCGTCACGAGGGTGCCCTCGTTGTCGACCAGGAAGCCGGTGCCGGAGCCCGAGGAGGTGCGGATCGAGACCACGGCGGGGGAGGCGGCCTGGTAGATGGCGCCGGCGCGGGTCTGGCCGCGGTTGGGGGTGAGCGGCCTGCTCGAGACGGCGGGGAGCGCGGCGGGGCGGGCGATCTTCCTGCTGTTGTCGCCGCCGTTGTCGAGCAGGGCGCCGGCCGCGAAGGCGGCGCCGCCGATGACGACGGCGGTGATCAGCGCGAGCGCGGCGACGCGGCCGCGGGACATGCCGGGTGCGGGCGTGTCCGGCTCGTCGCTGGGCGGGTAGTGGGTGCGGCCGACGGTGGTCGGGGCCTCTTGCGGGTCCGGCTGCTCGGGGTGGTCGAGGCGGGTCTGCTCGGCCTCGGCGCGGCGGCGCGCGTCCTCCTCGGACTCGTGCTCCCAGTTGCCGCTCCAGATGTGCTTGGGCGGTGTCATGCCTTGGACTCCCCGGACCGGCTGGCGTGCATGCGGACACTCTGCGGCATGGAGATGATCGGTTCCTGTTGGCGCGCTAAAGGCTGGGTAAGAGAGGATGCCGCCATGTCAGGCGACGTCGTGACGCTGCAGGCCGGCAACTGGACCGCTCGGTGGGTGCCTTCTGTGGGCATGGTGGGAGTGTCCCTGTTCGGCGCGGGGCGGGAACTTCTGGGCCAGATGGGCGGACTCGATGCCTATGCGTCGCGGGGGTCGACCTTCGGGATCCCGCTGTTGCATCCATGGGCGAACCGGCTGGCGGCGTTCTCGTATGCCGTCGGTGGGCAGGAGGTCGCGCTGGGTGCCGAGACGCCCGGTTTGCACACCGAGGAGCGCGGGCTGCCGATCCACGGGCTGCTGTCGGGGCGGAGGGGGTGGGAGGTCGTCGACGTGTCGGGGACATCGGTGCGTTCGCGCTTCTCCTTCGACACACCAGACCTCCTGGCGGCGTTCCCCTTCCCGCACGACCTGGAGATCGCGGCGGTCCTGTCCGCGGGCGCGCTGACGATCTCGACGACGCTGATCCCCACGTCCGACCAGGCGGTGCCGGTGGCGTTCGGCTGGCACCCGTACTTCACGCTGCCCGGGATCGACCGGGACCACCTCATCCTCCGGACGCCCTCGATGTCGCGGATGCTCCTCGACGACCACATGATCCCGACCGGCGAGACCGAGCCCTTCGGGCCCCGCCACGCCCCGATCGCCGACACCGACTGGGACGACGCCTTCACCAACCTCGGCGCCGACCCCCACTTCACGCTCGCCGGCGGAGGTCACGAGCTGACGGTCCGCTTCCTGGAGGGCTACACCCACCTCCAGCTCTACACCCCTCCCGGCCGTGCCGTCGTGGCGATCGAGCCGATGACCGCCCCCACCAACGCCCTCCGCTCCCACGACCACCTCCGCCTGACCACCGAGCCCTTCACGGCAACCTTCGCGATCGACCTGTCCGAAGCGGCCTGAGAGACGCGCGTCGATAGACGCGCCTCGTCGCCAGTGATCGCGCGACCGGTGCGGGGCGGTCGGTGGGGTGGTGGCCGCGGTGTCATGTCGGCGGTGCATTTGGGTTCGCCTGGAGCCCTTTTGCACCGTTGGCGGAGTGGGAGTGCGGGGAGCGCCTAGGCTCGGGGGATGGTGAATGAGTTGGGTGGGAAGGTCGTGGCGATCACGGGGGCGTCATCGGGGATTGGGGAGGCGACGGCGTTGAGGGTGGTTGCGGCGGGTGGGGTGGTTGCGCTCGCTGCTCGGCGGACGGAGCGGATTGAGGCGTTGGCGGAGAGGATCAACGGCGAGGGTGGGAGGGCGATTGCTGTCACCACCGATGTTGGGGATGAGGCGCAGGCGAGGGCGTTCGTCGAGGCCACGGTCGAGCAGTTGGGCAGGATCGATGTGCTCGTCAACAACGCCGGCGTCATGTTGTTGGGGCGGGTGAGTGGCGCTGACACGGACGAGTGGCGGCGGATGATCGATGCCAACCTCTACGGCGTCATCTACGCCACGCATGCCGCGGTTCCGCATCTCCTACAACAACGCAGCGGGCATGTCGTCACCGTGTCCTCGATCGCGGGTGTGCGGGCGAGTGCGGGGTCGGCGGTCTACAACGCCACCAAGTTCGGCGTCAACGCGTTCAGCGAGGCGTTGCGGCAGGAGCTCGCAGAGCACGATGTCCGCGTCACCACCATCAACCCGGGCGCCGTGGAGACGGAGTTGCGCACGCACTTGAGCCCCGAGCTGCAGCAACAGCAACAAGAACGCTTCGCCGATGTCGAGCTGCTGCAGGCGGACGACATCGCCGATGCCATCGTCTACGCGATCTCGCAGCCGCCCTACGTGTCGATCAACGACGTCCTGGTCCGCCCGACGCGACAGCAGCGCTAGATCGATTCTGCGGGCCGCCTCGCCGCGCCTGACGGCCGCCGACCCGTCTTACGTAGAACCACCACGCGCCGCTGGGTCGGCGACCGTCAGCCACGACGATCCGGGCCGCAGAATCGACCTAGCACGTCGCGGTGGTTCGAGAATCTGAGCGCTCACGAGATGGCGGTCGACGAGCAAGATGAACACCGACTGCCTGACCCGCGTGAGTGCCAGCCGCCGGAGGGCTCCTACCAGAGACGCGACGAGGACGAAGCGATCGCCCCGAGGACGCTGTCGCCGCCCGCGCCGAGGAGGTCGAACACCGAGTCGCCGATGTCGCCCGGACGGCTGCCGCGCCACCGCGGCAGCGCGCGCCCGCCGAGCCAGCGTCGCCGCACGCGCCAGCGTGCGCCGTCGGGCGCGGCGACCTCAGTCGCCACCCGGCACCTGCGCGAAGCCCAGCGAGTTGCCGTCGACATCGATGACGATCGCCTTGCGGCCACCGCCGACCGACTCCACCGAGTCAACCGCCACACCCCGCGCCGCCCACTCCTCAAGCCACCAGTCCAGGTCGGCGACCAACATGGTGTTGTTGCCGCCGCCGGCCCGCGCGACATCAACAACAACAACGACCCAGCACGACTTGCTCAACCGCCAGCAGCGCTCGCCGTCGTGCGGCTTCAGGTCGGCGCCGCGCCCGAACAGCGCCTCGTAGAACGGCAGCGCCGCGGCCAGATCGGCCACGGCGCAGCCCGCGAACAGATGATGGACCTCAGAAGCAGCGGCGCTCACGCCGCCGAACGCTACCTACGCCTCAGCGGGCACGGCACCGGAAGCGAGCCCCCCGGGCGAGCCTTCCGCTGAGTCGCCCTCGCCCTCGGCCACGCCGCCCTCGACCGGATCGACGTCGAGCTCCTCGGCGTCGGCCTGCGCGAACAGCGACGGGTCGCGCTTGGAGCCCTTGATGACGTCGTCCGGGGACGTCGCGTCGACCGGCTTGAGCTTGCCCTGCTTCATCCCGAAGTAGAACGCCTGCGGGTGGTGGGCGACCAGCGCGAGCGTCGACTGCTCCGGCACCGGCGCGTAGCCGTCGCTGATCGACATGCCGATCGTCGACAGGTCCAGGACCGCGTCGACCTTCTCGTGCTCGGACTGATCCGGCACCGCCGGGTAGCCCCACGAGTAGCGGCGGCCCTGTGTCGCCGGGATCCCGTAGTCGTCGCGGACCTTCGCGTGCAGCCACTCCGCCAGCCCCTCGGCGGTCTGCACGCCGAGCCCGTGCACGAACAGCTGCTCGGCGAACTCGCCGTCCCTCTCCAGCTGCGCCATCAGCTCGGTGACCTCGTCGCCGACCGTCACGGCCTGCAGGGCGATGACGTCGAGCTCACCGCTCGACTTCGGCCGGAAGAAGTCCGCCAGGCACACGTGGTCGTTGCCCGGCTGGCGCGGGTTGACGAAGCGCGTCAGCTCCGTCTCGCGGTCGCTCGGGTCCAGGACGACGATGTCGTTGTCCTCGGCGTAGCACGGGAAGTACCCCAACAACGCGCGCGGGTGCAGGTAGGTCTGGTCGCGCCACATGCGCTCCAGCTTGGGGCGGAAGCCCTCGTCCTCGTCGGTGCCGTCGACCAGCGCCTTCCACGCGTCGCCCTTGACGCCCTTGCCGCCCCAGTGCAGCTTGAACAGCACGTGCGTGTCGAGGTGCGGGTAGACCTCGTCGAGATCGACCGGGATCTCGCGCACGCCCCAGAACGGCGGCTCCGGGATCTCCACGTCGTCGGCCGCGTCCGAGCGTTCGGTGCCGGTCGTGTCGAGCACGACCTCCTCGTCGCCCTTCTCGCGGAACGTGTTGGCGGCATCGCGCAACTGCGACAACAACTCCGCGCGCGTGTCCTCCTCGACGATCTTGTCCATCACGTGCAGGCCCTCGAACGCGTCCTTGCAATAGAAGACGCCCGGGTCATACAACTTGCTGTCGTCAAGGCCATTGACATGCAGCGCCCGGTAGCCGAACGCGCGGTTGATCGCCGCGCCGCCGATCAACACGGGGTACTCGAGGCCCTCGCGCTCCAGCTCCTGGATCGCCAGCGGCATCTGCTTCGACGTCGACACCAGCAGGGCGGAGAGCCCGATCGCCGTCGCGTCGTGCTCCTTGGCCGCCTCCAGGATCGTGGAGACCGGGACCTGCTTGCCGAGGTCGATCACCGTGTAGCCGTTGTTGGTGAGGATCGTGTTCACCAACGACTTGCCGATGTCGTGGACGTCGCCGAAGACCGTCGCCAGGACGACCGTGCCCTTGGTGTAGCCCTCGATCCGGTCCAGGTACCTCTCCAGCTGGGCGACCGAGCGCTTCATGACCTCGGCGCTCTGCAGGACGAACGGCAGGATCAGCTCGCCCGCGCCGAACTTGTCGCCGACCTCCTTCATCGCCGGCAGCAGCACGTCGTTGAGCACCGGGACCGCGCCGAGCTTCTCGACCGCCGCGTCGATCTGGGCCTCCACGCCGTCCTTCTTGCGGCGCAGGATGTGCCAGTGCAGCGCCTCCTCGGGCTCCATGCCCGCGGTCGGGTCGGCGACCTCGGCGGCCTCCTCCTCGCCCCTGGACTCGAAGTGCTCGATGAAGCGCTGCAGCGCGTCGTCGCGCTTGTTGTACACCAGGTCGTCGGCGAGCTCGCGCTCCAGCTCGCTGATCTCCCCGTACGGCGTGATGTGATTGGGGTTGACCATCGCGAGGTCCAGGCCGGCCTCGACGCAGTGGTGCAGGAAGACGGAGTTCAGGACCGCGCGCGCGGGCTGGCCGACGCCGAACGACACGTTCGACACGCCCAGCGACGTCTTGACGCCCGGGAGCGCCTCCTTGACGGCCGCGATGCCCTTGATCGTCTCGACCGCCGACGGCTTCCACTCGTCGTCGCCGGTCGTCAGCGTGAACGTCAGGACGTCGAAGATCAGCAGCTCGGGGTCGAGGCCGTGCTCGTCGCAGGCGATCTCCTTGATGCGCTGGGCGATCTCGACCTTGCGCTCGGCCGTCTTCGCCATCCCGACCTCGTCGATCGTCAGAGCGATCAACGCCGCTCCGTGCTGGATCGCCAGCGGGATCACGGTGTCGGCCTTGGCGCGGCCGGCCTCCAAGTTGATGGAGTTGACGATCGCGCGGCCCGGCGTCTGCTCCAGCGCGAGCTTGATGACGTCCGGCTCGGTCGAGTCGATCTGCAGCGGCGCGGGCTGGGAGAGCGAGACGCGCTTGGCGACCATCCGCATCTGCTCGTCCTCGTCGACGCGCTCGGTCAGCGCGACGCAGAGGTCCAGCACGTGGGCGCCGCCCTCGACCTGGTCCTCGGCGATCTGGACGAGGCCGTCGTAGTCGTCGGCCAGCAGCAGCTCCTTGGCCTTGCGCGAGCCCTGCGAGTTGACGCGCTCGCCGACCAGCGTCGGGGCGGGCTCCTGGACCAGCGGCGTCGCCGCGATCATCGAGGAGACCTGCGGCGGGCGCGGCGCGGGGCGGGCGCCCGGCTTGTGGCCGCGGACGCGCTCGGCGATGGCGGAGATGTGGTCGACCGTGGTGCCGCAGCAGCCGCCGACGACCGACACGCCGTGCTGCTCGACGAACTCGCCGAGCACGGCGGCCAGCTCGTCCGGGCCCTCGGGGAAGATGGTCTCGCCGTTGCGGCCCTGCTGGGGCAGGCCGGCGTTCGGGATGCAGTGGACCGGGACCGGCGAGTGCTCGCCGAGGTACCGGATCGCGTCGCGCATGTCGTTGGGGCCGGTCGAGCAGTTCAGGCCGATGACGTCGACCTTCAGGGCCTCCAACGTGGTCAGGACCGCGTTGATGTCGGTGCCCAGCAGCATCTTGCCGCCGTTGGGCAGCAGCGAGACCGAGGCCTGGATCGGCAGCGTCTTGCCCTCGAGCTTGAACGCCTCGCGCGCGCCGAAGATCGCGGCCTTGACCTCCAGGATGTCCTGGGCGGTCTCGATGATCAGCAGGTCGGAGCCGCCGCGGACCAGGCCCTGGGCCTGCTGGGTGAAGATCTCGACCAGCTCGGCGAACGTGATCGCGCCGAGCGTCGGGTCGTCGGAGGCGGGCAGGTGGCCGGTCGGGCCGATCGAGCCGGCGACGAAGCGGTCCTCGCCGACCGCGCGGCGGGCGATCTCGGCGGCCCTCTGGTTGATCTCGAAGGTGTGCTCGCCGAGGCCCCACTCCTCCAGCTTCAGGCGCGAGGCCTGGAACGTGTCGGTCTCGACGACCTCCGCACCCGCGCGGACCATCGACTCGTGGAGCTCCTGGATGACGTCCGGGCGGTGCAGGACGAGCGCCTCGTGGCACTTGCCCTCCAGCCCGCCGTAGTCGGCCTGCGAGAGGTCGAACTCCTCCAGCGTCGCACCCATCGAGCCGTCGAAGACGACGACGTGGTCACGGACGGCGGCCAGGAAATCACGCATGCGCGGAAGGGTAGCGCAACCTTGACACAACTGTGTCAGGGTATGACCGATGGAGGTCCGGATCCGGCCCTGGGACGAGGGCGACGCGGAGGCGCTGGCCGCGGCGGTCGCCGCCTCGCTGCCGGAGCTGCGCCCGTGGATGCCGTGGGCGGCCGACGAGCCGCAGCCGCCGGACGCGCGCCGCGCGTGGATCCGCGAGGCCAACGCGGCCGAGGCGGCCGGCGGCGACCGCACGCGCGCGATCCTCGCCGGCGGCGCGGTCGCCGGGTCCTGCGGGCTGCACCGCCGGATCGGCCCGGACGCGCTGGAGCTCGGCTACTGGGTCGCGACCGCGCTCACGGGGCGCGGCGTGGCGACGGCGGCCGTCGCGCTGCTGGCCGCCGAGGCGTTCGCCGACTCGGCGATCGGCCACGTCGAGATCCACCACGACCCGCGCAACGCCGCGTCCGGCGCGGTCGCCGCGCGCGCCGGGTTCACGCCCGTCGCGCCCGTCGCGACGGCGGGCGCGGCGCCGGAGCGGATCTGGCGCCTGACCCGTGCGGGGTGGGACGCGCTCACTGCAGGACGTTGAACCTCACCGGCTCGCTGCCGGGCACCGTGAGCTGCACGCTCGCCGGCTGGTTGGCCAGCTCGTAGACGTTGTCGATCACCGGCTCGTCGTGGCGCAGGCCGGTGTCGGCGTCGGTCACCGTGACCGACCGGACCCCGTCCGGGGCGATGCCGAACAGCGCGTTCCCGTCGCTGAAGGTCAGCGCGCCCGCGCGGGCCGCGGCGTCGGTGTTGCAGCCCGCCCCGATCGTGGCGTCGCCGACCGCCTGCATCCCGATGCAGACGAAGCCGTTGCCGGGCATCAGCCAGATGTTGTAGCCGTCGCGCGTCGCGATCTGCCGGGCGAGCCCGGCGTTGAGCCCGAACGGCCCGTCGTCCTGGAGCGTCCGGAGCGCCGTCATGTTGTCCGGGTCGGCTTCGGCGGCGCCGGCCGGCCGCGTCAGCGCCGACCAGGTGCTCGCGTCGGCGGCGGGGAGCGCGGCGACGACCGGCATGTGGATCTCGTTGCCGTCGGCGCCACTGCTCAGGGGCCGGACCGCGGGCGAGGCGTGGTTCGCGTAGTGCACGACGGCGGTCGCGGCGACCGTGACCGGCACCGACGCGACCACCGCCGCGAGCACCAGCGTGCGCGCCGTCATCCGGCGCGGCCGCAGGCGTGGGACCCGCAGGCGCGTGGGGGCGGGCGCGGGCGTGGGTGCGACCGGCAGCGGCTGCATCGCCGCCGCGGCGGCGATCACGAGGTTGCGCTTGTTCTGCTGGACGTAGGTCATGCGAAGTGCTCCAGGTTCTTGCGAAGGGACTTCAGGCCGCGGCTGACGTTCTTGCGGACCACCAGCTCCGAGCAGTCCAGGCGGGCGGCGATCTCCGGGTACGAGAGCTCCTCCAGGACGCGGGCCCGGACGGCCTCGCGCTGGCGCGGCGGCAGCTCGTGCAGCGCACGGGCGAGGGCCGGGCCGTCCTCGCCGAGCGCGGCGATCGCGTCGAGGTCGACGTCGACGAGCGCGACCGGCTCCCACGCCGCCAGGCGGCGCCGCGCCTCCTCCTCGACGCGTCCGCGCCGGAGGCTGGTCGACAGCGTGTTGCGCGCGATCGTGAACAGCCACGCGGCCGCGGAGCCGTCGCCGTGCTCGCCGCGGAACTGCGCCGCGGCGCCGAGGACGGACGCGAACACCTCGCCGGTCAGGTCGACGGCGACCTCCGGCTCGCGGACGCGGCGCTGGAAGTAGGCGAGGATCGGGCCCTCCCAGCGGTCGTAGAAGACCGCGAAGGCCTCCGGGTCCTCGGCGGTTCGCTGCAGGAGGACGGCATCGCTGTCCTTGCCGGTCGGTCGCATCTACTCCTACAGGACGCTAGTGCGGGGAGCTTGTGACCGCAGGGGGTCCGGATGTCCACCCGGACCCCCTCCGCGGTAGGGCATGCCGAGCGCTCAGCCTCCGTGATCGCCGCCGCCGTTGGCGTCGAACGACCGCGAGCCGTCCGGAGCGTCGAGCGTCACGGTGTTGTGGCCGGCATCGAGGGTGTAGACCTCGCCGCCGGTGCCGAGCGAGTCGCCGCCGGACGTCGCCGCGGCCGCGCGGGATGACGCGTCGGCCGGCGCCGCGTGGATCGCGGTGACCGCGTCCGGGGCCAGACCGTAGACCTGGGTGCCGTCGCCGATCGTGACGCCATCCTGGAGCGCGGCGTCCTCCAGCGTGCAGGAGATGCCGAGCGAGTCGGTGGCGGTGTCCTCGAGGCCGAGGCAGAGCGCGCCGTTGGCCGGGATCAGCCAGACGCGCCCGGAGGCGATGCTCCCGACGACGCGTGCGCCATCGGCATCGACGCCGATGCCCGACTGCGACGCGATCCGGGCGACGAGCGCGTTGTCGGTGTCATCGGCGCTCGCCGGGCGGGCGAGGACCGAGAACGCGGCCTTGTCGGCCGCCGTCGCCGGGACCGGGGTGTCGCTGGCGGCGGGGACGTCGAACCTCGGGTGATCCGGGCTGCTGACGGTCTGGGCGACGGCGACCGCCGCGGGGCCCGCGAGGGCGGCGGCGGCGAACAGGGCGGTGAGACGCAGGTTGATGTGCATGGTCATCGTCCCTAGTAGCTGGTGTGGGTCGTGGTGGCGATGATGATGTCCAGGCCGGTCGCGTTGTCGACCCAGCCGTGGTAGCAGCAGCTGCCGTCCTCCGTGCGTGAGGCAAAGCCGCCGGTGCTCGAGCAGGCCCGCGTGCCCGAGGTCGTCTTCGTCGCCGACGCGTAGCCGGTCGTGCCCTGGTCCTTGGCGACGCAGAAGCCGTTGTGGTCCCCGCTGCCCTCGATGTAGGTGACGGAGTGAGCCTCGCTGCCTGCCCAGCCCCTGCCCGAGACCAGCGTCCCGCTGAAGTAGTGGTCGGCGCCGGCGAGGGCGGTCGCGGTCGAGGCCGCCGCGATCGAGAGGGTGGCAACGCCGATGAGCGCCTTGCGCCGAAGGCGGCTAGGCGTCCGCGCTGCTGCGGCATGGGTACGCAACATCATGACTCCGTTCGGTGGTGCATTGTCTGTATTAACTCAGTGATATCTGAGCGCACAGCAGCACAACACGATCAGCTCTGCTTTGAGACACGACTGCGCGAATCGGGTGGGCGAGGGCGGCCGGGTTGAACATCTTCCGCAGCCCCGGTCACAGACGCTGCGCGAACGCGTCCGCCGGTGACATCGCGCCCCGGAACGCCGAAAGGCCCGCCGGAGCGGGCCTTTCGACGACTTGCAAGTCGCGCCAGTGGCGCGAACGGGACTACTTGATGAACAACATCTCGCTGTACTTCGGCAGCGGCCAGAGGTCGTCGGAGACGATGCGCTCCAGCTTGTCGGCGATCGTGCGGGTCGTGTCCATCGCCGGGATCACGCGGTCGCGCATGTACTTGGCGTGGGTCAGGCCGCCGTCGGGGCCGTCGTGGTCGTTGGCCTTCTCGAGGTCGAGGATCGCGGCGTAGAGCTCCTCCACCAGCGGCTCGACCTCCTCGACCAGGGCCGGGATGCCGGACGCGCGCACCTCCGCCAGGTGGCGCGCGGCCGCCGGCAGGATCATCGTGCGGGCGATCGACGCCGCGGTCTCGGCCTCGATGTTCAACTTGGTGGAGTACTGCTCCACCGCGACCTCGAACCGCGACTCCAGCTCGCGCTCGCTGAGCACGTTGTAGCGCTCGAAAGCCCGGATCGTCTGCTTCTCGACCAGCCACGGCAGCGCGTCTGGCGTCGTGCGCAGGTTCTTGAGCCCGCGCTCCGCGGCCTCCTTGTGCCACGCCTCGCTGTAGCCGTCGCCGCCGAAGACGATCTGCGAGTTCTTCTCCCAGACGTCCTTGACGACGACGCTGACGGCCGCCGGGATGTCGCCCCTGGACGTCCTGACGGCCCTCTCCAGCAGCGCGCTCAGCTCGTCGACCGACTCGGCGACGATCGTGTTGAGCACCGAGTTGACCATGCCCAGCGACATGCTGGACCCCAGCGCCCGGAACTCGAACTTGTTGCCCGTGAACGCGAACGGCGAGGTGCGGTTGCGGTCGCCGCCGTCCATCGGCAGCTGCGGCAGGACCTCGGCGCCCAGGCCGAGCAGGCCCTTCTTGATGCGCTTGCCCTTGCCGGTCGAGATCTTCTGGAACGCGTTCTCCAGCTCGGCGCCGAGGAAGATCGAGATGATCGCCGGCGGCGCCTCGTTGGCGCCCAGGCGGTGGTCCTGGCCGACGTTGGCGACCGACGCGCGCAGCAGCGCCTGGTGCTTGTTGACCGCGCGGATGACCGCCGCGCAGAAGAACATGAACGACGCGTTGTCCTCCGGCGTCTCACCCGGGTTGAGCAGGTTGTGGCCGGAGTCGGTCCCCATCGACCAGTTGTTGTGCTTGCCGGACCCGTTGACGCCGGCGAACGGCTTCTCGTGCAGCAGGCAGACCATGCCGTAGCGGCGGGCCACGCTCTGCAGGATCGACATCGTCAGCTGCTGGTGGTCGCTGCCGACGTTGGAGTTCTCGAAGATCGGCGCCAGCTCGTACTGACCCGGGGCGACCTCGTTGTGGCGGGTCTTGACCGGCACGCCGAGCTTGCGCAGCTCCTGCTCGGACTCCATCATGAACGCCAGGACGCGCTCCGGGATCGTCCCGAAGTAGTGCTCGTCCAGCTCATGGCCCTTCGGCGGCTTGGCGCCGAACAGCGTACGACCGGTCGTGTAGAGGTCCGGGCGCTCGAAGTAGTACTGCTCGTCGACGAGGAAGTACTCCTGCTCCGGGCCGACCGTGGTGAAGATCCGCCTGGCCTCGTGGTCGCCGAGCAGGTCGAGCGCCTTCAGCGCGCTCTTGCTCAGCGCGTCCATCGAGCGCAGCAGCGGGATCTTGGTGTCGAGCGCCTCGCCGGTCCACGACACGAACGCCGTCGGGATGCAGAGGAACGTGCCGTTCGGGTTGTCCAGGATGAACGCCGGCGACGTCGGGTCCCACGCGGTGTAGCCGCGGGCCTCGAAGGTCGCGCGGATGCCGCCGGTCGGGAACGACGACGCGTCGGGCTCGCCCTGGATCAGCTCCTTGCCGCTGAACTCGGCGATCGCGTGGCCGTCGCCGGTCGGGTTGTAGAAGGAGTCGTGCTTCTCGGCGGTCAGGCCGGTGAGCGGCTGGAACCAGTGCGTGTAGTGGGTGGCGCCCTTCTCCATCGCCCACTCGCGCATCGCCTGGGCGATCGCGTCGGCCAGCTGCGGGTCGAGCGGGTCGCCGGCCTCCAGCGTCGCGGTCAGCTGCTTGAAGACGTGCTTGGGCAGCCGTGCGCGCTGCTCGTCGGTGGTGAAGACGTTGGCGCCGAAGACGTTGGCGCCGGGGGCCGTCAGGTCGACGGTCCCGAGGGCGCCGCCGTTCACCGACCACTGGGCGGCCGTGACGTTCTGCTGGCGGGAACTCATGGGGCGGGAACTTCCTCCTGTGCGTGTTCGGGTCGCTGCTGTCGCGGCGCGGCGGCGTCTCGCGGCCGACGGCGTTGACGTCGAGCCTATTTCCCGCGCGCGTATGACGCCTTGTACCAATGTCCAAAGTCCGGTCCGAGACGTTCGCCCTGAGGTAGGCCCGGCCGTCAAGGCCGCCTCGACCGGATGGCGAACGACCCCCGCCGATCTTTCGACATCGGGCTAACGACCTGCGCCTCGCTGGACAAGAGACTGCCATGGCACGCTCGACTAGGAGGTCACATGAGACGTTCCCTTGCGGTTCGCGCGCTGGTGTTCGGCACGCTGGCTGCGCTCATCATCCCTGCCTCGGCATCTGCGGATCTGTACGACCGCGCCGGGAACCAAGGACTGCTGCAAAGCGTCGGCATCAACTCGATCTGGGTGATCGTGGCCGGCCTGTTGGTGTTCTTCATGCAGGCGGGTTTCGCCTTCTTGGAGATCGGCTTCTCCCGCGGTAAGAACGCGGGCACGATCATCGCCAAGATCCTCGTGAACTTGGCGATCTGCTCGATCGTCTACTGGGCGGTCGGCTTCGCGTTCGCGTTCGGCGGCGACCCCGGGCACGTCATCGGCACGCACGGGTTCTTCCTGCGTGACTACGGCGACCCGCAGGCGGCGTTCCCCGTCATGGGCTTCTCGAACGCGACCATCGAGTCGAAGTTCTTCTTCCAGTTCGTGTTCGCGGCCGTCTCACTGGCGATCGTCTGGGGCACGACCCTGGAGCGCGTCAAGTTCGGCGTCTACATCATCTACGCGGTCGTCTTCTCGGCGCTGATCTACCCGATCTTCTCGGGCTGGGTCTTCGGCGGTGGCTGGCTGCAGAACAACCTGGGCATGCAGGACTTCGCCGGCTCGACGGCGGTCCACCTGATCGGTGCGACCGGCGCCCTGGCGGCCCTGCTGCACCTCGGACCGCGCAAGGGCAAGTACGGGCCAGACGGCAAGCCACGGGCGATCCCGGGGCACAACATGCCGCTGTTCGGGCTCGGCATCTTCATCCTGTGGCTCGGCTGGTTCGGCTTCAACCCGGGCTCGACGCTCGGCGCGCTGGACGGCCGGTTCCCGGAGGTCGTGCTGACGACGAACCTCGCGGCTGCGGCCGGCGTCCTGACCGCGGTCTCGACGGCGTGGATCAAGACCAGGTCGATCGACATCGGCATGGCGGGCAACGGCGCGATCGCCGCGCTCGTCGCGATCACCGCAGGCTCGGGCTATGTGGTCCCGTGGGCGGCGGTCGTCATCGGCGCGACCGCGGGCGTGATCGTGGTCCTCGGCGTCTACGCGATCGACAAGTTCATCGACGACCCGGTGGGCGCGCTGTCGGCGCACGGCCTGGCCGGCATCTGGGGCACGCTCGCGTGCGGGTTGTTCACGAACCCATCGCTGGCGGCCTACAACGCCGTCGGTGACGGCGGCCTCGTCTACACGGGCTCGTTCCACCAGCTGCTGGTTCAGGCGGCCGGCGTGGGCATCGTGTTCTCCGGCGTCTTCATCAGCTCCTACATCGTCTTCGGCGTCATCAAGGCGACGTACGGCATGCGGGTGTCCGAGGAAGAGGAGATGGCGGGCCTGGACATCTCCGAGCACGGCATGTACGGGTACCCGGAGCAGTTCATCCCTGCTCCGGAGCTGGTCGGTTACGGTGCGGCCCCCACGGGGACCGCCGCCGCATCCGGCGTGGCCCCCATCGCGACCGCAACGGAGGTTCCCGCAACATGAAGATGGTGGTGGCATACATCCGCCACGAGGCGTTCGAGCCGATCCGCACGGACCTGCTCGACCTCGGGTTCCCCTCGCTGAGCATCAGCGAGGTGAAGGGCTCGGGGCGCCAGAAGGGCATCACCGAGCGCTACCGCGGCGCTGAGCTCACCAACTACCTCCGGCCGAAGGTCAAGCTGGAGTGCGTGGTGGCCTCGGGTGACGTGCAGACGATCGTGGACACGATCCTCAAGCACGCCCGCACCGGAGCCGTCGGTGACGGCAAGGTGTTCGTGATGCCGGTTGAAGAGGCGTACCGCGTCCGGACCGGGGAGGCTGGCGAGGAGATCCTCCAGGCCCACCCGGATGCCGCGACGACGGCCGCCTAGACAAGTAGGAGAACCCGATGGGTGAGGCGGCGGAGAAGATGAGTGATCCTTCCGAGGGTCGGGCCGCCGCCTCGCCGGCCGGTTCGCTGGTGGAGCGGCTGCGGTCGGTCCACCTGAAGATGGTCGACGCCGTCCTCGGCGGCGACGGCCTGCAGCAGGTCGCGGCGCTGGCCGCGGAGGCCGCGGGCGCCCCAGTGGCGATCGTGGTCCCGCGGTTGGACGCCGCGGTGGCTGCCGGAGCCGATGGCCCGGTGCTGGAGGCGGTGCGGCGGTACGTCGCCGACCGCGTCCGGGACCGGCCGTCGCAGGTGCCGGAGGCGCTGGCCGCCGAGGCACCGATCCAGTCGGGTGACGACGTGGTCGGGGCCGTGGTGATGCTGCACGGCGAGCCGGGCGCCCCGGAGCCGTTGCCCGAGGCCGGCGACTTCCTGCACCTGGCCGCGGTCGCGTGCCTCACGGAGGTCGCGGTCGAGGAGGCCAAGGAGGAGGTCGAGCAGAACCTCCGCGGGTCGTTCCTGGAGGACCTGCGCTCGCGTCCGGACCTGGAGCCGCGCGAGGTCGTGCGGCGGGCGGCCCGCCTGGGCTGCGACCTGGCGCGCGGGGCCGTCGTCCTGTGCGCCGAGTTGACGACCGACCGGCCGCGGCACGTGATCGCGACGATCACCGGCGACGAGCCGGGGGCCCTGGCCGAACATCTTGACGGGCGCGTGTACGCGATCCTGCCGGGGACCGGCGGCGACGACGCACCCGAGGGCACGACCGCGCGAGGCCGCGCGTTGGCGACGCGGCTGCGCCGTCACGGCACGGTCGGCGTGTCGTCCTTCTACAGCGATCCCGCCGAGCTGCCGCGCGCGATCCAGGAGGCCGAGCTGGTCCTGGACGTGCTCAAGCAGGGCGAGGGCGGCGGCTGGGACGGGGTCCAGGACATCGGCACCGGCACCTACCGGTTGCTCTTCCGGGTGCTCGCTTCGCACCCCGAGGAAGTGCGCTCCTTCTACGAGGACACCGTGGCGCCGATCGTCCGCTACGACGACCAGTACCGCACCGACCTCGTCGGAACCCTCGAGGCCTACCTCGAGCAGAACTGCAACATGAACGCGACGGCGAGCGCGATCTACGCCCACCGCCACACGGTGGCCTACCGCCTGGAACGCGTCAAAGAGCTGACCGGCCTCGACCCCATGCTCTCCGAAGACCGCGAACGCCTCGGCCTCGGCCTCAAGGCCTACCGCATCATCGCGCCCCGCCTACCGAAGTAGCCGCCGGCCGGCGCGCGCAGCCGCGCGCGCTCAGCGACCGGCCAGCGCGCGGAGAGCCGGGAGGACGATCGACGCGGCACGCTCCTGGCTTGCGGCGTCGGCGCGGAGGAAGCCGAAGACGGCGTCGGTGAACCGGCGCTCGTCGAGCAGCGCGCCGACCTCGGCGGCGATGAACGCCCGGACGTCGGCATCGGCGTCCGCCAGCTCGGCGACGAGCTCCTCGCGGCCGTCGACGAGCAACACGATGTCCTCGAGGTCGCGGCTGCCGAGGTGGTCGCCGCCGCCGCGCCCGGTGAAGGCGTACAGCTTGGTCGCGATCAGGTAGGGCGGCGTCGCGGCGCGGATGCGTGTGCCGGACGGCAGCGTGCACCACTTGGCGCGTGGGAGCGCAGCGGTCTGCCACGGGTTCTCGAAACCGAGCAGCCCGCCGGCCGCGGGCATGGCGTCAAGGGTCAGGTCGAAGGCGTCGTGGCGCCAGCGGCAGATCACCGAGGACTCGGCGTCGTTGCTGAAACCTCGCTCCCGGAGCGCCGTCTCGAACGCGTGCAACGCGCTGCGCGTCGTCACCTCGACCACGACATCGACGTCCTTGGTCGGCCGCGGGGCGGGCGCGCCGGGGTCGGTGATCCAGAGGGCGATCGTCGCGCCGCCGACGAAGGCGACCTGGTCGGTCAGCGGTCCGAGGGCGGCCGCGCCGCGTTCGAGCAGCTCGATGCTCACGCCGGGACGCGGAGGCGGTCGGGGAGGGCGCGCTCGGCCAGGCGCCGGGTGCGGGCGTCGCCCGCTCGGATCGCGTCGACCAGCGCGAGGCGCTCATGCAGAGCCGGATCGCCGAGCGCCAGCTGCGGCACGACGGCGTGCAGCGGCTCCAGGGCAATGCCGCGGACCTCGCCCGTGGTGTGTGGCCAGACCGGCGGCAGGCCGTCGCCGGCCAGCTCCGCGACCAGTGGCGGCGCCGCCCACGCGGCGGCCACGCCGCGCGTCTCGCTCCCGCGCACCGCGGGGAACACGTACTTGACGCCGTGGATCAGGAACTCCTCGGCCGCCGCCTCTGGCACGCGACCACGACGGCGGTCGTAGAGCCCGGCGTCCTCGAGCCGATGCAGTGCGCGGTGGGTCGTGGCGACGCTCAGCATCGCGCGATCGGCCAGCCGCTGGGTCGAGCCGAAGCTCGGCTCACCTGCAAGCAGCAACAGAAGGACGATGTCCTGGCCCTTGAGCACAGGCGCATGGTAGCGGCTTATTCCATATTTCGAAATATGAAACGAATGCTTCAGCAGCGGTGGGTGAGGATGGGGGTGGTTGCGTGGATGGCCCAGGATTGGGGATCTTGGGCGGTGGGTTGGGCGGGGGTGGGGAGGCAGGTGGCGTGGATGGAGAGGTCGTCGGGTTGCCAGAGGAGGGTCTGGCTGTCGGTGGACCAGGTGAGGCGGAGCTCGTCGTCGGTGTTGGTGATGCGGTGGGTGGCGGTGGCGGCGGGGTTGGTCGTGTAGACCTCGTTGGCGGGTGAGGTCTTGTTGGTGTCCTCGCCGGCGGGGATGGAGCCCTTGCCGTCCTTGGTCGAGAGGTAGGCGATGAGCTTGCCGTCGGGAGACCAGAGGGGATGCGCGGCCGTCCTGTCGTCCGGCAGCAGCCGGCGGCGGTGGCCGGTCGCGGCGTTGACACGCCAGAGGCCGCCTTCGGAGAAGGTGTAGGACTTGCTGTCGGGCGCGAAGGAGAGGTCGGACTCCTCGTGGTTGACGAGCACGCGGTGGTGGCCGGTCGCGACGGGACTCAGCGGGTCGTGGTCGACCTGGCGACCGTGCCTGCCGTGCTCCTCGATCCGCGCGGTCTCGCCGTGCGGAAGCCGCCCGCCAGCAGCGCGACGACCGCCAGCCCTGAAAGACACCTCATCGGTGATGAGGTGTGTCCAATCCTCAGCCCGTCATGAGCCCGTTGACGTCCGGGTAGCCCAGCGCGCCGGGCGCGGGCGCCGGATAGGAACCGGTGGCGAGCAGCTCGCGGGCGGCCGCGTCGATCGCCGAGTAGGCGGTGAGGATCGGGCGCGAGCCCGACGAGACGCGCGCGACGCCGAGCGCCGACAGCTCGGCGACGGAGGGGAGGCCCGGGACCATCAGGACGTTGATGGTGGTGTCGGTCCCGGCCACGGCGGCGACGAGCGCGCGCAGGTCGTCCGGCGCGCTCGCGCCCGGCACGAAGACGCCGTGCGCGCCCGCCGCGGCGTAGGCGGCGGCGCGCTCGCAGGAGATCGCGCGCGCGTCCGGGAGCCTCAACCACATCGCGTCGGTGCGCGCGTTGACGAACGCGCCGGAGGTCGCGGCCGCGGCGACGGCGGCGCCGAGCAGCTCCAGATGCTCGTCGAGCGGGCGCAGCGCGCCGCCGGGAGTCCCGTCCTCCAAGTTGAAGCCGACCGCGCCGGCGGCGACCGCGCGCGTCACCGTGCCGCCCGGATCCCCGTAGCCCGACTCCAGGTCCGCGGTCACCGGCACCGACACGGCGGACGCGATCGACTCGACCGCGCGCAGCACCACATCGACAGCCAGCGACTCGCCGTCGCGCAGCCCGTGCGACCACGACACGCCCGCGCTCGTCGTGCCCAGCGCCACCGCGCCCGCGGCCTCGAGCACGCGCGCGCTCCCGGCATCCCACGCGTTCAGCAGCCGCAAGGGCGCAGCGACATCGTGCAGCGCGTGGAACCGAGAAGCGAGCGACATGCCCGCAGACGCTACGCCTACGACGATGCGGAGTCGGCCGAAACGACGTCGCCCGTCTTCGGGTCGACCGTCACGGCCGGAGCCTTCTGCGACACGCTCACCTTGAACGTCCCCGCCGCATCCTGCCCGTCGCGCGTGCGCGCGATCGCCTTGCCGTTCAGCCCCGCGGCGACATGCCAGCGCAACGTGTGCGTGCCCGCGACGACCGGCGTCACGTGCCACTCGAACGTCCGCGACTGCCCGGCGGGCAGCGCGCCCAGCGCCCACGTCGACACGTACGCGGTGTCGCCGCCGTGCGGGCCCTTGTCGACGATCCACAGCTGCCGCGTCGGATCGGCGAGCGTCGTGTCGGACGAGCGCGTGGTGAACCCCGCGCCGCCCCTGTCGCCGTCGTCGTTGGTCACCGTGACCGCGACGTTCGGGATCGTCTTGCTGTCGGCGTTGTGCACGGTGATCTTCATCACCGCGTCATCCGCCAGCCGCTGCCTCTTCGGGAACGACGCCCGCACGACGGTCACCTTGTAGGTGCCCGACGGCTCGTTGGCATCTTGGCGGTCGCCACCGCCGCCGCAACCCGCGGCGCCCAGCATGAGCGCGGCCGCACACGGCACGGCGCTCACAAGCGTTCTCCAGGACCAGGACCCCTCCACTGCGCGCGGACCGTACCAGAGGAAGGTGCGGCCGAGCGCAGGTCGAACGAATCCATAGCCGTCACGGTTCCCGGTTGGCAGCCGTGACGACGGTCACATAGACTGGCCGCCGAGCGGGAGCCCTGCAGGAAGGGCAGGCGCCCCGCGGGTTCCAGAGGAGAGGTCCACACCGCGTGGTCAGCAGCGTTGCCGACCGGGCATTTGCCCCGGCGAAAAGCCTGCTCGAAGAAGTAGGCGACATGATGATCCTGACGGGCAAGACGATGGTCTCTGCCCTTCGCCCGCCGTACCCGTACGGCAGCGAGTTCGTGGGTCAGTTCCTGTTCGCCCTGCGTCTTTGCTGGCTGCCCCTGTTGATCTCGACCGTCGCCGTGTCCTATGGCGCGCCGGGTCTGCAGGCCGCGAACTTCCTGATCCTCTTCGGCGCGCTGGACCGCCTCGGAGGCTTCTTCGTCCTGGCGATCATCCGCGAGTTCGCCCCGTTCGTCTGCGCGATCATCGTCGCGGGCGTCGCGGGGACCGCCATCACGGCGGACCTCGGCGCGCGCAAGATCCGCGAGGAGCTCGACGCCCTTCAGGTCCTCGGCGTCGACCCGGTCAAGAACCTCGTCGTCCCGCGCTTCCTGGCCCTGATGCTCGTCACGGGCCTGTTCGACATCTTCGCCATCATCTTCGGCATCACCGGCGGCCTGATCGCGACGCTCGTCAACGGCGCGCCGCTCGGCCCGTTCTGGGCGACGTTCTTCACGAACGCCTCGACGACCGACCTCTGGGGCTCGCTGCTGAAGTGCACCATGTTCGGCGCGATCACCGCGATCGTCTGCTGTTACAAGGGCATGACCGCATCGGGCGGCGCCGAAGGGGTGGGCAAGGCCGTCAACCAGGCGGTCGTCATCACCTTCCTCGGCGTGTTCGCCTTCAACTACGTGTTCACGCAGACGCTGCTCGCGACCCACCCCGACATCACGGTGATCCGCTGATGGTCGGCTGGCTCACCGTCCCGAAGGACTGGATCGCGTCCTTCGGCGAGATCGCGAAGTTCAGCGGCAAGATCCTCGGCCAGGTCTTCAGCCTCCGGGTCCTGCACTTCTTCGGGGAGACGCTGCGCCAGTGCGGCGTCCTGATCCTCGGCTCGACGCTCGTCATCTGGGGCCTGGTCTTCATCGTCGGCCTGCAGTGCGGCATCGAGGGCGCGTACTTCACGCGCGCGCAGGGCGCGCCCGCCTACTCCGGCGTCTTCGCCGCCTGGTGCGACCTGCGCGAGATCGTGCCTTACGGCTTCGGCTACATGATGTCCGCCAAGGTCGGCACCGGCATCGTGGCCGAGCTCGGCTCGATGCGGATCTCCGACGAGATCGACGCCCTCGAGGTCATGGGCATCGACTCGGTCCTCTTCCTCTGCGCGACGCGCCTGCTTGCGAGCTGGCTGGTCCTGCCGTTCATGTACATGGCGGCGGTCGGCGCCGGCTTCTTCGCGTCCTACCTGGCGGTCGTCCAGCAGATCGGCGAGGTGAGCTCCGGCGGGTTCTCGCTGATCTTCTGGATGTTCCAGAACCCTCCCGACCTCTTATACAGCGTGATCAAAGCCATGACGATGGCCACGGCCATCGTCCTCGTCGGCTGTTACTACGGCTACCACGCGGGCGGGGGACCCGTCGGCGTTGGTACCGCAACCGCGAAATCGATGGTCATGAACATCGTTCTGGTGCATCTCATCGGGATGCTGGGAACACAGGTGTTCTGGGGAGCGAACCCACGCGCCCCAATTGGAGGCTGAGCGCACATGTCCGACGAGCACGACAACGACTACGACGACGTGACCACCGAGCACGACGCGACCGAGACGCCCGCCCGCAACGGCGACGGCGCGGTCCCGCGCAACCCGGACGACGAGCGCCTCGCGGTCGTCCGGGAGGCGCCGCCGACCGGTGGCGCCGAGGGCGACGACGACGAGTACCAGTGGCACACGGGCCTCAACCGCCCGACCGGCGTGCCGGACGCGGTCGAGTTCGTCGACGTCCACAAGGCCTTCGGCCGCAACAAGATCCTCCGCGGCCTGAACATGGGCCTGCCGGAGGGCAAGATCTCCATGATCCTCGGCCCGTCGGGCACGGGGAAGTCCGTGTGCATCAAGCACATGGTCGGCCTGCTGTACCCGGACGAGGGCGACGTCCTCGTCCACGGCGAGTCGGTCCCCAACATGACCGACGACGAGCTGTTCGACATGCGCAAGCGGTTCGGGGTCCTGTTCCAGGACGGTGCGCTGTTCGGCTCGATGAACCTCGTCGACAACGTGGCCTTCCCGCTGCGCCAGCACACGGACAAGAGCGAGGACGAGATCCTCGAGATCGTGCACAAGCGCTTGGAGGAGGTCGGCCTCCAGGGCGCCCACGACAAGATGCCCAACGAGCTCTCCGGGGGGATGCGCAAGCGCGCGGGGTTCGCACGGGCACTGGTCCTGGACCCCAACATCGTGCTCTTCGACGAGCCGGACTCCGGCCTGGACCCGGTCCGCACGGCGCTGCTGTGCGAGCTGATCCAGGAGATCCACGATGAGAACGGTGGCGCCTACACGGTGATCACCCACGACATCATGAGCGCGCGCCGCGTGGCGGAGTACATCTCGGTCCTGTGGAAGGGCCGGATCGTCGAAGCCGGTCCCGCGGAGGAGCTCTTCAACTCGGAGAACGCCTTCGTGCGCCAGTTCCTGTCGGGCGAGTCCCAGGGCCCGCTCGGCATGGAGTAGGGCCCCCGTCGCGCCACGCGACGGTTCGCAACACCGTCTCAACAAACCATTTGAAAGATTGACGGCCGGTTCACCCCGGTCGTCCCACCGCAAGAACCGAACCCCACACGGTCCTGTCTCAGCAAGCTCCTTGTCCTGAATCGTTCGCCGCACCCTGCGAGGTGCGTCGATGACCCTCGCCCGCGGTCTCGCCGTCGGGGCGCTCGGCGTCGCCATCGTGGTGGCGATCCTGCTGCTCACGGGCGGGAGCAAGCACGAGTACACGCTGGTCTTCCAGAACGCCGGCCAGCTGGTGAAGGGCAACGACGTCCAGATCGGCGGCCGCCGCGTCGGCAGCGTCAAGGACATCAGGCTGTCCAGGAACAACCTCGCCGACGTGAAGGTCGACCTCGACGAGCCCTACGCGCCGCTGCACCAGGGCACGACCGCGGTGATCCGCTCCGGCTCGCTGTCGGGCGTGGCCAACCGCTTCATCTCGATCGCGCCCGGCCCGAACTCGGCGCCGAAGTTCGACGACGGCGCGACCCTCGGCCTCGACAAGACCACCACCTCGGTCGACCTCGACCAGCTCTTCGACACGATCGACCCCAAGACGCGCAAGGCGCTCCAGAACGTCATCAGGGGCTCGGCGACCCAGTACGAGGGCAAGGGCGCGAGGGCCAACGAGGCGCTGAAGTACTTCAACCCGACGTTGTCGACGACCTCGCGCCTGGTCAACGAGCTGGACTCCGACCAGAGCGCGCTCCAGGACTTCATCACCTACACCGCCAAGGCGACGACGGCGCTGGCGGCCAAGAGCGGCACGGTCACCGACCTCGTCAGCAACGCCAACACCTCGTCGGCCGCGATCGCCTCGGAGTCCGAGTCGCTCAACCAGGCGCTGCACGCGCTGCCCCAGACGCTGCGCCAGGCCAACACCACCTTCGTGAACCTGCGCTCGACGCTGGACGACCTCGACCCGCTGGTCGACGCCTCCAAGCCGGTCGCGCCCAAGCTCGCGCCGTTCTTCCGGCAGCTGCGCCCGCTGGTCACCGACGCCCGGCCGACGATCAGGGACCTGCAGACCCTGATCTCGCGCCCCGGCGCCGACAACGACCTGATCGACCTGCTGCGCAAGCAGCCGCGCCTGACCCAGGTCGCGACGCCGACGTTCAGGCACACGATCGCGGGCCTGCAGCAGGGCACGCCGGTCCTGCAGTTCATCCGCCCGTACGCGCCGGACCTGATCGGCTGGTTCCGCGACTTCGGCCAGTCGACGGCCAACTACGACGCCAACGGCCACTTCGCGCGGATCTCGCCGATCGTCAACGCCTTCCAGTTCACGAGCAACCCCGCCGGCGGGACGCTGACCGCGCTCAGGCCCTCCGAGCGCCAGGTCGGCCTGCAGTCCGGCAAGATCCGCCGCTGCCCGGGCTCCGCCACGCAGGCGGCCAAGGACGGCTCCAACCCCTACGCCCCGGACGGCTCGGATTGCGATTCGAGCATCGTCCCGCCCGGCCCATGATGCGCGTCCGCCTCATCGCCGTCGGAGCTGCCGTGGCCGCCGCCGCGCTCGTCCTCGTGATCTTCGGGACGGGGGCCGGCGACGACCACAAGGGCGACTACAAGGTCCGCGCGATCTTCAACAACGCCTTCACGGTGATCCCGGGCGAGGACGTCAAGATCTCCGGCGTCAAGGTCGGCAAGATCCAGTCGCTGGACGTCACGCCCGACAACAAGGCCGCGGTCGTCCTCGACATCACCGAGGCGGGCTTCAAGGACTTCCGCACCGACGCGACCTGCACGATCCGCCCGCAGTCGCTGATCGGCGAGCGCTTCGTCGAGTGCACGCCGACGCAGCCGCGCGCCGACGGCGACAGGGAAGCGCCGTCGCTGCCCAAGATCAAGAGGGGCGCCGGCAAGGGCGAGTACCTGCTGCCGGCGACCAACACGATCAAGCCGGTCGACATCGACCTCGTGGGCAACATCATGCGGTTGCCCTACCGCCAGCGCCTGTCGATCATCATCAACGAGCTCGGCACCGGCCTGGCCGGCAACGGCGCGGCGCTGAACTCGGCGATCAGGCAGGCCGATCCCGCGCTGCAGGAGACCGACAAGGTCCTGGCGATCCTCGCCGACCAGAACAGGACGCTGGCGCAGCTGGCCAAGAACGGCGACACGGTCCTGGCGCCGCTGGCGAGGGACAAGGAGAAGGTCTCCGACTTCATCGACAAGGCCAACACGACGGCCGTCGCCAGCGCCGAGCGCCGCAGCGACATCGAGGCGTCGCTGCAGAGGTTCCCCGCGCTGCTGAACGAGCTCAAGCCGACGATGCAGCAGCTCGGCGACCTCGCCGACCAGATGACGCCGGTCCTGACCGACCTCGGCGCGCACGCGACCGACATCAACACCTTCATCAGGCAGCTCGGCCCGTTCTCGCAGGCCGGCATCCCGGCGCTGAAGTCGCTCGGCGACACGTCGGTCACCGGCCGTCAGGCGCTGCTCGCGGCCAAGCCGATCACGCAGGACCTGGGCACGTTCTCCAGGAACGCCAAGCCGCTGACCGAGAACCTCGACAGCCTGCTGACGAGCCTCCGGACGACCGGCGGCATCGAGCGCTTCATGGACTTCCTGTACTACCAGGCGGCCGCGACCAACGGCTACGACACGCTCGGCCACTACCTGCGCGCCGTGTTCGTCCTGACGTCCTGCACGACCTACTCGACGACCAGGATCCCGAACTGCGGCGCGAACTTCACGGCACCGGTCGCCAGCAGCGCGTCGGTGGCGCGCGCGTCGGCCAGGAGGATCCCGACGGTCGCCGACGTCAACCGCGAGATCGCCGACGGCCGCAGCCCGTACCTGGCACGCCAGGACGCGGTCGCCGCGGGCCTGGACCCGAAGCTGCTGACCGAGGACGCGAGCAAGGACGACAACTCGTCGTCGTCCAAGGACGACAAGAAGGGCTCGAGGTCGTCCGACAGCTCCTCGTCGAAGAGGTCGAGCACGCCGATCAGCCTGCCGGCCTCCGTCTTCCCGGGCAGCGCGCCTGCGAGCACGCCGGCGCCGAGCACCGGCACCACGACCGGCACGACCACCGGTGACACGCCGGCCGCGCCCGCGCCGACGACGAGCACCGGCACCGCCACGACGCCCGACGCGGGCACGAGCAGCACGCCCGCGACCTCGAGCACGCCCAGCAGCGGCGGCTCCGGCGGCGCGACCCAGACCCTCCTCGACTACCTCCTGGGGAACTAGATGGGCCGGCGCCGCGGATCGCAGTCCATCGCAGCGAACCCCGTGCTGATCGGCGCGGCGACGACGCTCGTCGTCCTCGTCGCGGTCTTCCTGGCCTACAACGCCAACAACGGCCTGCCGTTCGTCCCGACCTACGGGCTGACGGCCGACGTCCCGAGCGCGGCGAACCTGGTCAAGGGCAACGAGGTCCGGATCGGCGGCACCCGCGTCGGCGTGGTCGACAAGATCACCCCGAAGCAGCTCAAGAACGGCAGGGTCATCGCCCAGCTGCACCTCAAGCTCGAGACGACGATCAGGCCGCTGCCGGTCGACTCCACCATCTTGATCCGGTCGAAGTCCGCGCTCGGCCTCAAGTACGTGCAGATCACCAAGGGCACGTCGACCAGGGGCCTGGACGAGGGCGCGACGGTCCCGATCAAGCAGGCGACGCCGGCGCCGGTCGAGTTCGACGAGTTCCTCTCGACGTTCGACGACAAGACGCGCGCCGCCGCCCAGCAGCAGCTCAACGGCTTCGGCAACGCGCTCGCCGGCCGCGGCCAGGACCTCAACCGCGCGATCCAGGACTTCGACCCGCTGCTGACCCAGCTCGCGCCGGCGATGGCCAACCTGTCCGACAACCGCACGCAGCTCGCGCAGTTCACCGAGGCGCTCGCGCGCACGTCGGCGATCGTCGCGCCGGTCGCCGATCAGCAGGCCGCGCTGTTCACCAACCTGGACACGACCTTCTCGGCCCTCGCGTCGATCGCCCGGCCCTACCTGCAGGACTCGATCAGCGGCGGCCCGCCGGCCGAGCAGACCGCGATCGAGGAGCTGCCCAAGCAGCGCCCGTTCCTGAAGAACAGCACCGAGTTCTTCGCCGACCTGCGCCCCGGCGTCGCCGCGCTCTCGGGCGCCGCCCACGACCTGGCCGACGCGTTCACGGTCGGCGTCCCGGCGCTGAAGCAGTCGGTGCAGCTCAACAAGGACCTCAAGCCGACCTTCGTGGCGCTGAAGTCGTTCGCCGAGGACCCGCTGGTCAAGCTCGGCGTCAACGACCTCAACGACACCGCGTCGATCGCCAACCCGCTGTTCGCCGCGATCACGCCGAGCCAGACGGTCTGCAACTACTGGACGCTGCTGTTCCGCAACGCCGCCTCGGTGCTGTCCGAGGGCGACACCAACGGCACCGGCCAGCGCTTCATGATCGTCGCCGCGCCGCAGGGCCCCAACAACGAGGGTGGCCCGTCGTCCGGTCCGGCCAGCGGCCCGACCAAGGACAACTACCTGCACGCCAACCCGTACCCGAACACCGCCGCGCCGGGTCAGACGCGCGAGTGCGAGGCGGGCAACGAGCAGTACGCGGCGGGCAGGCAGGTCATCGGCAACGACCCGGGCAACCAGGGCATCAACACCCAGAAGACGACGCTCTCGACCGACACCCCCAGGAACTGATGAGCAGCAAGGGCGACAAGCGCAAGCGCGTTCTGCGCAAGGACCGGACGGGTGCCAACCCGTTCACGGTCGGCCTGCTCGTGCTCGTGCTCGCCGGGATCGTCGTCTACGCCGGCTTCTCCAAGCACGTGCCGTTCACGCACGGCTTCCGCGTCAAGGCCGTCTTCACCAACGCCAACAACATCCGGCCCAACTCGCCGGTCCGGATCGCGGGCGTGAACATCGGCAAGGTCAAGAAGGTCACGGCCTACAAGGGCGGCGACGGCAACATGTCGCTCGTCACGATGGAGATCGACAAGGCCGGCCTGCCGATCCACAAGGACGCGACGCTGAAGGTCCGGCCGCGCATCTTCCTCGAGGGCAACGAGTTCGTCGACCTGTCGCCGGGCACGCCCGAGGCGCCGACGCTGAGCGACGGCGACACGATCCCGTCCACGCAGACCGCGGCGCCCGTGCAGTTCGACCAGATCCTGACCGCGCTGCAGTCCGACACGCGCGACAGCCTCAAGAGGCTGCTCGACGGCTACGGCACCGCGCTGACCCACCAGCCGACCGCCGCCGAGGACAAGACGCAGGATCCCGACGTCCAGGGCAAGACGGCCGCCGAGGCGCTGAACAGGTCGATCGACTACGCGCCGGGCGCGCTGAAGAACGCGTCGATCGTCAACCAGGCGTTCCTGGGCCTCGACGAGCACGACCTCTCCGGCCTGGTCGCCAACACCGCGAAGGTCACCAAGGCGCTCGGCTCCGACCCGGCCCAGCTCCAGGGCTTCGTCACGAACTTCAACACCACCTTGAGCGCGCTGGCCGACGAGCAGGACAACCTGAAGGCCACGATCGGCGAGCTCGGCCCGACGCTGACGCACACCGACAGGGCGCTGGTCAGCCTCAACGCCTCGTTCCCGAACACGCGCGCGTTCGCCAAGGAGATCCTGCCCGGCGTCAAGGAGACCCCGGCGACGATCGACGCGGCCGAGCCGTGGATCGCGCAGGCGCGCAAGCTCGTCGGGCCCGACGAGCTGGGCGGCCTGACCAGGGAGCTCAAGCCGACGACCGTCGACCTCGCCAGGCTCGTGGACGGGACGCTGACCGCGCTGCCGCAGGCCGACCTCGTCTCCCAGTGCATCACGCACACGATCCTGCCGACCGGCGACATCAAGATCCAGGACGGCCAGTTCACCTCCAACGAGGAGAACTACAAGGAGTTCTGGTACGCCATGGTCGGCCTCGCGGGCGAGTCGCAGAACTTCGACGGCAACGGCCACTACGTCCGCTTCGCGGTCGGCGGCGGCGACCAGACGGTCTCGACCGGCAAGTACGGCGGCGCCGCGGGCGAGAAGCTCTACGGCCGCGTCAACAACCCGCCGCTGGGCACGCGCCCCGCCTTCCCGGGCAAGCGCCAGCCGTACAACCACACCGCGGCGTGCAAGGACCAGAGGCTGCCGGACCTCAACGGCGCGAAGACCGGCGGGGCCGACGGCGGCGGTGGCACGCCGGCTCCCGCGGCGCCGGCCGTGACGACCCCGACGGTGACCACGCCCGCCGGGACCGTGCCGTCGACCACGACGCCGCTGCCCGTGCCCGCGCTGGGCGTGTCGACGAGGTCGTCCAGCGCGTCCGGCGAGTCGCTGACCGCCGAGCTGGTCGATCGCCTCAACCCCTTCCGCAAGGGGGCGGGCAAGTGAGGCTCGCGATCCGCAAGTACAGGTACGACTTCCTCGCGATGGTCGGGATCTTCCTGATCGCGCTGGTCGTCGGCGGCTTCATCCTCGGCCACCAGCGCTTCTACCTGCCCAAGTGGTTCCCGGTCGTCGGCACCGAGTTCGTCACCTACAAGGCGGACTTCGCGACCGCGCAGTCGGTCACGCCGGGCCAGGGCCAGACGGTCAACGTCGCGGGCGTGCCGGTCGGCGAGATCTCCAACGTGACGCTGAAGGACGGGCGCGCGCAGATCTCGATGAAGATCCGCAAGAAGTACGCGCACATCTACAAGAACGCGACGGCGCTGCTGCGGCCGAAGACCGGCCTCAACGACATGATCATCGAGCTGACGCCCGGCACCCGCCGCGCCGGTGAGCTGAACCACAGCCACGACGTCATCCCGATCACGCAGACGCTGCCCAACGTCAACACCGACGAGTTCCTGGCCGCGCTCGACGGCGACACGCGCAGCTACCTGCAGCTGCTGGTCGCCGGCGCCGGCGAGGGCCTGGACGGCAACGCCAACAACCTGTCGGCGACGTTCCGGCGCTTCGAGCCGACCAACCGCGACATCTTGAAGATCACCAAGGCGCTGTCGGTCCGCCGCGACAACATCGCCCGCTCGATCCACAACTTCAAGGAGCTGACCGAGGCGGTCGGCACCAAGGACAGGCAGCTGACGTCGCTGATCGGCGCCAGCAACGCGGTCTTCTCCTCGTTCGCCAGGCAGGACGCCAACCTGCGCAAGACGCTGCAGCTGCTGCCCTCGACGCTGAGGACGACCGACGTCGCGGTCACCAAGGCCGACAAGCTCGGCCAGACGCTCGGCCCGACGCTCGGCAAGCTGCGCCCCGGCGCCCGCGCGCTCGGCCCGTCGCTGAAGCAGTCACGCCCGTTCTTCGAGCAGACCACGCCGGTGATCGAGAAGCAGCTGCGCCCGTTCGCCCGCGACGCGCTGCCGACGGTCAAGGTCCTGCGCCCGGCCGCCCGCGACCTCGCGGCGCTGACCCCGCACTTCACCTCGGTGCTGAGGACGGCCAACTACCTGCTCAACACGTTGGCCTACAACCCGCCCGGCGACGACGAGGGCTACCTGTTCTGGACGTCGTGGCTGAACCACATCGGCCCGACCGTCTTCTCGACGCAGGACGCCCACGGCCCGATCCGCCGCGGCGCGCTGTTCTTCTCGTGCTCGGGCCTCGGCCTGCTGGACACGCTGAAGACGGTCAACCCGCAGCTGGGCACGATCATCGGGCTGACCAACGCGCCGGCCAGGAACGACGTCTGCGCGTCCAGCTCGCAGGCCAACGGGACGAACGGGTAGAGGGGGAGGCGAGCGCATGAACAAGCAGGTCCCCAGCCTCGGCAAGATCCTCGTGATGGTCGGCTTCGCGCTGTCCTGCTTCGGCCTGCTGCTGTTCCTGTGGCTGGCCTTCGGCGGGCCGACGCCGCTGAAGGCCAAGTCCTACCGCTTCAAGGTGTCCTTCGGCGAGGCGACGCAGCTCGCCCACGAGGCCGACGTCCGGATCTCCGGCGTCCCGGTCGGCAAGGTCAAGGACATCGTCACCAACAGGCAGACCGGCCGCTCCGACGCGACGATCGAGCTCGACAGCGAGTACGCGCCGCTGCCCTCCGACGCCAAGGCGATCCTGCGCCAGAAGACGCTGCTGGGCGAGACCTACGTCGAGCTGACGCCGGGCACGTCCAACGCGAAGGCGATCCCCGACAACGGGCGCTTGGCGACCGGCCAGGTCTCCGACACCGTCGAGCTCGACGAGATCCTGCGCACGTTCGACCCGCAGACGCGCAGGGCGTTCCAGACCTGGGTCCAGACCCAGGCCCAATCGCTGACCGGCCGCGGCCAGGCGCTCAACGACGCGCTCGGCAACCTCGCGCCGTTCGCCGAGGACACCACCAAGATCCTCGAGGTGCTGAACGCGCAGAAGGCCGGCGTGCGCCAGCTCGTGCGCAACACCGGCGTCGTCTTCGACGCGCTCAGCGCGCGTGACGACCAGCTCGCGGGCGTCATCACCAACTCCAACAAGGTCTTCGCGACGACCGCCGCGCGCGACGCCGACCTGCAGGCCGCGTTCAAGGCGCTGCCGACGTTCGAGAGGGAGTCCTCGACGACGCTCAAGCGCCTGACGAAGTTCAGCCAGAACGCGAACCCGGTGGTCACCGACCTCAAGCCGGCGGCCAGGGAGATCAGCCCGACCTTCACGCAGCTCGCCGCGCTGGCGCCGGACCTCAAGGCGCTGTTCCGCGACATCGACCCGCTGGTCAAGGCCTCCAAGAAGGGCCTGCCGGCGACGACCGAGTTCCTGAACCAGCTGCACCCGCTGCTGGCGAACTTCGACGCGCCGCTGAAGCAGCTCAACCCGATCCTCGACGGCGCGAACCTGTACTCCAGGGAGATCAACGCGTTCTTCGCGAACTCGACGGCCGCGACCCAGGCGACCGCGCCGGTCAGCGACTCCGCCGAGCCCGCGCACTACCTGCGCACGAGCAACCCGCTCAACCCGGAGATGCTGGCGCAGTATCCGAACCGGCTGCCGACCAACCGCACCAACGCGTACGCGTTCCCGGGCGACAGCCTGTCGCTCAAGGACGGCCTGGCGTCGTTCGAGACGCGTCAGTGCTCGGGCGCGGCGGTCACCGCGGCCCCGACCCTCGGGCCGGCGGTCGACGGCGTGCTGACGCAGACGCTGCGCGACAACATCCTGAAGTTCGCCCTGAACGGCGGGAACGTCGTGGCGCCGCCGTGCAAGCAGCAGGCGCGCTTCAGCCTCAACGGGCAGCTCACGCAGTTCCCGCAGGTGCGGCCGAGCACCAAGGGCGTCCAGGCGGGGCTCCCCCAGCCGTAGGAGACCGGCGCGCGGTTGCTGCGCGCCAGGTACATTGAGCGCTTGATGGGTCGGCTGCCGCGCATCCTGGCCGCCGTCATGGGCACGGCCGCCCGTCGCCCGTTGGCGATCGGCCTGCTGGTGACGGTGCTCGCGCTCGCAGGCGCCGCGCTCGCGCTGCGCCTCAGCCCGACGACCGCGTCCAAGACGCTCGTCGGGTCGTCGTCGCAGTCCTACAAGGCGACGGAGACCGACAACAGGCTGTTCGGCGAGGACGCGGTCTACGTCCTGGTCAAGGGCAGGGTCTCGAACCTCGTCCTGACGAGCGACCTCGAGCGGCTCGTCGCGCTGGAGGGCTGCCTCGGCGGCAACGTCCCGAAGAGGGCGACGCCGGTCGGCGGCTGGTCGTCGGCGTGCGGGCGGATGGGGAAGACCAGGCCCGCGCAGGTCGTGTTCGGGCCGGGGACGTTCCTCAACGAGTCGGTCACGCAGATCGGCGACGAGTACAACGCGCAGCTGAGGTCGCTGGGCAGCGCGGGCCAGAGGGAGGGCGAGGCCGCCTACAAGCTGGCGATCGCCAAGGGCTACTCGAAGGCGAAGGCCAACAGGCTGGCCGGCGAGGCCAAGTCGGTCGCCGCCAACCAGCAGCTGCTGCAGGCCGCGCAGGTCGCGATGAAGTACGGGATCCTGACCGCGCCGCAGCTCAACGACCCGGGCTTCATCGCCTCGATCGTCTTCCAGGGCGGCAAGGCGGCGGGGACGCCGAAGGCGCGTTTCGCCTACCTGTTCCCGAACGCCAACGCGTCGCTGATCCAGGTGCGGCTCAAGCCGGGGCTGAGCGACGGCGCGCGCAAGGCCGCGATCGCCAACGTGCGCGACGCGGTCGCCATGAGGGACTTCGCGCCGCAGAACGGCGAGCAGTACGTGGTGACCGGCGCGCCGGTGGTGCTGTCGGACCTGACGACCAAGATCACCGACTCGATCGCGCTGCTGCTGATCGCCGCGGTGTTGGTGATGGCCTTGGTCCTGGCGCTCGTGTTCCCGGCGCGGCGGCGACTGCTGCCGTTGTTGGTGGCCTTGGCCGCGGTGGCGATCACGTTCGGCGCGCTGTCGCTGATCGGCGCGTCGCTGACGATGGCGTCGGTGGGCGTGGTCCCGGTGCTGATCGGGTTGGCGGTCGACTACGCGATCCAGCTGCAGGCGCGGATCGGCGAGCGCTCGGGGCCGGTCCCGACGCGGGCCGAGATGACGCGGGCGGTCGCGCACGTCGCGCGCTCGGGCGCGCCCGCGGTGGCGGTCGCGGCCTGCGCGACGGCGGCGGGGTTCCTGGTGCTCGGCGTGTCGCCGGTCCCGATGGTCCAGGGCTTCGGGCTGCTGCTGGTCGCGGGGATCTTCGTGGGGCTGGCGACCGCGCTGACGCTGGGGACGGCGGTGCTCGTGGGGCTGAGCGGCGGCGGCGCCGGCCGGTCGCGGCGGTTGCCCGCGTCGGTCGTGGGCGCGGGCGAGCTGCTGGGCTCCAGCGCGCGCGGCGCGGGCGAGCTGCTGCGCGAGAACCGCGGGACCCAGTGGGTCCTCGCGCGTGGGCGCGGGGTCCGCGGCCGTGCGCTGACCGCGGCGGTCCGGCGGCCGGAGCGGGTCCTGGCGATCGGCCTGGCGGTCGCGGTCGTCGGCTGGGCCGCCGACACGCAGACCAAGGTCGAGTCCGACGTCACCAAGCTCGTGCCGCAGAACCTCCCGGCGCTGCAGGACCTGACGGCGCTGGAGAAGGCGACGAGCGTCGGCGGGCAGATCGACGTCGTCGTCCAGAGCGACAGGCTGACGACGCCCGCGGTCATCAACTGGATGTCGGCCTACCAGCAGCGGCTCTTGAAGCGCTACGGGTACACCGAGGCGCGCGGCTGCGGCGAGGCCGAGCTGTGCCCGGCGTTCTCGCTGCCGGACCTGTTCGGCGGGGCCAACGGCAGGGGCAAGGTCACGAGCGCGGCGCAGGTCACCGACCTGCTCGACGCGATCCCGGCGTACTTCTCGCAGGCCGTCGTGACGAAGGACCGCAGGACCGCCACGATGGCGTTCGGGATCCGGCTGATGCCGCTGGCCCACCAGAAGGACGTCATCGACGCGATGCGCTCCGAGCTGCATCCGCCCGCGGGCGTCAACGCGCAGCTCGCGGGCCTGCCGGTGCTGGCGGCCGACGCGAACGCCGCGGTGTCGTCGCCGTGGCGGCGGATCGTGCTGCTGGTGCTGGGCCTGCTGGCGGTCGGCGCGGTGTTGTTGGTGGCCTTCCGGTCCTGGCGGCGCGCGCTGACCCCGCTGCTGCCGATCGCGCTGGCGACCGGCTGGAGCGCGCTGGTGCTGTTCGCGACGCGCGTGCCGTTGAACCCCATGTCGGTGACGATGGGCGCGCTGGTCGTCGCGATCTCGACCGAGTTCTCGGTCCTGCTGGCGGAGCGGTTCCGGGCCGAGCGCGCTGCGGGGCTGGAGCCTTTGGCGGCGTTGGAGAAGACCTACAGGTCGACGGGCGCGGCGGTGCTGGCGTCGGGCGTGACGGCGATCGCGGGCTTCGCGGTGCTGGTGCTCAGCGACATCCGGATGTTGCGCGACTTCGGCGCGGTGACGGTCGTCGACCTGGCCGTGTCGTTGTTGGGGGTGTTGCTCGTCCTGCCCTCGGCGCTGGTGCTGGGGGAGCAGTGGAAGCCGGCGCGCGTGCGCCTGCGCGTGCCGCGCCCGCGGCTGCCGTGGACGGCGCAGGCGCAGGCGGAGCCTGACGCATGAGCGAGGGCCGCGAGCGCGGTCCCCTGGACTTCGACGACGAGGCTCCGGCCGAGCACGTCCCGCTGAAGGGGCCGCCGGAGCCGCCTGCCCCGCGGGTCAGGGCGCAGCCGATGCGCTACCTGTGGGTCGTCGGTGCGGCGGCGGTCGTGCTTGTTGTCGTCCTTGGTTTGACGACGCTGAGGCACGGGACCGAGCGCGGCGCGCGCGGGGTTCCGGTCGGGTCGGTGATGCCGCCGTTCGCGGTGCCCGCGGCGGCGTCGAGGCTCGACGGCGATGCCAACATCGCGACGAGGAGCGGCGAGGGTCAGGCGGGCCACGAGCCGGCGTGCACGGTCCGGGGCCCGGACGTCGTCAACGGCTGCGCGCTGCGCGAGGCGGGGCCGGTCGTCCTGGCGTTCTTCTCGGCCAACAGCGAGAAGTGCGTGGCTCAGCTCGACGCGATGCAGCAGGTTGTCGGGGAGCTCCCGAGCGTGCGCTTCGCGGCGATCGCGATCCGGGGCGACCGCGACGACCTGCGCGCGATGGTCAGGCGCCACGGCTGGACGTTCCCGGTCGGCTACGACCACGACGGCGCGCTGACCAACGCCTACCACGTGCAGGTCTGCCCGCAGCTGACGTTCGCCCGCCGCGGCGGGCGCGTGGTCGACACGACGTTCGGCGTGCTCGCGCCGCGCGAGCTGGCCGCGAAGGCGCGGAGCCTGCAGTGAGCGATGCGGGCGACGGGGACGAGCCGGTCGAGGGGACCGTCGCCCCGGCGCTCGCCGCCGAGCTGCCCGGGTTGCGGCTGCGCTGGACGCTCGTCGGCGACGCGCTGGGCGGGAGGACGCCGCGGGCGCTGAGGCGGCGGCTCGACCACGTCTCGCAGCGCTTCCGGGGCGCGGACGCGATCGCGCTGAGGACGCGGCCGGTGCCGCGCGCGTACCGGGCGTTCTTCCGGCAGGTCGGGCTCGATCCCGACGTCGACCGCACGCCGGCCGAGGCGGCCGCGCTGCAGCGGCTGGTGCGCGGCGAGCTGCATTCCGGCGACCGGATGAGCGACGCCCTGGTTCTGGCGATCCTGGAGACCGGCGTGCCGGTCGTCGCGTTCGCGGAGGCTCAGCTGGAGGGTGACGTGGTGCTGCGGGCCGCCGAGGTGGGGGAGACGCTGCCGACCGGCGACTACGCCCACGACGTCCCCGCCGGGCGGTTGGTCCTGGCCGACGGCGCCGGTCCGGTGGCGATCCTGTTCGGGCGGCTGAGCGACCGTCACGCCGCCGGTCGTGAGCGCGCGGCGGTCCGGCTGGTGGCCGTCCAGGTGGCGGGCGTGCCCGACGTGCACGTCGGCGAGGCGTTGTGGCTGGCGGCCGAGGCCCTGACGGAGGTAGACTGAGCGATGGAGAGGAGTTGCACGTGGTCGTCGTCGAGCTGACAAGCCCGTTCGCACCCGCGGTCGCCGCGCCCGACGAGGCCGCCGCCCGTAAGACCCTGCGCGCGCAGATCGCCCGCCTGGAGCGCGAGCTCGGCGACACGGTGCTCGCCGCGTTCCCGCACATCCGGCCCCAACCGGTGCCCCGCCGGGCCGCCGGGCCGCGTCTGCTGTCGCTCGGAGAGCTCGAGGAGGTCCGCGACGACCTCGCCGACCGTCTCCACGAAGCGCGCGTCGTCGTCGCGCAGCGCGCCGAGCTGGAGTCCCGCTCCCGCGCGTTGTTGGAGGAGATGCTCCGGGAGCCCCGCCGCCACAAGGACGTCCGCCTGCCCCTGGCCGACCTCGGCCAACCCGGCTGCGGCGCCTACTCCGTCCGCCCCCGCCTCGGCATCATCGGCATGCTCATGGGCTGGTGGCACATCAAGCTCTCCTCGGGCTGCCCCAGACCCACGCCGGCATAAGGCCGGCCGCTCCACACCGCTCCACACCGCTCCACCGCCGCGCTCTCCGCGCGCGTCGGCGTGGTGGGGCACGGCACGGTCTAGGATCCCCAGCGCATGGGACGACGGAGTCGGAAGCGAGGCGGCGTCAGCGCTGGGGTCGACGCGCCGGTGCGGCCGCCTGCCGTCGAGCGGCCGGCGCCGAGGGCTGCGGCCGCGCCGCGGACCGCGACCTACAAGTCGCGCAGGGAAGACGCTCCGCAGCCCGCGTGGGCGCCGTTCCCGCTGACCGAGCTGGCGATCTTCATCTCCATCATCTTGCTCGCGCTCGGCTTCCTGACGCACGACGCGACCCGCGGCGTCCTGCTCGGCGGCGGCTTCCTGCTGGTCACGCTCTCCGCCGGCGAGCTGGCGGTCCGGGAGCACTTCGCGGGCTACCGCTCGCACTCGTCGCTGCTGGCCGGGATCTGCGCGATCGTCGCCGCGGTCCCCGTCTGGCTGCTGCCGGTCCCGCAGGAGCTGGTGCTCGCCGCGGGCGTCCTGGCGTTCGTCGCCGGCCTCTACGGCTTCCGCCGCGCGTTCATGCGTCGCAGCGGCGGCGTAGGGTTCCGCGCGTGAGCGAACAGACGCCTCCGCCGGACTCCGAGCGCCGCATGCAGCTGCGCGGGCTGCACCACGTGACCGCGATCGTCGCGGATCTCGACAAGACGACCGCGTTCTACCGTGACGTCCTGGGGCTCGCGCTGACCGCCCAGGAGGAGAACCCGGACGACCCGGGCCGCCGCCACTTCTGGTTCGGCGACGCGCAGGGCACGCCCGGCACGCTCGTGTCCTTCATGGAGTACGCGGACCTGCCGCAGGCGACCGAGGGCCGCGGCGGCGTGCACCACTTCGCGTTCCAGGTCGGCTCGGCCGACGAGCAGCTCGCGTGGCGCGACTACCTGCGCCAGCGTGGCGTGCCGTGCTCCGAGGTCTTCCAGCGGGGCCGCTTCCGGTCGCTGTACTTCCGCGACCCGGACGGCAACCTGCTGGAGATCGCGGCCGGCTAGGTCGCGAGTCCTACAACTACTGCCGGTCGAGGCCGAAGGGCCGCGACGCGGCGGGCGTCCATCTGCGATGACGCCCGCCGCGCGCTGCGCATCAACCTTCTAGGCCGGGATCCCCTCCAGCAGCCGCGAGAGCGCCTGCCGCTGTCGCTCGGTCATCGACCCCACCGTCTTGTTCTCGGACATCGGGATCGAAGCGAGGACCTTGCGGCACCGCGTGCTACCCCAGCGGCGCTGGCTCGTGAGGAGATCGGAGACCGACATGCTGGCGGCCTCCCACGGGCACTCGAGGATGACGTGCGCGGCGGTGACCTCGCCCTCCGCAACCTGACGCTTCAGCTCCGCGCGTGCGAGGCGGACCTCGTTCGCTCGGGCCAACGCGCGCAAGTGCTGCGGCGCAGGGGCGATCGTCGCTGCTGCGTTCATCTGTCCTCCCGCCGGCGCACCCTCAGCAGTGGCGCCGGCATCTCGTTTGTTGCGTGACGGAGCGCTGACGCAGGATCGAACCCGCGGGGATGACCACGTGTGCACCGGGACGACGAGCGGGCGTCTCCTCAAACGAATCCCGCTCCTCGGTCCGGGACATCCACTCCCCGGGGCGTCCGCGTCAGACGCGTCCCGAACGTATGCCAGGGCGGCAGCTTCGATCAAGGTGTGAACGTGCGCAACATCCGCTCAGAGCGCCTTTTTTCTTCCGTCCGGAACGCCCGGATGTCCGGCGCCGACGCCGCCGCCGGTGAGGGCTCGCGAGCGGCGGGCTTCGTGCTACGGACGGTTGCTGAAATGACGCTCAGCATTGCGACTGCGCAGCGACGCTCAGCAAACGGGGGGTAGCGTTTATGAAACCCACACCGATGGCTTCGAGACCGGGCGCGCCGGCGGTCGCCGGCGCGCTTCGGGGTCGTCGCGGGTCGATCAGGCGACGCGGCGGCGACCGTGGTCGCCCGGGCCCGGCAGCGGGCCGTGCTCGGCCTCGAAGCTCGCCTTGACCGCGCTGAACGCGTCGAGCGCCTCGTCGAGCGTCGCGCGCTCGTGCGTGGCCATCACCGACGTGCGCAGCAGCGACTGCCCGTGCGGCACCGCGGGGTGCAGCGCGGTGTTGACGAAGACGCCGGACTCGTAGAGGCCCTTCCACATGAGCCCGGTCTGCCAGTCGTCGCCGATCAGCACGGGGACGATGGGGGTGACGATGTCGGCGCCGTACGGGTGGCCGTCCGGCAGCGTCTGCGGCTCGACGACCGCGAAGCCGCGCTCCTCCAGCCCGTCGCGCCAGTAGCGCGCGTTGTCCTGGACGGCGCGCAGCAGCGGCGGCCCGGCCTCGCTCCGGACGACCCGGAGCGCGGCGAGCGCCGCGCCCGTCGCGGCCGGGACGGCGGAAGCGGTGAAGAGGAACGTCCGCGACTGGATCCGCAGGTACTCGATGACGTCGGCCTTGCCGGCGACGAACCCGCCGCACGACGCCAGCGACTTCGAGAACGTGCCCATCCGCAGGTCGACGCGGTCCTCGACGCCGAAGAGCTCCGAAGCGCCCGCGCCGCGGTCGCCGAGCACGCCGGCGCCGTGGGCCTCGTCGACCATCAGGCGCGCGCCGTAGGCCTCGCAGAGGTCGCAGATCTCGGGCAGCGGGGCGAGGTCGCCCTCCATGCTGAACACGCCGTCGACCACGACCAGGACGCCGCCGCCGTCGCCGGCGGCGCGGTCCAGCATCTTCTCGAGCTTGTCGAGCTTGTTGTGGCGGAACGGGCGCAGCTTGGCGCGCGAGAGGATGCAGCCGTCGAGGATCGACGCGTGGTCGCCGGAGTCGACGATCACGGTGTCGCCCGGCGCGAGGATCGTCCCGAGCGTCCCGACGTTGGCCTGGTTGCCGGTCGTGAAGACGATCGCGTCCTCGGTGCCCATCCACTCGGCGATCTCGGCCTCGAGCGTCAGGTGCATCTCGGTCGTGCCGTTGAGCAGGCGCGAGCCGGTCATCCCGGTGCCGTACCGCTTGAGCGCGTCGGCCGCTCCGTCGATCACGCTCTGGTCCTCGGTCAGCCCGAGGTAGTTGTTGCCGCCGAGCATGATGCGCGAGCGGCCCTCCATCTCCACCACCGGCTTGGCCGGCGACTCCATCACCCGGAAGTAGGGGACCATGTCGGCCTCGCGGGCCGCCTGGAGGATAGCGAGGCGCTCGTGGTTGCGAGCCTTCTCGAAGACGTCGATCTGCGCGCGTTGGGGCACCGAAAGAGCGTACCTGGACGTTCACTCGCTAGGTTGGTGCGTCCCCATGGCCGTCACCGTCCGCACCGCTCGTTCCTTCCGCGACGTCGGGCGGTTCATCGACCTGCCCAAGCGCCTGCACGCCGGGACGCCGTTCGTCCCGCAGCTGAAGATCGAGCGCCGCCTGTTCCTGAGCAGGCGCCCGCGGCTGTCGACCTACGCGGGGCGGATCGACTGGGAGCTGTTCCTGGCCGAGCGCGACGGGCGCGTCGTCGGGCGCATCAGCGCCCAGATCGACAAGTCCTACAACAAGTACCACGACGAGCAGCGGGGCTGGTTCGGGTTCTTCGACTGCGAGGACGACCCGGAGGCCGCCGGCGCGCTGGTGACCGCCGCCGAGGACTGGCTGCGCACGCGCGGGATGACGCGCATGACCGGGCCGGCCGACTTCACGATGAACGACGAGTCCGGGATCGTCATCGAGGGCCACGACCTGCCGCCGATGGTCCGCCAGCCCTGGCACCCGCCGTACTACCAGCACTTGCTCGAGCACGCCGACGTCGCGCTGGACAAGGAGGTCGACCTCTTCATGTGGGAGCTCGAGATCTCCGACCGCGAGCAGATGCTGCCGATCCTGCCCGAGCTGGCCAGGGACGCGCGCGAGAAGCACAACGTCAGGATCCGGCGGATGTCGCGCAAGAACCTGCGCCGCGACATGGACGTCTTCGGCGAGATCTACAACCGCGCGTGGCGGCGCAACTTCGGCTTCGTCCCCTACGACGAGCACGACCTCGACCAGTACGCGGCCGAGATGCAGCTGGCCTACAACAAGGACTGGTTCATGGTCGCCGAGGTCGAGGACGAGCCGATCGCGATCGCCATCACCATCCCGGACCTCAACCAGGTCCAGAAGAAGATGAACGGCAGGCTGCTGCCGCTGGGGTGGTGGCACTTCCTGCGCCGCAACTCCTACATCGACAAGGTCCGTGTCGGGTTCCTGGGGGTCAAGCCCAAGTTCCAGCACACGGGTGCGGCGGCCGCGCTGTACGTCGAGCACTTCGACGTCGCCGAGCGCCACAAGCACATCCACTCCGGTGAGATGGGCTGGATCCTGGAGACCAACCGCGCCATGAACCGCGGGATGGAGGCCATGAACGGCCGCATCGTCAAGAAGTACCGTGTGTACGGGCGCGACTTGTAGGGGTAGTTCCCGATCATCCGATTTGCGATTGCGCACGCAATCACGTTGCGAGAGGCGATAAGGTTGGCCTAATGGCACGGTCCGACGATCTCAAGGCTTCACCGCCGATGTTCGAGAACCGGATGCTGGACCGCTTCACGCGCGTCCACCCGTCGGTCCCGCCGTTGCTCTTCGTGCCGATCATCGCCGTGATGCTCGTCGCGGGCCTCTCGCGCGTGAGCACGGTGACGGGGATCGTGCTGCTCGCCGCGGGCTACGTCTTCTGGACGCTGTTCGAGTACTGGCTGCACCGCGTCGTCTTCCACTTCGAGCCGTACACGTCGGAGTTCGGGATGCGGCTGCACTGGATGATCCACGGCGTCCACCACGACCACCCGAACGACCCGCTGCGGCTGGTCATGCCGCCGTCGGTCTCGCTGCCGCTGGGCGCGGCGGTGCTGGCCGCGTTCTGGGCGGTGCTCGGGTGGGACAACGCGCTGGTGTTCGGCGGCGGGTTCCTGGCCGGGTACTTGGCCTACGACATGCTCCATTACCACGTGCACCACCACAAGCCGCGCACGGCCGTGGGGCACAAGCTGCGCGAGCTGCACATGCGCCATCACTTCCAGGACGACGAGCGCGGGTTCGGGATCAGCGCGCCGTACTGGGACTACGTGTTCGGGACCGCGTCGCATGCGACGGGCAACCGGAGCGTCCCGGCGCGCGAGCAGAACGGAGCGACAGCGACGGCCGCGACCGCCTCGACGGACCGCACGTCGGGCGCTCGCTGAGCGTCGTTCGCGGACGTTGCTTCGCGGTCGTCGGGTCGAGTTGGCAGACTGGGTGGTCGTGAGCGAGCCGCAGGATCAGGAGACCGTCGCTGCCGAGTCCTACGAGGACGCGGAGGTGGTCGATGCCCTGCCCGTGCCTGAGCCGGGAGAGGTGGGCGCCGGAGCGGGTGCCGCCGCCCGTTCGGTGCCGGCCGCGGTGGCGGATGCCGCGCGCGGTGGCGCGCGTGGGCTGGTCATCGGGGCGCCCGTGGCCGTGCAGGCCGCGGCGGTCGGCGTGACCGCGTTCGCGGCGGGCGCCGCGACGGTGGCGGTCGTGCGGCACCGGCGCGGGCGCAAGGCCGGGCGCCGTGCGCTGTCGCGCCGCACCAAGGCGGGCGACAGCGTCCTGGCGACGCGCTCGTTCCTGGTCGACGTCCACTTCCTCGGCCGGGACTGACGCCACGTCTGCGGTGGCGCGCGCAGAGGCTCGCCGTGAGGTGAGGCCTGCCTGGCCGTTCCGGTTGCCGGGCGGCGGGGGGATGGACGGCGTCGCGTCACGGCGCGGTGGCGTCTGGGAGCGGCTGGTCCATGTTGATGATGTCGCGGTCGTGGTGCGGGCGGCGCAGCCGTCGGCCGACCGCGTGGTGATCGGCGCGCGCTCGGAGGGCGGACGTGAGGCCTGCGAGGAGGCGATCGCGCGGGTCCGCGTCGCGTTCGGCGTCGACGAGTCGCTGCGCGAGTTCTACGAGCTGTTCCGGGACGACCCGCTGATCGGCGCGTCCGTCCGGTCGCGCCCGCACCTGCGCGTGACGCGGCGGGTCGACCCGTTCGAGGCGCTCGCCTGGGCGATCTGCGAGCAGCTGATCGAGTACGAGCGCGCGGCGGCGATCGAGCGCCAGATCGTGTGGCGGCTCGGCCGTAAGGCGCCCTCCTGGGACGGGAGCCGGACGTTGCACGACCTGCCCTCGGCTGCGACCCTCGCCGGGACGGCACCCGCCCTGCTGCAGTCCTTCGACCTCAGTGCCGGCCGCGCGCTGTCGCTCGTGAAGGTCTCCCGCGAGGTCGCCTCCGGCCGCATCGACCTCTGGAGCAGCGACCACGAGCGCGCGTGGGCCCGCCTCCGCGCGATCCCCGGGATCGGCTCCTGGACCATCGGCGTCCTCGCGCTGCACGGCCAGGGCCGCTACGACGTCCTGCCAGCGGGCGACCTCGCCTACCTGAAGCTGGTGGGTCGCGCCGCAGCCGACGGCCGCCCCTCGGCGCGCGCGACCGAGCAAGAGGTCCTCGACTTCTTCGCGCCCTACACGGGCTGGACCGGCCTGGCCGGCATCCACGCCCTCGGCGGCATGGCGACCGGCGGCGGCGCCGCAACCCGCTTCGCAGCCGCCGCCTAGCAGCGCGCCGCCTCCACGCTCCCGGCCTCGCCGCGGCGCAACCGGCTTCGCAGCGGCGGCCTGAGCGCTCGCGGTTTCCTACACTTCGGGCCTTGCCGCAGCGCAACGTCATCCTCCGGCGCCGTCTCACGCTGGCCGCGTTCGTGGTCGTCGTGATCATCGCGCTCGCTGTCGCGGGCGGGCCGGCGAAGGACGTCCGGCGTGGGTTGAGCACGGTCACGTCGCCGATCGGGACCGGGGTCTCGACCGCGGTCAAGCCGTTCTCGAACCTGACCGGCTGGATCGGCGACACGGTCACCGCCAAGGGCGACCTCGGCGACGCGCGCAAGGACCGCGACGCCTGGCGCTCGCGGGCGATCGGCGGCGTCGCGCTGACCGCCGAGAACCGCCAGCTGACCGGGTTGTACAACATGGATCGCGAGCTGGCGCTCGCCGATTACAGGCCGATGACCGTCCGGGTCGTCGTGCGGTCGCCGTTCGACTGGTACGAGCACATCGGGATCAGCAAGGGCTCGATCGACGGCGTCAAGAGCGGGATGCCGGTGGTGGCCGCCAGCGGCGACGGCAACGACCAGCAGGGGCTGATCGGCAAGGTCTCGCAGGTCACCGAGGATTCCGCGATCGTCCAGCTGATCACGAACCGGGCGACGATCGTCGGGGCCAAGATCGCCGGCTCCGGGCCGCAGGGCAGCGTGTCGCGGAAGATCAACGGGAAGCCGACCGACCTCGTCATGGACGGCGTCGACCCCCGCACGACGATCGACCACGGCGCGCTCGTCGTCACCCAAGGCACGATCTCCAGCCGCCCCGACCTCGACTCGCTCTACCCCAAGGACCTCCCGATCGGCCGCATCGCCGCGATCGACGACGCCGGCCAGAACGACCAGGTCACCCACGTGAGCCCCTTCGTCAACTCCCGCGTCCTCAGGTACGTGCAGGTGCTGACGAAGTCCGTCAACCACAACCGCTGACCCCGGCCCGGCGCCCCGCCGGCCTCGGTACACGCGCCTCGTCGTCTCTGGTTGCGCGGCCGTTGCAGGGCGGTCGGCGCCCGCCGATACGCCGTCACCTCGCCACCAATCCGCGGTCGTGTCTGGCACTTCGCGGCGGTCGCGCTCTCCGCGCTTCTCGGCAGACGTGTCTCGTCGTCTCTGGTCGCGCCGGTGTTGCGGGGCGGTGGGCGTCGGTTGCTGTGCGGTCGTCTCGCCACCAATCCGCGGTCGTCTCTGGCACTTCGCGACCGTCGCAGTCTCCGCGCTTCTCGGTACACGCTCTCGTCGTCTCTGGTTGCGCGGCCGTCGCTGGGCGGTTGGCGTTCGGTGTCGCGCCGGCGTTTCGCAACCGATGCGTCGTCGTCTCTGGCACCTCGCTGCCGTCCCGCTCTCCGCGGGCGGGCGTTAGAGGTTGAGGGACATGCCGATGGAGTCGGGGGCGGTTTTGGTGAAGCCGTGGCGGGTGTAGAGGGGGCGGCCGGGTGGGTCGGCTAGGAGGTTGATCCAGGCGCCGGGGGGTGCGGAGGTGCGGATGCGGTCCAGCAGCGAGGTCAGGATCTGGTCGCCGAGGCCGCGGCGTTGGTGCTCGGGGAGGACGGCCATGTCGATGATGTGGAAGTACCAGCCGCCGTCGCCGAGGACGCGGCCCATCCCGACGGTCGTCCCGGTGGTCTCCTCGACGATGTGGACGGCGAACCAGGCACCGTCGATCCCGGCGGTGGCCTGCTCGCGCGTCTTGGCCGACAGGCCGGCGCGCGCCCGGAGGTTCATGTAGTCCTCGACGGACGGCGGGCCTTCGACGAGGCGGTAGCCGGTCACGCGATGACCTCCGCGCGCCCGCCGACCGCGACGTGGAGCTCGTCGCCGCCCTCGTCGAACCGCGCCGTGGCCGCCAGCAACGAGGGCCGGCCCATCGCCCGGCCCTGGGCAACGCGTACATCTTGATCGGCGCCCCGCTCCCGTGCGAGCCACGCAACGAGCGCACCCGCGGCGACGCCGGTCGCCGGGTCCTCGTCGTAGCCCGCCCGGACCGGGAACTGGCGCGCGGCGACGTCCGCGTCGCGCGCGTCCAAGGTGTAGGCGTACACGCCGGTCGTCCTCAACGCATCGCACAACGCCCAGAGCGAGTCGAAGTCGGGCGCCAGCGCGTCGAGCGCCGCCTCGTCGGCGAGCGGGACGAGCAGCTTGGGTCGCGCGACCGAGACCGACACCGCGACGCCCGTCACGGCTGCCGCGCCGCCGCCCAGCACAGCTGCGACGCGCTCCGCGTCGACCCCCGGCCCCACCTCGACCGCCCCCAGCTCCACGATCGCCTCGTCCGCCGCCGGCCGCCGTACGGTCCGCGTCGCCAGCGGCGTCTCAACGCGCGCGCCGTCCTCCACGCCGAGCAGGACGCTCGCCGCCACCGTCGCGTGCACGCACATCTCCATCTCGTGGTTCGGCACGAAGTACCGCAAGCGCGCCGCGACACCGCTCGACGGCGACGACGGCGGCAGGACGAAGCACGTCTCGTGCCCGAACCCCGCGGCGGCGGCGCGCAGCTCCTCGTCGCTCCAGCCCTCCGCGCCGAACACGACCGGGCACGGGTTCCCGCCACCCGGCCCATCCGCGAACGCGACCGTGTGCGCGACCCGCACCCGCCCGCTCACGCGCTCAGATCCCGCGGCCGGGCAGGAACTCGTTCGTGATCGACGTCGGCGTCGGCAGCGTGCTCACCAGCCTGTTGGTGACCATCCACTGGCCGTACGCCCTCCACTCGTCGGCGTTCATGAAGCCCCACGGGTAGGCGGCGTTCGACGGGAAGTAGACCGGCAGCGTCGCCTTGACCTGGGCCAGCGTCAGCGCCGGCTCGAGGTCCCTGTCGGCGCTCGTCAACGCGTCGGCGCCCACCTGCGGGTCGGCCCTGACCGCCCTCGCGCCCCGCGACAGCGCCTGCATGAACCGCCGGATGATCGCCCCGTAGCCCTTCTCCTGCAGGCGATCCTGGCTCGCGACGAAGACGAGCTCGTTGTAGGTCGGCACGCCGGCCTCGTCCATCTTGATGATCGTCGGGTCCTTGTGCTGGCGCTGGAGCTGGACGCCCTCCACGTTCCAGAACGCTCCCAACGTCCCATCGACCTTCTTGGACAACATGCTCGGGACGAGGTTGAACCCCACGTTGACCTCGTGGATCGACGACGGATCGACCCCGGCCTCCGTCGCGATCGTCCTCAGATACGCCGACTGGTACGGGATCCCCGCCGTGCCCATCCTCGCGCCCTTCAGGTCCTTCGGCGTCTTGATCTTCCCGTGCAGCGACATGATCGACGTCAGCGGCTTCTGGATCAGCGCACCCACCGCCGCGATCCTCGCGCCCTTGTCACGCGCCAGCAGGACCTCCGGCTCATACGAGATCCCGAGGTCGGCCTGCCTGGCCTCGACCTGCTTCAACGGCGCGGCCGGGTCGGTCGGCGTGACGATCTTCACATCCAGATGAGCGGCCTTGAACGCACCGATCCTCTGCGCGGCGTAGATCGGCGCGTGGTCGGCGTTGGGCAGGTAGTCGAGGACCAACGTGATGTGGTCGACCGGGCCGCCGGTCGTGGTGACGTCCTGCTTGCTGCCGCAGGCGGCGAGCGGGATCGTCAGGGCAAGGGCGATGACAACGGCCGTGATGCGACGCGGCATCATGCGTCGGGGTCCTTTCGTCGGTGGGCCCACGGCGCCAGGCGGCGCTCGGCGAGGGCGAGGAGGGAGAAGCAGAGGATCGCCAGCGCGGCGAGGACGACCATCGTCGCCCACGCGCGCGCGGTCTCGAGCTGCGGGATCGACTGCAGCAGCAGGTGCCCGAGGCCGCTCTCGGAGCCCGAGTACTCGGCGAAGACCGCGGCGATCCCGCCGACGGCGACCGCGATCTTGGCGCCGCTCAGCGCGGCGGGAAGGGCGGCGGGCGCCTCGACCCAGCGGAACGTCTGCCCGCGGGTGGCGCCGAGCGTCTTCATCAGCTTGTGCTGCTCGGGGTCCACGGCGCGCAGGCCGTCGAGCGTCGTGACGACGATCGGGAAGAAGCAGACGAGCGCGACGATCACGAGCTTGGGCAGGATCCCGTAGCCGAACCACGCGGCCAGCAGCGGCGCGATCGTCACGATCGGGATCGCCTGTGAGCCGACGAGCAGCGGGTAGACCGCGCGGCGCAGCGGGCCGTAGCGGTGCAGCGCGAAGGCCAGCGCGGTCGCGCAGATCGCGCTCACGAGCAACCCCAGGACCATCTCCTGCGCGGTCACGAGCAGGTTGGACCACAACAACCCGCGGTCGTCCCACAGCGAGGCCGCAACCTGGTCGGGCGCGGGGAGGATGAACGCGTCGACCGAGCCGAAGCGGGCGTAGAGCTCCCACGCACCGAGGAAGGCCACCAGGATGAGCGCGGCGAGCATGGCCTACACCTCGCCCCTGGAGCGCAGCGCGGCCAGCGCCTCGGCGCGGACCGCGACGACCGCCGGGTCGGTGGGATCGCGCGGGCGCGGCAGGTCGGCGCGCAGGTCGGCGACGACCCGGCCGGGGCGTGCGGAGAGCACGACGATCCGGTCGGCGAGCACCGCGGCCTCCTCGACGTCGTGGGTGACGAGCAGGACCGTGCGCGGCTCCTGCGCCAGCACCTCCGCCAGCCACCGCTGCGTGTCGGCGCGCGTGATCGCGTCGAGCGCGCCGAACGGCTCGTCGAGGCACAGGATCGGCGCGCCCGCCAGCAGCGTCCGGGCGACCGCGACGCGCTGGCGCATCCCGCCCGACAGCTCCCACGTCCGGGCGCCCTCGAAGCCGTCCAGCCCGAGCTGCTCCAGCAGCGCATGGGCGCGCGACCGCGCCTCGTCGCGACCCACGCCCGCGATCCGCAGCGGCAGCGCCGCGTTGTCGCGCGCATCGAGCCACGGCAGCAGCAGGTCGCGCTGGGGCATCAGGACGGCGCGGCCGGCGACGACGGTCCCGGAGTCCGGCACCTGCAGCCCGCAGACCAGCTCCAGCAGCGTCGACTTCCCGCTCCCCGAAGGCCCGACGACCGCGACGACCTCGCCCGGCGCGGCGCGCAGCGACACGTCACGGAGCGCGACGACATCGCCGAACCGGCGCGTCACACCCGTGATCTGCACGTCGCCTTCAACGTCGCGAGGCTCCACCTCCGGAGCCTCGAGCCTCGTCGCCATCGCTCCCTCCGCGGGCATTACCCCACAGGTTCGAAGGGTCTGCGCCGGACGTTCCTAGGCGCCATCTCAGCCCGCGTCCGCGAGCCCCCCTGTGATTCCAGTCCCACGGAGGGTACTACCGGCGACCATGAGACGCCTCGTCAGACTGCCCCTGCCGCTCGTCGCGGCCTGCGCCATCGTGCTCGCCCTGAGCGCGGTCGCGTTCGCGCACGGCAACAACGCCGACGGCCACGGCCCCAAGCACGGGGTCAAGGGTGGTGGCGGGCATGGCGGGATCGCCGTGATCGAGCACGCCGACACCGACGCGACGACCGACACCGGCGCCTCCGGCGACAGCGCGGGCGACGTCCTGACGTTCGCCAACCCCGTCTTCGACGCCCAGGACAGGACCCAGGTCGCGACCGACCAGGGCTACTGCATCCGGACCGTCGCCGGCAGCGCCTACGAGTGCAACTGGACGACGTTCCTGCCGAAGGGCCAGCTCGTCGTCGAGGGCCCGTTCTACGACACCAAGGACTCGACGCTGGCGATCACCGGCGGCACCGGGGCCTACAAGAACGCCCGCGGCACGATGGACCTCCACGCCCTGGACGGCGGCAAGAGGTACGCGTTCACCTTCCACGTGGTGGGGTAGGCGGCGGCGCGCTCGGCGGGACGGCGAGCGCGCCGCGGTCCGACCGGGAGTCGGAGACCGCGGTCGCCAGTCCCGCCGGGCCGGGCGCCAGGCCGGCGAGCTGCATGCGCGGGGCGACGCCGTACTCGCCCTGGCGGGTCAAGCTGTAGCCCTCGCTCGTCAACTGCGACAACACGCTCGGCGCGATCCGCGTGTCCTCGATCATGAGCCTGTTGGTGCCCTGGTCGTCGAAGCGTTCGGCGTCGACCGCCTGGGGCAGTGTCATCCCGAAGTCCACCGTGTCGAGCACGGCGAGCGTCGGGCCCATGATGATCGTGCTGCCGCCCGCCGCGCCCGCGACCAGGACCGGCTTGCCGGACTGGACCATGATGGTGGGGTTGATCGAGGAGCGCGGGCGCTTGCCCGGCTGGGGCTCGTTGGCGGTGCCCGGGGCGCTGAAGTCGGTCAGCTCGTTGTTCAACAACAACCCGGTCCCGGGCGCGACGACCGCGCTGCCGAACTCCTGCTCGATCGTGCACGTCACGCTGACCGCGCCGCCCCTGGCGTCGACCACATCAACATGGGTCGTCGAGCCGTGCGGGTTGAAGTCGGCGCCCGCGCCGAGCGCGGTCGGGCCGGCCGGGAACGAGCCGGGCTGGAACACCTGCGCCCTGTTGAGGTCGATCTGCGCGCGCCGCTGCGCCGCGTAGTCCTTCGACAGCAGCTGCGCCTCCGGCTGGCGGTCGAACGCCGGATCGGCGGTGTAGGCGCCACGGTCGGCCCAGGCGATCTTCTGCGCTTCGGAGATCGCCGTGATCGCCTGCGCGCTGCCCTCGCCCATCGCCCTGAGGTCGTAGCCCTCCAAGATGTTCAACAGCTCCAGCATCGTCGTGCCGCCGCTGGTCGACGGCGGCACCGCGTAGACGTCGCGCCCGCGGTAGGTGCCGTGCAGCGCCGTGCGCCAGAGCGGCCTGTAGGCCTTGAAGTCCTTGACGGCCAGCAGCCCCGCGTCGGTGGTCCCGGAGTCGCGCGGCGCGCGCATGTCGCGGACGATCAGCCGCGCGATCGGGCCGCCGTAGAACGCGCCGATCCCGTCGCGCATGATCATGCGGAACGTCCGCGCGAGGTCCCTGTTGACGAGCAGGTCGCCGGGCGCGTAGGGCGCCCCGTTCTTGAGGTAGATGCCGGCCGCCGCCCGGAACAACCTGATGTCCTTGGCCCGCCGTCCCATCGCGCCGCTCAGCGACGTCGTCACGTGGACGCCGTTCTGCGCCAGCCTCTCGGCCGGCGCCATCGCCTCGGGCAGCGTGATCGTCCCGAACCGCTGCAGCGCGCTCGCCATCCCCGCCAGCGTGCCCGGGACGCCGACCGTCAGGTGCCCCGTGAACGTCTTGTGCAGCCCTGGCGGCACCAAGGTGTCGTTCCTGAACGCGGCCGGCGCGATCTCCCGGTAGTCCAGGGCCCGCACCTTGCCGTCGGGCGACCGGTACAACATGTACCCGCCGCCGCCGATCCCGCAGGACTGCGGCCGCGCGGCGTTCAGCGCGAACACCGTCGTGACCGCCGCGTCGATCGCGTTGCCGCCCTTGGCCAGCACCGCCCGCCCGGCACGCGCGGCGGCGGGCGACTCGGTCGCGACGACCCCCGCGGTCCCGCTGACGCCCTCGTGGTAGCGCGATCCCTGCACGGCCCCGGCACCGCCGGGCACCACCAGCGCGGCGAGCATGCACAGCAGGGCGAGGGCGAAGAGCAGGCGCGGCATCCCTCCCCGATACCCACGGGCGCGCAAAGCGCAACCGCGCGGTCCGGCGGCGGCCGCGCCGCGCGGCTAGTTGCGGACCGGCTTGGTCAGCGCCTTCACGAAGTCCTCGAGCTGCTGGGTGGTCCAGCACTCGTAGGCGTCGCAGTGCTGCTCGTAGGCGGAGATCACGGAGTCGCCGTAGTTCCAGTACAGGCGCGGCTCCGGGTTGAGCCAGAAGGTGCGGCCGGCCTTGTGCGCGATCTGGGCGAAGAGGTCGGCGCGCGGGTCGCGGCCGTTGGTGCGGGCGTCGCCCAGGACGATGACCGTGGCGCGCGGGTGCAGGTCGTCCTCGACCAGCTCCTTGAACTCGCTCCAGACGCGCCCGTAGTCGGTGTAGCCGCTGATGTCGGCGACGCCGGAGTCGCGCCCGATCGCCTCGGCCACGGCCCTGAAGTCGCGCTCCTTGGCGAAGATCTCGGTGACCTCCGAGATCCGCTCGATGAACACGAACGATCGCATCTTGCGGAACGAGTCGTGCAGCGCGTGCAGCACCGACAGGAAGAACACGGACGCGCTCGTGACGCTGGTCGAGACGTCGCAGAGCACGTAGATCTCCGGCCGCCGCGGGCGGATCGGCTTCTCCTTGATGACCGCGGGGACGCCGCCGAACTCCAGCGACGCGCGCATCGTCTTGCGCATGTCGACCGCGGCGTGGCGCTTCTGCCCGCGCATCTCGTTGCCCTGCGTCTTCAGCCGCCGCTTGAGCTGCGCGACCACGCGGTGCACGGCGGCCAGGTCCTGCAGCGGCCCGCTCGGCAACGCGCGGTCCAGCTCGTTCAGCGGCCGCGCGGGGGAGAGCTGCTCGGAGCGCTCGATCTGCCCGCGCTCCAGCTCCTGGCGCAGCAGCTGCTCGAAGCGCCGGATCTCCTCGCGCGGCAGCCCGTCGCGCCGCGGGTCCTCCTCGGGCAGCTGCGGCTGGGGATCGGTCCTCAGCGCGAGTGAGCGCCGGATCCGCTGCACGTCGACGCCGATCACGCCGGAGCCCTCGCCCTGGCGCCCGAACGCCGCGATCGCCATCCGCGCGAGGTCGCGCATCAGCGCCTCGTTGCCGTCCCGGACCGCCTCGGCGACCTGGCGGCGCAGCTCCTCCATGTCGAGCTGGCCGGCCTCGTCGGGCGAGATCCCGCCCTGCTCGCGCACGCCCTCCTCGATTGCCGCCAGCTCCGCGGCGCGGAAGAAGAAGCGGTCGAAGACCAGCTCGAAGACGCGGCGGTCGTCCTGGGACTTCGCCAGCGTCGCGGCCAGCGCCTCCCGGAAGTCGACCTGGTCGGTCCACGGGACGTGCTGGAGCGCCACGAAGGCATCCAACAACTCCGACGTGCCGATCGCGACGCCCTCGCCGCGCAGCTCCTCGCCGAACTCGAGCAGCCGCCCGGCCATGCCGGGGCGCTCGAGCTTGACCGTGCCGTGGACGCCGGCCCGGCGCGCGTTCCTATGGGGCAGCGGGGGCACTGAGCTTGACCCCGACACGCTCGGCGACGACGTCGAGGTCGGTCCGGTGCTTGACGATGACCGACAAGGTGTCGTTGAAGACCTGCCTGTCGATGTCCTGCGCGCCCAGGAGCAGCAGCGCGCGCGCCCAGTCGATCGACTCCGCGATCGACGGCGGCTTCTTGAGGTCCAGGTCGCGGACCATCGCGACGACCTCGACGAGCTTGCGGCCGACCGCGTCGGGCAGGTCGGGCGTGTGCAGCTTGACGATCTCCAGCTCGTGCTCGAGGTCGGGGTAGTCGAGCCACAGGTAGAGGCAGCGGCGCTTCAGCGCCTCGGTCAGCTCGCGCGTGTTGTTGGAGGTCAACAGCACGACCGGGTGCGACTTGGACGCGACGGTCCCGAGCTCGGGGATCGAGATCTGGAAGTCGGAGAGGACCTCCAGGAGCATCGCCTCGAACTCCTGGTCGGTCTTGTCGATCTCGTCGATCAGCAGGACGACCGGGTCCGGCGACGCGATCGCGGTCATCAGCGGGCGCTGGAGCAGGAACTCCTCGCCGAAGATGTCGTCCTGGACGTCGTCCCAGCCCGTGCCCTGGCGTTCGGCCTGGATGCGCAGGAGCTGCTTGCGGTAGTTCCACTCGTACAGCGCCTTGGCCTCGTCGAGGCCCTCGTAGCACTGCAGGCGGATCAGGTCGCGCTGGAGGTACTTCGCCAGCGCCTTGGCCAGCTCGGTCTTGCCGACGCCCGCGGGACCCTCCACGAGGATCGGCTTGCCGAGCTGCGCGGCGAGGTAGGAGACCAGCGCGGTGGCCTCTCCGGGCAGGTAGCCCGTGGCCCGCAGGCCCTCGTTGACGTCGCTGACGGAGTTCGGCTCGACCGGCATGGGCGCTGAAGTCTACGAAGGACACTAGGGTGAGCGACCCGTGCTGCTCGTGTTGCTCCTGGGCGCCCTCTCCGCACCACCGATCTACGCGTTGATCGCGTTCGGCGTCGTGCTGGCGTTGATGGGGCACATCTTCCAGGACAGGCGGATCGTGGCGATCGGGCTGGCGATCCTGTTCCTGGCGACCGCGCTGCTGTTCTGGGGCGCGCACAGCGCCTACCAGGACCACGGGCCGCTCGACTTCTGACGGTCGTTGTAGCCACATAACGATTGTGGTGCTATAACGGTTGTATGCCTACAACGACCGTCGATCTCGATCGCCGCGGACGGATCCGCGTCCTGGCGATCTGCTGCATGAGCCTGCTGATCGTCGGGCTCGACGTGACGATCGTCAACGTCGCGCTGCCGTCGATCCGCGCCGACTTCCACGCCTCGGTCTCCGAGCTGCAGTGGACGATCGACGCCTACACCTTGGTCCTGGCGTCGTTGTTGATGGTGTCGGGGTCGACCGCCGACCGGCTCGGGCGCGTCCGGGTCTTCCAGGTCGGGCTGACGATCTTCACGCTCGGCTCGCTGCTGTGCAGCGTCGCGCCGAGCACCGGCGTCCTGATCGGCGCGCGGATGCTGCAGGCCGTCGGCGGCTCGATGCTCAACCCGGTCGCGATGTCGATCATCCGCAACACGTTCGACGACCCGCGCGAGCGGGCGCAGGCGATCGGCGTCTGGGGCGGGGTCGTCGGGATCTCGCTGGCGCTCGGCCCGGTGATCGGCGGCGCCCTGGTCGGGATCAGCTGGCGCGCGATCTTCCTGGTCAACATCCCGGTCGGGCTGCTGGCGATCGCGCTGACCGCGCGCTATGTGCCGGAGTCGAGGGCGGCGCGGGCGCGGCGCGTGGACCCGGTCGGGCAGGTGCTGGTGGTCGTGATGCTCGCCTCGTTGGTGTACGCGATCATCGAGGGGCCGGACAAGGGCTGGACGTCGCCGACGATCGTCGGGCTGTTCGTCGTCTCGGCCGCGGCGTTGTGCGGGTTGATCTTCTACGAGCCCAAGCGCAGGGAGCCGCTGATCGAGCTGCGCTTCTTCCGCAGCGCGCCGTTCGCGGGCGCGACGATCATCGCGGTCTGCGCGTTCGCGGCGATGGCCGGGTTCCTGTTCCTCAACACCCTGTACCTGCAGGAGGTCCGCGGCTACAGCGCACTGCACGCGGGGCTGCTGACGCTGCCGATGGCGGGCATGGCGATGATCTTCGGGCCGGTGTCGGGGCGCGTCGTCGGGACCGTCGGGCCGCGGATCCCGCTGCTGATCGGCGGCGTCGGGATCGGGCTGTCGGCGGTCCTGCTGGCGACGATCGAGCCGGACACCGCGATCGCGCACCTGCTGCTGGCGTACTTCGTCTTCGGGATCGGCTTCGGCTTCATCAACACGCCGATCACGAACACCGCGGTCTCCGGGATGCCGGCCGACCAGGCGGGCGTGGCGGCGGCGGTCGCCTCGACGTCGCGGATGGTCGGGCAGTCGCTCGGTGTCGCGGTCGTCGGCGCGGTGACCAGCGCGGCGGCGGGCGCGTCGCTGCACACGAGCTTCGCGCAGGCAAGTCATACCGCTTGGTGGATCCTGGCCGGCTGCGGCGCGGTGATCGTCGGGCTCGGCCTGCTGACCACCGGCGCGTGGGCGCGCGGGACCGCGGCCCGGACCGCCGACCAGCTGATGGGGACGGGGGTGGCGGCATGAGCGACCTGGGCCGGGACTGGCTGGCGCTGACCGAGATCGTCCGCGGCGACGACCGCCGCAAGCAGGTCAGCGACGCGCTGGGCGGCATGTCCTACGTGCGCGTCAAGGCGCTGCGCTACCTGCTCGAGGGGCCGAAGACGGGGCGCGAGCTGGCGACCAAGCTGGCGACCGACCCGCCGTTCGTCTCGGTGATCGTCGACGACCTCGAGGAGCGCGGGCTCGTCGACCGCAAGCCGCATCCGGACGACAGGCGCCGCAAGCTGATCGAGCTGACGCCGGAGGGCGTGAAGGCGGCGAGGAGGGCGGAGGCGATCCTGTCGGAGCCGCCGCCCGGGCTGAGGACGTTGGCGCCCGCGGACCTGGAGGCGTTCGCGCGGATCGTCGCGGCGCTGCTCGCAGACCACGAGTGATCCGCGAGCAGCCTGCCGCAGGCGTGGGGCGAAGCTTCTAGAGCGGGCGGTCGGGGTCGCCGGGCGCGACGGTCGTCGCGGGCTCGTCGTCGCGGACCGTCGTCCTCTGGGTGCGGGGTCCGTCGACGTAGGTCGGCTGGTCGTTCTCGCGCGGGCCGGGGCGGCCGAAGATCCTGCGGCGGCGGCGCGGAGCCGGCGCGGCGGCGTCGGCGACCGGCGTGGTGCGGTCGGCGACGGGCTCGCGGTCGGCGACCGTCTCGCGCTCCGCCATCGGCGTGCGGTCGGTCACGGCGGTGCGGTCGGCAGCGACCGGGCGATCGCGGTCGGCGGCGACGGTCCGGTCGGCCACGGGCTCACGGTCGTGGACGGTCGTCGCCGGCTCGGCGGTGGTGGTCCGGGCGGTCGCGGGCGCGGTCGTCGCCACCTCGCGGGTGTGGGTCCTGCGCGGCATCAGCGCGTTGAGCAGGATCACGCCACCGGCGATCGCGAACGCGGCCTTCGTCCAGGCGTTGGTGGCGGCGAGGCCGAGGACGTCGTCGCCGTCGATCAGCGCGATCACCGCACAGGCCAGCAGCGCCAGCCCGACGATCGTCGACATCAGCTTGGCCAGGTGGTGCTGGGCGGCGCCGAACAGCATCAGCGCGCCCGCGGTGATCGAGAAGAACGCCGTCCAGCCGTTGACCTCGATGCCCAGGAAGTTCGTCCCCTGCGCGGTCCCGTCAGGGAACTGCTGCGAGAACGACGGGAAGTCGTTGTTCTTCAGCAGCGCGGCGAGCCCGAAGGCCACCAGCACGGAGCCCGCGATCAGAGCTGGACCCTTCGCGAGCGACGCGCCGTGCTCGACGACCACGTCGTGATCGTCCACATAGCGGTCCGTTGTCCTGCGTCGACCAAGCATGTCCTCGGGGTTCCCGAGGTGCGCGAGCGCTATTCCTGTTCGTCGAACGAGAGCTGCGTGCCGCCGTCGATCTCCGGCCGGTCCGGAGCCGGAGCCTTCGTCGTCGGCTCCGCAGCCGGCGCGACCGTCGTGCGCTCCTCGCCGCGCCGCGCCGCGCGCTCCGCCCGCCGCCGCTCGCGCTCGAGCCGCGCGGCCTCCTCGTCGGGGACCGGCGCGGTCGTCGTCGCCGACTCCGCCGGCGCCTGCGTCGTCGGCGGCTCGTCGATCGGCGCGACCGCGGTCGGCGCCTCGCCCGGCAGCGGCGGCTCGGCGACGTGCGCCAGGCGCAGCCGCGTCCCGCTGTAGATCAGGAACGCGGCGGCGAGCAGGCCGAAGAAGATCCCCCACGACAGGTCGTAGGTGTAGGCGAGGTTCTTCGACGTCCCGCCCGACGGCTGGTCGATGAAGCGGTAGAACACCAAGAATGCGACCCACGCGCCCGCGGCGGTGCAGACGATCCCGTCGCCGAACGGCAGGTGGAACGCCCGCCCCTCGCCGCGGAAGAACATCAGCGCCAGGACCGCGACGGCGACCAGGAAGATCGACGCCTCCACGAACGACGGCACGAGGATCGCCATCTTGGACTCGTGCAGGTTCGCCAGCCCGTTCCTGGTGATCGCGTTGGTCGACTTCGAGTACCAGGGCAGGAACATCGAGGCCAGCACGAGCAGGGCCGCGAGGCCGACCCGCCGCTGCTCGGTCGCGAGCCCGGCGTACGCGCGGCGAAGACGAGAGAGCGCCCCGGTCATCGGGGCCGATTGTAGAAGCGGGGCACGGACGGCTCAGGCGATCGGGATGTCCTGGAGGTCCGGGCCGCCGCCGCTGCGGCGCTCCGCCCGCTCGCCCTCGGGCCCGAGCCGCTCGACCACGACGTCCAGCAGCGCGCGCAGGAGCAGCAGCAGGCGCCGGACGACCTCGCGGATCTCGTCCCACAGGTCCTCCGGGACGAGGTCGCGGAGCGCGTGCAGGATCCCGGCGAGCGCCTGGATCTCGGCCGCGGTCTCCTCGCGCTCGCTGCTGGTCGCCGACGCCCAGCCCTGCGGCGGCACGCGGCCCGCGAGCTTCTCGGCGGCCTCCTGCGTGGCGCGCAGGCGCTCGCGCAGCTCGCCGAGGTCGATCGGGTCGGCGGGGTCAGGCATCGGCGGCCGCCACGGCGCGTGCGAAGGTCACGATCAGCGCGCCGTCCTCGAAGGCGGCGCCGCTGGGCTGCAGGTCGTCGAGGGCGGGCGGGAGCAACATGGTGCGCTTGTGCCCATCCACGCGCACGATCAGCTCCTGGCCTGCGCGCTTGAGCGAGATGTCGCCGCGCTGGGCGAACGGCAGCTCCAGGCGCAGCGTCGCGCCGTCGGTGCCGAGCTCGAGGCGCTCGGAGACCGACGTGTGGTGGATCGCCTGCGCGGGCGGCGTGTCGTCGCCGCCGAAGACCGCGTCGCCGAGGCGGTCGAGCATCGCCGGGCCGACGACCTCCTCCTCGAAGTACGGCGCCTGCAGGACCGGGACCGGCGCGAACGCGTCGCGGACGGAGACCAACTGCGCCTGCTGGCGGTCGCGCCAGGCGCCGAAGTAGTCGCCGACCTCGGCGCCGAAGACGCGGTTGACGACGACCGCGTCGGTCAGGTACCCGTACAGGTTGAGGTAGGTGAACGTGCGCCGCGCCTCGTCTACGACCATCCGGTCAGGGGTCATCACCAAACGCACGCTGACGTGCTCGTTGTCGCGGAGGATCTCGTTCATCGCGATCAGGTTGCGCACGAGCCGCTGGACGTCGTCGAAGACCTCGTTGCCCGGCAGCGACACGTCGAGCACCGCGCGGGCGAACGGCCGCGCGGCGTCGAGGATCCGGCCCTGCTGCGGGAAGACCTTGTCCAGCCACCAGCGCGCGACGTCCGGGAAGGAGAGGAGGCGCAGCGTCTCGCCGGTCGGCGCGCAGTCGACGATCACCGCGTCGAACTCGCCGGACTCGTGGTGGCGCTTGATCGCCAGCAGGCTGAACAGCTCGTCCATGCCCGGCGGGACCGTCAGCTCCTCGGCGCTGATGCGGTCGACGCCGCGGGCGATCAGCAGCTCGCCGAGCCAGTCCTGGACGCCGGCCCAGTTGCGCTCCATCTCGTCCTGGGCGCTGACCTCCTGGCCCCAGAGCAGGTCGCCGACCGCGGTGGGCTCGCCGCCGAGCTTCGTCTCCAGCGAGTCGCTGAGCGAGTGCGCGGGGTCGGTGCTGAGCACGACCGTGCGCAGGCCGGCGGCCGCGCAGCGGCGCGCGGTGGCCGCGGCGACCGACGTCTTGCCGACGCCGCCCTTGCCCGTGTAGAGGATCGTGCGCGGGGCTCCCAAGAGCCCGGGATCCTAGACCGCCGGGGCGGCGGCGCGCACGTGGATCGTCGCGGCGGTGGTGGTCGCGTTGCCGGCGAGGTCGGTGGCGGCGATGCGGAGGGTGAGCGGGCCGGCCTGCGCGGGCTTGAGTGAGACGGCGTGCCTGCCGCGGCCGAGGCGGGCGCTGCGGGAGAGGACGAGCCTGCCGGCGCGGGTCGCGGTGATGGTCACCGTGGAGACCTTGTCGAGCGTGTAGGCGACGTGCGCGTCGTGCTTGGCGCTGAGCGGCCTGGTGGGCGGCGTGAGCGTGAGCTTGGGCTTGGTGTGCAGGTCGGCGGTGAAGTCCGCGGCGGTGTCGCAGTAGAGCTTGGGGTCCGGGACCGTCGTGGTGCTGCCCGACGGCGGCGCCTCGACCTGCGCGAGGTGGCCGCGGGTGCGGTCGTCCTTGAGGCGGTCGCACAGACCGGTGAGGAAGTCGCGCAGGACCCTGTGGTAGCCGAGGTCGGACTCCGCGCCCGGCTTGGAGTACAGCGACCACGCGCCGGTGTCGAAGCCGGGCAGGACGCTGCGCAGGTGCGTCTCGCCGGCGCTGAACAGCGCGCGCCCGTCGGCGTCGTTGGCGAGCGTCGCGAAGTCGTGCAGGCCGTTGAGCGACTGCGTGAAGCCGTTGACGATCGTCAGCTTCGGCGCGTAGGAGTACTGCAGGTAGTTGGTCCCCGCCGCGGTCCTGACCGCGACGCCCGCGGGCGGCGGCGTCCGGAAGATCCCGAGCGCGGTGCGGGCGGCGTCGAAGTACTTGGTGTCCTTGAGACGGACCGCGCCGCGCGCGAGCGCGCTCAGCCCCGTGCCCTGCGCGAGGCCCGAGACCCACGGCGGCCGCCCGCCGTCGAAGGTGAACAGGTACTCGAAGGCGATCCCGCCCGCGCGCTGCGTCGCGAGGCCGAGCACCTCGTCGAGCAGCCGCTTCAGGTCGGCGTCGCGCGTCCTGACCATCCACAGGGCGTTGGCCTTGCCGAACGTCCCGAGCCACTGGATCTGCCAGCCCTGGCCGGGGTAGAACTGCCACACGACCTGCGAGGGCGGGAACGTCTTGCGCTCGCCCGCGTAGGGGATGGGCGCCGCGGCCCACCAGGCGCGGTTGCGCTGGAGCGTGAGGAACTCCGGCTTCAGGCGCGACGGGATGAACTGCCTGCGCGCCGCGAGCGCGTCGACGTTCCCGATCACCGCGCGCAGCTGCGCGTGCCGGAAGCCGTGGAGCTGCTTGAGCGTCTTGCGCGCGTCGTCGTAGGCGTTCTTGTAGGACTCGCTCGTGGCGGCGTCGAGCGAGCCGTCGGCCTGCAGCCGCGACAGCTCCGCCGCGACCGTCGGGCCCTTCGCGGAGGCGATCCCCGGGAGCGCGAGCGTCAGCAGGGCAACGAGGAGAACCGGCGTTCGACGGCACCGTGATGCCGAGCATCGCCCCGGCGACGGCGCCGCAACTGGAGCTTTTGGCACAGGGGCGATGCTACGGTCCGACGCTTCTCGTGCCGCAACGCCTCGCCCAGCTCACCGCCCTGCTCGCCGCGCTCGCGCTCGCCGTCGGCCTTGCCGCCTGCGGATCGTCGTCCGACGACTCCGGCAGCGGCGGCAACTCCGCCGCCGCGCTGCTGAAGGACACCTTCGGCGCCGACCATCCGATCCGCTCGGGCCGGCTCGACGCCGACCTCGACGTCAACCTGCCGCAGGTCCAGGCGCTCGGCAACACGCCGCTGAGGCTGCACATCAACGGGCCGTTCCAGTCCAACGGCGGCAAGACGCTGCCGGACTTCGCGCTCGGCGTCGACTTCGACGGCGGCACCAACCCGGTCACGGTCGGCGCGGTCTTCGCCCAGGGCGGCGGCTACCTGACGATCGAGGGCCAGGCGTTCACGCTCGGCTCCGACATCTACAGGGCGTTCGCCAACGGCTACCTGAACGCCAAGAGGGACGCCGACAGGAAGTCCTCCGCCAGGTCGCAGCCGACGCTGGCCGCGCTCGGGATCGACCCGCTGCGCTGGCTGACCGGCGCCAGGACGGTCGGCTCCGAGGACATCGCGGGCACCGACACCGAGCACGTCAGCGCCGGCGTCAACGTCCCGGTGCTGCTCGACGACGTCTCCAAGCTGCTGGGCAAGGCGAAGTCGGTGACCTCCTCGGCCTCCTCGGCGACCGGGACCAACGTCCCGACCCAGCTGACCGCCGCGCAGCGCGCGTCGATCACCAAGGCGATCAAGTCGGCCAAGGTCGACGTCTGGACCGGCGCCAAGGACCACACGCTGCGCAAGGTCGCGGTCAACGTCCAGCTGAACCAGGGCCACGTCGTCTTCGACGTCACGCTCGCCCAGCTCAACCAGCCGCAGACGATCAGGAAGCCCGCGGGCGCCAAGCCGATCAGCCAGCTGCGCACCGTGCTGTCCCAGCTCGGCCTGCTCGGTTCGTCCTCGACGACCACGCCGCAGACGACCACGACGCCGGACACCACGACCACCCCGGCGCCGAGCACGAGCAGCAGCACCCAGAGCGACTACGCGTCCTGCATCCAGGCGGCGGGCGAGGACCTGGCGAAGGTCCAGGCCTGCGCCAAGTACATCAAGTAGCTCGACGCTCTAGGCTCCGGAGCGCATGCAATGGCGCTCCTTCCTGACCAGCGGCGAGGGCTGGCCGTACCTCCTCGTCCCGCTGATCCCGCTGGCGATCGTGTTGGATGCGATCGGCGCGTCGGCGATCGCGATCTTCTTCGTGTCGGCCGGCGGGGTGATCCCGACGGCGGCGCTGATGGGTCGCGCGACCGAGGAGCTGGCGCATCGCAGCGGTCCCGGCATCGGCGGCCTGCTGAACGTCACGTTCGGCAACGCGCCCGAGATCATCATCGCGCTGTTCGCCCTCAACAAGGGGTTGCACGAGGTCGTCAAGGCGTCGCTGATCGGCTCGATGCTGGGCAACATCCTGCTCGTGCTCGGCGCGTCGATGTTCATCGGCGGCCTCGGGCGCGACCGGCAGAGGTTCGACCGCACGGCGGCCAGCTCGCAGTCGGCGATGCTGCTGCTGGCGGCGGTCGCGCTGGTCATGCCGGCGATCTTCGAGCTGGTCCAGGGCCAGGGCCTGCCGCTGCCCGGCGACGAGCGCGTGCACTACGACGCCAAGGTCGAGCACCTCTCGCTGGCCGTCGCGCTCGTCCTGATCGCCACCTACTGCGCCGGGCTGCTGTTCTCGCTGAAGACCCACCGCGACCTCTTCAACCCGCCGCACGACGAGACCGCCCAGCCCGACCCGGACGCGGAGGACGAGGGCGAGCCGTGGACGATCCGCAGGTCGATCTCGATGCTCGCGATCGCGGGCGTGGCGGTCGGCGTGATGTCGGAGATCCTCGTCGGCTCGATCTCGGAGGCCGCGAAGGGCGTCGGCCTGAGCGAGTTCTTCATCGGCGTGATCGTCGTCGCGATCGTCGGCAACGCGGCCGAGCACTGGGTCGCGGTCCTGGTCGCGCGCAAGGACAAGATGGACCTCGCGGTCAACATCGCGATCGGCTCGTCGGCCCAAATCGCGCTGTTCGCGGCGCCGGTCCTGGTGCTGTGCTCGTTCTTCCTCGGCCCGTATCCGATGCCGCTGGTCTTCAACGGCTTCGAGCTCGGCGGGCTCGTGATGGCGGTCCTGATCGCCAACCACGTGACCAACGAGGGCGAGTCGACGTGGTTCGAGGGCCTGCAGCTGCTGGCGGTCTACGTCGTCCTCGGGCTGACGTTCCTGTTCGCCGGTTCGTAGGAGCCGCTCAAGAACCGGTCGGTTCCGGCCGACGACAGGGACAATGGACAGCGTCAGCGCCGCCAACGCCGCATCCACCACCGCCAGGGCCGCCTCGACCACGTCTTCGACCAGCACGTCGAAGACCAGCGACGGCAAGGACTTCGCGACGCTGTTCGCCGACGCCAAGAGGGACCTGAGGAAGGGCGAGACGCTCTCCAAGGTCGACGGGCACGACTACGCCCGCATCAAGGGCGGCACGCGCGACGACCAGTGCGTCAACCTCTCGGGCAACACGCGCTCCGGCCAGGCGTTCGACCTGATCTGGCGCGACGGCCGTCAGTTCCACGTCTACGGCGGCAGGGGCGCGGACCACAAGGTGGTCGAAGTCGGCCACAAGGCCGCGTCGACGACCACCACCGGCGGGACCGACTCGACCACGGCGTCGACCGGGACGACCGGCACGACGTCGACCGACGCCTCCGCCTCCACCGGCACCGCTTCCACGACCGGCACGTCGTCGACCGGCAGCAACGCCAGCGACGTCACCTCGTCCTACACCGCCGGCACCACCGGGACGAGCGACACCAGCTCGTCCACCAGGTAGCTCGGGCTACAGCTCGTCCTCGTCGGGGTCCTGGACCTCGAAGCCGTCGAGGTCGTCCGGGTCCGCGTCGGCGGGCTCGTCGAGGTCGCCCGTGGCCAGCGCCGAGTGGCGCGCCTGGAAGCGCTCGATGAGGTCGTCGCGCTGGCGCTCGTCGACCGGCGCGTCGTCGGAGATCAGCACCCAGTCGGCGCCCTCGACCTCTTCGAGGTCGAAGATCTCGTTGTCGAGATCGGGCGAGTCGTCGACGACGACCAGCACCTCGGTCTGGGGGTTGAAGTACGTCCCGGGTCGGTTGACGAGGTCGTCGAGCTCGAAGCGCCGCATGGCCATGAGGCGGGTTGTATCGGAACTGGCCGATCTCCGGCAACTTCACGTACGTGTTCAGGACAGGTCGCGGAGCTGCCGGGCGACCTCCTCGTCCACGTCCAGCGGCTCCTGACCCCTGCGCGCGCGGCGCGCGTTGCGGGCGACGACCAGCTCGCGGACCTCGGCGACCAGCGCGGGGTCGTGGACGATCGGACGGGCGGTCAGCAGCGATCGCAGCTCGGCCTCGACGTCGATCGGCTCCTGCCCGCGCCGCGCGCGGCGGGCGTTGCGGGCCTCGAGCATCTGGCGGATCTCGGCCTCGCGCTCGGCGGCCAGCGCGCCCGCGCTCGGTCCGCGCCCCGACGCGACGGAGCGCCCGTCCTCGCGGTCCTCGTTGAGCGACAGCCCGCCGCGCCCGATCCGCCCGTAGGGGTTGCGCGACGCGTAGCCCGCCCACGCGGCGGCGATCACGGCCCCGGCGAGGACCGCGATCAGCACGATCGGGAAGGCGTTCTGCATCGCGTTCGCATTGTGACGTCGGTCCAGGTCCGCTTGACGGAGGTGGGGACTCCGGTACCCTTCGTCGCAGTGATTGACTGACCAGTCAATCGAGCCGCGGCGGGGGTGTCCTCAACGAGTCCCCGCTCACCTGTCTTCAAGGAGAAACACCCGATGGTCGACTTCACGCTGACCGACGAGCAGAAGGCCCTGCGCGAGCTGGCCCACGACTTCGCGGAGAAGGAGATCCGTCCTGTCGCGTGGGAGTACGACAAGGACGGCACCTGGCCGGCCGACGTCTTCGCCAAGGCCCACGAGGTCGGGCTGATGAACACCCACATCCCGGAGGAGTACGGCGGGCCGGGCCTGTCCTACCTCGACGGTTGTCTGATCGAGGAGGAGCTCTCCTGGGGCTGCTCCGGCATCACGACGTCGCTGGGCGCCAACGGCCTCGCCTCCGCACCGGTGATCCTCGCCGGTTCCGAGGAGATCAAGAAGAAGTACCTGGGCATGCTCGCCGAGGAGCTCAAGTACGCGTCGTTCTGCCTGACCGAGCCGGGCGCCGGCTCCGACGTGTCCTCGATGCGCACCCGCGCCGTCAGGAAGGGCGACAAGTACGTCCTGACCGGCCAGAAGTGCTTCATCACCAACGGCACCTACGCCGACTGGTACACGGTCTACGCCAAGACCGACCCGGACGCCGGGCACCGCGGCATCTCCGCCTTCGTCGTGCCGCGTGACGAGACCGTCGTCATCGACAAGAAGGAAGACAAGATGGGCCAGCGGGCGTCGAACACGGCGACCGTGACGTTCAACGAGACCGAGATCCCCGCCGACCACATCCTCGGCGAGGAGAACAAGGGCTTCAAGGTCGCGATGATGACCCTGGACCGCACCCGCCCGGGCGTCGCCGCGATGGCGACCGGCATCGCGCGCGCCGCGATGGAGTTCGCCGTCGAGTACTCCAAGGAGCGCGTGCAGTTCGGCGTGCCGATCGCGATGCACCAGGCGATCCAGTTCATGATCGCCGACATGGCGACCAAGGTCCACATGTCGCGCCTCGCGACGTGGAACTCCGCGACGCTGCTCGACAACGGCATGCGCAACACGCTCGAGTCGTCGCACGCCAAGCGCTTCGCCGCCGACTCCGCGATGGAGGTCGCCACCGACGCCGTGCAGGTCTACGGCGGCTACGGCTTCATCAAGGAGTACCCGGTCGAGAAGCTGATGCGCGACGCCAAGATCATGCAGCTGTACGAAGGCACGTCGCAGATCCAGCGCCTCGTCATCGCGCGCGAGACGCTGCTGCCGCGCCGCATCGAGGAGCCCACGGCCGCCACGGCCTAGAGCACCAACATGGTTTGGCGGGCGCCGCGGCGTGCGGCGCCCCGCCTGTGTCCGACGCGAGGGCTGCCCGAAAGGGCAGCCCTTCGTCGTTCTCCGTAAGCGTGAGCGCTCTGGGATGTCGTGAGGGGGACCCACCTCAACCCCCTCTCCCCAGGAGCAAGTACATGATCATCTTCGGTGGCCCGTTCCGGGTCCTCACGCTGCTCGGCGTCGTCGGCGCCCTGGCCGGCATCTACTTCGGCGCCAAGGGCGTCGTCACGGCCAAGCACGCGGAGGACTCGGTCAACCGCAAGGGCGCAGACAGCAAGTCGATGTTCCACGCGGCGCGCCTGCAGGCCGGGCTGGACAAGGTCCGCGCCAAGGTCGGCAACGACGCCCAGCTGCTGTCGCTCGACGTCTACCCCGGCTACCTCGTGGTCGACGCGGCGGCGGGCTCGGAGGACAAGGGCCGGTCGTTCCGCGTCCAGGAGGACGGCAAGGTCCAGGAGCTGCCGGTCAACCTCGTCGGCCCGGGCAAGTTGAAGGACAACGTGTTCCCCATCGACAAGGTCGACCCCAGGGCGGTCGAGCAGGTCGCCGTGCAGACCGCGGCCAAGCAGCACGTCGCTGGCCTGGACGGCGTGACGCACATCAACGTCGGCCTGGCGCCGGGCAACGGCGACGCGGGCATCGCGGTCTACACCAACAACGACAAGTTCATGCGCGCGGCGCTCGACGGGTCCGGCCTGGCCGATCCGGTCCAGCAGGCGAAGGCGACGCTCGACGGCGCCGAGAAGACCGAGGCCGCGGTGTCGTCCCAGGCGTCCGCCGCGTCGTCGAGCGCGAGCAACGTCGCGACGTGCATCACGTCGGCGGGCGCGGACGCGGCGAAGATCGCGGCCTGCACGAAGTAGGCGCATGACTGAACGGCTGCTCGGCGTGGCAAGCTGGAGGCATGTCCAGCCGCCGCACCGAGCAGGCCGTCGCGGAGGCCGTCCCGCTCCGGGGCGGCGCGTCGGCCGCGGGCGCCGGCTCGGCGGATCCGCTGGCCGGCGAGCTGCGCCGGGCGGGCGTCCTGCCGCTGCTGGTCCTGCACTTCCTCGGCGACGGCCCGTCCTACGGCGGGGCGTTGATGGAGAAGGTCGAGACGCTGTCGCGCGGGCTGATCGGCGTCAACCCGAACACGATGTACCCGCTGCTGCGCAGGCTGGAGGCCGACGGCTTCGTCGCCGGCGAGTGGGAGCACCCGGAGCGCCGCTCGCGCCGCTTCTACCGCCTGACCGAGGCGGGCGCGGCCGAGCGCGACCGGCTGGCGGCGGGCGTCGGGCCGCGGCTCGACGCCATGGTCGCGGCGCTGGGCGACATCAAGTCCTCGCTCGGCGTGTAGGTTCGCCCGCCATGGGACGCGTCAAGGCCGAGGTCACCGTCAGCGCGCTCGCGAGCGTCGCCGAGGAGCTGTGGTACGACACGTCGCGCTGGCCGACGTTCGTGGACGGGCTGGCGCACGTCGAGAAGGTCGAGGGCGACTGGCCCCACTCCGGGCGCGTGCTGTGGGACGCCAAGGTCGACGGCCGCGGCCGCGTCGACGAGCGCGTCGTCTCCCACGAGGCCCGCACCGGCCAGACGCTGGCGATCGAGGACGAGAAGCTCACCGGCACCCAGACCATCGAGTTCCACCCGACCGACGACGGCTGCCGCATCGTCCTGACGTTGTCCTACAAGCTGAAGATGGACCCGCCGACCCGCCAGGTCATCGACTTCTTCGCCCGCCGCCCGCTCAAGGACTCGCTCAGGCGCACGCTCAGGCGCTTCCAGCAGGAGCTCGAGTTCGCGCCGGAGTCGCTCGTATGAGCCCGGAGCAGGGACCGCCGCTCGGCGAGCGGCCGGTCGCCCTGTCGCTCGGCGTCACGCTCGCGCACACCGACGCGGTCGCGGTCCACATCGCCGGCGCCTACGCGTTCTCGACCGGCCTGACGTTCGGCGTCGCGCTGGTCCGCCGCGAGGGCGCGGCGCTGGAGCCTGGTCGGGACGCGTTCTTCTCGGAGCGGCCGCAGAGCGACGACGAGCCGCGCTTCGGTGTCGCCTTCGCCGACGGCCGGGCCGCGTCCCTGGACGGCCCGCCGTCGCCGGACATCCTCCTGGGCATGCGCGGCGGCGGTGGCGGCGGCGGGACCTACGAGACGCGGATGTGGCTGTGGCCGATCCCGCCGGAGGGCCCGCTGACCTTCACGTTCCGCTGGCTCGCCGAGGGGATCGAGGAGACGACGGTCGCCGTCGACACCGCGCCGCTGCGCGACGCGTCGGCGCGCACCGCCGTGTGGTGGCCCGCGTGACGTCGCTCGCCTGGGAGGACGGCCCGGAGGCGGGAGGCTGGATCGCCGGCCTGCTCGGGCCGTTCGGCCCGACCGTCGCCGGCGCCGTGCCGCGCGGCCATCCGGCGCACGCGATCGTCCCGGTGCCGCGCCCGGACGACGACACGCCGGAGGATCCGGGCCACGTCCCGACCCTCGAGGCGCTCGTCGGCGTCCTCGCGCCCGTCACGGGTCACCAGCAGGTCCACTGCGCGATCTGGGAGGGCTGGTCCTGGTGGTATCCGCACGGCACGGACCCGCGCACGGCGCCCGGCATGGGCGCCGGGGTCCTGTGGTCCGGCGACGGAGAGCCGACGCAGGAGGAGCGCGAGCGCGCGCTCGCGCAGGCCCGCGAGGCGATGGCCGCCGAGTGCATGGAGGCACCGGACGTCCGGCGCCTCGACCTGCCGTATCGCGCCTACTACGTGTGGCGCGGGCCGCTGGAGTCCATCACCGCGTTCCGCGATTACCCGCCCAACCCGCCGTCGCTGATCTGGCCCGAGGACCGGTCGTGGTTCGTGGGCATCCCGATCTACAGCGAGGACATCGCGGTGGCCGGGAGCGACGCGCTCGTCGATGCGGTGTGCGCGGCGCTGCCGGCGGCGCGGCGGGCTGCGCCCGGCGACGTGCTCGACATCGACGACTGAACCGGCCGGAGAACGACGCCGGCCGCCGCCGCTCCGAGGAGCGACGACGGCCGAGAGGAGGAGGAGCGTCGTACTGCTCGCCGCGTGGTAGCGGCAAGTTGGGGTTGTTGCTAGCGGACGTGCATGTGCGGGCGGTCGCAGCCGGTCGCGAAGCAGGCGGCGACGTTGCCCTGCGCGCCCTGGTGGAAGTGCGGGTCGTTGTGGATGGCGGCGGGCCGGGTGCTCAGGGCACGGCCGACCGCGGCGATGATGCGGCGGGTCATTGGGGGTGCCTCCGGGGGAGTGGGGGGAGAGGGGTCTGCCGGGCGGCTTGCGCCTTCACTCACCGACAGGGACATTGTGACACGTTTGTGACAGTTCTGGACATGCCTGTGACCGCCCTCACAGGAGTCCACGCCCGACCAGGTGCTTGACACCGTGTCGATAGCCCGATGTGGCTAGTCTTCGGCCCTTCGCAGGTCCGAAACGCCGCCAACCAGAAGGGTTCCCGAGACCAATGTTCGTGTTCAAGGCCGCCGTCGTCGGCGCCGGGACGATGGGTGGGCAGATCGCGCAGACGATCGCCGCCGCCGGCATCCCCGTGGTGCTCAAGGACGTCAAGCAGGAGTTCGTCGACGCGGGCCTCACCGAGGCGCGCAACGTCACGGCGGGCCAGATCGCCCGCCTGGTCAAGAAGGGCAAGCTCACCGAGGAGCAGGCCGCCGCCGAGGTCGACCGCATCGTCGGCCTGATCGAGGGCGCCACCGACTACTCGTCCTTCGGCGACGTCGACTTCGTCATCGAGGCCGTCCCCGAGCGCATGGACATCAAGCAGGCGGTCTTCGCCGAGCTCGACGCCGTCACGCCCGGCCACGCGGTCCTCGCGTCCAACACCTCGTCGCTGTCGATCACCGAGATCGGCGAGGCGACGCTGCGCCCGGAGAAGGTCGTCGGGTTCCACTACTTCTACCCGGCGTCGATCATGCCGTTGATCGAGATCATCGAGGGCGAGGACACCGCCGCCGAGACGATCAACGCGTGCGTGACGTTCGCCCAGGCGATCAAGAAGCAGCCGATCACCTGCGCCGAGGTCCCGGGCTTCGTCGTCAACCGCATCCTCAACTCCGGCATCGCCGAGATCTGGCGCGACCAGGAGGAGCAGCAGCTGTCGATCAAGAAGATCGACGAGGGCGTCGGCGCGGCCAACGTCGTCCCGATGGGCCCGTACTTCCTCATCAACCTGCTCGGCCTGGACACCGTCCTGCACGTCGCCGAGCACCTCCACGAGTCCTACGGCGACCGCTTCTACGCGCCCGAGGGCATGCAGAAGCTCGTGGCCGAGGGCAAGCTGGGCGCCAAGACCGGCGGCAACGGCTTCTACGACACCGAGGGCAACGCGAACCTCACGGGCGACAACGACCCCAACATCGACGAGCTCGTCGAGAAGTTGGTGCTCAAGACGTTCGTGGAGGCCGCGCTGGTCCTGGAGGAGGGCGTCGCCACCCACCGCGACATCGACTTCGGGATGATGGCCGGCGCCGGCCTGGACCCGCGCCGCGGGCTGCTGCCGCCGTTCATGAAGGCCGACGTCGAGGGCCTCGACACGATCCTGGAGCGCCTGGAGAAGGCGCAGGAGAAGTGGGGCGACCGTTTCGAGCCGCCGACGATCCTGCGCCGCCTCGTCGCCCAGGGCCGCTTGGGGACCAAGAGCGGTCAGGGCTTCTACGCCTACCCGCAGCCGGACGCCGAGCAGCCGGCCGGCGAGGCCGCCGTCGTCAAGCTCGAGTCGCGCGGCAACGTCGCGATCGCGTGGCTGGCCAACGGCATGATGAACTCGATCGCGCCGCAGGTCATCGAGGACCTCCGCAAGGTCTGGGACAAGGTCCAGGCCGACGGCGTCCGGGCGCTGGTGATCGCGTCGAGCAACCCCATGTTGTTCTCCGCGGGTGCCGACATCAAGGCGTTCACGCAGCTCGACGAGACGTCCGGCGCGAAGCTGATCGGCGACGCGCACACGCTCTTCCGCGAGCTGGAGACCAAGGGCGTCGCGACGATCGCGGCTGTCAACGGCCTCGCGTTCGGCGGCGGCTGCGAGCTGGCGATGGCGTGCGACGTCCGGATCGCCGCGCAGTCGGCGGTCTTCGGCCAGCCGGAGATCAAGCTCGGGATCATCCCCGGCTTCGGCGGCACGCAGCGCCTCCCGCGCCTGGTCGGCGAGAACAAGGCGCTGGAGATGAACACGATCGGCGACCCGCTCGGCGCCGACGAGGCCTACGAGTTCGGCCTGGTCAACCGCGCGGTCGTCGACCACGAGCTGCTCGACACCGCGCTGCTGTGGGCGCGCAAGCTGTCGGAGGCGGCGCCGCTGGCGCTGGCCGAGGTCAAGGGCGTCAGCGCCGCGGGCGACCTCGACGAGGGCATCGAGAACGAGAAGGCCGCGTTCGGCCGCGTCTTCGCCAGCGCGGATGCCAAGGAAGGCATCAGCGCGTTCCTGGGCAAGCGCACGCCCAACTGGCAGGGCAAGTAGCCGCGCGGACGTCGCCGCGTCACCTCGGTGGCGCGGCGGCGTTGTAGCGGCATGACCCTTCTCCCCAAGAAGTCCCTCCTCTCCCTGGCGGCCGCGGCCGTCGCCTCCGCCGCGCTGGCGGGCAACGCCGCCGCCGCGCCCACCGTCAAGGTCCACTCCATCTTCGGCGGCAAGGGCATCCACGTCGGCCAGATCCTCGACGTCCGCGCCGCGGGCGCCGGCACGGGCAAGGCCAAGTCCATCTGCTGGGACCCGGCGCCGATCGGCCGCCCGGCCTGCAGCGCGTCCGAGAACGGCGCGCCGTCGGCGACCGGCACGACCAAGCTGACCGTCAAGCTCGCCGACGGGACCACGCTGCACAAGTCGATCACGGCTGCGCCTGCGTTCAAGCATCGCGGCGGCGACGGCGGCTCCGACGCCGCGCCCGGGCACGTCTGCTCGAAGGGCATCACGCTGTGGGGCAACGTCCCGCAGAAGGGCTCGACGGTCAGGAAGCCGGCCGACAAGGTCACCACGCTCGACGCCGGCGCGCAGGTCGCGCAGTACAACCGCATCGGCGACTACGTCCTGTACTGGGAGTACGCCACCAACAAGGCCGGCTTCGGCAAGCTCGGCTGCGTGACCGACGGCCTGGGCTCGTAGCTACCCTGGAGCGGTGAGCGCTTCGTCGTCCGCCGCCGTCGACCACGAGCGCGTCGAGCGGCTCGCCGCCCTGATCCGGGAGGCCGAGTCGGTCGTCGCGCTCACCGGTGCCGGGATCTCGGTGCCGTCCGGGATCCCGGACTTCCGCTCGCCCGGCACCGGGCTGTGGGAGAACGTGAACCCGATGGAGGTCGCGCACATCGACGCGTGGCGCGCGGATCCGGAGCGGTTCTGGCACTTCTACGGCAACCGCTTCCAGACGCTGGAGGGCAAGGAGCCCAACGGCGCGCACCGCGCGCTGGTCGAGCTGGAGGCGCGCGGCAAGCTCGACGCGATCATCACGCAGAACATCGACCGCCTGCACAAGCGCGCGGGGTCGTCGCGGCTGATCGAGGTGCACGGGTCGATCGACACGTCGTCGTGCCTGACGTGCGGGACGGCGTACCCGATCGCCGAGGTGCGCGAGCGGCTGGAGCACTCCGCGATCTCGGTCCCGGAGTGCGACTGCGGCGAGCCGTTGAAGCCCGACGTCGTGCTGTTCGGCGAGTGGCTGCCGACGGGTGCGCTGGAGGAGGCCTACGGGCTGGCCGCGGGCGCCGACGTGCTGCTGTGCATCGGCTCGTCGCTGGAGGTGCACCCGATCGCGCAGCTGCCGTCGGTGACGCGCCAGACCGGCGGGGCGGTCGCGGTGATCACCGCGGGGCCGACGCCGTGGGACGCGCGCGCCGCGGTCAAGCTCGACGGCGACGTGGTGGCCGAGCTGGAGGCGCTGGTCGCAGCGCTGTAGTTGGTGTTATTGGATCCGCCGCGTGATGCGCCCGTGCGCATCGGCCTGGAACACGGCGCCGCTCTTGAAGTAGGCCGACCACGTCGGCCTGCCGAGGATCTTGAGCAGGACGACGTAGTCGATGGTCTTGCGCGAGACGTGCAGGCGGTGCGCGGCGGCGGTGATCAGGCGCTGCGGGGCGTGGGCGTCGACCGTCGACTTCGCGATCGTCCCGGTGCCCGGGGCGCTGACGAAGTCGGCGCCGAGCGGGTCGATCCGCAGGACCGAGACGCCGCCGTGGTGCTGGGCCAGCGCGCGCCGCACCTCGGCGGGGCGCAGGAGGCCGAGGCCGGCCGGCCTCGGCGGCGCGGCGGTCGTCGCCCTGGGCGTGGCGGGCGTGACGGTGTGCATCAGCGCCGGGACGTCGATCGCATGCGACCTCGCGTCGTGCAGCGACGTGTACGCGAACCACCCGCCGATCCCCAACGGGACGACGAACAGCAACACCATGAACAACCCCGCCGCCTTGTCCCACAGGTCCCAGCTGCCCTGGACGCGCGGCGCAGGCGCGGCGGGTCGCGGCAGCGCGGCCGTCATGGCTTCGCCAGGGTTGTTGATGGTGTTGCCGAAGGCGTCGCGGTCGCTCACACCTGGAGAACGACCGCGGGCGCCTGCGCTTACGCGGCCCAGGGCGGCGTGAAGGGCGCGCCGTCGCCGACGGTCGCCTGGCCGCCGGCGGCCATCGAGGCGATCGCCTCGAACGGCTCGGCGCTGCGGTTGGCGATCCGGAAGTCGACGCCGGGCGGGACCGAGAGGCTGTCGCCCGCCCGGACCACGACGTCCTGGCCGTCGAGCGTCGCGGTCAGCTCGCCGCGCACGACGACGAACGCCTCGTCACTCGTCAGCCGGTGCACGGGCGACGCGGCGCCCGGCTGGGCCCTGATCCTCCACGTGCTCAGCGTGCTGCAGCCGCGGCTGGGCGCGGCGAGGCCGGTCATGTCGAAGCCGTCCTGCCCGAAGCGCGGCGCGTCGGCCGCGGTGATGTGGTTCGCCATCTGGTGCTCCTCGAAGATCGTCAGTTCCAACTGACGGTCAGTGTAGACTGACGAACTATGGATCCGCAAGAGCCCGATCTCGTCATCCTCGTGGCGGGCGCCTACACGGCGGTCACCGACCGCCTGCAGCGCGAGCTGGAGTCGCGCAGGATCGACGGCATGCGCCCGTCGTACGGCTTCGTGATCCGGGCCGTGCACGCCGAGCGCCCGACGGTCAACCGGCTGGCGGAGCTGCTGGAGGTCACCAAGCAGTCGGCCTCCAAGCTCGCCGACGACATGATCCGCGCCGGCTTCCTGACCCGCGTCCCGGACGAGGAGGACCGCCGCCGCGTGCGGCTGGAGCTGACCGACCGCGGCGCCGCGGTCCGGCGCAGCGCGCTGCGGACCTCCGAGAAGCTGGAGGACGAGCTGGCCGCCGCGGCCGGCCCGCGCGCGGTGCCGGCGCTGCGCAGGGCGCTGCTGGCGTTGATCGAGGCCGAGGGCGGGCTGGAGGCCGTGGCGGCGCGCCGCCCGCGGCCGCCCCAGGGCTAGGCGGGGTCCCTGCCGCCGGCGTTGCGGCGGCCGCGGTTCGGTGCGTCGTCGAGGCCCCAGCCCTGGGCCGAGAGGCGGTCGGAGGCCGGGGTGGAGAGCAGGCCGTTGATGATGATGTCGAGGCCGAGGGAGAAGCGCTCGTGGCCGTCGCCGCGGGTCATGAGCGGTGCGACGGAGGCCATCGTCGGGTAGCGGTCGGCGGGGATCGAGGTGAAGCGCTCCATGACGCGGGCCAGCTCGGACTCCTCGTGGCCCGGGTCGGCGTAGAGCTGCTGGTAGAGCGCCTGCTCGTAGGCGATCGCGGTCGCGTACATGCTGATCAGGTCGGCGGCGTAGGCGATCGCCTGGTCCTCGGCGCCGCCGGCCCGCAGCAGCGACATCATCGACTCGCTCACGCGCAGCGCGTTCTCGCCGGTCGGGATCGTCGCCATGCCCATGATCGCGATGCCCGGGAACTCCTCGGACATCATCGACGTCAGCCGCGTGATCAGCCCGTGGAGCTGCTCGCGCCAGCGCCTCGGGTCGGTCGGCTCGACCTCCACGGTCCCGATCGCGGCGTCGAACAGCAGCGCGTGCAGCGCGTCGCGGTTCTCGACGTAGACGTACAACGACGCCGGCCCGGTGTCGAGCGCCTGCGCGACGCGCCGCATCGACAGCGCCTCGAAGCCCTCGCTGCGCAGGATCTCCAGCCCGGCGGCGACGATCGCCTCGCGGCTGAGCGCGGCCTTGGCGGGCCGGTCGCGGCGGCTGCGGGGACGGGCTTCGGACATCTGGCGCGGGAGTCTACTTGACACGAACGTCGTTCGTTACGTACGGTGTTCGTAGCGAACGGCGTTCGTTCGTGACCTCTCCCCAACCCAAGGACCCCTCTTGACCTCCTCCGCTCCCGCGGCGGCCGCGCCTCCCCAAGCGGCCGCCTACAACCTGCGCTGGATCGTGCTCGCGATCGTGCTCGTCGCCGAGATCATGGACCTGCTCGACAGCACCGTCATCACGATCGCCGCGCCGACCGTCCGGCACGAGCTCGGCGGCTCGACCGCCACGATGCAGTGGTGGGCCGCCGGCTACACGCTCGCGTTCGGCGTGTTCATGATCATCGGCGGCCGGCTCGGCGACCTCTTCGGCCGCAAGCGGATCTTCGCGATCGGCATCGCGGGCTTCACGCTCGCCTCCGCGGCCTGCGCGCTCGCCCCCGACCCGGACGTCCTGATCGCCACGCGCGTCCTCCAGGGCGCCTTCGGCGCGCTGCTGATCCCGCAGGGCCTCGGCATGATCAAGACCGTCTTCCCGCCCGCCGAGATGGGCGGCGCGTTCGCCGCGTTCGGCCCCGTGATGGGCCTCGCCGCGGTCGGCGGCCCGGTCCTCGCCGGCTGGCTCGTCAGCGCCGACCTGCTCGGGACCGGCTGGCGGATGATCTTCCTCGTCAACCTGCCGCTCGGCGTGATCGGGCTGATCGGCGCGCTGCGCTTCTTCCCCGAGTCGCGCTCGCCGGAGCGGCTCAGGCTCGACCCGCTCGGCGTCGGCCTGATCGCCGCCGCGTCGTTCTGCCTGATCTACCCGCTGGTCCAGGGCCGCGAGCTGGGCTGGCCCGTGTGGACCTTCGTCATGATCGCCGCCGGCTTCGTCCTGCTCGGCGCGTTCATGGCCGTCGAGCGCCGCGGCCACGGCACGCCGCTGATCGAGCCGTCGCTCCTCCGGAACCGCGCGTTCACGTCCGGCCTCGCGGTCGGGATCGCGTTCTTCGCCGGGTTCGCCGGGCTGTTGTTGGTGTTGTCGGTCTTCTTCCAGTCGGCGCTGCAGTTCACGCCGTCCCAGGCGGGTCTGGCGTTCATCCCGACGACGGCCGCCTCGGCGGTCGCGGCCGGCGCGTCGTTCCCGCTGATGGCGAGGTTCGGGCGCGGCGTCCTGCAGACCGGGATCGTCGTGATCACGCTGTCGCTGGTCGGCCTGGCGCTGATCGTCGGCCACCACGGGACCGACACGACGACGTGGACGATGGTCCCGGCGCTGATCCCGTTCGGCCTCGGCCTCGGGTTCGTCTTCGGGCCGCTGTTCAACGTGATCCTGGCGGGCGTCGACGACCGCGAGGTCGGCTCGGCGTCGGGCACGCTGAACGCGGTGCAGCAGCTGGGCAACTCGATCGGCGTCGCGGTGCTGGCGACGATCTTCTTCTCGCTGACCGACCACGGCCACCTCGCGCCGGCCGCGCTGAAGACCACCGTGTTGATCTCGGCGGGGCTGTTCGCGCTGGCGTTGTTGTTGTCCTTCCTGCTCCCCAAAGAAGCCCGGATGGATGACCCGCACTAGTCGGTGAGGCGCCCGGTGTCCGCGTAGATGTTCACGCGGCCGCCGCGCGCGAAGCCGGCGAGCGTCATGCCGCGGTCGGCCGCGAGGTCGACCGCGAGCGACGACGGCGCGCCGACGCCGACCAGGACCGGGCAGCCCGCGACCGCGGCCTTCTGGACCAGCTCGAACGACAGGCGGCCGGAGACGCAGAGGATCCGGTCGCCGAGCGGCAGCGCGCCGTCGAGCAGCGCGCGGCCGATCACCTTGTCCATCGCGTTGTGGCGCCCGACGTCCTCGCGCACGCAGAGCAGCTCGCCCTGCGGGTCGAACAGCCCGGTCGCGTGCAGCCCGCCGGTCACCTTGAAGCCCGGCTGGCGCAGGCGGTCCGGGAGCGACGCCAGCAGCGCGCGCGCCACGCGCGGCGTGCCGGGGGTCAACGGCTCCGCGTGGACCGCGACCTCCTCCAGCGCGCCCTTGCCGCAGACCCCGCACGACGACGTCGTGTAGAACCGCCGCTCGCGCGCCGCGCCGGTCAGCTCGGCGTCGACCTCGACGATGTTGTTGGCGAAGTCCTCGGTCGGCCCGGCGCCCAGGACGGGACCGCTCAGCAACCCCTCGCCGTGCAGGAACCCGACGGCCAGCTCCTCGTCGTGGCCGGGCGTCCGCATCGTCACCGCCAGCGCGCGGCCGCGCACCCGGATCTCCAGCGGCTCCTCGACGGCGACGCGGTCCTCGATCCCACCATCCCGCACCACGGGGGCGTGCATCATGGACCGAGTTCTACTACTCGATGCCGCCGGCCACCCGGGCGGCCAGCGCCGCCTCCAGCCGCTCGACCGTGCGCTGCACGTCCTCGATCTGCGCGGGCTCCAGCCCGCCCTCCAGCGCGCGGTTGGCGGCGGCGCCGATCGGGCCGCGCTCCTCGCGCAGCTCGGCGAGCCGCCGCGCCATCTCCTTGTGGTGCGTCCAGGCCTGCAGCTCGCTCAGCGCCGCCTCCAGCGCGACCCGGACCTGCAGCGCCGCCTCGCGCGTGCGGCCGCGGTCGAGGTCCAGGCGGGCGCGCAGCGTCAGCTCCTCGCAGGCCAGCGCGACGTCGCGCCCGGCCAGCAGCGCCGCGAAGCGCTCCTGCGGGCGCAGCGCGTGGAGGCGGCGCTCGACCTCCAGCGCGCGCGGGTCCACGTACTTCGCGTCCTCCCAGTGGCCGTGGGCGACCTCGTCGCCGGAGCCGGTGCCGACCCGGATCGCCAGCGCCTGCTCGGCGGCGATCTCGCGCACGAACGGGTCGGCGCGGACGACGCGCTGGGCGTGCAGGACGCGGTTGAGGACGTCGACCGCCGTGGCGACCTCGGCCTCCAGGTCGACGCCGGTCAACCACGCGGCGGCGTCGTCCAGGTCGCCCAGCGGCTGCGCGCCGACGAGCGTCGCGACCGACACCGGGACCGACGAGATCGCGGGGGAGGGCTCGGCGCGGCCGCCGTCGCGCCTGCCGCCGCGGCCGAACATCCCGCGGCGCTTCTTGGCCGGCGCGCCGATCGTCTCGAGGACGAGGACGTGCTCCGGCTCGCCCGCGTGCCCGCGCAGGACGTAGCGCCCGTCGGCGGGGCCGAGCACCCAGGGCAGCTCCAGCTGGACGAACCGGAACCGGGACCCTGGGGCGGGCGGCGCGTCCAGCGGACTACTTCCCGGAGGACTTCTTGGCCGACGACTCGGTGGTCGTCGTCTTCGGCTTGGGGTCGTCGATCGCGTACTTCGACGGCGTGGTCGGCACCGTCGGGTTGTCGATCGAGCCGAGGCGGTTGATCAGCTTGATCCACTGCTTCGGCTTCAGGGCCGCGTTGAGCTGGCGGTCGGCCTTCGAGTCCGAGCCGAGCTCGGGGCGGAAGCCGACGTGGATGTGATCCGCGTGATCCGGCAGCGAGAGCGTGTTGTCCGCGCCGTCGAACGTCATCAGCGAGATGATCTGGTGCGGCTTCATCGTGCCCTGCAGCGTCAGCAGGCGGCGGATCGTCATGTCGGTGATCGAGCCCTCGCCCTGGTGGCCGAGGATCGGGATCCCGTTGATTGCCGCGATGTCGACCGCGTTGCCGGACGAGTGCTCGGACACGTTGCCCGAGGTCGTCATCAGGGAGTGGCCGCACTCCAGCGCGGAGACGGTGGGCTTCAGGCCCGAGGCGGCGAGGAACTCGAGCGTCGCGAGCACGCGGCGGTCGATGTTGCCGGCCTGGATGTCGCGGCGGCCGCAGTCGTAGACCTCGATGCGCGAGTCGTTGAGCACCTCGTGCTGCAGCGACTCCTTGCTCATCAGGAGGATCTGGCCGATCGACGGGTTCTTCGCGTCCGGGCCGAAGAACGGGTTCTTGCCCGCGGCGCGGTAGATCGCGGTCGACTCGAGCAGCTTCCAGCCGTCGAGGATCGGCTTCGGGTCGACCCGCGGCGCGCCCTTGCCCGCCGGGCGGATCTCGAAGAGGAGGTGGGGCGCGACGTGCTTCTCGGTCTTGCCGATGCGCCCGAGGAGCGTGCCCGCGACGACCTTGGAGCCGACCTTCAGCTTCTTGATCGTGACGTCCTTGGAGTCCAGGCCCAGGACCTTGGTGAACTGCGCCTGGTAGCTCGTCGAGCCGTTCTGGAACTCGCCGTTGAGGAGCTGCTCCTCGCCGCCGGACTGGTAGGAGGCGGGGCGCGACGGGTTGGCGAACGCGCGCTCCTTGGCGCCGCCGGTGACGTCGGCCGCGCTCAGGACCTCCTTGGTGCCGGTGCCGGTGGCCGCGGCGGGGGAGGTGGCCTCCTGCGCGTTGGTCTCGGTCCGGTCCTTGGCCTCGGCGTCGCTGGTCTTGGCGGCGGTCTTCGCCTTCGGCTGGCTGCCGGCGGACGCGGCCTGCGTCGGCTTGGCGTCCTTCCTCTTGGCGAGCCCGAGCTCCTTGTTGACCTCGGCCTTGGTGACCTTCTCGGCCTTCGGCACGGCGTACGCGTCGGCGACCTTCTTGAGGTGCGCGTACGTGTAGGTGTTGCCGTAGACGTCCTGGAGCTGGATGAAGCGGCCGAGGCGCTTGGTCTTGCCGACCTTGACGACCTTGCCGTCCTGCGTGGCGATCGCGGGCGAGCCGGCCTTGGCGTAGATGTTGATGCCGCGCCGGGACGTGTTGGCGTCGACCGGGACCGCGGCGTTGTGACCCTTGGCGATCTTCCTGTTGATGTCGCGCTCGGTCAGGTCGTCCGCGTAGGTGGCCTTGGCGGCGACCGGGAAGCGGCCCTGCGTCAGGCCCGTGAGCGAGCCGACGAGGTCGGTCGGCATGCCGCCGATCAGGCGGGCGCGCATCAGGACCGAGTCGACGTACCAGTCGGCGTGGTTGTAGGAGAAGATCGCCTTGCGGACGTCGGTGTCGGCGCCGGCGGCCTTCAGGTAGCGCGCGGCGGCGAAGATCGCGTCGACCGGGTTGTACGGGTCCTTCTTGCCGTCGTGGTTGGCGTCGACGCCGTACTGCTTCCACGTGGACGGCATGAACTGCATCCAGCCCAGGGCGCCGGCGGTCGAGACGTTGAGGTTCCGGCCGTAGTCGGTCTCGATCTCGTTGATGCCGGCCAGGACCTCCCAGCGCACGCCGTACTCGATGCCGGCGGCCTGGTAGATCGGGAGCAGGAAGGGCGGGATCCGGAACTTGTCGATGAAGAAGTTCGGGACGCCGATCGCGGCGGCGCCCGGGAGCGCCTGCGAGAAGGTGGGGTTGGCGGCGGTCGGGACGCCGTCGGCCTGGCGGTCGTCGGTGGCGGTCGGCTGGCCGTCGGCCTTGTCCCTCTTGGACTTCGCGTCCTCGCCGGTCGCCTTGCGCAGCGCCTTGCCGATCGTGTCCTGCGCCTGCTGGCCGCCGGCGGAGGCCGAGGGGCCGGAGTCGGTCGCGCCCGGGACCGCGGAGGTCGCGGGGGACGACGACGTGCCGGGCGTGGCGGACGTCGGGTCGCTGCTGGGCGTCGCGCTCGTGGGCGCGGACGCGGGCGGCGTGGAGGTCTGGGTCGTCTGCGTGGCGTCCGCGGGCGCGGACGGCGACGACGAGGTCCCGGTGTCCGCGGGGGCGGGCGCGGGCGTGTCCGCGGTCACCGACGCGACGGGCGTGGAGACGGACGGGCCCGTGGACGTGTCCGTCGGCGCCGCCGCGGGCGTCGTGGTGGAGGTGGTGTCGTCGACCTGGACCGTCACGGTCTGGCCGCCGAGCAGCGTCACCGTGATGGTGCGTAGGTCAGCCGACGCCGGGAAGACGGCAGCGCCAAAGCCCGCCGTGAATGCTCCGGCGGACATCAGTCCGATCAGCAGCTTGCGCCGTCTCATGAAAAGTGGTGCTCTCCTCCCGCGACCCGATCAGGACCGACCGCGCCGCTGTCGCGGCGTGACCCTACCAAGGGGATCCGATCGGGGGTGCAGGACGCTACTTGCATGTTTCTGGATGTGCAAACCGCAACCGACTCGTGGCTGGTACCCAAGTCGGGACCGGTCCAGGAGGGGCCGTCAGCTCGGAGATCGGCCGATGCGGCGCCGGACTTGAAGACTCGACGTCCGCACTCGGCGTGAAGTTGCGACGAGCTGAGCGCGGAATCGCGATGTGAGGCTCGACTTGAGCCTGAGGGTTTTGAGCGGACGCACGGGCCGGGTACGGTCTGCCGTCCACGGGTGAGCATCCAACCGCAGAGGGCGGAACATTGAGTGAACAGACTGAGAACACCGGCGCCGACGGGCTCCGCGGGCAGATCAAGAGGCAGGGCGAGGACGCGCTCGGGCAGATCGCCCAGCAGCTGATGGAGTCGCCGCTGGTCCACAAGGCGCTGGCCGGCGCGTTCGACGCGCGGGAGAAGGCCGTGCAGGCCCAGGAGGCCGCGATGGGCGCGCTGAACCTGCCGTCGGCCGCCGACCTGGAGCGCCTGACGCGCCGCGTTCGCTCGCTGTCGCAGCGGCTGGAGGGGATCGAGGACGGCGTCGACCGCCTCGACGAGCGCCTCGCCGCGCTGCAGGCCAGCGCCCAGCTGGACGAGCGCCTCACCGGGATCGAGGCCGCGCTGGAGAAGCTCGGCAACGAGGTCGAGGCCGTGCGCAAGAAGCTTCCGGCGACCCCGCCGAGGAGGAGCGCGGCCGCCAGGAAGTCTTCTTAGCTGCTTCGGGGAGAGGGGAGTTCTCGGCGCCCGGGAATTCGGAGCCCGGGATTTCGGAGCCCGCCCGCCCGGGGGATGAAGCGGGCAGGCGGGCGCCGGTTGGCTGCAGCCAGTGGGTGTCGAGTTGGGGAGGAGCGCCGCCGCCGGGGTGTGACAGGAGGAGGAGGCTCCCCGGCGGCGGCTTGGATGCAGTGACTTGCTGCAACGGATAGTGCCGAAGGTCTGGTGACCGATCCATTCGGCGAACAGGTGTCGCGCGGTGCGGATAGCCGCACGGCGGTGTGGTGACTACCCGTCCAGGCCGAGCGCTGCGGCGGCGGCGCGGCCCGCGGCTTCGCCCGCCGCCGCCTGCTGCTCGTCGTCGAGGCGGGCGCCGGTCGCGTCGACCGCGATCGCGACGACGGCGCCGAACGCGATCCCGTGCCGGTTGGCAAGGGTTGCCAGCGCACCGGTCTCCAGATCGGCCGCCAGGACGCCCGCGGCGAGCCACTCGGCGGTGCGCGCCTCGGCGTCGGGCGCGTAGAGGAGGTCGTGGGAGGCGACGAGGCCGGCGCGGTCGGTGGCGTCGGCGACGATCTCCAGGCGCAGCGGCGCGCCGTCGCCGTTGAAGCCGAGCGCGGACGACACGCCGTCCTGCGCGAGCACGCCGGTCACCGCGACCAGCTCGCCGAGCTTCAGCTCCGGGTCGACGGCGCGCGCGGTCCCGACGCGGACCATCGTCGCCACGCCGAGGCCGGCCAGCTCCTCGAGGACGATCGCGGCGCTCGGCCCGCCCATCCCGGTCGCCTGGATCGACAGCAGCTCCCCGTCGCTCGCCGTTCCCGTGTAGCCCCAGAGCCCGCGGTGATGGTTGAGCATCTTGCGGTCGTCGCCGAGCACGACCTGCGCGAGCGCCAGCGCGCGGCCCGGGTCGCCGGGCAGCAGCGCGCGGGGCGCGACGGTGGCGACGGGGCGGAGGTGGAACGGCGCGGCGGGCATGAGGGCGGCGAGTGTACGGGCGGGCCGAGCGGGCATAGACTCACCGAGCCATGGCGAAGAAGTCCAAGAAGGAGAAGGCCGCCGCCGACGCGGCCACCTCGCGTGCCGACCAGCTGCGCGCCGCCGTCGAGGGCGCCTTCGGGGCGACCGCTCAGGGTGCCGCACCGGTCGGAAAGCGCGCGCAGGAGCTGGCCGACGAGCTCGTCGGTGCCGCGACGCGCCTGCGTGCGTCGCTGATCGCCGACGAGGACCTCGTCGCGGCCGCGACGAGGGTCCGGGAGACGCTCGGCTCGCCCGAGGCGGCCGCCGCGGCGACCCGCGTCCGCGAGGCGGTCGAGGGCCTGCGCAGCTCCGCGACGCCTGGGTCGGGCGGCGGCGCAACCGCGTCCGGCCCGACGTTCGACGACCTCACCGCGCTGCGCGCGCAGGTCGAGAAGCTCGAGGCGCGCGTCGCCGAGCTGGAGACCGCGGCCGCCGCGCCCAGGCCGGCGCCCAGGCGCCGCGCCCCCGCGCGCAGGCCGGCCGCCGGCGCCGCGAGGCCCACCGCACGCCGCACCGCCGCCCGCAAGCCGCCGGCGACCGGCGGCGACGAGCCCGCCGCCTAGCGCACGGTGGTGCTCCCGACGCGCCGCGTCCTCGTCACGGGCGTGTCCGGTCCGCTGGGCGCGCGCGTCGCCGCGCGCCTGGCCGCCGACCCGTCGGTCGAGCACGTCATCGGCCTGGACTCGCGCCGGCCGCCCGCGCCGCTGGCCGAGCGCATCACCTACGTCGAGGCGGACCTGCGCCGCTCCGACCTCCAGCAGATCCTGAAGGTGGCGGCGCCGCACGTCGTCGTCCACCAGGACATCGTCCAGTTCCCGGAGCCGGGGCGCAGCGCCCGCGCGCTGCACGACCTCAACGTCATCGGGACGCTCCAGCTGCTGGCGGCCTGCGACCACCTGCCCCAGCTGCAGGCGGTCGTCGTCAGGGGCAGCGCCGCGATCTACGGCTCGGCCCCCGACGCGCCCGCGTTCTTCACCGAGTCGCTCGCGCGCCGCGGCGTGCTGACCACGCGCTTCCAGCGCGACGTCGCCGAGCTGGAGCGCCTGATCGAGGCGTTCGCGCGCCGCCATCCCGCGGTCGTCTGCTGCGTACTGCGGATGCAGCCGATCATCGGCCGCGGGCTGACGTCGCCGATCATGAAGCTCTTCGCGGCGCCGGTCGTCCCGACGTTCCTGGGCTTCGACCCGCGCCTGCAGTTCCTGCTCGACGAGGACGCGATCGGCGCGCTGGCCGCCGCGGTCGACCGGCCGGTGCGCGGCGCGGTCAACGTGGCGGGCGACGGCACGGTCTCGCTGGCGCGGTCGCTGCGGCGGCTGGGCAAGCGCGCGCTGCCGATCGCCGGGCCGCTCTACGCGCCGACGGTGAGCGCGCTGGCGCGCGCCGGGCTGGTCCCGGCGCTGCAGGACGACGTGATCCGCTACCTGCGCCACGGGCGCGGCGTCGACACCACGCGGATGAAGCGGGAGCTGAGGTTCGTTCCGACCCATACGACGGCCGAGGCGATCGACGCGGTCGCCTCCGCGATCAAGGACGACAACAAGGTGGTGGCGTGATGCTCGGCCTCGGGCTCGTCCGCGAGCTGGGCCGCGCGGCCGACGTCGTCGCCAAGCGCCTGCGCGGCGAGTACGACGAGGACGAGTGGGGCTTCGACCCCGAGTTCGCCGACGCCGCCGCGCCGTTGTTGTCGTTCTTGTACGACCGCTGGTGGCGCGTGACCGCGACGGGGACCGAGCACGTCCCGCGCGAGGGGCGTGCGTTGTTGGTGGCCAACCACGCGGGCGTGCTGCCGTGGGACGCGACGATGATGGCGCTCGCGCTGCGCCGCGCGGGCGTGTCGCGGGACCCGCGGTTCCTGGTTTTGGATTGGGCCTTCGGGCTGCCGTGGGCGTCGGTGGCGATCCGGCGCGGTGGCGGCGTCCCGGCCAGCCCCTACAACGCGCTGCGGCTGCTGGAGCAGGACCACCTCGTGATGGTCTTCCCGGAGGGCGCCAAGGGCGTCGGCAAGCCGTGGTCGGAGCGCTACCGCCTGCAGCGCTTCGGGCGCGGCGGGTTCGTGGAGCTGGCGCTGCGCACGGGCGCGCCGATCGTCCCGTGCGCGGTCGTCGGCAGCGAGGAGATCTACCCCAAGCTGGGCGAGATTCCGGGCGTGGCGAGGCTGCTCGGCGCGCCGTACATGCCGATCACACCCACGTTCCCGCTGCTCGGCCCGTTCGGCGCGATCCCGCTGCCGTCGCGCTGGCGGCTCGCGTTCGGCGCGCCGATCGAGCTCGGCGGGCTCGGGCCGGAGGACGCCGACGACCGCGCGACGGTCCTGGAGATCGCCGAGGACGTGCGCGGCCGGATCCAGAGCATGGTGTACGACAACCTGATCGAGCGTCAGGGAGCGTTCCGATGACGTTGACTTCGCGCTCCGGTCGGAGTACCCATAGGAGTCAGAAGCAGGTCGCAAAGTGGGTGGCTCGATCACACCCGCAAGGTGCCGCCCAGTCGTGGACGAGCGCCGTCGGCCTCGTCGCGGGCCGTGCCCGCGGGCGGCGGGATCTCCACCGGGATCCCGCCGCTGATATGAGGTGGGTCGGGTGAGCGACGAGCTGCCCGAGACGCTGACGCTGCCCGACGTCGCGCGCCGTGTCGGCGTGACGCCGTCGACGCTGCGGCGCTGGGTGTCGTCCGGGCTGGTGACGCTGGGCGACGACGGGCTGCCGTCCGCGGCGACGCTGGCGAGCGCGCGCGTGGTCGCGCGGCTGCGCGAGCGCGGGTTCTCGCTGCAGGAGATCCGGGAGGCGACGGAGTCCGGCAAGCTCGCGTCGTCCTACATCGAGGGCCTGCTGCCCGACGCGCCCGCGCACTGGACGCTGGAGCGCGCGGCGCGTGAGACCGGGCTGGAGCCGGCGCTGATCGAGCGCATCTTCATGTCGATGGGGTTCGGCGCGCAGGGCGGCCTGGACCATCTGACCGATGACGACGTCCAATTGCTCCGCTATGCCGCGGCGGTGCTGGCGGCGGGGCTGCCGCTGGTGGCGTTCCTGCAGCTGGTCCGGGTCTACGGGACCGCGATGTCGCAGATCGCCGACGCGGAGGTCCGGCTGTTCCACCTGTACGTGCACGAGCCGCTGATGCGCGACGGCGTCCCGGGGTGGGAGATGGCCGAGGAGATGGCCGGCCTGGCGCGGGAGATCCTGCCGCTGGCCTCGCCGATCATGGACCACGCGCACAACCGGTTCCTGCAGCACTTCATCGAGCAGGACGTGATCGGCCACATGGAGGCCGACCTCGGCGACGGGCCGCTGGACCTCGGGCGCCTGCGCGTGGCGATCGCGTTCGCCGACCTCGCGGGCTACACGAGGCTGACCGAGGAGGTCGGCGACGAGGAGGCGGTCAGCGCCGTGGAGCGGTTCGTGGAGCATGTCGAGCTGTCGCTGCCCGACGACGCGCGGATCATCAAGACGATCGGCGACGAGGTGATGGTCGTCGGGTCCGATCCGGGCGCGCTGCTGGACTGGGCGGTGACGTTCCAGCGCGACGTCGCGCAGCGGCCGCTGCCGCGGATCGGCATGCACTACGGCGAGACGCTGTACCGCGACGGCGACTACTACGGCCGCGAGGTCAACCAGGCCTCGCGCGTGGCGGCGCGGGCGGCGGGCGGCGAGGTGCTGGTCACGCGGCCGGTCAAGGACGCTGCGCGTCCCGGGCTGGCCTTCGACCGGATCGGCGAGGTGCGCCTGAAGGGCTTCACGGAGGCGACCGAGCTGTTCCTGGCGCGCCAGGGGGAGCGGCGGCGGAGGGGACGCCGCCGTGGCTGATCTCGTCGAGCGCGTCCGGGCGACCGGGCTGCTCGACGGCCCGGTGGTGGTGCTGCTCTCGGGCGGGCGGGACTCGACGGCGCTGCTCGACCTCGCGGTGGTGCTCCTGGGCGCGGAGCGCGTCCGCGCGGTGCACGTCGACTACGGGCTCCGGGGCGTCGCCTCGGACGCGGACCGGGAGTGGTGCGTCGCGTTGTGCGACAGGCTGGGCGTGCACCTAGATGTAGTACATGTCGCAAGGCCGGAAGGCTCAGGGAACCTCCAGGCCTGGGCGCGCGACGTCCGCTACGCGCGCGGCGCGGCGGCGGTCCAGGCGTTCCGGCCGGACGCGCGGCTCGCCGTCGGCCACACGCTCAGCGACCAGGTCGAGACCATCATGTACCGGTTGGCCGTCTCGCCCGGGCGGCGGGCGCTGCTGGGGATGGAGGCCGCACGCGGCCTGCTCGTCCGGCCGCTGCTGGCCGCCGAGGTCACGCGCGCCGAGACCGCGACGTGGTGCCTGGACCGCGGGCTGGCGTGGCGCGAGGACGCGTCGAACCTCGACCGCGCCTTCGCGCGGGCGCGCGTCCGGGAGGACCTCCTGCCCGCCCTGCGCGCGGTCGACGAGCGCGCCGAGGTCAACGTCCTGCGGACCGCGGCGCTGCTGCGCGAGGAGGCGGCGGTGCTCGACGAGGTCGTCGCGCGCGAGCTGGAGCCCGACGGCGCCTCGATCGCGCGTGATCGGCTCGCGGCGCTGCCACCCGCGCTGGCCCGGCTGGTCCTGCGGCGGCTGGCCGAGGACGCCACCGGGACGCTCTGCGCGCGGGCCGCGACGCGCCTTGACGACGTTCTTGCACTGGGCCCCAACGGCCTGCTGGACCTGGGCGACGGGGCCCGCGCGGCGGTGGTCTCCGGGACCGTCCGGGTGGGGCGCACCCCCGCGCGCGAGCCGAAGCGTTAGCGTCCCCGGCCCATGCGGGACCCACAGATCGGCGAGATCCTCGTCCAGCCCGACGACCTCAAGCAGAAGGTGCGCGAGATCGGCCAGCAGATCTCGGCCGACTACGCGGGCAAGGACCTGCTGCTCGTGTGCGTCCTCAAGGGGGCGGTCTTCTTCCTGGCCGACCTCATGCGCCACATCGAGATCCCGTGCGAGGTGGACTTCATGGCCGTCTCGTCGTACGGGTCGGAGACCGACTCCTCCGGGGTCGTCCGGATCCTCAAGGACCTCGACCGGCCGATCGCCGGCCGTGATGTCCTGATCGTCGAGGACATCGTGGACTCCGGGCTGACGCTGCAGTACCTGATGCGCAACCTCGGGTCGCGCAAGCCGGCGTCGCTGGAGGTGTGCGCGCTGCTGACCAAGCCGGACCGCCGGAAGGTCGAGCTGCCCACGCGGTACGTGGGCTTCGAGATCCCCGACAAGTTCGCGATCGGGTACGGCCTGGACGTGGCCGAGCGCTACCGCAACCTGCCGTATGTAGCAGCGTTGACGGATGGCTAGACGAACCGGACGGGCTTCCCAGATGCCCCTGGTACCCTCAAGCCTTTCCCGAGCGATGCGAAAGCAGTCCGCGTACCCCTCATGAGCAGGTTCTTCAAGAGCGCCGCCTTCCCCATCCTGATCGTGGTGGTGCTGGCCTTCTTCGCCCAGAAGCTGATCTCCACGGGCGATCAGAAGGCGCCGCCCACGTACGGCCAGTTCGTCGCAGACCTTCAGACGAAGGGCGTCATCAAGAACGTCGACCTGAAGACCAAGGACAACGTGGTCGCGGTCACGCAGACGGATGGCAAGAAGTACGAGACCGGCTTCACCGACCAGGGTGTCTCGACGCTGCAGAACCAGCTGCAGGTCGCCAAGAAGAACGGGTTCATCCAGAACTACGACGTGGAGCCACGCAAGTCGTCGGCTCTACTGGGGCTGCTGACGTACGTGCTGCCCTTCGTGATCTTCATCGCGTTCTGGATCTTCCTGATGAACCAGGTCCAAGGCGGCGGGTCGAAGGTGATGTCCTTCGGCAAGTCGCGGGCCAAGCGCATGTCGGTGGACTCGCCGAAGATCACGTTCCGCGACGTCGCGGGCGTGGACGAGGCGGTCGAGGAGCTCCACGAGATCAAGGAGTTCCTGGAGAACCCGAAGAAGTTCCAGGCGCTGGGGGCGCGGATCCCGAAGGGGGTCCTGCTGTACGGGCCTCCGGGCACCGGCAAGACGCTGCTGGCGCGCGCGGTCGCCGGTGAGGCGGGCGTGCCGTTCTTCTCGATCTCCGGCTCGGACTTCGTCGAGATGTTCGTCGGTGTCGGCGCCTCGCGCGTGCGTGACCTGTTCGAGCAGGCCAAGCAGAACTCCCCGTGCATCATCTTCATGGACGAGATCGACGCGGTGGGTCGCCACCGCGGTGCCGGTCTCGGCGGCGGGCACGACGAGCGCGAGCAGACGCTGAACCAGCTGCTCGTCGAGATGGACGGCTTCGAGATGAAGGACAACATCATCTTGATCGCCGCCACCAACCGCCCGGACATCCTGGACCCGGCGCTGCTGCGCCCGGGCCGCTTCGACCGCCAGATCGTCGTCGACCGCCCCGACCGCAAGGGCCGCTCGAAGATCCTCGAGGTCCACACGCGCGGCAAGCCGCTGGCCAAGGAGATCAACGTCGACGACCTCGCCGGTCAGACGCCAGGCTTCACGGGCGCGGATCTCTCGAACCTGGTCAACGAGGCTGCGCTGCTCGCCGCCCGCAACGGCAAGCGCGAGATCACGCAGAACGAGCTCGAAGAGGGGATCATGCGCGTGATCGCGGGTCCCGAGAAGAAGACCCGTGTGATGGGCGAGAAGGAACGGCTCATCACGGCCTACCACGAGATGGGCCACGCGATCGTCGGGCACTTCCTCGAGCACTCCGACCCGGTGCACAAGGTGTCGATCATCTCGCGCGGCCAGGCGCTGGGGTACACGATCTCGATGCCGCAGGAGGACAAGTTCCTCACGACGCGCGCCGAGCTGCAGGACACCATGGCGATGACGCTGGGTGGCCGCGCGGCGGAGGAGATCGTCTTCCAGGAGATCACGACCGGCGCCTCCAACGACTTGGAGAAGGTCACCGCGACCGCGAAGCAGATGGTCATGCGGTTCGGCATGAGCGAGCGGCTCGGCCCGCGCGTCTTCGGCCACGACCACGGTCAGCCGTTCCTGGGTCGCGAGTTCTCGAGCGAGCCGGACTACTCCGACGAGATCGCTCGCGAGATCGACGACGAGATCCGCCGGATCGTCGAGAGCGCCCACCAGCGCGCGAAGGACATCCTCGAGGAGCACCGCGAGCACCTCACCGTGATCTCGGAGATCCTCCTGAAGCGCGAGACGATCGAGAAGGAGGAGTTCGTCGCGCTCCTCGACGGCAAGACCGAAGAGGACGTCTTCGGCCCCGACGAGACGCCCGACGAGTCCACCCCTCCGGGCACCGCGGCCCCGGCCGACAAGGCCGGCCGCGAAGCCCCCCGCCCCCTGCCCCGCCCGGGCCTGGCCGGCGGCGGCGTCGAAGCCCGCGGCCTCGACGCACCGGAGAGACCCGGCCTCGCATAGCTTCACCCAACGCGCCCCGGCTTTGCCGGGGCGCGTTGCGTTTAACGACCCTCGCTAGACGCGCCTCGTCGCTGGCGGTCGCGCGGCCGCCGCGGGGCGGTCGACGTCGACGGTGCTGCGGGCGTGTCGCCATCGGTGCGTGGTCGCGGGTGGTGACGCGGCCCTCGCGCTCTTCGCGATCGCAGCGGGGTGACATCAACGCTTCTTGCGGCACCGGCGCAGGAACGAGCTGCAAATGCGGAGACTTCGTGACGGCGCTGCATCGATCCGGCGTCAAACGCAGGAACTCTGAGCGACTGGTGGCATCGTGCGCTCGTGGCCGCCGCTCTCCATCTCGCGACGAAGGTCTTCGGACCGTTCTGTCGCCTCCGGACGCCCGGCGAGTCGCAGGACGATGCGACCGCCGTTCTGCAGGCGCTCAGCGGCGAGATCTGGGGGCGGATGCGGAATGGCGTCGCGATGCCGGCGGTGGAGGCCTATGGACGCGGGCTCCGGAGCGGCGAGCGCGGGATCGAGTTCTATGCCTTGACGGCTCCCGATCGGGAGTGGGGCATGCGACCGTATTGGACCGTGCCCGGGTCGCACTTCCGCATCGAGCGGGACGCAGACGGTCGAGAAGTCGGCAAGCTGCAGGTAGCCTTCGTCCGGATCACCCAGGACCTCCTCGATGCCGCCGCCGTCATCAACCGCTAGCACTTCGGTCGTCTGGGACGACCGGCACGAGTCGCCGCCGGGCGACCAGGTTGCGGTCCTCGCGTTGACGCGGGCCGATTGGGAGGCGCTCGGCGCGAGGTTCTTCGCGTTCGAGGACTCGATCGGTGGGATCGGGCATCAGGCGACCGGTCGTATCGACCGTTCGGACGGTGAGAGCGTTCGCTTCGGTGTGCTCGACTACGACGGCGACTCGTCGTACCTGGTGGCGTCGTCGTGGGAGGACGCAGACGTGACGATCGTCGCGCTCGTCGCTGCGGGCGTGTCACCGGCGACGATCCTCGAGCGCATCCCGCCTTCCGAAAGGCAGATGCTCGAAGGCCGCGTCGCGGCGATCGAGCGGTGGATCGACGCGCAGCGCTCGCGCGCCTGAGCCTAGGGTTACGCCGCTGCGATGACGTCGATGACGTGCGCGCCGCCGGGCTTGGCGGGTGGGGTCAGCTCGACGCGGCCGACGTCGGCGCCGCGTTCGGCGATGGTGGCGACGTCCTCGGGTGAGGTGATCGGCTTGGGCGACAGGAGCAGGTCGCGGGTCACGGAGCCGCGGACGGCCTTGGCCATGTGGGAGATCGGCTTGCCGGCGGCGGTCGAGGCCTTGACCTCGACCAGGGTGGACGCGCGCGGGCGCCAGGCCGCGGCGTAGCCGCCGGAGCGCATGTCGACCACGAGGTCGCCGGGTGCGTCGGGCAGGACCGACGTCAGTGCCGGGCGCCACCAGGCGGCGAGGCCGGAGCGGGTCAGCGCCGGGATCCGGGAGCCGATCGACAACCGGTAGGCGGGGATGTGGTCGTCCAAGGCCACGACGCCCCAGAGGGCGGAGGACACCAGCACGTGCTCGCGGGCGCGGGCCAGCGCCGCCTCGGGCAGTGAGGCCAGGTCCAGGTGCTGGAACAACACGCCGGTGTAGACCTCGCCGGCCGGGCCGGCGGGCGCGTCGAGCAGCGCGGCGTCGCGGTCGACCTCGGCGCCCTGGCCGGCGCTCAGCCCCAGGTGCTCCAGCGCCCTCGTCCGGTTCCCCGACGCCATCCTCACCAGCGCCCGCAGCGCCTTCTCGCGGCGCGCTTCGAGCTCCGGGAACGTCAGCGACGAGACATCGACGGGCGCGCCGGACGCGGGCGCGCGCTTGCCCTCGGAGGGCGGCAGGAGGACGAGCACGGCGCCGCACGCTACAACTCACGACACGATGGATGACGGCCCGCGCACCGGAGGCCTGCAGGCGCTCCTGATCATCATCGGCGGCACCGCCGCCTACGTCACGTTCGGCGCCCACGCGTACGGCGCCGCGCCGTTCCTGATCGTCTGCGTCGGGCTGCTCGTGTGGTCCGAGATCTACGCCCGCCGCCGCGCGCGCGAGGACCGCGAAGAGCGCGAGCGCTACTTCCGCGACCGCCAGGTCCGGCGCATGGACTGGACCCGGAAGCCGGAGCTCCCGGGCCAGGACGCCGACTACGACGAGGGCTACGACCCCTTCAACGTCCCGGGCCGCTGACGCGCCCGCGGCGCCCGCCGCGCCCGCGCCCGCGCCGGCACTCGCGCGGCGCCGCGCTCAGCTCCCGAGCGCGGGCGGCAGCATCGCGTCGAGCAGCTCGACCAGCGCGCTGAGCTCGTAGTCCTGCAGGTCGCCCTCACGCGCCGCCAGCTCGGCGACGGCCTTCGGCCCGCCGATCAGGACGCCCTCGACGATCAGCGGCCGCAGCCGCTCGACGCTCTCCTCGCCGTCCAGGCACAGCGCGGCCGCGACCGGCGCGTAGTCGTCGAGCGCGGTCCGGATCGCCACCGCGCGCTGCCGCAGCGGCGCGACCAGCGCGGTCCGGTCCTCGAGGGCGCCGTCGCGCAGCAGCTCGGCCCGCGCGCCGAAGATCCCGCGCAGGCGCTCGACGGCCAGCGGCTGGATCACCTCCGCCAGGCTCCAGCCGCCGACGACCGTCACGCCGCCCGGTCCGACCGCGAGGTGCTCGGCGAGCAGCCCGCCCGGCAGGCGGCGGTCGTGCAGCATCACGACCGGCAGATGGCGCAGCGCGCGCTGCAGCGACCGGGCCAGATCCCTGGAGCGGACGGCGTCCACGTCGCGCGCCTGCTCCAGCAGCATCCGCTCCAGCCCCCAGCGCAGGTCCGCTCGGTCGGTGGCGCTCAGCGGGTCACTTTCCCCTGCTGCAGACGCCGCGTCCCGGTGAGCGAAGCTGTCCATGTTGGCCTCGTCGGCGCCATCCCCCGATCGCGTGAGGCGAGGCGTCCAATCGTGGACACCTCTTATCGTCCCGTGGCGATGGCAACAGCGTTCGAGATCATGGGCGTCGTCAACGTCACGCCGGACTCGTTCTCCGACGGCGGCGAGTGGTACGACCGCGACGCCGCGGTGACGCACGGACTCCAGCTCGCCCAGCAGGGCGCGGCGATCCTCGACGTCGGCGGCGAATCCACGCGCCCGCGGGCGCTGCCGGTCCCGGAGGAGGAGGAACTGCGCCGGACCACGCCGGTCGTCGCCGCGCTGGCGCGCGCGGCCGGACCAGACACCGTCGTCTCCATCGACACGACCAAGCTCCACGTCGCCGAGGCCGCGCTGCAGGCGGGCGCGACCTACGTCAACGACATCACCGCGTTCCGCGCCGAGCCCGACATGGCCGGCCTCACGGCGGATCGCGGAGCGCGCTGCTGCCTGATGCACATGCTCGGCGAGCCGCGCACGATGCAGGACGACCCGCGCTACGCCGACGTCGTCGACGACGTCAAGGCGTTCCTGACCGAGCGCGCCGAGTTCGCCGTGCGCGAGGGCATCAGGGAGGACCGGATCGACCTCGACCCCGGGATCGGCTTCGGCAAGACCGTCGCCCACAACCTCGAGCTGCTGGCGCGGACCGACGAGCTGGCGGCGCTCGGCTTCCGGATCGTCATCGGCGTCTCGCGCAAGGGCTTCATCGGCAAGCTGACCGGCACCCCGGACCCCCACGCACGCGTACCCGGGACGATCGCCGCCAACGTCCTCGCCTACGAGCGCGGCGCACGCGTGTTCCGCGTGCACGACGTCGCCGAGGCGTATCAGGCGTTGACGATCGCGAGTGCTACTTTGGGGCGCGATGGCGCCTGAGAACGAGCCGGATGACGACCTCGAGCCCGACGACGTCGAAGACGATGACTTCGACGAGGACGGCGGCGACCAGACCGAGGTGACGATCGAGGTCCGGGGTCTGTCGCTGTACACGCACCACGGGGTGTCGGCCGCCGAGCGCGAGGTCGGCCAGCGGCTGGTGCTCGACATCCGGCTGGAGGTCGGCGACTGCGACGCGACGGTGACCGACATGGTCGAGGACACCGTCGACTACGGCGAGGTCTGCAACACGGTCTCGCTCGTCGCCCAGCAGCGGTCGTACAAGACGCTGGAGCGGCTGTGCAGCGCGATCGCCGACCGGCTCCTTGACGAGTACAGCGCCGACGAGGTGTGGGTCAAGGCCGCCAAGCCCGAGCCGCCGATCCCGCTGCCGGTCGACGAGGTCTCCGTCGAGGTTTGGCGCCAGCGCGGCGGCGAAGACGACGACTGAGCCGTACGGCGCACGCACTCACCGCATGACGACGACGTTCGACGCGGACACCGCGGTCGCGCCCGCGGGCGCCCCGGGGGTCTACGACGCCACGATCTCCCCGCGCTGGGCGGTCCCGCGCGGCCCCAACGGCGGCTACATCGCGGCGCTGATGCTGCGCGCGCTGACCGACGCGGTCGGCGACCCGGACCGCGCGCCGCGCTCGCTGACGCTGCACTACCTGCGCCCGCCGGTCCCGGGCGAGCCGGCCGAGGTCCACGTGACGGTCGAGCGCGCGGGGCGGACGCTGACCTCGCTTTCGGCACGGATGGTCCAAGGCGGCAGGCCGATGGTCCTGGCGCTCGCCGCGTTCGCTTCTGACTTCCCGACCGCCGCCGACTACGCGCAGCCCGCGCCCGACGTGGGCCCGCCGCCGTCCGACCTGCACGTGGTGCCCGAGGCGCCCGGCGTCCCGGAGATCGCGCTGCGCACCGCACTGCAGCCGCTGTTCGGCGCGATGGCCGGTCCGGGCGGGCTGTCGATGGCCGCGGGCGGGGAGGAGGCGCTGGTCGGCGGCTGGCTGCGCCTCGCCGAGCCGCGCGTCGCGGACGCCGCGGCGCTCGCGTTCTACTGCGACGCCTGGCTGCCCGCGCCGTTCGCGCTGCTGAAGGCACCGGCGCCCGCGCCGACGATCGACCTCACGATCCACTTCCGCCAGCGCCTGCCGCTGGCGTCGATGTCGGCGACCGATCCCGTCCTCGCGCGCTTCACCTCGACGACCTCCGCGGGCGGGTTCTTCGAGGAGGACGGGACGATCTGGGCGCCGGACGGCACGCTGCTCGCGCAGAGCCGCCAGCTCGCGCTGCTGTTCCCGGGGTCATGAGCGGCGGCGGCGCGCGCGCGTACCTCGGGCTCGGCGCGAACGTCGGCGACCCGCGCGCGCAGCTGCAGGCGGCGGTGGACGCGTTGCGCGAGCGGGGCGTGACGACCGTGCAGTCGTCGTCGGTCTACGAGACCGACCCGGTCGGCGACATCCAGGACCAGCCGGTCTTCCTCAACGCCTGCGTCGCCGTCGAGGTCGTCGATGGTGTCGACCCCGACGCGCTGCTCGCGGCGTGCAAGGACGTCGAGCGCGCCCTCGGCCGCGTCACCGAGGGTCCCGGCTACGTCCACCACGGCCCGCGCCCGATCGACGTCGACGTGTTGTTGTACGGGTCGACCGCGTGGTCATCCGACCGCCTGACGATCCCGCATCCCGGCCTGCTCGAACGCCGCTTCGTCCTGATCCCGCTGCTGGAGATGGACTACAACCTGCAGACGCCCGCCGGCGCCCGCCTCTCCGACGCCCTCGCCGCGCTGCCGGTGACCGAGGGCGTCCGCCGCAGCGGACCGCCGCTCACGCTCACGCTCTGATCCGCGGGAGGCCTTCCTGGCAGTTGACCTCCAACTGCACCAGGTCGCCCCCCTCATGGTCCATCTGCAACGTCGTGTGCTCGATCCCGAAGCGGTCGCGGAGCACCTCGACGAGCTGCAGGCGCGCCGCGTGGCAGTCGCAGTCGCGGCCGACGATCACGTGCGCGGCCAGCGCCGGCATGTCGGACGAGACCTCCCAGACGTGGAGGTCGTGGACCTCGACGACGCCCGGCTGGTGCACGAGCGCCTTGCCGATCTCCGGCACGTCCATGCCGCGCGGGGCGGCCTCCAGGAACACGCGGCCGGAGTCGCGCAGCAGGCCGTACGAGGCGTACAACATGATCGTCGCGACGATCAGCGCCGCGATCCCGTCCGCTTCCTTGAAGCCGGTCAGGATCACGATCAGCCCCGCGATCGCCGTGGCGATGAACGCCGCCAGGTCGGTCAGCAGGTGCTGGTAGGCGCCCTCGATGTTCATCGAGTCGCGGTTGGCGCCCGCGACCGCCCTGGTCGCCGCGAGGTTCACGGCGACGCCGATCAGCGCGACGATCAGCACCGCGGTGCCCTCGACGTCCGGCGGGTTGATGATCCGGCGCACGCCCTCGATGACGACGAGCACGCCGAGGACCAGCAGCGTCGCGCCGTTGAACTGGGCGCTCAGGATCTCCGCGCGCTTGAGCCCGAACGTGAACGCGCCGCGCGCGGGCCGCTGGGCGAGCGAGATCGCCAGCAGCGCGAGGGCGATCGCGGCCGCGTCGGTGAGCATGTGCGCGGCGTCGGAGAGCAGCGCCAGCGACGACGCCGCGATCCCGACCGCGACCTCGACGGCCATGAACCCCAGGATCAGCGCGAGGGCGACCGCGAGCTTGCCGCGGTCGGCGTCCGCGGAGATCTCGTGGCTGTGGCCGTGGCCGGCGCCTCCGTTGTGGCTGTGATCGTGCCCGTGACCCACTTGCGACCTCAAGGGTACGCCGCGTACACGAGCATCTGCTCGTCGTAGGCGTGGCGCTCGCCTTCCGGCATGAGACCGAGCTTCTCGGCGACGCGCTGCGAGGCGATGTTGTCGTGCTTGATCACGGCGATCACGCGGTCCAGCGACCACTCGCCGAACGCGCGGGCCAGGACCGCCCGCGCCGCCTCGGTCGCGTAGCCGCGGCCCCACGCGTGCGGCGCGAGGTCCCAGCCGATCTCGATCTCCGGGCCCTTCATCTCCAGCGGCTGCAGGCCGCAGTCGCCGAGCAGCACGCCGGTCGCGCGGTCCTCGATGGCGAACATCGAGAACCCGCGCGCGGCCTGCAGGGCGATCTGCTCCTGCACCGACCTGTCGAGGTCGGCGGCCAGCTCGGGCCCGATCCAGCGCTCGACATCCGGGTGGGCGTAGATCGCCTGCAGTGGCTCGACGTCGGCGGGCGCGATCGGCCGCAGGCGCAGGCGCTCGGTCTCGATCGGGAACGTCGTCGTCATGCCGCGAGCCCGTCGATCATGCGGTCCAGGATCCCGACGACCTCGGCGCGCGCGACCTCCGGACCCTCCGCGCGGGCGACGTAGAGCGCGCTCTCGTCGAGCGCCCCGATCAGGACGTGCGCCAGCGGCGTCGCGGGCTGGGGCGCGATCAGCCCCGCGTCGATCCCGGCCTGGATCGTCCCGGCGACGAGCCCGAGCCCGTGGCGCAGCCCGATCGCCCGCCAGCGCTCCCAGCCCAGGACGGCGGGCGCGTCGAGCAGGACGATCCGCTCGACCTCGGGCTCGGCGCAGACGGCCAGGAACGCGCGGGCGCCGGCGCGCAGCGCGGCCACCGGGTCGGTCGCGCCGCCGAGCGCCTCGTTGGCGATCCGCTGCGTGGTCCGCGCCTCGACCTCCTCGAAGACCGCTTCGAACAGCTGCTCCTTGTCCTTGAACTGGTGATAGAGCGCGCCGCGGGTGACGCCCGCGTGGCGGACGATCTCCTCGGTCCCGACCGCCGCGTAGCCGCGCTCGCCGAAGAGGCCGCGGGCGGCCTCGAGCAGCGCCCTGCGGGTGATCGCCGAGCGCTGGACCTGCTTGTTGGTGGTCTTGAAATCCATACAGCCTGTATGTAAGTTGCGTACTGCCTGTACGCAAAGCTACCCGGAGGGCCCGACGAGATGCCCGAAGTGACGCTGGACCAGGGGACGATCCGCTATCGCGACGAGGGCTCTTCCAGGGGCCCGACGGTCGTGTTCATCCACGGCGCGCTGGTCGACGGGCGCCTGTGGGACCCGGTCGTCGAGCGGCTGCGCGGGTCCTGCCGCTGCGTGGTGCCGGAGCTGCCGCTGGGGTCGCACGAGCTCCCGCTGCGCGCGGACGCCGACCTGTCGCCGCACGGGGTCGCCGAGCTGATCGCTGCGTTCCTGGAGGCGCTGGAGCTGACCGACGTCGTGCTCGTCGGCAACGACACCGGCGGCGCGCTGTGCCAGCTCGTCGTGACCGGCCGCGCGGCGCCGCGCGTGGGCAAGCTCGTGCTGACGCCGTGCGACGCGTTCGAGGACTTCCCGCCGAAGGCGTTCGCGGGGCTGTTCAGGGCGGCGAAGCTGCCGGGCGGGCTGGCGGCGCTACTGCAGCCGATGCGGAGCCGCCGCGTGCGGCGGCTGCCGCTGGCCTACGGCTGGCTGACGCGGCGGCCGGTCCCGGACGACGTCACCGACGGCTGGGCGCTGCGCGCGCTGCGCGACCGCGACGTGATGCGCGACCTCCGCAAGGTCCTGGCGGGCATCAGGCCGAGCGTGTTGCTGGACAACGCCGCGAAGTTGTCGTCCTTCACCAAGCCGGTGCTGATCGTGTGGGCGCGTGAGGACCACTTCTTCAAGCTCGCCAACGCGCACCGGCTGGCGGCCGTGTTCCCGGACGCGCGCGTCGAGGAGCTGACCGACGCCTACACCTTCGTGTCGTGGGACCAGCCGGACCGCGTGGCGGCGCTGGTCGGCGCATTCGCGGGCGCGGAGGCTCAGTTGGCGGGGAGCGTGGCCGCCTGAGCGGCGCTCTCGACCGGCAGCCCGCCTGGCGGGACGCTCGCGACCGGGCGCGGGAACCAGCGGAAGGCGAACTCCTCGGCGGGGCGCCCGGCGATCAGCGGCCGCACGTCCTCCAGCGCCCAGAGCAGGGCGATCGACGGCGCGATCTGGAGGTCGGCGGCGTTGGGCTGCTCACCGTTCAGCGTTCCGGCGGCGATGTACGCGTCGATCTGGTCGAGCATCAGCGGCAGCTCGGCGAGGTCGGCCCGGACCCGCTCGTCGGTGACACCGTTCATCTTGCGCTCGATCGGGAGGATCAGATGCGAGGCGGCGACGACGACGGGCTTGGGTAGCTTGGGGGAGGACTGGCCCTCCTGGAAGCCGTGCATCGCGGCGCGGTGCTTTGTGAAGGCGGGCCAGAGCAGGCGGCGGGGGACGGACTGGAAGACCTCGTCGCCCCACTGCTCGGCCTCGAGGATCGCCGAGGCGCCGGCCGGGCCCGCGTAGAGCGGCGGCGTCGGGACGCGGTCCTCCAGCGCGCGGAGGATCCTGCGGGAGCCCTGGACCTTCTCGCCGTCGTCGAACTTGACGCCGGGAACGGTCCGGCCGCTGAAGACGACGCTCATGACCAGCGGCTGCGACGAGGCGGGCAGCTCGACCCGCTTGAACGGGACGCCCTTGATCTCGAAGGCCTTGATGACCGTCTCGCAGGGGTGCGAGCCGTGGACCATGTAGAGGCGAGCGGGCATGGGCGGACCCTACCCGGGCGGGCGACCGGTCGGCGCGGGTTGGCATGATGCCCGCCTGATGCTCCTCGTGGTTGACGTCGGCAACACGCAGACCCACTTCGGGACGTTCCGTGGGGACGAGCTGGTCGAGCACTGGCGCTTCGCGACGGTGCGGACGTCCACGTCCGACGAGCTGGGCGCTGCTCTGCGGAACCTCCTGGAGCTGCGCGGGGTCGGCCTGGCGGACCTGAGCGCGTCGATCGTGTCGTCCACGGTGCCGCAGCTCGAGCCGGAGTGGCTGGCGATGGCCGAGCACTACCTCGGGCACCGCATGCTGGCGGTCGGGCCGGGGATCCGGACGGGGATGCCGATCAAGATCGACAACCCGCGCGAGCTGGGCGCGGACCGGCTGGTCAACGCGGTCGCGTCCTACGAGCGGCTGGGCGGGCCGTGCATCAGCGTGGACTTCGGGACCGCGGTGAACTTCGACGTCGTGTCGTCGGCGGGCGAGTACATCGGCGGCGTGCTGATGCCGGGCGTGGAGATCTCGCTGGACGCGCTGACGTCGCGCGGCGCGAAGCTGCCCCGCATCGACCTGGTCGCGCCGAGGCGCGCGATCGGGAAGGGCACCGTGGACGCGATCCGCTCCGGCGTGGTCTTCGGCTTCGCCTCGGCGGTGGACGGCCTGCTGGGCCGCATCCAGGAGGAGCTCGGCGAGGAAGCCGCGACGATCGCCACCGGCGGTCTGGCCGGCGTGGTGGTGCCCTACACCGAGTCGATCGACGTCGTCGACGACCTCCTGACCCTCAAGGGCCTGAAGCTCCTCCACGAGCGCAACGCGTCGCCGGCCGGCTAGGGCGTCGCGAACGCGCTGCGGTGGCGGGCGATGTACTGCGCGAGGACGTGGGCGAGCGAGGTGTCGCGGTGGCGCTGGAGCGTGGCGTAGCGGGCGTCGAAGCGCGCCCAGTCGTCGCGGGTGCGGGGCTTCGAGCGGACCCTCTGCGCCAGGGCGATGAGGCCGGCCAGCGGCGCGGGCGCGCCGACGCGCACGGCGGTCGCGTGCAGGTCGCGCAGCAGCGGGGCGGCGGCGTTGTCGCCGGCGAGCTGGAAGAAGCCGCCGTAGTCGAGGTCCACGCCGGCCCACGCGAGCGCGTACACCGCGCGCTGCTCGGCGTCGAGCGTGCGGAGGCTGTCGCCGCCAGGATCGACGTCCGTCCAGATCTCCGCGATCGCCGCGCGGACGAGCCCCGCGTCGTGTCGCCCCTGGAGCAACCGCATCGGGACCCGGTGGTCGGCCCGCCGCCCGGACCGCGCGGCCAGCGCGAGGATGGCGTCGTCGTCGCCGAGCCGCAGGGACCACCGCGCGTCGCCCGGATCGATCGCGGGGCCGAGGTCCTCCGCGGGCTCCGGGCGCTGGGCCGCAGTGACCGTCCTCGCGGGCGCCGGGGCGTCCTGCGTGCCGCACCCGGCCGGCCCCACCGCGGCCGCGGCGAGCGCGACCACCATCACAACGCGACGCCTCAGCAACGCGGGCGTGCGACCACCATCACAACGAGTCGTCCCATCGCCGGATGCGTGTACCCAGCGCTACGGCTTGCGGACGCCGAAGTCCGGCCGCAGCGCGACGCCGTCGTAGCCGGCCACCTCGCGCTCGCCGCACAGCAGCGCGGCGACGAGCGCCAGCGCCTCCGAGGCGGTCCCGCGCTCCTCGTGCATCGCCGAGCACCCGACCAAGATGGTGTCCTTCTCCGCCTGGACCCAGACCGAGTACGCGATCACCTCCGCATGCGCGATCACGACCTCGACGCCCTCACCCCGCACCGACGCCCTCGTCATCTCCCGATCCACCAACGGCGGCGCCAACACCTCCAACAACGCACTCACCGCCCGGAAGAGCTCCCGCGGCAGGGGGGCGAGTTTCTCCGGCTCGGGACCTAGTAGCGACATGAGCCCGACCATCACAGCACTCCCCGCGGCGGGACCGCCCGGGCTGGACGACGTCCCGATCTGCGACGCCACGACCCGCCGCGCGCGCTTGCGCGGCCTGCTCGGCCACCGCGACCCGCCGCCGTTCGCACTGCGGCTCGCGCCCTGCCGCTCGATCCACACCTTCGGGATGCGCTTCCCCCTCGACCTCCACTGGCTCGACGCGGGCGGCCGCACGATCCGGGTCGATCGCGACGTCGGGCCCGGGCGGCTCCGCGCCTGCCGCTCGGCGCGGGCGGTCGTCGAGGTGCCGTCGGTCGAACGGCCCGTGCGCGGGCGGTCGTCGAGGTCGCGTCTATCCTGGAGGCCCTCGTGACGTCTCGTCCTGCTCTCACCGATCCCTGGGAACTGGCCGGCCTGCGTCTGCCCAACCGTGTGCTGCTCGCCCCGTTGGCGGGCATCGGCAACTGGTTCGTGCGGTTGCAGGCGGCGCGGCACGGGGCGGGGATGGCCTACAGCGAGATGGTGTCGTCGTTCGCGATCCACTACGGGAACGAGAGAACGCTCACCGAGCTGCTGCGGGTCCATCCCGACGAGGGGCCGACCGCGTTGCAGCTGTTCGGCCAGGACCCCGAGGTCATGAAGTCGGCGGCGGCCTACGTGGCCGAGCACGTCCCGCAGGTCGACGTCATCGACCTCAACATGGGCTGCCCGGTCCCGAAGGTCTGCAAGACCGGCGCGGGCGCGGCGATGCTCAAGGACCCGGACACCGCGGTCGCGGTCGCGCGTGCGGCGCGCGAGGGCAGCGGCAAGCCGGTGACGGTCAAGCTGCGCTCGGGCTCGGTGCCCGGCGACCGGACGTCCGGGATCGAGCTGTCGCACCGCCTCGTCGAGGAGGCCGGCGTCTCGGCGATCACCTTCCACCCGCGCTCGGCCAAGGTCCATCACAAGGGCGTGCCCGACTACGACCTCGCCGCCGAGCTGGTGGCGTCGCTCCCGGTCCCGGTGATCCTGACCGGCGGCATGCAGAGCGTCGAGGAGGTCCAGGCGGCCTACGAGCACACCGGCGCGGCGGCGGTCATGCTCGCCCGCGGGTCGCTCGGCAACCCGTGGCTGTTCGAGCAGCTGCTCGGCCTGCGCTCCGGCGACCCCGAAACTGACGAGATCCTGACGGAGTGGCACTGGATCCTCGACCGCGCCGAGGAGCACCTCGGCTCCGAGCGCGGCGGGCGCTACCTGCGCAAGTTCCACCCCTGGTACGTCGAGCGTCTCGACGCCGGGAAGGACCTCCACACCCTGATGCAGCAGACGTCGTCGGTGGCCGAGGCACGCGCCGCGATCGACGCCTACGCCGCCTCGCTGCTGGCCGCCTGACCCCGCGGCACGAGCGCCGCTCGACGCACCGGGTTCTGGACACGTACGAGGTCCCGAAACCCCGCGCCCAACACGGCTCAGCAGGTCGTTCGCGCGACGCTATACTGCCGCGCTCGCTGGGCCGGGGATCGCGCGAGATGCCGTTTCCGGACCGGACCGCGCTAACTCCCTCACTGAATGCCTCGAGACGTCATCCTCACCCCCGAAGGCCTCACCAAGCTCAAGGACGAGCTGGACCACCTCCAGAGCGAAGGCCGCCGTGAGGTCGCCGAGCGGATCAAGGAGGCGCGCGAGTTCGGCGACATCTCCGAGAACTCCGAGTACGACGACGCGAAGAACGCGCAGGCGATGCTCGAGTCGAAGATCGCCCAGCTCGAGGAGCGCATCCGCGCCGCGACCGTCGTCAACCCCGACGAGATCTCCTCGGACGTCGTCGGCGTCGGCACGACCGTCCACGTCAGGGACGAGAAGACCGGCAGGTCGCAGAAGTTCACGATCGTCGGTTCCGCCGAGGTCAACCCGGCCGAGTCGAAGATCTCCAACGAGTCGCCGGTCGGCCGCGCCGTCATCGGTCACAGGCGCAACGACACCGTCTCCGTGCCGGTCCCCAAGGGCCCCGCGCGGAAGCTCAAGATCACGAAGATCGACATCGGGCTCTAGGCTCTCGAAGCGAGATGGCCGAGCCCGACGCGACGCCGGGCGAGACGCCCGAGCCCGAGACCACCCAAGCCGAGCACGACGAGCTGCTGGCGGTTCGCCGCCGCAAGCTCGAGGCGCTGCGCGACGCCGGGATCGACCCGTTCCCGCCGTCGTTCCCCGGCGTGGTCGCGACGAGCACCGTCCACGACGAGAACCCCGGCCTCGAGGCCGGCGCGGAGACCACCAACACCTACCGCGTCGCCGGCCGCCTCACGCAACGACGCGGCCAGGGCAAGATGGCGTTCCTGGACCTCGTCGACCGCTCCGGCCGGATCCAGCTCCAGGCGCGCATCGACGTCCTCGGCGACGAGAAGATGGCGCGCCTCCTGGACGCCGTCGACCTCGGCGACATCCTCGGCATCGATGGCACCGCGTTCGTCACCCGCCGCGGCGAGCTCTCCCTGCTCATCAACGACTACACCGTCCTCGCCAAGGCCCTGCGCCCGCCGCCCGACGCGCACTACGGCCTCAAGGACGTCGAGACCCGCTTCCGCCAGCGCGAGCTGGACCTCATCTCCAGCGAGGAGACCCGGAAGCTCTTCATCAAGCGCGCCAAGATCGTCGCGGCCGTCCGCGCGTTCCTGGACGAGCGCGGCTTCGTCGAGGTCGAGACGCCGGTGCTGCAGCCGCTCTACGGCGGCGCCGCCGCGCGCCCGTTCACGACGCACCACAACCAGCTCGACCGCGACTTCTACCTGCGGATCGCCACCGAGCTGTACCTCAAGCGCCTGATCGTCGGCGGCCTGGAGCGCGTCTACGAGCTGGGCAAGGACTTCCGCAACGAGGGCGTGTCCTACAAGCACAACCCCGAGTTCACGATGGTCGAGTGGTACGAGGCCTACGCGGACTACGAGGACATGATGCGCGAGGTCGAGGAGCTGCTGCCGCGCCTGGCGCAGGCCGCTGACTACGAGGGCGAGATCGACTTCGACGCGACGCCCTACCGCCGCGTCCCGCTCGCCGACGTCATCAAGGAGGCGACCGGCGTCGACATCATCGAGAACGACACGGTCGAGTCCCTCGTCGCCGCGATCAAGGCCGCGCCCAACCTGGAGGACATCCCGACCGACGGCCTCGAGTGGCCCGGCCTCGTCGACGACCTGTTCTCCAAGCGCGTCGAGCCCCAGCTGATCCAGCCCACGTTCGTCACGGACTACCCCAAGGCGCTCAGCCCGTTCGCCAAGGACCACCGCAGCAAGCCGGGCCTGGTCGAGCGCTTCGAGGTCTTCGCCAACGGCATGGAGCTCGGCAACGCCTTCACCGAGCTCAACGACCCCGACGAGCAGCGCGCCCGCTTCGAGGCCCAGGTCCGCCTCGCCGAGGCCGGCGACGAGGAGACCACGCCCTACGACGAGGTCTTCGTCCAGGCCCTCGAGCACGGCATGCCGCCGACCGGCGGGATCGGCGTCGGCATCGACCGCCTGGTCCTCCTGATGACCGGCCACCACTCGATCCGCGAGATCGTGCTCTTCCCCGCGATGCGGGACTGACGCGTCGGCGGAGACCGCACGCGATGTCCCCGCTTCGCCATCGATGCAGGGACTGACCCGACAAGTCCGCGGTCTAGACTTCGCGTCGATGAGCGCGCGACCGATCACCGAGGAGCTCGTGCAGCAGGTGAGCGAGGATCTCCGCGCGCGCTACGCCCTCGACGACGAGGACGTGCGGATCCTCGGCGCGCGACTCGCCGATCAGGATCGCGCGGGGCGTCACGACGAGAACATCGCCTTCGCCCAGGAGTTCACGGCGAAGCACCGCGAGACGTTCGACCGTCTCGGCCGGTAGGACCGCCGGCGTGGCTCCACCGCGCTGGCGGCCGACGCTGGAGGACTACATCGATCTCGCGGCGTTCCTGCTTGCCGCGTCGCCGGAGGCGGTGCGCAGGCTTCCGCGCATGGGTTCAGCCGAATCCGCGATCAACGCTCCGTTCGCCTCGTTCGAGGGCCAAGAGCCCTATCCGGAGCTGCACGACCAGGCTGCGGTCCTCATCGCTCATCTCGTTCAGAACCACCCGCTCCCCGATGGCAACAAGCGATCGGCGTTCCTGCTGACGGCGCGGTTCCTGGACGCCAACGGCCTGACCTGGGCTGAGCAGGACACGGAGCGCGACGCGTCGATGGTCGAGCGCATCGCGGCGCGCGACGCGCAGCACGAGGAGATCGTCGGCTGGCTCAGGGCACGCACGAAGTGAGGATCGAACCCGGCGCTCGCGCGCCAAATCGCGCCGACGCACCCCATGACGGTCCGGCAGAAGACCGGAACGCGCGTGTCTGCAGGCGGTTCACACCCCGTCAGGCTCCATCGGACCCTGCGGTAAACTGCCTCATGCCCGCCGAACGGACCCGATTCGCTCATCTTCTCGGCCGCAACGGTCGAATAGACGGGCAGATCGGGTAACTCGGTGACCTCCAGCGCCGTTTGACCTTGCGTCAACGAATTTCCATCCGGACCACCTCTTCGACCGACCAACTCGCGACACTCCCCCCGCAGTAGGAAGGACGTTCCCCAAGATGTTCGAGCGATTCACAGAGCGAGCCCGCCAGGTGGTCGTGCTCGCCCAGGAAGAGGCAAGAACGCTCAAGCACAACTACATCGGCACCGAGCACATCCTGCTCGGCCTTCTCCGTGAGGAGGAGGGGCTGGCCGCGCGTGTGCTGGAGTCCCTCGACATCACCGTGGAGCGCGTTCGCGCCCAGGTGGTGCGGATCGTCGGCTCCGGCGAAGAGGTCACGTCGGGCCAGATCCCGTTCACGCCGCGTGCGAAGAAGGTGCTGGAGCTGGCGCTCCGCGAGGCGCTGAGCCTCGGCCACAACTACATCGGCACCGAGCACATCCTGCTCGGCCTGGTCCGCGAGAACGAGGGCGTCGCCGCCCGGATCCTCCTGGACTTCGACGCCGACTCGGAGAAGATCCGCAACGAGGTCATCCGCATGCTGTCCGGCCCCGGTGGCCGCCGGCAGGGCGGTGCCGGCGCGGGCGCGGGTGCCACGCAGGGCGGCGCAGCGACCGGCGAGGGCAAGAAGTCCTCCAAGTTGCTGGACCAGTTCGGGCGCAACCTGACCAAGCTCGCCCAGGACGGCAAGCTGGATCCGGTCGTCGGCCGTGAGAACGAGATCGAGCGGATCATGCAGATCCTCTCGCGCCGCACGAAGAACAACCCCGTGCTGATCGGCGAGCCGGGCGTCGGCAAGACCGCCGTCGTCGAGGGCCTCGCCCAGAGGATCACGAACGCCGACGTGCCCGAGCTGCTCAAGGGCAAGCAGATCTACACACTGGATCTGGCTGCCCTCGTCGCCGGCTCGAAGTACCGCGGCGAGTTCGAGGAGCGCCTCAAGAAGGTGATGAAGGAGATCACCCAGCGCGGCGACATCATCCTGTTCATCGACGAGATCCACAACCTCGTCGGGGCGGGTGCCGCCGAGGGCGCGATCGACGCCGCGTCGATCCTCAAGCCCGCGCTGGCGCGTGGCGAGCTGCAGACGATCGGCGCGACGACGCTCGACGAGTACCGCAAGTACTTGGAGCGCGACTCCGCGCTGGAGCGGCGCTTCCAGCAGATCCGGGTCGAGCAGCCGTCTCCCGAGGAGACGGTGCAGATCCTCAAGGGCCTGCGCGACCGCTACGAGCAGCACCACAAGATCGAGATCACCGACGAGGCCCTCGAGGCCGCGGCGGAGCTCGCCGATCGCTACATCGCAGACCGGCAGCTGCCGGACAAGGCGATCGACCTCATCGACGAGGCCGCTTCGCGCATGCGCATCAAGTCGATGACCTCGCCTCCCGTCTACAGGGAGCTCGAAGAGGAGATCGAGGAGACGCGCCGCTCGAAGGAAGCTTCGATCGAGGCGCAGGAGTTCGAGAAGGCCGCCAACCTCCGCGACAAGGAGCGGCGCCTGACGAACAAGAAGCGCGAGCTCGAGGAGCAGTGGGAGGCCGGCGAGGCCGAGGGCGCAGAGCGTCCGGCCATCGGCGAGGAGGAGATCGCCGACATCGTCTCGATGTGGACCGGCATCCCGGTGTTCAAGCTCACCGAGGCCGAGACGCAGAAGCTGATGCGCATGGAGGAAGAGCTCCACAAGCGCGTCATCGGGCAGCACGCGGCGGTCGAGGTCATCTCGAAGGCGATCCGGCGTTCCCGCGCCGGGCTGAAGGATCCGAAGCGGCCCACGGGCTCGTTCGTGTTCCTCGGCCCGTCCGGCGTCGGCAAGACCGAGCTGGCCCGCACGCTCGCCGAGTTCCTGTTCGGCGACGAGGAGTCGATGATCCGCATCGACATGTCCGAGTACATGGAGAAGCACGCGGTCTCGCGGCTCGTCGGCTCGCCTCCCGGCTACATCGGCTACGACGAGGGCGGCCAGCTCACCGAGGCCGTGCGGCGCAAGCCGTACTGCGTGCTCCTGCTCGACGAGATCGAGAAGGCGCACCCGGACGTCTTCAACATCCTGCTGCAGATCCTGGAGGACGGTCGCCTGACCGACTCCCAGGGCCGCACCGTGGACTTCCGTCACGCGATCGTGATCATGACGTCGAACATCGGCGCCTCCGAGATCGCTCGCAACACGCCGCTGGGCTTCGCCGTCAGCGACGACGACACGGGCATGACGTACGACGACATGAAGCTGCGGGTCATGGGCGAGCTCAAGAAGGTCTTCCGGCCTGAGTTCCTCAACCGCATCGACGACGTCCTCGTCTTCCACAAGCTGCAGAAGGACGAGATCAAGACGATCGTCGAACTGCTGCTGCAGCGGATCCGCCAGTCGCTGGCCGAGCGGGAGCTCCAGCTGGAGCTGTCCGAGGAGGCCAAGGACCTGCTGGTCGAGAAGGGCTGGGACCCGTCGATGGGTGCCCGCCCGCTGCGCCGTGCGATCCAGCGCTACATCGAGGATCCGCTGGCCGACTTCGTCCTGCGCGCCGAGCTGGTGCCGGGCGGGACGGTCATGGTCGACAAGGCGCCGGAGGACCGCCCGGAGGGCGATCCCGAGGTGACGCTGTCGGTCGTCGCGCCCAAGAAGGCACCGAAGCCGGTGGGCGTCGGCGCGGCCGAGGGTGACGCGAGCGGTGACGACGAGGCGCCGGAGGACAAGGTCCTGCCGGGTGAGCCGGACGCGTCGCGCTCGGAGCACCCCGAGGCCGAGTAGCTCGCTTCCAGTTGTAGATGTTGACCCGAGGGCGGCCCGTGTGGCCGCCCTCGGTCGTTGTGGTGGGAGTTGTCAGGAATCCACGCGATCGGGAAGGATGCGCGCATGGACGCCACACGCCTGAAGCGGATCCCGGTCTTCGCGGACCTGAGCGACGACGCGCTGAACAAGATCGCGGCGCTGGCCGCCGAGGTGTCGGTGCCGGAGGGCAAGGAGCTCGTCCGCGAGGGCGACTACTCCTACGACGTGCTGGCGATCGAGGAGGGCACGGCGTCGGTGTCGCGCGGCGGCGAGGTGATCGCCGACCTCGGGCCGGGCGACGTGATCGGCGAGATGGGCGTCCTGGAGCGCTCTCAGCGCAACGCGACGGTCGTGGCGACGTCGTCGATGCTGCTGGTGACGCTGACGAGCTGGGACATCCGCAAGCTGCGCAAGTCGACCCCGGAGGTCGTCGAGCACCTGAGGTCGGTCGTCGAGGCGCGCAAGGAACACGCCTGATACACGGCGCAGAGCGCCGCGATCAGGTCGCGAGTGTTCGCCCTAAGGGCGAAACTCGCACCGCGTACGCTGAGGCGATGGACGTCGCACCTCCGCCCCTCGTCGAGATCAAGGTCCGGGACAACGGGCCCTACAAGGTGACCGGGCCGGTCCGGCTGATCGACGCCGAAGGCGGCGTGTTCGACGTGCCGGCCGAGGGCTCGATCGCGCTCTGCCGGTGCGGGCTGTCGCAGGACAAGCCGTTCTGCGACGCGGCGCACAGGACCGCCGGCTTCGACTCGTGCCCGCGCGCAGGGGCGGCGGCGTGAGCGGCGACTCGACGCGGGCGACGCACGCCGGGCTGCCGGGCGCGGCGCAGGGCGAGCCGTTCCTGCCGGGGCCGACGTTCCAGGCGCCGACGCACTGGGCCGGCGACATGGGGCCGGCCGGCTACGGGCGGATGGTCAACCCGACGTGGACGGCCTACGAGGCGGCGCTCGCCGAGCTGGAGGGCGCGACGGACGCCGTGGTGTTCTCCTCCGGGATGGCGGCGGTCGCCGGCGTGCTGCTGCCGCTGACCAGGCCGGGCGACGTGCTCGTCGTGCCGGGCGACGCGTACCCGGGCGTCCGGACGATCGCGACCGACCACCTGCGCGCGCGGGGCGTCGAGGTGCGCGTCGTGGCGTCGACCGACGCGGCGTTCCGCGAGGCGGCGGAGGGCGCGTCGCTGGTCTGGGCCGAGACGCCGTCGAACCCGGGGCTGGAGGTGCTCGACATCTCCGGGCTGGCCGAGGTCGTCCACGCGGGCGGCGGCCTGCTGGCGATCGACGGGACGCTCGCGACGCCGCTGCGCCAGCGCGCGCTGGAGCTCGGGGCGGACGTCGCGATGGCGAGCGCTTCGAAGGGCCTCACCGGTCACTCCGACCTCGTGCTCGGCTACGTCGCGGCCCGTGACGCCGAGGTGGTCGACGCCGTCCGTGGCTGGCGGACGCTCACCGGCGCGATCCCCGGACCGTTCGAGGTCTGGCTCGCGCACCGCTCGCTGCCGACGCTCGCCGTGCGCCTGGAGCGCCAGGAGGCCAACGCCGCTGCGCTGGGCGAGGCGCTGCGCAGGTCCGGGCTGGTCGACGACGTCCGCTGGCCGGGCTTCGGCTCGGTCCTGTCGTTCATCCTGCCCGACCAAGATGTCGCACAACGCTGGCTGGCCGCGACGACCCTCGTCGCCGAGGCGACCTCGTTCGGCGGCGTCCACTCCTCCGCCGAGCGCCGCGACCGCTGGGGCACCGACGACGTCCCACCCGGCTTCATCCGCTTCTCCTGCGGCATCGAGGACTCGGCCGACCTGATCGCCGACGTGATCGGCGCGCTGAAGAACGTCACGACCGGGTAGACGCCCTCCCCGATGAGGGAGCGTGCGCAAGTCGGGGTGCTCGCAATGGTGGCGGCTGCCGCCGTGGCCGCAGGCTGCGGTGGGGGTGACGACTCGGGAGTGGGCACGACCGCCCGCGACTCCGCGGAGACGACGACGCAGCCGACGATGACCAGCGCGTCCCCGGACACGGCAGCGGACGACGTCGCGCAGGGCAACCCGGGGTCGAAGCCCGCGGACGCGGCGACGACGGTGAAGGTCCAGCAGGTCGCCAACGCCTACGCGCAGGCGATCGGGCGCAGGGACTGGGCCGGGGCGTGTGCGACGCGGGCGCCCGCGGAGCGTCGCTCGATCGCCAGGGACAGCGGTGGGACCTGTGCGGGCGCGATGGCGCTCGTCTTCGACGGCAAGCCGGTCGAGACCATCGGCCGCCTGCGGGCGGGGGCGGTCTTCACGCGTCACGGCAGGGCGAGCGTCCAGCTGGCGCTCCCCGGCGAGCAGCCGGCGATGAAGGTCGTCGCCGAGCCGGTCGGAGGACGCTGGTACCTGGTCGACGTGCCCGACGACCAGGCGCCGTAGGCGCGGTAGCGTCTCCGCCATGGCACGACGGGAGAGCTATGACAACGGGACGTTCTGCGCGGTCGACCTGGTGACGCCGGACGTCGAGGGCGCGGCTGCGTTCTACGGCGCGCTGCTGGGGTGGGATGCGGTCGCGTCCGAGCAGCACGCGTACACGGGGTTCCACGTCGACGGGGCGAAGGTCGCGGGCGCGATCGCGCTGACCGAGGAGATGCAGGCCGCCGGCGCGCCGCCCGCGTGGACGACGTACGTCCGGGTCGAGTCGCTCGACGGCACCGCGCTGAAGGCCGAGTCGCTCGGCGGCAGGGCGCTCGGCACGCCGCTGGAGATCCCGGGCATCGGCCGGACCGTCCCGCTCGCCGATCCGCAGGGCGCGGTCCTGCTGGCGTGGGAGCCGGCGGGGTGGGAGGGCGAGGAGCGCGTCAACGAGGTCGGGACCTGGGTCTGGAACGACCTCCAGACGCCGGAGCCCGAAGGCGTGTTGTCGTTCTACTCCGAGTTGTTGGGGTGGTCGATCGAGCCGATCGAGGCCAGCCACGGCATGTACTGGTCGGTGAGCAACAACGGCCGCGGCATCGGCGGCATCATGCGCTCACCCCAGACCCCCAAGCCCTTCTGGAACGCCTACTTCGGCGTCGCCGACATCGACGCGACCCTCCAACAGGCCGCCTCCCTCGGAGCGACCACCCTCCTCGAACCCATCACCGTGCCCGCCGGCCGCTTCGCCATGTCGGTCGACCCCCAGGGCGCGCTGGTGTCGTTCATCGAGGGGGAGTACGACGAGTAGGCGCGCGGCGCACCGCCGCTGGGGGCGGCATGCTTCGCCCGACGGATGGGTGTCCTTGCGCTGAAGCTCCTCATGGCGCCGGCCTTCGTGGTCGGGGCGTCGGTGACCGCGCGGCGGTTCGGGCCGTTGGTCGGTGGGTTGGTCGCTGGGTTGCCGGTCGTCGGCGGGCCGATCCTGCTGGTGCTCGCGGTCGTCCATGGGGCGGATTTCGCGGGGCGGGCGGCGAGCGCGTCGTTGTTGGGGTTGGTCTCGCTGGCGCTGTTCGTGATGGCCTATGCCTTGGTCGTGCGGCGCGTCGCGTGGCCGGCCGCGGTCGCGATCGCCTGGAGCGCGTTCGCGGCCGGGACCGTCGCCTGGGCGCTGATCACCGAGGCCGTCCACATCCCGCCGACGGCCGGCCTGGCGCTGGCGTTCTTGTCGTTCTTGGTAGCCAAGGCCGTCCTGCCGCGCCCCACCGACGCCGCGCCGCCGGCCCCGCGCGAGCCCCCGTCCTGGGACCTGCCCGTCCGCGCCGCCTGCGCCGCCGCGATGGTCCTGGCGCTGTCGGCGGCCTCCTCCGGCCTCGGCGCCCACATCTCCGGCCTGCTCGCACCCGCGCCGATCATCACCACGATCCTCGCCGCCTTCACCCAGGCCCAACTCGGCCCCGACGCGACCCTCCGCCTCCTCCGCGGCATGACGACCGGCTTCTTCACCTTCGCCACCTTCTGCTGGATCCTCGCGATCGCGCTGTAGGGGGGGCGAATCCATCGGGTCCCAGCCCTAGTGTGGTCAGAGACCTATGGCGAGACCTTCCACCATCCATGTCTGTTCAGCATGCGGCCACGGCGAGCCGCGGTGGATGGGGCAGTGCCCGGGGTGTGGGGAGTGGAACACGCTGGTCGAGGAGCGGGCTCCGACGGTCTCGGCGCGCGCAGGTGGTGGCGCGGCCAAGCGAGGCGGGGCGGGTGGGCTCGGGCTGCAGCCGGTCGCGCTGCGGGATGTCACCGCGAGCGCCGTCGCGCGGCTCTCCACCGGCATCGGCGAGCTGGACCGGGTCCTGGGCGGTGGGCTGGTCCCGGGGTCGCTGGTCCTGCTGGGCGGCTCGCCGGGCATCGGCAAGTCGACGCTGACCGGCATGGCGATGGGCAACGTCGTCGGCGCCGCGCGCCAGACGCTCTACGTGTCCGGCGAGGAGTCCGCGGCGCAGATCCGGCTGCGCCATGAGCGGCTGGAAACGGCGGACTGCCGCGCGTTGGACGTCCCGGTCATCGCCGAGACCGACCTCGACGCGGTCACCGCGACGATCGAGCAGCACCGGCCCGAGGTCTGCGTGATCGACTCGGTCCAGACCCTGCACGCGCCGGACCTCACGGGCGCGCCCGGCTCGGTGGGCCAGGTGCGCGAGGTCGCGTCGCGGCTGATGCGCACGGCGAAGTCGGTGGGCACGACGGTGATCCTCGTCGGCCACGTCACGAAGGAGGGCTCGATCGCGGGCCCGCGCGTCCTGGAGCACCTCGTCGACTGCGTCCTGCAGTTCGAGGGCGAGCGCGAGCGCACCTACCGCACGCTGCGCGCGCTGAAGAACCGCTTCGGCTCGACGTCGGAGACCGGCGTCTTCGAGATGAAGCAGGGCGGCCTCGTCGAGGTCCTGGACCCGAGCGCGCGGTTCGTGGGGGAGGCGACCGGCAAGCCGGGCTCGGTCGTCCTCGCCGCGATGGAGGGCTCGCGCCCGCTGCTGGTGGAGGTCCAGGCGCTCGTCTCGCCGTCGGAGATCGTGCCCCCACGCCGCGTCGTGACCGGCATCGACCGCAACCGCCTGGCGCTCGTCCTCGCGGTCCTGGGGCGCCACGCCAACGTCAACGTCGGCAGCGCGGACGTGTTCGTCAACGTCGTCGGCGGCGTCCGCGTCGACGAGCCGGGCGCCGACCTCGCGGTCGCCCTCGCCGTGGCGTCGGCCCAGCGCAACATCGCCCTCGGCACGGCGGGCAAGCCGCTCGCCGTCTTCGGCGAGCTCGGCCTGACCGGCGAGCTGCGCACCGTCGGCCACCCGGAGCGCCGGATCGAGGAGTCCGTGAAGTTCGGCCTCGGCGAACCCGTCCACCCCGGCTCGGCCCGGACTCTCCGCCACGCCCTGAAGTCCGCCTTCGCCACCGCCGAGCCGATCGCGGCCTGAGCGCCGACGCGCCGAGGGCGCGTTCCGCGCGCAAAGCTGCACACTTTTGCGGACGACCTTGACTGGTTGCCAGTGCTCACTATGGTGGCGTTCGCGCGGTCGATCCGACCCGCGACAGCGTCCAGCACCCGAGGAGAGACATGTTCGCCCCGCCCCGTTCCCCAAGGTCGCGCGTGCTCGCGGCTCCCATCGTCGTCCTGCTCATCCTGGCGAGCCTCGGGTTCGCGTCCGCGGCATCCGCCGTGGAGTTCGGGTCGCACAGGATCGCCCCCAACAGGACGGTGTGGATCGGACCGCAGGGGTGGTTCAGCGGCGTCTACGCGGCCGAGGACAGCTGCGGGTGCCACACCGTCGGTGCGGGGGATGCCGCCACAGGCGTCTCGTGGAACACCGGCAGCTCGTACCGCGGCTACGGCGGAGGCTGCGTCAGGCGCACCGCGCTCATCGGGAACGGGACCGGCAGCCTCGACCTCTGGATCCACGGCCACAGCGATGACGTGATCTGCGCGATCGCCCCCGCCCGGGCGTCCGTCGCGGACGCCACGCCGGACGCCGCGCCGGCAACGGCAACGGCGACCATCGCGGGCGACGCGAGTCGCAAGGCGTGGACGAGCACGAAGGGCGACCAGGTCTGCATCGCGCTCCAGGCGGCCGACGGCTACGGCCAGGGCTGCTACGACCAGGCCGACGTGGCCGCCGGCAAGGCGTGGACGGCGCTCGGTCCGGCTGCGGGCGAGCCCGACCAGGTGACGGTCGCCGCGATCGTGGGCGCCGGCGCGCCCACGCCGGTCATCGAGCGCGCCGACGGCAGCGCGCAGGCGCTGCCGGTCGTCAACGGCATCGCCACCGCCGTCGTCCCGGCCTCGAGCGACGGGACGCTGCGCACCTGGCACCGGTCGGTCGCCCTCGACCCGCTCGCACGGCACTAGGCGCGACCGGCTGCGTGCGAGGGACGCGCGTCCGCTCACGCGGGCGCGCGTCACACTCCGGATCGCCGTGGGAACGAAGAGGGCATGACGGCAAGCACGGGCGCCGAGGTGGTCGGGGCCGACGCCTTCGAGGCGATCGTGGCCGAGGTCGCCGCGCCGCTCGGGCGGTTCGTGGCGCAGATGATCCGCGACCGCGCGCTGGCCGAGGACGTGCTGCAGGAGGCGCTGTGCGCCGCCTGGTCGAGCCGGCAGCGGATGCCGGCCGACCCGCAGGTCCGCCGGGCCTGGCTGTTCGGCGTCGCCCGCAACCACGCCCTGCACGCGCTGCGCAGGGAGCGGCGCGGCCGGCGCGTGCTCGAAGCGCTGGCCGCCGAGCCGGCGCCGGCGGACGTGCCCGCGGCGGCCTTCGCGATGCACGACGTGCTCGTCCGGACGCTGGGACCGGAGGACCGCAGCCTGTTCCTGCTGCGCTACGTCCACGGCTTCTCGGCCCCCGAGCTCGCCGCCATGACCCGGCGGCGTCCAGCCGCCGTGCGCAAGCGCCTCGAGCGCGCGGCTGCGGCGATGCGCGCCGTCGCCGGCGCCCCATCCGGAACCCTCACCCAGACTGGATCGAGCCATGCACCGAGCTCCGTCGCCTGACGACCCGATCGCCACGATCGTCCGCGACCTCGAAGCGATCCCGCCGGTCACCGCCGGCGCCCGGCCCCGCTGGCGCGAGCTCGCCACCGAGGCCGCGGCGCCCCGGACGAGCACCGGGCGCCCCCGGCGCCCGGCGGTGCTCGCCACCGGCGCGCTCGCCGTGCTCGCGGCCGTGGTCGCCGTCGTGCTGCTCGCGACCACCGGCGGCTCCGGCTCCGGCTCCGGCCCCGCTCCGCGTGCCGCGCAGCCGCAGACGCGCGCGCCGCACCACGCGACCGCGGACCTGCCCGTCTACACCCGCCCCGTCGCCGACGCCTCCGGCACTCGCGCCGACGCCCCGGAGCTCGCCCGCAGGGGCGCCTACTTCGACGAGGCGCGCGCGATCGACACGCCCTACGGTCGCGGCTACGTCGTCCCGGCGCCCGACGGCTGGACCTGCCTCATCGTCCCCGCCCGCCCCGACGGCTATGGCGAGGGCTGCGCGAGTGCCGAGCAGATCGCCGAGCGCGGCCTGCCGGTCGCCAACACCGACTACCACGGCAACGGCGTGATGGCCGCCGTCCTGCCGGCCAACGCGTCCGACGCGACGCTGCACCGTTCCGACGGGACCACCCGTCCGCTGGCGATCATCGACGGGACGATCGCCGCGGCCGCGACGGGCGGCCACGCCGAGGTGACGTTCCGGATCGGCGCGCGCAGCCTCGACGTCAAGCTCTTCAGCGGCATCCGCTGCGTCGGCGGCGGCGATCCCTCATACAGCCCGGAGGAGCTCGCCAGGATCGCCGCGCAGATGGGCACGACCGTCTGCAACAGGTGACCGAACTCGAGGTTCTCAGGGCACCTGACGACCTGCGAATGCGCCGCCTTTCAGCGCAATGCGCGTTCGGGGCCGAAAGGCAAGCTGGCTGGACAGGAGTTCAGGTTCTGGGAACACGTGTGGACCGGTAAGGCCGATCTAAAGGATCGCTGGTAGAATCGTCGTGATGGCGCAGCGATCCGGGGATGAGCTCAACGAGCTCGAGAGCCGTCAGGAGCCCCGGCTCGTCAAGGCGTTGGAGATGGTCGCCCCCGGGACCGCGCTGCGCGAGGGGCTGGACAACATCCTCCACGCTCACACGGGCGGGCTCCTGGTCATCGGCGATCACGACGAGCTCAGCTTCCTCTTCTCAGGTGGCATCAAGCTCGACGTCGACTACACGCCGGCGCTGCTCTACCAGGTGGCGAAGATGGACGGCGGCATCGTCCTGAACGCCAACGCGACGAAGATCGCGATGGCCAACGTCCAGCTGACGCCGGACCCGACGGTCCTCACGCTGGAGACGGGCACCCGCCACCGCACCGCGGAACGCGTGTCCAAGCAGACCGACGCGGTCGTCATCGCGATCTCGCAACGCCGCGAGGTCGTCTCCCTCTACGTCGACGGCGCGAAGTACATCCTCGAGGACATCCCGGTGGTCCTCGCCAAGGCCAACCAGGCCCTGGCGACCCTCGACAAGTACCGCACGCGCCTCGACCAGGTCTCGACCCGCCTGACCGCCCTCGAGTTCGAGGGCGGCGCGACGCTGCACGACGTCCTCACGGTCCTCCAGCGCTCCGAGCTGGTGACCCGCATGGCCGTCGAGATCGAGCGCTACATCGTCGAGCTCGGCACCGAGGGCCGGCTGATCGAGATGCAGCTCGAGGAGGTCATGGTCGGCGTCGCCGCCGACAAGGCCGCCCTCATCCACGACTACTTGGCGGCGGACTCCGACGAGAGCTTCGCCGCGGCGCTCGACCAGCTCGGCCGCATGCCCCATCAGGACCTGCTCGACTTCGGCCGTCTCGCCGAGCTGATGGGCTACGACCGCAAGCTGAACACCCTCGACTACCCGGTCTCGCCGCGCGGCTTCCGGATCCTCGGGCGCGTGCCCAGGCTCCCGAAGCTCGTCGTGGCGCAGATCGTGAAGGAGTTCGGCGGCCTCGACGAGCTGCTCGCCGCGACCGACGCGGAGCTCGAGACCGTCGAAGGCGTCGGAGAGATCCGTGCGAAGGACATCCGCGAGGGCCTTCGCCGCCTGCAGGAGATCAACCTCGTCGATCGGTACCTGCAGACCTAGAACTTGCCCGTAGACAGGGCTCGGCTGGAAACGCGGCCCCGCATCTCCCCGGTGCGCGGCCCAACCAAGGAGGACCATCATTCCCGGTAGCACTGAAGAGCAGATCCTGGAAGCCGATCTCGACATCGAGGTCGAGATCGTCAACATCGAGTTCGAGATCGGCGACAACGTCGTCTATCCGCACCACGGCGCGGGCCAGGTCCTCAAGAAGGAAGTCAAGAAGATGTTCGGTGAGGAGCGCGAGTACCTCACCATCAAGATCCTCCACAACGACATGACGGTCATGGTGCCCTGCGAGAACGCGGGCATCGCGGGCCTCCGTCGTGTCATCGACGAGGAGACCGTGCAGAAGGTCCTGGCCGTGCTGCAGGACGAGTTGTCGGAGATGCCCAAGAACTGGAACCGCCGGTTCAAGCACAACCGCGACAAGATCAAGACGGGCGACATCTACGAGCTCGCCGAGGTCGTGCGCAACCTCGCGATCCGCGAGCACGACAAGGGCCTGTCGACCGGCGAGAAGCAGATGTTCACGCGCGCGAAGAAGATCCTCGCCTCCGAGCTGATGTACGCGCTGGAGAAGAGCGAGGACGACGCCGAGGCCTACCTCGACGACCTGCTGAAGTCGTCGGCCGAGCGCCTGGCCGCCGCCGCGAAGGTGTAGGACATCATCTGATGTCAGCGGTCGCGCTCGTCGTGGCCGCCGGACGTGGCGAACGCCTTGGGACCGGTGGGCCCAAGGCGTTCGTCATGTGTGGGGGCCGTCCGATGCTCGAGTGGAGCATCGATGCCCTGAAGGCCGTGCCCGAGATCGGGCACATCGTCGTCGCCACGCCGCCCGGGATCGAGGCCCCCGCGGGCACGACGGGCGTCTTCGGCGGCGACGAGCGCTCCCACTCCGTGCGCGCCGCGCTGCACCACACCCTCGCCGGCGACCCCGTGCTCGTCCACGACGCCGCACGCCCGCTGGTGACGCCGGAGATCATCCGCGCGACGCTCGCCGGCCTCGACGCCGAGGCGGACGCCGCGATCGCCGCCGCGCGAGTCGTCGACACCGTCAAGCGCGGCGGCGGCGAGAACGACGCCACGGTCCAGGAGACGCTGGAGCGCAGCGCGCTCTGGGCGATCCAGACGCCGCAGGTGTTCCGCCGCGACGTCCTGGAGCGGGCGTTGGCGTTGCCGCACGATCAGCTCGCCGGGGCTACTGACGATGCCTCACTGGTCGAGGCGATGGGCGGGACCGTCCGTCTCGTAGAGTCTCCGCGCGAGAACTTCAAGATCACCACCCCGGACGACTTGAAGCTCGCCGACCTGCTGCTGCGCAGCCGCGCGCGGTAGCGCCTCCCTTCCCCAAGCAAGAACCCCAAGTTGCTCACCGACTACCACGTCCACCTGCGCCCGGACGGCGACGACACGCCCGCGTCCGAGTACTTCACCGAGGCCAACGCCGAGCGCTACCGCGAGGTGGCCGCCGACCGCGGCATCCAGGAGCTCGGCGTCGCCGAGCACATCTACCGCTTCACCGCCGCGCTCGATGTCTGGCAGCACCCGCTGTGGGTCGAGAACGCGCACGACGACCTCGACCGCTACTGCGAGTTCGTCCGCGAGCGCACCGACCTCAAGCTCGGCATCGAGGCCGACTTCATCCCCGGCCGCGAGGAGCAGACGCGCAACCTGCTCGAGCAGCGCGACTGGGACTACGTCGTCGGCTCGATCCACTTCCTCGCCGAGGGCGCGCTGGACTACGCGCGCTTCGACGTCTGGAACTCCGCCCGCTCGGCCGACCACGTGTGGAAGACCTACTTCACGTGGCTGGGCGAGCTGGCCGCCAGCGGGATGTTCGACATCCTCGCCCACCCGGACCTCGTCAAGCACTGGGGCAGGGAGCGGCCGTGGCCGGAGAAGGATCTCCGGTACTACTACGACATCGCCATGGAGCAGATCGCCGAATCGGGCATCGCCATCGAGCTGTCGACTGCCGGGCTGCGCAAGCCGGTCGGCGAGATGTACCCCGACCGCGCGTTCCTGGAGATGGTCGTCGACGCCGGCAACCCGATCGCGCTCTCCAGCGACGCCCACACGCCGGACCTCATCGGCCACGAGTACGAGCGGGCGATGGAGCTGCTGTCCGACGTCGGCATCACCGAGATCGCCGTGTTCAACCACCGCGCTGTGACCCTCGAGCCGATCGGGCCGTCGTGAGCGCCGCCGGCCAGGTCCGGACCGGCATCGGCTGGGACTCGCACAAGCTCGTCGCCGGCCGCCCGCTGATCCTCGGCGGCGTGACGCTCCCGTACGAGCAGGGCCTGCTCGGCCACTCCGACGCCGACGTCCTGACCCACGCGGTCATCGACGCGCTGCTCGGCGCGGCCGGCCTGGACGACATCGGCGCGCTGTTCCCCGACACCGACTCCGCCTACAAGGACGCCGACTCGATCGCGCTCCTGAACGACGTCGTCGACCGGATCGCCGGCGCAGGGTTCACCATCAACAACGTCGACACGACGGTCGTGATGGAGCGCCCGAAGCTGAGCCCGCACCGCGGCGCGATCCGGGCCAAGCTCGCGCAGGCGCTCGGCATCGACAGCGGCGCCGTCAACGTGAAGGCCTCGACCGGCGAGGGCCTCGGCTTCGTCGGCCGCGGCGAGGGCGTCGCGGCGCTCGCCGTCGCCACGCTCACCGCCGACGCCTAGCTAGCCTCCGCCGCCATGCACATGCACGGCGACCTCGTGGTGCTCGCCGTCCTCGTCGGGGTCGGCGCGTTCCTGCTGCTCGCCGAGCGCATGTCGGTCCCGTACCCGATCCTGCTGGTCGCGGGCGGGACCGCGCTGGCGTTCGTCCCGGGCGTCAGCGACTTCGTGCTGGACCCGGACATCGTCCTGGTCGCGTTCCTGCCGCCGCTGCTCTACAGCGCCGCGTTCTTCACGTCGATCCAGGACCTCCGGGCCAACTACAGGCCGATCGGGCTGCTCGCCACCGGGCTCGTCGCGCTGACGACGGTCACGGTCGCGGTCGTCGCCCACTACGTCATCGACCTGCCGTGGGCGGCCGCGTTCGTCCTCGGCGCGATCGTCTCGCCGACCGACCCGGTCGCGGCGACCGAGATCGCCGTCCGCTCGCACGCGCCGCGGCGGCTGGTCACGATCGTCGAGGGCGAGTCGCTGATCAACGACTCGACCGGCCTGATCGCCTACAAGTTCGCGGTCGCCGCCGTGACGACCGGCGCGTTCAACCTGCTCACCGCCGCCGGCGACTTCGTGCTCAGCGCGGTCGCCGGGATCGCGCTCGGCCTCGCGATCGGCTTCGCCGCCGCCGAGATCCGCAAGCGCCTCGACGACGCGCCGACCGAGACCGCGATCTCGCTGCTGACGCCCTACGCCGCCTACCTGCCCGCCGAGGCGCTCGGCGTCTCGGCCGTCCTCAGCGTCGTGACCGCCGGCCTCTACCTCGGCTGGCGCTCGCCGGAGCTGGTCACGCCATCGACGCGGATCCAGGTCACCGGCTTCTGGGAGCTGCTGCAGTTCGGCCTCAACGCCGCGCTGTTCGTGCTGATCGGCCTGCAGCTGCCGACCGTGATCAACGGCCTCGACGCCTACTCGTGGCGTGAGCTGATCGGCTACGGCCTGCTGGTCGCCGCGACCTGCCTGGTCACGCGGCTCGGGTTCCTGTTCCCCTTCAACATCGTCTCGCGCCTGCTCGTCCGGACCGGCCTGCGCCCGAACCCATCGCTCGACGTGCCGTCGCTGAAGCTGACGCTGCTGCTCGGCTGGTCGGGGATGCGCGGCGCGGTCTCGCTGGCCGTGGCGCTGGCGATCCCGCTGACGACCGACGCCGGCGCGCCGTTCCCGGGGCGCGACCTGATCATCTTCCTGGCCTACGCGGTGATCCTCGTGACGGTGATCGGCCAGGGGCTGACGCTCGGCAAGCTGATCGAGTGGGCCGGGCTGTACGACGACGAGGAGACCGTCGCCGAGCAGGAGTCGCGCGCCCGGATCGCGGCGTCGCAGGCGGCGATCGAGCGGCTGCGCGAGCTGGAGGGCGAGGACTGGGTGCGCGAGGAGACGTGGGACCGCATGGTCCGCTCCTACGAGTACCGGATCCGCCGCTTCGAGGCGCGCCTGGACGACGATGACGACGGCGACATCGAGCAGGGCTCGCAGGCCTACCAGCGCCTGCGCCGCAAGGTGCTGGAGGCCGAGCGCGCCGAGATCATCCGCGCCCGCAACCGCGGCGACATCACCGACGAGATCATGCGCCGGATCGAGCGCGACCTCGACCTCGAGGACGCCCGCCTCGAGATCTGAGGCGCGCGGCGGCTAGCCGCTGGCCGTGCCGAGCTCGGCGCGGAGGTCCTCGACGATCGCCTTCTGGCGGTCGGCGAGGGCGAGGGAGCGCGGGCCGGAGCGGGGCTCGTCCGGGACGCGCTGGGTGCGCAGCGGCAGCGCGACGGTGAACAGCGCGCCGCCCTCGGGCGCGTCGCCGACGGCGACGGCGCCGCCGTGCAGGCCGGCGATCTCGCCGACGATCGCCAGGCCCAGCCCGGTGCCGGAGGAGCGGTTGCCGCGGCGGTAGCGCTCGAAGATCGTGGCGCGCTGGTCGTGCGCGACGCCGGGGCCGTCGTCGGCGACCTCCAGCACGAGGCTGCCGGGGACGGTGGCCAGCGAGCAGCGGACCACGCCGGGCGCGTGGCGGATCGCGTTGGCCACCAGGTTGCTGACCAAGGACACCACCTTCTCCTCGTCGACCACGGCGGGGAGGCGGTCCGGGACGTCGATCTGCAGCGCCAGCGAGCGCTCGGCGGCGACCGAGGCGAAGCCCTCGACCGAGCGGCGCACGACGGCGGCGACGTCGACGACCGCGGCCTCCAGCTGCAGGTCGGCGTTCTCCAGCCGCGCGACGAGCATCATGTCCTGGACGCGGCGCAGCATGGTGTAGGCGTTGGCGCGGATGCGCGCCACGTCGGCGGCGTCGTCCTCGTCGAGGCGGCCGCCCTCCTCCAGGCGCGTGCACAGCGCGAGCATGATCGACAGCGGCGACTTCAGCTCGTGGCCGACGTCGGCCAGCTGCTGGCGCTGGTCGTCGCGCAGCCCGCGGGCAGGGGAGATCCCGGAGGCCTCTGCCTCCTGGGCACGGCTACGCCACCAACGCGGACCGGTCCGCCTGCGCGGTTCGTCGGCCTGCACGTCGTGGTCGTCCGGATCCACGTCAGCTTGGATTCCCACGTGTTCGCATCCCCATTCCGTACGACGTCTTGTCCTCCGGAAACCTGCTCAGCCCATTGAATCGACCGCGCCGCGCGCGGGTTGGGGGAAGTTCGTGCCCCATCCACCCAGGCGGACATCCCTCGCGCACGGCGATGCAAGTCACCCTCGTGCCGCTTGACGGCGTTCTACGTTCTCCCTGCACGGTTCGCCGGCAGGAGAGCCCTCGATCTGTGCAACGCCGCGTGGGCTGGGAACGCACCGGACGGTCCGTGCTCGGCGGCGCGTGGCCGCGTGGCGGTTCCCTTCAATCCCCAGGGAACCGCCTGCGCGGCCACAACGTACGCTCCACGCGTGCCCGCGGTCCGCCTCAAGACCCCGGAATCCTGCCCAGGGGTATGAAAATACCCCTCGCCTCACACCCCGCTCGTCATTCTTTTGACACCTCGTGGGTTGGGATGCCCCGGGGAACGAGACCGGGAAGGGCTCATGGGGATGGAATTCAAGGTTGATGGGGACACGCCGCTGCGCGTGATCGTCGCGGACGACGATCCGCTTGCGCGTCGCATGCTTCGCGACGTCCTGCAGCTGGCGGGCATCACGGTGATCGCCGAGGCCGGCAGCGGCCGCGAGGCGGTCGAGCTGACCACGTACTACAACCCGGACGTCGTGGTCATGGACTTGATCATGCCGGGCATGGACGGGCTGGCGGCGATGAGCGAGATCCGCCGCACCGCGCCGGACGTCCGCGTCGTGATCCTCACGTCGTCGGACGACGACGAGGTCGGGCTCATGACGCTGCGCGCGGGCGCCTCCGGGTTCCTGTGCAAGAACGTCGGGATCGACGCGCTGCCGCGTGCGTTGCATTGCGCCAAGAACGGCGAGGCCGTGATCACGCGCCGCCTGACGATGCGCCTGATCGAGGACCTGCGGATGGTCAGGACGGACTCCGCCGGCCTGCGCCCGATCCGCTCGGCGCTGACCTCGCGCGAGTGGGAGGTCCTGGACCTGCTGTGCCAGGACCTGTCGACCGACGAGATCGCCGACCGCCTGGTCGTGTCGGTCGAGACCGTCCGCTCCCACGTCAAGAACGTCCTGCGCAAGCTCGAAGTGCGCTCGCGCCGTGAGGCCGTCGCCGTCGCGTCCCGCCTGCGTGCGGGCATGCTCGAGGACGGCGTCCCCGCCGAGGAATGACCTCGCCGGAGGAGCCTGCGCCGCTTGCGGCGCAGGACGGCCTCGAGGCGTTCGCCGCGCTGGCCGCCCACCAGCTCGGCGAGGCGATCGCGCTGATGCGCGGTGCCGCGACGGTCCTGGAGGGCGAGCACCTCGGCCCCGGCGGGCAGGAGGCGCTGCGGGCGCTGGGCGCCGGCGGCGACCGCGCGCAGCGCTACGTCGACGACCTGCTCGACGTCGTGCGGGCGCGCAGCGCGCCGCACGGCGGCGTCGAGTCGCCACGCGCCAGGCTCGACTCCGCGCTCGACGACGTGCTCGTCGAGCTCGACCCGTTCGTGCGCAGGGCCGCGGTGCACGTCCAGCGCGAGCCGCTGCCGCTCGCGGCGGTGGAGCGCGCCGACGCGCGCCGGCTGTTCCTGCACTTCACGCGCGCGGCGCTGGCCGCGGGCGCCACGCGCCTGGGCGCGACCGGCAGGGTGGAGGGTGACAGGGTCGTCGTCGAGTTGTATGACAACGGCGAGCCGCACCCCGATCCGGCCGTCGCCTTCGAGCCCTTCGCCCAGCCCCGCGGCCGCGGCCCGCTGGTCGGCGCGGGCGTCTCGCTCCCCGTCTCCCGCCGCCTCGCCGCGCGCGCCGGCGGCCGCGCCACGATGGCCGTTCGGCCCGACGGCGCGACCGTCATCACGCTCGAACTTCCCTCTGCCTAGGCACGAGGCGTATATGTTGGGCGCACACGATGCCCTCCGAGCCGATCCGCGTTCTGCTTGCCGATGACGCCGCCGAGATGCGGTCGCTGCTGCGTTGGGCGCTCGTGCGGGAGGGTGAGGAGCCGGAGATCCTGGTCGTCGGCGAGGCCGCCGACGGGCGTGACGCGCTCGTCCTCGCGCGCGATCTGACGCCGCACGTGATCGTCCTGGACCTGCAGATGCCGGGCCCGCCGCCGGGCGAGCTGCTGCGCGACATGGCCCGGACCGCACCCGGTGTGCCGATCGTGACGTTCAGCGGTTTCGAGCCGGACCTCGTCGCCCCCGAGGAGGCGGCGCTGGTCGCCCTGCACATCCCCAAGACGACCGACCTCGCGCTCGTCCGGCAGTCGATCGTCGAGGTCGCGCGCGGCGACCGCTGATCCATGGCGGCGCCCGAAGGACCCCAGCCTGCGCGCGTCGTCGTCGTCGACGACGACATCGAGCTCCGCGGCCGCCTGCGTGCCGCCCTGCAGGACGCGGGCCTGACGGTCATCGCCGAGGCCGACAACGGCCGCGACGCGATCGACCTCGCCGCGCACTTCCGCCCGGACGTGATGATCATGGACATCGTCATGGCCAACATCGACGGCCTGTCGGCCACGCGCGCGATCGCCGAGCGCGCGCCGACGGTCCGGATCCTCCTGCTGACGGCCTCTGACGACGTCGAGCTGGGGATGGTCGGCCTGCGCGCGGGCGCCGCCGGCCACCAGGTCAAGGGCGGGCCGGCGCGCGACATCGTCGCCGCGGTGCAGCGGATGGCGGCCGGCGAGCCGGTCGTCGGGCCGGAGCTGACGTGGCGGCTGATCGACTCGCTGCGCGCGCTGCCGGTCGGCGGCCAGGGCGTCCGGCCGGTGCGCTCGAAGCTGACCCCGCGCGAGTGGGAGGTCCTGGACCTCCTGTGCGCGGGCCGGACCGTCGACCAGATCGCCGACGAGCTGGTGCTCGCGCGCGACACGGTCCGGACCCACGTCAAGCGGCTGCTGCGCAAGCTCGGCGCGCACTCGCAGGCCGAGGCGATCTCGATCGCCAACGGCATCCGGGCCACCTTCGCCGCCACCAGCGGAGACGCGCCGGACGAAGTCTGAGGGGCGAAGGTCGCGTTCGCTCGCCACCAGCGGCGACGCTCCCGAGCCCGACGAGGTCTAGACCACCGAGGGGGAGACGGGGACACGATCGTGCCCCCGCGATGTGACGATCGGGCCGCGAACGTCTCGTTTCGCTGGCGCCTCCCCGCTCCCGTGGCCCACTCCGGAGAGCGTGGGTGACGGGCCTCACCCACCCGGGGTGTGACCTCTGACCTAGACGTTTGGGGGAACGTCACCGGCCGTTCCCCCAAACATCCCCCTGCTCGGAGACCCCGTCGGCCGCACCATTGATCCCACAAGGGCGAGCCCGCTGCGACGCACGAAGCAGAGCACGGGACCGGAGCCATCGCCCAAGGACAACGTGGGGTGAATCGATGAGCGTTGGTACTGCAGTTCGTTGCGCCGGGAAGGCGCATTCCTCGATCGGGATGGGGGTTGCCTGATGCGCATGGTGATCATCGCGGAGAGCCGCGCAGCGGCGGACGCGATCCGCCAGGGCCTGCGCTTCGCGCCAGGCATGACCGTCGTCGGCTACGCCGACGGCCGCACGCAGTGCGCCGCCTCCGTGGCGGCCGCCGCGCCGGACCTCGTCCTGATCGGCGACCTCGCCACCGAGGACACCGTCCTGCAGCGCGTCGAGCAGCTGCGCGGCGTCCTGCCCGCGGCCAAGATCGTGCTGTTCACCGCCGACATGGACGAGAGCCGCATGGCGGCCGCGTCACAGGCCGGCATGGACGCCGCGGTCTCGACGACCGTCGGCGCGACGGGCCTCGGCCCGCTGCTGCGCCACATCGCCGCCGGCGCCGTCTACCACGCGTTCGCCCCGGCCGCCGCCGCGCCGCCGGAGGCCGCCGCGTCGGTCGAGTGCCTCACCGCGCGTGAGGTGGAGATCCTGCGCTTCGCCGCCTCTGGGGCGTCGAACGGTGCGATTGCCCGAGAGCTGTGGGTGACCGAGCAGACGATCAAGTTCCACCTCTCCAACATCTACCGCAAGCTCGGCGTGGTCAACCGCACCGAGGCCAGCCGCATCGCGCACCTCGCCGGTCTCATGGAGACCGTCCCCGAGCGCGCCGCGACCGAGCCGATCCTGGCCGTCGCCTGATGCCGGCCACGATGCCCAAGTCCCACGGCATGACCGCGTGCGCCGACCGCCTCGGCGTCGCCCGCCAGCCGGGCGCGTTCCGCAGCAAGCCGCGGCTGGACGAGAACCCCGAGCTGCGGGTCGTCCTGACCCGGGCGATCGCCCGTGCCAAGGAGGGCGACCGCGAGGCCGTCCGCTTCATCTACCTGCAGTACGCCGACAACGTGTACGGCTACGTCCGCTCGATCGTCCGCGACGACTACGAGGCCGAGGACGTCACCCAGCACGTGTTCGCCAAGCTGATGGTCGTCATCGGCAAGTACGAGCCGCGCGGCGTGCCGTTCTCCGCGTGGATCCTGCGCCTGGCGCACAACGCCGCGATCGACCACATGCGCAAGTGCCGCGCGATCCCGGCGGCCGAGGTCTACGGCGCCGACGAGCAGTCGCCCGACGGCCACGAGGACCGCAACATGGAGCTCCGCGACGCGCTCGCCGACCTGCCCGACGAGCAGCGCGACGTCATCGTCCTGCGCCACGTCGTCGGCCTGTCGCCGACCGAGATCGCCGATCAGATGGGCAAGACCGAGCCCTCCGTGCACGGCCTGCACCACCGTGGCCGCGCCGCCCTGCGCTCGGCCCTGACCGAGCGCGGCTGCGCGCCGCTCGTGACCTCGAAGGCGGCGGCATGACCGCGATCGAGGACACGACCACCACGCTGCCGAAGATCCCGACGGTCCGGCTGGACCAGGCCGACCCGGCGCTCATGGAGGAGCTGCTGGAGGTCGTCGAGCGCGTCGCGACCAGCGGTGGCTTCACCGGTGGTCCCGAGGTCGAGGCCTTCGAGGCCGAGTTCGCCGAGTACTGCGGGTCGGCCCACGCCGTCGGCCTGTCGAGCGGCACCGAGGCGATCGTCCTGGCGCTGCGCGCCCTGGGCATCGGCGCCGGCGACGAGGTCATCGTCCCGAGCAACTCGTTCATCGCCTCGGCCGAGGGCGTCAGCCTGGCCGGCGCGACGCCGGTCCTGGTCGACCCCGACCCGAAGACGCATCTGCTCACCGCCGAGGGCGTCGCCGCGGCGATCGGCCCGAAGGTGCGCGCGGTCGTCGCGGTCCACCTGATGGGCTCGACCGTCGACATGGACGCGCTGCTCGAGGTCACCCAGCCCGCCGGGCTGAAGGTGATCGAGGACACCGCGCAGGCGCACGGCGCGTTCATCCGCGGGCGCCGCGCCGGCTCGATCGGCGACGTCGGCTGCTTCTCCTTCTACCCCACCAAGAACCTCGGTGGCTGGGGCGACGGCGGCGGGATCGTGACCAACGACCCCGAGGTCGCCCACCGCGTGCGCCTGTTGCGCTCGCACGGCGAGGAGCCGCGCTACCACCACCAGATGGTCGGCACGACCGCCCGGCTCGACGCCCTCCAGGCGGCGCTGCTGCGGGTCAAGCTGCGCCGGCTCGACGCGGCCAACGACGCGCGGCGCCGGCTGGGTGCGGCGCTGCGCGAAGGCCTCGCCGGGACCTGCGTGGAGCTGCCCGCCGCGGCGCTGCCGGACGGCGAGGGCGACCACGTCTACCACCTGTTCATCGTCCGCACCAAGGAGCGGGACGCGCTGCGAGAGCACCTCGACGCGCACGGGGTCGGCAACGCCGTCCACTACCCGTTCCCGATCCACCGGACCGAGGCCTACGCCGAGCTCGGGATGAGCGAGGGCAGCCTGCCCGTGTCCGAGCGGCTGGCGGAGGAGATCCTCACGCTGCCGCTGTTCCCAACGATGTCCGACCAGGACGTCTCGCGCATCGTCGCCGCGGTGCGTGCGTTCCGAGGCAACCACTGATGGAGGCTCGACGCACCATGCTGACCCGACGGTTCCCTGCCCGCCTCGACCGCCATCCGGCGGACACGCCGCCGCTGCGGACCGTCGTCGTCGGCTACGGCTACTGGGGCCCGAACCTCGTTCGCAACGTCAACGAGCGTCCCGAGTTCGAGCTCGTCGCCCTCTGTGAGCGCGACCCGGCCCGCGGCCAGGCGTTCTCCGCCAAGGTCCCGAACGTGCCGGTGATGGCCGACCTCGACGAGGTCCTCGACGATCCGACCATCGACGCGCTGATCGTCGCGACGCCGCCGCACACCCACCACGCGATCTGCAAGGCCGCGCTGCTGGCCGGCAAGCACGTCCTGGTCGAGAAGCCGCTGGCGACCAACACGATGGACGCGATCGACCTCGTCGACACGGCCAACATGCGCGACGTGCTGCTGATGCCGGGCCACACGTTCCTCTACAGCCCGCCGGTCGCCAAGGTCCGCCAGCTGATCGACCGCGGCGTGCTCGGCGACATGTACTTCGTGACCTCCGCCCGGATGAACCTGGGCAAGTACCAGAAGGACGGGGTCATCTGCGACCTCGCCCCGCACGACCTCTCGATCCTGCTGCACTGGATCGACGAGCCGATCGCCCAGGTCGCCGCGTCGGGCCGCTCGGTCTTCCAGCCGGGCGTGCCGGAGACGGCGTTCCTGACGCTGACCTTCGAGGGCGGCGCGACGGCGAACATCGAGCTGTCCTGGCTCGCGCCGAGCAAGGTCCGCAAGATGGTCGTCGTCGGCAGCAACCGGATGGTGCAGTACGACGACACCGCCGGGGACGAGGCGATCCGGATCTACGACCGCGGCATGGAGTTCGAGACGCCGGAGAGCTTCGGCGAGTACCAGTTGACGTATCGCAGCGGGGACATCATCGCCCCGCGCCTGGAGCCGGCCGAGCCGCTGGCGCTCGAGCTCCAGGACTTCGCCCACAGCATCCGCACCGGTGCCACGCCGCGCTCGCACGCCTACCTGGGCGTCGAAGTCGTCGCGGCGATGGAGGCGGCCCAGGAGTCCCTGCTGCGCGGGGGCGTCCCGGTCGCGGTCGCGGAACGCGCCGAAAGAGCAGTCGCATGACGAACCTTCTCGTTTCCGATCACCCCGCAGCACAGCGTCGCCCGGCTCAGCCGGGCGTCGTCATGTTCGTGGCCACCTGCGCAGCGGTTCTCACCATCTTGCTCTGCCTACCGGCAGCCGGTCGCGCCGCCACCGATCCGTGCGCGACGCCGGTGACCAACAAGGTCGCCTGCGAGAACTCGCAGCCCGGGACCCCGCCGGTCCAGTGGCAGACGAACGGCTCGGGTGACCCGACGATCCAGGGCTTCGCCACGCAGATGAGCGTGCAGCCCGGCGAGACCGTCCACTTCAAGGTCAAGTCCTCGGCGAGGTTCCACTTCGACATCCTGCGCCTCGGCTACTACGGCGGCGACGGCGCGCGCGAGCTCGCCGACGGGCTCTCGCCCTCGGCCGCGCAGCCCCAGAACCAGCCGGCCTGCATCACCACCAGCAGCACGGGCCTCGTCGACTGCGGCAACTGGGCGGAGTCGGCCTCCTACACCGTGCCCAGCAACGCCGTGTCCGGCCTGTACATCGCGCACCTGGTGCGCGACGACACCGGCGGCGACAGCCAGATCATGTTCGTCGTGCGCGACGACAGCAGCGCGAACAGGAGCGACATCCTGGTCTCGACCAGCGACGCCACCTGGCAGGCCTACAACGCCTACGGCGGCAACTCCCTGTACTCGTGCACGGTCGCGTGCCCGTCCGGCAACCCCGGCGGCTACAAGGCGGCCTACCAGGTCTCCTACAACCGCCCGTTCGACGGCACGCTGGTGACCGACGGTGGGCTTTCGGATCCGTATTACTCCGAGTACCAGATGATCCGGTTCCTGGAGGAGAACGGCTACAACATCTCCTACACGAGCGACGTCGACGTCGACCGCTCCGGGGCGCCGCTGCTCAACCACAGGGTGTTCCTGTCCTCCGGCCACGACGAGTACTGGTCGGGCAACATGCGCGCCAACGTCGAGGCGGCCCGCGACGCGGGCGTCAACCTCGCGTTCTTCAGCGGCAACGAGGTGTACTGGAAGACCCGGTACCAGCCCAGCGGCGACGGCACCAACACGCCGTCGCGCACGCTGACCGCCTTCAAGGAGACCCACTTCGAGACGCCGCCCGACGGCGCGGACTCCTCGATCTGGACCGGCAGCTGGATGGACCCGCGCTTCAGCCCGCCCGAGGACGGCGGCCGGCCGCAGAACGCGCTGACCGGCCAGCTGTTCACGGTCAACTGGGGCACGTCGGACATCACGGTCCCATCGACCTACAGGAACCTGCGGTTCTGGAGGAACACCGACGTCGCGAGCCTCACCAACGGTGACTCGCTGACGCTCGCGGCGGGCACGGGCGTGCTCGGATACGAGTGGGACGAGGACATCGACAACGGCTTCCGGCCCAAGGGCTCGATCCAGATGTCCGACACCAACGTCGACTCCGTCCAGCACTTCGACGACTACGGCACCAACGTCAACGACGACCCGGCCGAGCACCACCTGACGCTCTACCGCGCGCCGAGCGGCGCGCTGGTCTTCGGCGCCGGCACCGTGCAGTGGTCGTGGGGCCTGGACGACACCAACGCGTGGGGCCAATGGAGCACGCGGCCCAACCCGACGCCGACCGACCGCAACATGCAGCAGGCGACGGTCAACCTCCTGGCCGACATGGGCTCGCAGCCCGCGACGCTGCTGCCCGGCCTGACGGCGGCGACCAAGTCCACCGACACGACCGCGCCCACGTCGACGCTCGTGACCCCGGCGGTCAACTCGTCGGTGTCCGACAGCTCGGTCGTCACGATCTCCGGCACCGCCACCGACACCGGCGGCGGGATCGTCGCGGGCGTCGAGGTCTCGACCGACAACGGCGCGACCTGGCACCGGGCCGACGGGACCACCAGCTGGACCTACGCGTGGACGGCGCACGGCGTGCCGTCGACGACGATCAAGGTCCGGGCGACCGACGACAGCGGCAACACCGAGGCCACCGGCCCGAGCCGCTCGATCAACGTGTCCTGCCCGTGCTCGCTGCTCAGCGGCGTGAGGCCGGTGACCGTCGACACCCAGGACGACAGCTCGGTCGAGGTGGGGATGAAGTTCAGGTCCGACCTCGGCGGTGAGATCCGCGGCGTGCGCTTCTACAAGGGCCCCAACAACACCGGTACGCATGTCGGAACGCTCTGGGGCCCGGATGGCTCGGCGCTCGCGAGCGTGACGTTCGCCAACGAGACCTCGTCGGGCTGGCAGCAGGCGCTGTTCTCCACGGCGGTGCCGATCCTGGCCAACACGACCTACACGGTGTCCTACCTGGCACCCCAGGGTCACTACTCCTCGACGGAGTACGGCTTCTACAAGCCGTCGCCGCTGGGCGGGCAGACCCTCGACGCCGCGCCGCTGCACGCCATCCAGGCGACCGCGACGACGGTGAACGGCTTCTTCGCCTACGGCAGCGGCGGGATCCTCCCGACCGGGACCTACCACGCCTCGAACTACTTCGTGGACGTGGTGTTCGCGACCACGACGACCCCGGGCACGCCGGGGACGCCGACCGCGACCGCGGGCGTCGGCTCGGCCAACGTGACGTGGGCGGCGCCCACGACCGGCGGCTCGCCCGTCAACTACACGGTGACGCCGTACATCGGGACGACCGCGCAGACCGCGCTGGCCGCCTCGGTGACCGGCAACCCGCTGCCCACGACCACGACGGTCACGGGCCTCACCGCGGGCACGTCCTACACCTTCAAGGTGACGGCGACCAACGGCTCGGGCACCTCGGCCGCGTCGGCTGCGTCCAACGCGGTGACGCCGACGGCGCTGACCGCGCCAGGGGCGCCGACGGGGGTGACGGCGGTGGCCAAGACGGGCGCCGCGGTGGTCAGCTGGACCGCTCCGGCGAACACCGGCGGCACGACGATCAGCAGCTACACGGTGACGCCCTACATCGGGACGACCGCGCAGACCGCGACGGTCAGCTCCGGCTCGGGCACCTCGGTGAGGGTGAACGGGCTGACCAACGGCTCGGCCTACACCTTCAAGGTCAAGGCCACCAACTCGGTCGGCACGAGCGCTGACTCCGCGGCCTCGGCCGCGGTGACGCCGCAGATCACGATCTTCGACGGCGCCACGCCGCTCGAGGCCGACTCGACCGACAGCAACGGGGTCGAGGTCGGGGTGAAGTTCCGCTCCGACTCCGCCGGCACGATCACCGCCCTGCGCTTCTACAAGGGCACGGCGCTGAACAACGGGACCCACATCGGCAACCTGTGGTCGGCGACGGGCACCAGGCTCGGCACCGCGACGTTCAGCTCCGAGACGTCCTCCGGCTGGCAGCAGGCGAGCCTGACGACGCCGGTGTCGATCACGGCGGGGACGACGTACGTCGCCTCGTACTACGCACCGGCCGGCCACTACTCCGACACGCCGAGCGCGTTCGGCTCCTTCGTGGACAACCCGCCGCTGCACGCGCTGTCGGCGGCCACGAGCCCGAACGGGGTGTACTCCTACGGCTCGTCGAGCACGTTCCCGACGCAGTCCTGGAACAACTCGGACTACGGCGTGGACGTCGTGTTCGCCTACCCGGTCGTGACCACCGTGCCGGGCGCGACGGGCACGCCGACGGCGACCGCGGGCAACGGCTCGGCGACCGTCACCTGGACGGCGCCGACGACCGGCGGCGCGCCGTCGTCCTACACGGTCACGCCGTACATCGGCACGACCGCGCAGACGGCCAGGGCCGTGACCGTCAACGGCTCGCCGCCGGCGACCAACACGGTCGTCGCGGGCCTGACCGGGGGTACGTCCTACACCTTCAAGGTGCAGGCGTCGAACTCGGCGGGCTCGGGTGCGCTGTCGGCCTCGTCCAACGCAGTGACGCCGACGGCGACCAGCGTGCCGGGCACGCCGACGGGCGTCACGGCGACCGCGGCGGTCGGCGGGGCGAGCGTCACCTGGACCGCGCCCAGCAACGGCGGCAGCGCGATCACGAGCTCGACCGTCACGCCGTACGTCGGCACGACCGCGCAGACCGCGCAGGTCGTGACCGTGTCCGGCACCGGGACGGTCGCCAACGTGACCGGCCTGACCACCGGCACGGCCTACACCTTCAAGGTCAAGGCCACCAACGCGATCGGCACGGGCACCGAGTCGGCGGCATCGACGGCGATCAAGCCGGCGATGACGATCTTCAGCTCGCGCACGCCGTCGGTCACCTCGGTCGGCAACGCCGATCCCAACCCGGTCGAGCTGGGCGTGAAGTTCACGTCCGACGTCGCGGGGTCGATCACCGCGATCCGGTTCTACAAGGGCACCGGCAACGACGGCACGCATCTCGGCACCCTCTGGTCGGCGACCGGCACGAGGCTGGCGACCGTGACGTTCAGCGGTGAGACCGCGAGCGGCTGGCAGGAGCAGGCGCTCTCGACACCGGTGGCGATCACCGCCGGCACGACGTACGTGGTCTCGTACTTCGCGCCGCAGGGCAACTACGCGGCGACCGACAGCGCGTTCACGACGAGGTTCGACAACGCGCCGTTGCACGCTCCGGCCACGGGGACGACGCCGAACGGCGTGTACGCCTACTCGGCCGGCTCCGTGTTCCCGACCAACACCTGGAACGCAAGCGACTACGGCGTCGACGTCGTCTTCGCGGCGCAGTGAGAGACGGGGGATTGACGACATGGGGATCGACATCAAGCAGTTGAGGATCCGGCGGGGCCGGCGGGCGGCGAGCCTGCTGGCCGTGCTGGGCGCCGCGTCCGCGCTGGCCGCGGGCTGCGGCTCAAGCGGCGACGGCAAGGCCGGCCCGGCCGGCAGCGGCCCGGTCCCGCCCACCGTCGGGGCCGGCGGCGTGGTGCTGTCGACCGGCGGCGCGCAGGGTTCGGTGCCCACCGCCAGGGCGACCGCGTCCAAGACGCTGACCAAGGCCGAGCGCGCCGCGATCAAGGACGAGGACGTCAAGAAGGCGGCGGGCTTCGACCCGCAGCCCAACGTCGCCAAGGTCGTGGCGCCGAAGACCGACGTCAAGCGCTCGACGCACAAGCCGGTCCAGCCGGTCGGGACGCCCGACGGCCAGAGGCCGGTGCACGAGTCCCACCACAAGAAGACCTCGGGCCGGATCGCGACGGCCGCCAAGAACGCGGCCAACAGCGCGGCCAACAGCCCGTGCAAGCTCGTCACGCGCCGCGAGGCGTCGGTGATCCTCGGCAGGTCGATCAGGCAGTCGCTCGCGCCGCAGGGCCCGACGTGCATCTTCGCGTCGAGCAGGCGGGCGCTGGTCACGCTGTCGGTCCAGCAGGTCAGGATCGCGACGATCCTCAAGAACGCGAGGGTCGTCTCGCAGAAGCGCGTCGGCGGCCACACCGTGTACTGCCTGAAGGCCGGGGCGCAGGGGACCTACGTCCCGCTGGGCTCCCAGGGCGTGCTGAGCATCACGGGCGCGTGCACCACCGGTGCGCGCTTCGCCCGCAAGGCGCTGAGCCGGGTCTAGCCCGGCCCGGCGAGGACGGCGGGTGCCGCCGCGTCCCTAGCGGACGCGGCGGACCTTGGCCGACAGCGTGCCGACGCTGCCGTCGGCCGCGAAGGCCTTGACCGTCAGGACGTGCGTGCCGTAGCGCGTGGTCCGCGGGACCTTCCAGCTGAGCGCGAACGGCGCCCTGCGATCGGTCGCGACCCAGCGGCCGTCGACCATGAACGAGATCCGCGACACCGGCGACGCCGAGCGCTTGACGAGCAGGGCGAAGCGCAGGCGCTTGGTGAAGCGCACGTGCGAGATCGAGCGCTTGACCGCCAGCAGGGGCGAGACGCCGGCGCCGATCAGCGGGGCGGGCGCGACGGCCGGCGGCGCGGTCGTCGCGCTGGTCGAGGCGGTCGGCGACGGGGCCGGCGCCGGCGTCGTGCCGGCCGCGCCCGGGTTGCTCGGCGTCCCGGCCGCGCCGGGGACGATGCCCATCGCGGTGCCGTCGTCGGCCTTGCCGGTGCCGGTGCTGCCGGCGGCCAGCGCGTAGCCGGCCCACGACGTCGGGCTCGAGCCGCCCGCGAAGGTCGGCCTGGCCTTGATGTCGTGGCTGCCGCGCGTGCCGCCCGACGCCAGGTTGTAGTCCGACGTCGTGCCCTGCGGCGCGCCGCCGGTGGAGTTGGCGACGTTGGCCAGGACGTTGTCCTTGACCGTGTTGCCCGAGCTCGCGTCGCCGGCGTTGGACTTGTCGACCTCGACGGTCCCGCCGGAGCCGGGGAACACGTTGTGCGAGACGACGTTGCCCTCGGCCGCGCCCATGACGACCGGCCACGGGTAGCTGGTGGTCTGGATCACGTTGTTGGTGATCGTCTCGTGGTCGGAGCCGTCCGGCGCCATGATCCCGGTCGCGTTGCCGTGCAGCCAGTTGCCGGTGATCAGCGTGTGGGTCGACCCGTAGAGCTGGATCGGGTCGGTGTGGGCCTGGCTGACCTGCAGGAGATCGTGGAACTCGTTGCCCGGCCCGATCTGCACGCCATAGGCGCCGCCGACGATCTGGATGCCGTCCGCGTCGCCGTTGGGGCCGAAGGTGTTGTTGGAGATCGTGACCCCGACCGGCTGCGTGTTCTGGTAGCCGCGGACCGCCAGGCGGCCCTCGTAGCACGTCGAGCACACGTTGATGTTCGCGAACGTGTTGTGATCGATCAGGATGTTGGCGTTGGGCGTCGACGTCGGCGTCTGGATCACGGTCGCGGCCGTGAACGTCGAGTTGCGGATCGTCAGGTTCTTGGCGCCGTTCGTGGCGAGGCCCTCGATCGTCAGGCCGTCGAGGATCAGGTTCTGCGACGCGCCGAGATTGGCGTACATGTCGGCGCCGGCGCCGGTGATCGTGACGGGGCCGGACTTCGAGCCGCCGGTGAACGTGCCGTAGTCGCCGGCGGCGAGGTGGATCACGTCGCCGGCCCTCGCGGCGGAGAAGACCGACGAGAAGTTCGACGGCGTCGCGTTGACGTCGGCGGCGCCGGCGGGCCCGGCGGCCAGCGCCGTGGCGAGGAGGGCCGTGGCGGCTGCGGCTGCGGCGCGAGCGCGGACGGCGTACCGGCGTGCGACGTCATGGTTGGGTGCAGTCATGGCGTGAGCGAACCTCCGGCCGTCCTGACCTCTAGACCCCTGCCTAGGCAGGACGGCGTCTTGTTTGGGAACACACAGGCACGCTGGGCTGGACGCTTGCAGCGCGCACACGACAGACACTCCTGCCGATCCCCTCAAGCCGGGGCTCGGCCGGGCAGCACTCTACCCAGCCGAGCGGATTCCACGCACGCTGGGCGTGCGCTTGCGTCGGTCAGACGGACCGCAGGGTCAAAATGCAGAAACCCTGACCGATCAGAGAGCCCGTGACGGCGCCGGTCCTGCCGGCCTTCACGCGCAGGGACTTCACGGCCCTGCCGGTGCGGTCGGCGCAGCGCGTGACCGTGATCTTCGCGCCCGCCGAGGCCGGGCCGGCGCCGACCAGCGCCGTGCGGTCGGCCGTCGGCTTCGACGCGATGCGCCAGCTGCCGGCGCTCGTCGCCGTCGCGCGGGTGGCGGACCGCGACGACCCGCGCACGACGTTGACCGCGCTGGAGGCGACGGCGCCGTCGGTCGCGAACGCGCGGGCGACGACCGTGTGCGCGCCGGCGGTCACCGACCGCGGGACGCGCCAGCGGCTGACGGCGTACGGCGCCGTGTCGTCGCTGGCGATCCTCGTGCCGTCGAGCCAGAACTCGACGTGGTCGATCGCGCCGGTCGTCGTCGCGGCCGCCGACAGCGTACGGGTGAAGCGGTCGCCCGAGGCCGGGCGGCTCAGCGTGACCGTCGGCCCGGCGCTCGGCGCGGGCGGGTCGGCGATGACGACCGGCGGCGTCTCGCTGCCGTCGCCGGCCGGCGGGTCGGGCGTCTCGGACGTGCCGGGGTCGGTCGCCGGGGGCTCCGTCGAGGGCGGCGTCGGCGTGACGTCCGGCAGCGCGACCGTCCAGCTGCGGCTGGCGCCGGTCGCCTCCGTGTTGCCGGCCGCGTCGGTCGCGCGGACGGCGAACGTGTGCTGGCCGATGCCCAGGCCGCCGACGGTCGCCGGCGACGTGCACGCCGTCCAGGTCCCGCCGTCCAGCGAGCACGCGAACCGCGCGCCGGCGTCATCGGCCGAGAACGCGAAGCTCGCGTCACCGCTCAGCGTCATCGCCTCCGGGCCGGACGCGATCGTCGTCGCCGGCGCCTGCGTGTCGATCGTGAACGTCCGCGTCGCGGGCGACGCGTCGGTGTTGCCGGCCGCGTCCTTGGCGCGCACGCTGAACGTGTGGCTGCCGTCGGCCAGCGTGCTCAGCGTCTTCGGGCTGGTGCAGGACGTCCAGGCGCCGCTGTCGACCTTGCACCCGAACGTCGAGCCGGACTCGCTGGAGGTGAACGCGAACGCGGGCGTGCTGTCGTTGGTCGTGCCGGCCGGGCCCGAGCCGATCGTCGTCTCGGGCGCCGTGGTGTCGGCGACCTGCGTGCTCACCGTGAACGCCGCGCTCGCGGGCGAGGCGTCGGTGTTGCCCGCGGCGTCGGTCGCGCGGACCGAGAACGTGTGGCTGCCGTCGGCCAGCGTGCTCAGCGTCTTCGGGCTGGTGCACGACGCCCAGGCGCCGCTGTCGACCTTGCACTGGAACGTCGAGCCGGACTCGGTCGCGGTGAACGCGTACGTCGGCGTGTTGTCGTTGGTCGTGCCGGTCGGGCCCGAGCTGATCGACGTGTCCGGCGCGGTCGTGTCGGCCGGGGGCGTCGTCGTGCCGCCGCCGCCACCGCCGCCCGTGGTGCCGTCCGTGCCCGTGATGCCCATCGCGGTGCCGTCGTCGGCCCTGCCGGTGCCGGTGCTGCCGGCGGCCAGCGCGTAGCCGGCCCACGACGTCGGGCTGGACCCGCCGGCGTAGGTCGGGCTGCCCTTGATGTCGTGGCTGCCCATCGCGCCGCCGGAGATCAGGTTGTAGTCCACGCTCGTGCCCTGCGGCGCGCCGCCGGTGGAGCTGCCGACGTCGGCCAGGACGTTGTCCTTGACGACGTTGCCCGAGCTCGTCGCGCCGCCGTTGGACTTGTCGACCTCGACCATGCCGCCGCTGCCGGGCAGGACGTTGTGGGAGATGATGTTCCCGGTCGCCGCGCCCATCACGATCGGCCACGGGTAGCCGGTCGTCGAGATCACGTTGTTGGTGATCGTCTCGTGGTCGGAGCCGTCGGGGGCCATGATCCCGGTGGCGTTGTCGTGCAGCCAGTTGCCGGTGATCACCGTGTGCGACGAGCCGTAGAGCTGGATCGCGTCGGAGTGCGCCTGGCTGACCTGGGCGATGCCGTGGAACTCGTTGCCCGGCCCGACCTGGACGCCGTAGGCGCCGCCGATGATCTGGACGCCGTCGGCGTCGCCGTTGGGGCCGAACGTGTTGTTGGAGATCGTGACCCCGACCGGCTGCGTGTTCTGGTAGCCGCGCACGGTCAGGCGGCCCTCGTAGCACGTCGAGCACACGTTGATGCCCGCGAACGTGTTGTGATCGATCAAGATGTTGGCGTTCGGCGTCGAGGTCGGCGTGTCGACGCGCAGCATGCCCGTGAACGTCGAGTTGACGATCGACGTGTTCTTGGCGCCGTTGAGGTAGCCGCCGTCGATCGTCAGCCCGTCGAGCTTGATGTTCGCGATCTGGATCGTCGGGAACATCTCGGCCCTCGCGCCGGACTGCGCCGTGATCGTGACCACCGAGGACTTGGCACTGGACGGCGTCCACGAGCCGTAGTCGCCCGCGGCGAGGTGGATGACGTCTCCGCCGGCCGCCGAGTTGTAGACGCTCGAGAAGTTCGACGTGGTGGCGTTGAGGTCTGCCGCATGCGCGGCTCCCGACGCGCAGGCGACGGCGATGACGGACGAAAGCGCTGCGGTGATGGCGCGCAACGACGTGCGGCGGCCACCCCGGAGGGCAACGTAGGACATGCTTTGTTTCCTCTTTCCAGCGGATGGAAGACGCGCAACGCATCGACCCTGCTGGGAAGTGCCAACGGCTGGACCGCCGCAGATCACGGGTGCAACGAAGGCCCCTCCCTGAAGGGCTCCTGCTCGCTGCTACGACTATCGGTCATGTTCGCTCGGGTGGTTGAGCGATCCGCGTGGCCCTCCGACATTTGTCGGCCCCTGCCTGCGGACGGCGGGTTAGGTACCCCCGTCGCGCGAGCGGCTAAACGCCCAGGCGCGAAGCGCCCGCGCGAGGTACGCAGGAGGACCTAGCCGGCGATGCCGATGTTGGTGCCGCCGGTGCCGCGACCGTGTCCCGCGCTGGAGCGCGCCAGCCGGTAGCCGGCGTAGCTCGTGGGCTTGGAGCCGCCCTTGAAGCGCGGTCGCCCGCGCACGTCGTGGGGCCCGCGGGCGCCGCTGACGAGCAGGTTGTAGTCCTGGTCGACGCCGGTCGGCACGCCGCCCCTGGCGTTGACGACCGCGCGGGCCGTGTTGTCCTGGACGACGACCTCGCTGCTCGGGTCGCCGTTGTTGGACCGGTCGACCTCGATCGACCCGCCGCCCGGGAGCGTGTTGTGCACGATCGTGTTCCTGTGTGCGCCGCCCATCACGATCGGCCACGGGTAGCCGGTCGTCTGGATCACGTTGTTGGTGATGATCTCGCCGCTGGAGCCGTCGGGCGCCATGATCCCGGTGGCGTTGCCGCTCATCCAGTTGCCGGTGATGACCGTGCGGGTCGAGCCGTACAACTGGATCGGGTCGGTGTGCGGCGAGCCCTGGGCCTGGCTCTGGCCGAGCCCGGCGAAGCGGTTGCCGGGGCCGATCCTGACGGCCTCGGCGGTGCCGATGATCTGGATGCCGTCGGCGGTCCCGCCCGGTCCGAAGCGGTTGTCGCGGATCGTCACGCCGACCGGGCGGCCGTCGGGGTGGCCGTCGCCGCGGATCGTCAGCCGGCCCTCGTAGCACTTCTCACAGGGGTCGACCGCGTGGAACTGGTCGTGCGTGAAGAGGATGCCGGCGTCGCGCTCGAACGCGTCGACGCGCGTCATGCCCGTGAACGACGAGCGGCGGATCGTGACGTCGCGGACCGCGTTGAGGTAGGCGTCGGGGATCGTCACGTGGTCGATGACGACCTGTTGCTCGCCCTGCAGCTGCAGCTTCATCGTCGCGACACCGCTCACCGGTCCGCGGACGGTGACCGGGCTGGACTTCCTGCCGCCGCTGAACGTGCCGTAGTCGCCGGGCGCGAGGCGGATGACCGCGCCGCCCCTGGCCTTCCTGTAGACGTCGGCGAGGTTGTCCGGCGTCGCGGGCGTCTCGGCGGCCGACGGGTCGGCGGCGGAGACGCCGCCACAGCCCGAGAGCGCGGCGCCGCCGGCGGCGGTCGCGGCGACCGCGACGAGGGCGAGCAGGGGGCGGAGGCGGAGGGGCACGGTCGGCAAGGCCTACAGGAACGCCGCGAGCGCGTCGACGTCGGCGGTCTGCGGGCCGATCGCCCGCAGCAGCCGGCTCCCGACCGCCGGCCACGTGTACTTGTCCGCCTGGACGCGCGCGAGCGCGCCGAGGCGCTGAGCGGTGACGGGATCGCAGAGGGTGCGCATCGCCTCGAGCAGCGCGTCGTCGTCGGCGGGGTCGACCACGAGGCCGCCGTCGCCGATCAGCTCCGCCGAGCCGCCGACGGTCGAGCCGATGCTCGGCAGCCCGCCCGCGCCCGCCTCGGTGTAGGCCAGCGCCGAGGCCTCCTGGTGTGACGGCATCACGAAGACGGTGGCGCGCGCGTTCAAGGCCATCAACTCGGCCTGCTGGGCCGGGTCGTCGAGCGCGAGCACGCCGTGGCCGGTGACGCCGGGCACGGCGCTCACGTCCGGGTGGCGGCCGACGAGGTCCAGCTCGGCCTCGGGCACGTCGGCGCGCAGGCGGTTGAACGCGCGCAGGACGCCGTCGCCGTTCTTGCGCTCCCACTCGACGCCGACGAACAGGAAGCGCGGGACCGACCAGTCGCGCGGCGCGTCCAGCGCCTCGCGGTTGCGGCCGACCCCGACGACATGGACCTTCTCGGCCGGGATCCCGTAGTCGCGCACGATCGACTCGGCGACCCAGCCGGTCGTCGTGCAGCACGCGGTCGCGCGCTCGTAGGCGCGGCGCTGCGCGTCCAGCCGCGCTTGGATCGCGCTCGCGGGCAGGCCCTTCCACGCGGGGTACGGCGCAGCGAGGACCTGGGCCACCGTCATGTCCTCGAACGTCACGACCGGCGCGTCGGCGGCGACCGCGTAGCCGGTCCCGATCTGGACGATCCCCTCGACCGGGCCGAGCGTCCGGACGCGGCGGCGCGCGGCGCGCGTCTGCAGGCGCCCGAGCTCCGGGCTCAGCCGCGCCGAGCGGCGGCTGTTCTTGACGGCGGTGACGAGACCGGCCGAGCGGTCGCTGCGGTGCAGGCGCGCGAGCGACAGCGCGTGCATCGCCAGCGCGTTGACCGCCGGGTGCGGGTCGGCGTCCAGCGAGCGCACGGTGGCGCCCGCGGCCTCCATCCCGCGCACGACGCCCGACGGCGTGCCCGACCAGGTCGTCGGGTGGCGCGGGTCCCCGGGGAACGCGACGGCGACGGTCGTCATCTCAGCGGCGGTCGTCGACGTGGACGGCGGTCGGCGGCGGGGCCACGAACGGCGCGGGCGCGCGGCCGGCCAGCGTTGCGAGGGCCAGGCGCGAGGCCGCGCGCTTCTCGCCCGGGGCGATCGCGCGCAGGAGGTGGCCGGTCCCGAGCGCCGAGAGGTACAGCGTCCGCTGCGGCGCGGTGAAGTGCTTGCCCGCGTACTGGCGGCGTGCGTAGGCGTCCTGGGCGACGAGCCTCGGCGCCGCGCCCGCCTTGCCCGCGTGGTGCAGGATCGTCATGACCGGCAGGTGGCGCGCGCCCCAGCCCGCGCGGCGCATGCGCAGGCAGAGGTCGGTCTCCTCCGCGAACAGGAAGAAGCGCTCGTCGAGCAGCCCGGCGCTGAGCAGCGCCTCGCGGCGCGCGAGCAGGAACGACCCGGACATCCAGTCGCAGTCGGTCGCGCGGTCGTAGTGGGCGAGGTCGAGCTCGCGCTCGCCCATCCAGCGCCGGCGCGCGGGCCAGCGCTCGGAGCCGAGCGCCTGGCAGGCCGCGCGCATCGGCGTCGGGAAGTAGCGGATCGTCGGCCACAGCGTGCCGTCGGCGGTGACCTGCTTGACGCCGGCGACGCCGACGTCCGGCGCTGCGCGCAGCGCGGCGATCACGTCGGCGAGCTGGCCGTCGAGCAGCTCGGTGTCCGGGTTGAGCAGCAGCACGAACGGCGCGTCGACGGTCTTCAACCCCTCGTTGTTGCCGTAGGCGAAGCCGTGGTTGTCGCGGCGCAGGACGCGGACGTCTGAGAACTCGCGCTCGACGAGCTCGGCCGAGCCGTCGGTGGAGGCGTTGTCGACGACGACGACGTCGAGCTCCAGCCCGTGGGCGTGGGCAGCCAGCGAGGACAGGCAGGGCCTGAGCCATCGAGCGCTGTTGTGCGAGACCACGATCACCGCGAGGTCGGCCATCACGCAACCAACGCGATCACAACCGAAGATCTTCCACAGCGGCGGAAGCAGCACGCGGGACCGCGCGTTGATTCGGCGTGGATCTCATCACCGCACTCCGCGCGCTGTGGCGCGGTCGCCTCTTCGTCGCCCTCGCGTTTGTCGTCTCGGTCGCTCTCGGCATCGTGGTCGCCTACAAGGTGACGCCGGGCATCCCGCCGAAGCTGGAGAGCCGCCAGTACACCGTCGCGCTCGGCACGGTCAACGTGCTCGTCGACACCCCGGACTCCCAGGTCATCGACCTCAGCCCGAGCGGCGCCGACGCGGTCGGCACGCGCGCCTCGCTGCTGGCGTCGCTGATCTCGACGAGCCCGATCAAGAGCGCGATCTCCGCGCGCGTGGGCATCCCGGCCAACAGGCTCGTCGTGCTCGGCCCGCAGGCCGGCGGCGGGACCGCGCCGCCGACCGGCGCCGCGGCGGCGGTGACCCAGAACGGGCGCGACGCGAAGATCATCTCGATCCGCACCGACTCGTCGCTGCCGGTGATCTCGATCGACACGCAGGGGCAGAACGCCGCCGAGGCGACGCGCCTGGCCGACGGCGCGGCCGCGGGCCTGCAGGACTACCTCAAGACCGTCGTCAAGTCGCAGAAGGTCCCGGCCTCGCGGCGCCTGGTGCTGCGCCAGCTCGGCGCGCCGGAGATCGGGATCTCGGTCCGCGGACCGCGCAAGGCCTACGGCGCGGTGCTGGCGATCTTCCTGTTGATCCTCTTCTGCGCCGCGGTCGTGATCCTCCCGGGGATCGTGCGCGCGCTGCGCGCGGCGGCCGAGGACGAGAAGCGCGAGCGGGCCGAGGCGGACCACCGCCGCCACGCGGCGGCCGAGGCCGCCGAGCGCGCCGAGGCCGAGGCGGCCGAGGCCGAGCACGCGCCGACGGGTCCGTTCACGCAGGTCGCGACGCCGAGCTGGGTGCGCGCGATCGACGCCGACGGCACGCCGCTCGCGGTCGAGCGCCACAGCTAGCCGCGCAGCGGGGCGAGCCGGTCGCGCAGCTCGGTCCCGATCCGGCGGACGGCCGGCCACGGCCGCAGCGGCGGGTCGGTCACCGCGCCGACCGGCGTCTCGAAGCGCGAGTGCAGGCGCAGCGTCACCGGTGCGTCGTCGACCAGCGGCAGCGCGTCGCCGAACGGGACGGTCGTCCCGCTCCCGAGCGACCAGCCGGTGAAGACGTCGCCGCCCTCGGCCGGCCGCATCACGGTCAACGCCTGGGCGCCGGCCGGCGGCGTCACGACGACGCGGTTGGCGAACGGGCGCACGACGGCCAGGCCGGCGAGCGCGTGCACGCGGTGGCTGCTCTGCGCGATCGCGCCGAGCGACGTCCACTGCACGGCGCCGATCCGGTTGACGCGCTGCGCCGCGACCGCGAGCGGTTCCAGACCGCTCGCGACGTCGTCGTGGTGGCCGTAGAGGACGATCGCCTGGTCGAGGTAGGCGCGCAGCGCCAGCCCGTTCGGGCCCCAGTCGAGGGGCACGCGCGGCAGGACCGCGCAGCCCTCGGTGAACGTCGCCGGGTCCCAGCCGGCCAGCGGCCGCCCGGCGATCGGCTCCTCGCGCCACGGGAACGGGTGGATCGCGCAGAGCCCGTCGTAGGGGAGCGCGCCGAGCGCGCTGGCGGTGGCGGGCGAGACCATGCCGTGCGGCGCGGTCATCACGCGGCTGACCGGCAGCTGCTCGGCCGCCTCGAAGGCCTGCACGCGCCGCAGCGCCTGGGCGCACAGCGCCAGCGCCTCGGGCAGCGCCCTCGGCTGCAGCAGCTCGCGCTTCTCGTGGTTGTTGCCGTGGAACGCGAGCGACACGCGGTCGGCGCGCTGCCGGAAGAGCCGGACGGTCGGGCCGTGCGCGCCGTGGCGGTCGAGCGGGATCATCGCCATCGCCGCGTGGTAGTTGTGGGCGTCGGCGTGGCGGACGAGCGCGGCGAAGTCGATGTGCCCGTAGGTCGGGCGGCGCAGGTTGGGGTCGTCGAACAGGATCGTGGCGCGCACCGGCGGGCCCTGCACGCCGGCCGGCTCGGCGACCGCGCGCAGGAACGCGACGAGCGCGATCAGGACCAGCGAGCGCGGGCCGTGCAGCGGCGTGCGCAGCGGCGCGTCGGGCGCGAGCGCGAACAGCGGCGCGGCGATCCGGTCGATCGGCGCGTGCTCGTGCGGGTGCCGCGTCCAGCACGCCTCGCCGGCGGCGGTCGCGCCGAGCACGACCTCCCCGGCGCCGACGACCAGCGGTGCCGCGAGGTCCTGGTCCTCCAGCGCGACGTCGTGCAGGCGCGCGTCGAGCAGCGGCGTCGCCGTGAGCAGGACGTCGGTGCGCGGGCCGCCGCGCAGCGGCTCGTGCGGGCCCGGGAAGGCGAGCGCCGGGACCTGCGCGATCACCGCCGCGCCGCCGTCGTCGCCGATGCCGATCACGCCGTCCGGGCGCGCGCCCTGCGGGTCCCAGGCGACGAAGTCCGCCGGGAACGCGGCGCTCAGCGCCGACCAGAGGCGGTCGTGCTCAACCAGCGCCCCGGCGGGCGCGATCGCTACCCGGACGCGTGCGATCACGACAGACCGAGGCAGGCGTTGAACGCGCGGCGCGCGTAGAACGCGGCGGCCTGCGCGGCCAGCGACAGCGACCGTCCGGCCGAGCCGCCGTCGTCGGCGACCTCGTCCACAGCCGTGACGAGCGGGGCGAGCATCGCCGGCCACCGTAGCTCATCGGCGAGGCGCAGCGCAGAGGCGCTCGCCTCGGCGCGCGCGGCGTCGTCGCCGAGCAGGTCGTGCAGCGCGGCGGCGGTCGCCTCGACGTCGCCGGGGTCGACCAGCCGCGCGGCGCCGGCCGCGGCCATCTGGCCGGCGACGACGTCGCCGCGGGCCAGGACGCTCGGCAGCCCGGCCCAGATGTAGTCCATGTAGCGCGCGCGCGCGGCCAGCGGCGACTCGTCGGCCTTGGCGTGCAGCGTCAGCCCGACGTCGGCGTCGCGCAGGTAGCGGTCGCGCTGCGCGTAGGGGATCCACTCCTCCAGGAAGAACACGTGCCTGCCCTCGAGCCCGCGCTCGCGCGCCAGCGCGCGCGCCTCGCCGGCGGCGTTGAGCGTCGCGGTCAGCTCGTTGGGCGGCGGGCCGACGGTGATCACGAAGCGCACGTCCGGGCGCTGCTCGGCGAGCAGCTCGATCGCGCGGATCGCGCTGGGCGCGTCGAACCAGCGCCAGACCGAGCCCCACCACAGGATCAGCGGGTCGTCGGCGCCGATGCCGTCGAAGTGGTCGCGCAGCCGGTGCTCGGTGGTCTGCGGCGGGTCGTCGGACAGGCCCATCCCGGCGATCACCAGCGCGGGGCCGCCGTCGTGCCGGCGGACCGCGGCGAGGTCGGCGGCGAGGTGCTCGCGCTGGGGCTCGTTGGCGACGACGACGACGTCGGCCGAGCGCAGCTGCAGGTCCCGGAGCTTGCGCCGCTGCGCGGCGAGCCGGCGCACGCGCCAGCCGTCGCCGAGCGACTGCAGCTCGACGTCGACCGGGTCGTAGAGGTCGGCGACGCGGACGCTGCGCCGGCCGGCCATCGCCAGCAGCAGGTACGGCGGCAGCAGCGGGCCGATCACGACGTCGTGGCGCAGCGCTTCCCGCACCAGGCGCCGGCGCGTGCGCGGGACCATCCGGATCCCCTCGCGCACCTGCTCGCCCGCGACGTCGGCGATCACGGTGACCTCGTGCATGCGCGCACATGCGCGCGCGATCTCCCAGCCCCGGATCTCCGGGCCCGCCGGCTTGTCGCCCGGCTCGCCCTGGATGATCACCAGGACGCGGCGGCGCGCGCTCACGGCGCGACCTGCCCCGGGTCGTCGGCGCGCGTCCTGCCCCAGGTCGCGGCGGCCGCGAGGCCCGCGATCGACAGGAACACGTACGGCGCGTGCGGGAACGCCATCGAGTCGAACAGCTGGCTGACCACGACGAACACCACCGCCGCGGACGCCGCGGCGAGGTGCGGCGTGGCGACCGCGGGGTCCCGGCTCCTGACCCAGCGCCTGGCGACCGCGACCGTGCAGGCCATCACCGCCAGGTAGGCCAGCAGCCCGATCACGCCGATCGACACCAGGTAGCCGAGCAGCTCGTTGTCGAGGATCCGGTAGCGCGCCTCGCTGTAGGCGCCGTAGCCGCGCCCGAGGATCGGGTGCAGGAACACGTCGGGGCGGACCGCGTCGTAGTCGTCCGTGCGGTCGCTCACCGTCGAGACCGAGTTCAGCCGGCTGCCCTGGAACTGCACGAGGACCGAGCCGAACGCGCCCGGCGACAGCACGTGGACGAGCGCGAGGATGACGAGGAACAGCGGCGCGAGGCGGACCACGCGGCGCGGGCGGAAGACCGCCAGCACGGCGATCGCGGTGACCGGCGCGATGATCGCGGTCTTGCGGAACGTCGCGATCGCGGCGGCCAGGAACAGCGTCGCGGCCAGCGCGTAGCCGATCTTCGCCCACCTGTCCCTGGTCTCCAGCAGGCCGATGATCGCCAGCGGCAGCGCCATCGCCAGCATCGACGTGAGCTCCAGCCCGTGCTGGGCCGGGCCGCGCGTGAGGCGGCGGCCGATCTCGTCGACCGCGCCGAGCTGGCCCGGGCTCTGGGACACGAAGAGCTTCGGGATGAAGATCTTGCTCGAGAGGTCGTAGAAGACGTTGTACTGGGCGTTGTACTCCCAGAGCGTCCCGATCGCCGCGACGACGGCCAGCGCGAACGTGAGCTTCAGGAACGCGCGCACCTCGGTCGGGCGCACGATGCTCGTGATCATCAGGAAGAACGCCGCGTAGCTGAAGATGATCGACAGCTGCTTGAGCGCGTCGTCGAACTCGCGCGTCTGGTTGAGCGTGTGCTCGTTGACGACGATGCTGACCGCGCAGATCAGCACGAAGGTCAGGAAGGCGTAGTGCGGGGCCGTCAGCCGCAGCCGCGGCCGGCTCGCGCCGCCCGAGACGACCGCCACGAGCCAGGAGCCGACCAGCAGCGGCAGCATCACGCGGTCCAGCTGCAGGTCGATCGGGAACGAGACGCGCAGCTTGATGGTGTTGAACGGGATCAACCACAACATCGCGATGAACGCGGCGATCAGCCACGGCAGCACGCGCCGCGTGTGCGGCCAGTCGTCGGCGATCTGCCGTGCGCGCGAGCGCGGCGCCGGGCCCTGGTCCTCGAACGTGGGGCGGTCGTCGAGCGGCGGCGCCGGCGGGGCCGGCGGAAGGTCGCGGGCCCGGACGGCCGGGGGCGCGTCAGTCAGGCTCATGGGTGGCGGTGCTCGCCGGTGCGGGACCCGATGCGGCGGCCGGCTCCAGCTTGGGCAGCCACCAGTTCCTGCCGTCGCGCCTGGCCCGCTGGGAGTCCAGGCTCCAGCCGTGGCGCACGCGGAGGAAGACGCGGAACGTGGCGCACGCGACCGCGAAGCTGATGAAGAACGTCAGGAGCGCGAGCTCCTTGTTGATGCTCGGGTTGACGATGCCGCCCTGGGCGCGGCCGAACTGGATCAGCCGGGTGCGGGCGCTGTGCCTGACCTGATCCTGGTTGGCCATCAGCGTCAGGTAGTCGCGCAGGCCGTCGACCGCCGCGTTGGCGAGGTTCGCGGCGCCGGCGGCGTCCGGCGCCTGGGCGTCGACGTACATGATCGGCTGCGCCGGGTTGACCGAGATCGCGAGGCGGTACTTGTCGGTCTCGGCGATCAGGTCGGTCGAGCGGCGCTCGCTGCCCGGCTCGAACGCCGAGCGCGGCAGGTTGGAGCCCAGCGAGGCGACCGCGACGATGTCCTGGACCGGGACGTGGGCGCGCGCCGCGATGTAGCCGCGCACCGGCGAGCTGGCCATCACGTTGCTGAGCAGGTCGGCGCGCGTCGTCAGCGCCGCGAAGTCCTGGGTGTTGGCGTTGAGGTCGACGATCTTGGAGTGCGGCGCGTCGACCAGGACGCTCGTCGAGGCCGCGCCGATCTCGAGGTGGCGCGGCGTCAGGCCCGGCGGGAAGAGCCCGATGTGGTACAGGCTCCAGACCGACGAGAGGACGGCGAACGCGAGGCACAGCGCCGAGCCGACCTTGTGCCGCCAGAGTTGATGAAGAAGTGCGCCGAGCTGCATGACCTGCCCGACCAACGCGGGGACGGCGCGCAAACTTGCGCCTGCCGGGCACGTTTGTGGGGCGATGGCAACACGAACCCAACACGGGCCCGTGCTGATGGCGGTCCACAGCCCCAAGCCGGCGGGCGCGCAGCTCGTCGCGCTCGGGCAGGCGGAGGCCCTGTCAGCCGACTACGAGCTCGTCGTCGCCGTGGGGGAGGGCGAGCTGACCGGCCGCTTCGCCGCGCTCGGCCCGGTCGTGGCGCCGTCGAGCCGCCTGCCGATCTGGGGCGCCTCGCCCGCGCGCTGGTCGCTGGAGATCGGGCGCGCGCTGCCCGACGCGGTGCGGATCGCGCGGCTGATCCGCGCGCGCGACGTGCGTGCGGTGGTCGTCAACTCCTCGATCCTGGTCGCCCCGGTCCTGGCGGCGCGGCTGGCGCGCGTGCCGGTGATCGTCCACGTCCAGGAGGCGCCGAAGTCCGCGGCCGTGCGGCGCCTGCTGCGCTTCCACGGCGCGGTCGCCGACACGGTCGTCGCGATCTCGCCCGGCATCGCGCAGCAGCTCGGCGACGCGCGCGCGCACGTGCTGCTCAACCCGGTCGGGATCCCGCTGAGCGCGCCGCGCGCGGCGCGCGGCCCGCGCTCCGGCGCGGCGCTCGCGCTCGTCGTCGTCGGGACCGTCGACCGCCACAAGCGCCAGGACCTGGCGATCGCCGTGCTGGAGCGGCTGGCCGCGGCGGGCCGCGACGCCACGCTCGAGCTGATCGGCGGCGAGGCCGACCCGGGCTACGGCGCGGAGCTGCGCGCGCAGGCGCAGGCCGCGGGCGTGGCGGAGCGCGTGACGTTCTCCGGCCAGCGCGACGACGTCGCGGCGCGCGTCGCGGCGGCCGACGTCCTGCTGCTGCCGGCGGGCGAGGTCACGCCGCTGGTGCTGATGGAGGCGATGGCGGTCGGCACGCCGGTCGTGGCGGCGCGGATGGGCGGCGTGGCCGACGTCGTCGGCGACGACGGGACCGCCGGCCTGCTCGTCCCACCCGACGACGCCGGCGCGATGGCCGCGGCCGTCGCCCGGATCGCCGACACGCCGGAGCTGGCCGCCGCGCTGGCCCGCGGCGGCCGCGCCCGCGTCGAGGAGCGCTTCGACCAGCGCCGCTCGCACGCGCGGCTGCGCGACGAGATCGAGCGCCTCACCGCCGCGTGACGCAGACCTGGCCGAAGGGCCAGGTGGTGAGAAACGCTGCGTGTCGTTGCGCTTGTACGTTCCGGCACCATGGAGTTCCGTTTGGCCGAGCGCCTCTCCGCCGTGGGTGCACGTCACGACGTCCACTGGCTGATCTACAACCCGTTCCAGTTCCGCTGGTTCCACCAGCAGGCCAAGGGCAACGCGCCCGGCGTCGTCGACGCGCTGCGGGAGGTCTTCCCCGAGGCGCGCTCGGTCGTGGACGTCGGCGCCGGCGCCGGGACGTTCGCCGCCCGCGCCAAGCGCGTCGGGCTGCACGTGCAGGCCTTCGAGTACGGGTACTTCGGCCGCGTCTACGCCGCCGCCCAGCGCGTGCGCTCGCGCAAGATCGACTTCGGCGCGCCGCTGCCCGAGCGGCCCGCCGCCGACCTCGCGTGGTCGTTCGAGGTCGCCGAGCACCTGCCGCCGGAGATGGGCGACCGGCTCGTCGAGTTCCTGTCGGGCTTCCCGCAGGTGGCGTTCACGGCCTCACCGCCCGGCCAAGGCGGCATCGGCCACATCCACCTGCAGCCCAAGGAGTACTGGATCGAGCGCTTCGCCGCGCACGGCATGCGCCACGACCCGGAGCGCTCGGAGCGCCTGCGCGCTGCCTTCGGCCGCCGCGACGTCGCGTTCTGGTTCCCGCAGAACGCGCTGGTCTTCAGCCGCTAGGACAGGACCACTTCGGCGCCGTCGCCGAGCGCCATCCGCAGCGCGGACGGCGGCTCGAAGGCGCGACGGACCTTGGCGTCGCGGCCGATGATCGACTCCTGGATCCGCGTGCCGACGAAGGCCAGGCAGGCGCCCGGCAGGATGATGGAGTACTCGACCTCGGCGCCCTCGACGACGACGTCGGCGCCGATCGAGGTCGACGGCCCGACGTAGGCGTCGATGACGCGGGCGCGCGGGCCGATCACCGCGGGGCCGCGGACGAGCGAGCGCTCGACGTGCGCGGTCGGGTGGATGACCACCGGGCCCTGCACGCGCGAGTCCAGGACCGAGTCGTGCGGGATCGACGGCGTCAGCGTCTCGAGCATCCGGCGGTTGGCCTCCAGCAGCAGCTCCTGCGGGCCCAGGCACGGCAGGCAGCCGTCGACCTCCTGCACGCGGACCTGGCCGCCGCCCTCGCGGACGCGGCTCAGCGGGTCGGCGCGCAGCTCGTCGCCGGCGAGGATCTCGATCGCGCGCTCGCTGAGCAGCAGCGACCCGTCGAGCGCGCCGTCGTCGTGGGCGCCGAGCTCCAGCGCTCCGGGCAGGCGCAGCGCGAGCGCGTCGAGGCGCTCGCCGGCGAAGGCGGTGATGTGCGAGTGGATGCGGTCGCGCAGCAGCGAGCCGGCGTGCTGCACGAGCACGGGCTCGCGGCCGATGAAGCCGCTGGCGCCGCCGAGGACCTGGGCGAGGGTCGGCGCGGGACCGCACTCGACGAAGCGCACGTTCATGCGCCAGCGCGAGCCGTCGCCGATCGCGCTGCGCATCGCGGCCGAGCCGGCCGGCTCGATGGCGATCGCGGTCTCCAGCACGCCCGCGGCGCTGAGCTGGTCGAGGTCGTGGAAGATCAGCGGCCGGTTGGCGACGGGGACCAGCGCCTTCGGCGCCGAGCGCATGCTCGGCCACGGCGTGTCGTGCGGCGCGGTGGTCGCGATGACGACGGCCTTGGCGATCTCCATGTCACAGCAACGCCGCGGGGCAGCGAGTTCTTGCACAACTCGTGCCCTCGGGCAGCGGATGAAATACGGATGAGGGACCGCGTGCGCCCGGTGTGGAAGCGATGCCGCCGTTGCACCGTTGTTCTGGCATGAGACCGACGCAGGCGCCCGCGCGTGCCGCCGCTGCGACGCCCGTGCGCGGCGGCGACGCCCCCGCGCACGCCCGTGTCGCCGCGCTCCTGACCGGCGTCGTGGCGCCGGGCGTGACGGTCCTGCTCGCGGGTTCCGACCCGGCCGCTGAGGTTCGCGCAGCGCTCGCAGAGGGTGCGCGGTCGCGGATCGTCGTCGTCGTCTCCGGCGCGCCGACGCCGGGCGCGCTGCGCCGCCTGCTGACCGCCGGCGCGGCCGGGATCGTCCCCGCCGCCGAGCTCGACACCGCGCTGGCGCCGACCTGCCACGCGGTCGCCGCCGGCCAGCTGGCCGTGCCGCTCGGGATGGTCCGCCAGGTCGCGCGGCCGTCGCTATCGCATCGCGAGAAGCAGGTGCTCGGCCTGGTCGTCGAGGGCTGCACGAACCGCGAGATCGCGACGCGCCTGTTCGTGGCCGAGAGCACGGTCAAGACACATCTGGCGTCGGTCTACGACAAGCTCGGCGCGCACTCGCGCGCCGACGTCGCCGCGCGCGTCCTGGACCCCGACAGCGGCTACGAGCCGTCGATGCTGCTGGCCCCCGTCACGGGCGCGCAGGCGTGAGCGACATGTCCATGTTGATCGTCAGCCCCGTGTTCAACGAGGCCAAGCACCTGGACCGGACCGCCGCGGCGATCGCTGCGCAGGTCGTCAAGCCCGACCGCTGGGTCATCGTCGACGACGGCTCCAGCGACGACACGCTCGCGATCGCCCACCGCTGGGCGGAGCAGCTCGACTTCGTCACGGTCCTGCAGGCCGACGACGGCGACGAGGGCCCGGACCGCCTCGCGCTCGCCCGCGAGGCCCGCGCCTTCAACCAAGCCCTACAACATGCCGACTGGCGCCGGTACGACTACATCGGCAAGCTCGACGGCGACGTCGAGCTGCCGCCCGAGTGGTTCGCGCAGCTGCTGGCCCGCATGGAGGCCGACCCGGAGCTCGGCATCGGCGGCGGGCGCCTGATCGAGCCCTCGCCCGGCGGCTGGAAGATGATCCCGATCCCCGCCCACCACGTGCACGGCGCGGTCAAGCTCTACCGCCGCGAGTGCCTGGAGGCGATCGGCGGCGTCCAGGAGCGCCTGGCGTGGGACACGATCGACGAGACCTACGCGCGCATGCGCGGGTACAGGACGCTCAGCCCGCCCGACCTCGTCGGCCGCCACCACCGCGCCTGGGGCTCGGCCGACGGCCGCCTGCGCGGCAAGGCCCGCCACGGCGAGTGCGCGTGGATCCTGCACCACCCGCCGCTGTGGACGGCGCTGCGGATCTTCAAGCTCGGCCGCGTCCCGCCCTACGGCCTGTCGGGCCTCGCCTACTTCCACGGCTACGTCCGCGCGGCGCTGCGCCGCACGCCCCGCGTCGACGACCCGGAGTTCCGGCGCTTCGTCCGCCGCGAGCTGCGCGGCCGCATGACCGGCCGCGTGAGAATCGCGCCCTCCCGTGCGTTGATGGGGCGACGATGATCACGCCACGCCTCAGGGCGCCCACGATCTCGGCGGTCATCGCCGCCTACCAATCGCAGGACACGCTCGTCGAGGCGCTCGACTCCGTGCTCGGCCAGACGCGCCCGCCCGACGAGGTCGTCGTCGTCGATGACGGCTCGACCGACGCGACGCCGGAGATCCTGGCCTCCTACGGCGACCGCATCCAGGTGGTCCGGCAGGAGAACGCCGGCTACCCCGCCGCGATGAACCGCGCGATCGCCACGGCGACGGGCGACGTCGTCGCGCCGATCGGCGCCGACGACATCTGGCTGCCGCAGAAGCTCGAGTGGCAGGCCGAGGCGCTGGAGCGCCACCCGGACGTCGGCGTGCACTTCGGCCACGCCGTCCTGTTCGGGCGCATCGAGGGCGACCACCCGCGCCCGCGCGACACCGGCGTGCTCGACAACCGGCGGCTGTGGGACGACTTCTTCGAGATCAACGTCATCAACACGCCCGGCGTCGTCATCGACCGCCAGGTCTTCGCCCGCGTCGGCTGGTTCGCCGACCGCTTCCTGGCCGACGACTACCAGTTCTTCTTCAACGCGATGCGGGCCGGGATCCGGTTCTACTACGAGCCGCGCGCGATCGTCCGCTACCGGATGCACGACAACAACATCACCAACGCGACGCTCGAGCTGCGCGAGGCGATGATGCAGGTGCGCCGCGCCAACGCCGACCGCGTCACCGACCCCGAGCTGGTCGACCGGATGCTCTCGGCCGAGCTGTTCAAGATCGGCCGCCTGCGCGCCGACGAGGGCCGCACCGCCGACGCGCGCACCGCCTTCCGCGAGGCGCTGGGCCACCGGCGCGGCGCGGTCGTGTCGGCCAACGCCCGCGCGGTCGCGTGGCTTGCCCTGCTCTCGCTGCCGAGCAGCGTCCGCAACGGCCTGACGCGCGGGGCCATTGGCGCCAGCCGCGGGTTCGACACCCTGCGCGGCGGGCGCAGCCCCGCACTGCCGTGAGCACGACCCGGCCTGTCGTCAGCGTCGTCGTCGCGGCCTACAACGGCGAGGCGCACGTGGGGGAGACGATCGCCGCGATCCTCGGGCAGACCCGCGCGCCCGACGAGGTCGTCGTCGTCGACGACGGCTCGACCGACGGCACGCCCGACGTGCTGGCGTCCTTCGGCGACGCGATCCAGGTGTTCCACCAGCACAACTCCGGCGCCGCGGGCGCCTACGCGCAGGCGTACGCGCGTGCCCGTGGAGACTGGGTCGCGCGCTGCGACGCCGACGACGTCTGGCTGCCGGAGAAGCTGGAGCTGCAGCTCGAGGCGCTCGCCGTCCGGCCCGAGACCGACGTGGTCGTGACCGGCGCGACCGTCTTCGGCCGCGGGGCCGAGCGCCCGTTCTCGGCGCTGCCGCCGGCCGACGGGCTCGACGACCCGCTCCTCTTCGCGCGCCACGTCTACCGCGCCAACCCGATCTGCTCCTCGACCGCGCTGATCCGCGCGTCGTTGTTGAAGGACCTGCCCGAGCCCACGCCGCGCCTGCCGTGCGAGGACTACGAGCTCTGGCTGCACCTGCTCCGCGCCGGTGCGCGCTTCCACTGGGACCCGGAGGCGCTCGTCCGTTACCGCCAGCACTCGAGCAACGTCACCAACAACCGGGTCGCGATGGAGCGCTCGGCGCTGGCGATGCACCGGGCGTTCGCCGACCTGCCGCAGGACCGCGCGCTCGTGCGCCGGACCTGCGCCCGCGACCTGGCCACGATCGGCCGCCTGCTCGCCGACGACGGCGACGACGCGCAGGCGCGCGCCGCCTTCGCCGGCTCGCTGCGCGCGCGGCCGACCGCGTTCGCGCTCGCGTGGGCGCTGCTGCTCAGCCTGCCCCGCGGCCTGCGCCGCCGCGCCGTCGGCGCGGCGCTGGCGCTGGTCCGCGGCGAGCGCGGCCGCGCCGAGGCAGCGACATGACCGACGCGCAGCACCCCGAGCCCGAGCACGACCTCAAGACGGCCGCCGAGCACGGCGTCCGCTGGGCGGCGATCTCGCGGCCGGCGATCGAGGTCGTCCTGCTGGCCTCGATGGTCGTCATCGCGCGCCTGATCTCCCCGGCCGAGTACGGCCGCTTCGCGGTCGTCACCGCGCTGTCGGAGCTGGCGATCGCGATCCCGTCCCAGGGCGTCGGGACCGCGATGGTCCAGATGGAGTCGGTGACGCGCCGCCACCAGCAGGCCGGCGCGCTGCTGGGCATCGGCATCTCGGTCGTGCTCGTCGCGTTGGCCTACATCTTGGGCTGGCTGGTGATCGGCCCGGTCTTCGGCGGCCGCACCGAGCACCTCGTCCATCTCGCGACGCCGGGCTTCCTGCTCGCCGGGATCGCCGCGGTCCCGATGGCGATGCTCACCCGCCGCCTGGAGTTCAAGTGGCTGAGCCTGATCGACGTCGGCAACACGATGACGCGCGCGGCCGCGTCGGTCGCGCTCGCGCTCGCCGGGCTCAACGCCGAGGCGCTGATCTACGGCGGCCTGCTGGCCGGCGCGCTGGCCACCGGGATCGCGCTGATCAAGGCGCCGCCGCCGCTGCCGCGCTACGAGCGGGACGCGGTGCGCGACATCCGCAGGCTCGGCGTCCCGGCGGCCGGCGCGGCGCTGAGCTGGGTCGGCTTCCGCAACTGCGACTACGCGATCGTCGGCGCGCGGCTGGGCGCGGTCCAGGCCGGCCTCTACTTCCGCGCCTACACGCTGGCGGTCGAGTACCAGAAGAAGGTCTCGCTGGTCGTCGGCCAGGTCGGCTTCCCGGTCCTCGCGCGCGCCACGAGCCCGGAGGCGCTGGAGGAGATGCGCGGCCGGATGGTCCAGGTGCTGAGCGTCGTGCTGTTCCCGCTGCTGGCGATCCTCGCGGTGACCGCCCCGGTGCTGATCCCGTTCGTGTTCGGCGACGACTGGGCGCCGGCCGTCGCGCCGACGCAGGTGCTCGCGCTCGGCGGCGCGTCGACGCTGGTCATCGACGCGATCGGCGCGTCGTTGATGGCGCGGCGGCGCACGCACACGGTCCTCGTCTTCGGCTGGGCGCACTTCGTCGTCTACGCGGGGGCGGTCCTGCTGATCGCGCCGCTGGGCCTGACCGCGGTCGCGCTCGGCGCCGCGCTGATCCACACCGGGTTCATGGTGGTCGGCTACTGGCTGATGCTGCGCGACTCCGACGAGCGCCTGTGGACGTGCATCGCCGACGACCTCGCGCCCGCCGTCGTGTCGTGCGTCGTTCTGGCCGGCGGCGCGCTGGCGGTCGACGTCGTGCTCAACGCCGCCAACGTCGGCGAGGCGGCTCGGCTGGTCCTCGTCAGCACCGCCGGCGGCGTGACCTACCTGGTCGCGCTGCGCGGCCTGTTCCCGAAGACGTGGGACCTGGTGCTCGGCTTCGCCGGCGGCGTCGTGCCGGCCAACCGCCTGCCGCGCCTGCATCGCGGGCTCGTCCTGCTGGCCCGGACGTCGGAGGGCTAGGCGCGCCGTGCTCGGGATCGACGGCGAGCGCCTGCTGCTTCAGGCGCGCATCCTGAAGTACCGGCGGCTGTCGACGTGCCCGCACGTCAGCGGGCCCGACCCGGTCGTCGTGCAGCCCGTCCTGTTCCTGGGCCCGGGCCGGATCGCGCTGGGGCGCGACGTCGAGTTCGGGTGGAAGACGTCGCGCGGCTTCCACACCGGCTACTGCCACGTCGAGGCCGCGACGCCGGAGGCGTCGATCCGGATCGGCGACGGCGTCCAGCTCAACAACGACATCATGCTCAAGAGCGAGGGCCCGGGGATCGTGATCGGCGACCGCACGCTGATCGGCTCGCAGGTCACGATCTACGACAGCGACTTCCACGAGCTGCACCCGGACCGCCGCCGCGGCGGGACCCCCTCGATGGGCCAGGTCGTGCTCGGCGAGAACGTGTTCGTCGGCGACGGCGCGACGATCCTCAAGGGCGTGGAGATCGGCCGCGATTCCGTGGTCGGTGCAGGGAGTGTCGTGACCGCATCGATCCCGCCGGGCGTGATCGCGGCCGGCAACCCGGCGCGCGTGGTCCGGCCGCTGGCACCCTGACCTTCGGGGAGGATCGCTCAGCGGATGGAAGAAGCGCGCGCACCCGCGCGTTGATCGTCCAGATGAGCACTCCCAACCGAACCGCAGGCCCCTCTCTGACGGGCGACCGCGCCTTCGTGACGGGCGGCGGCGGCGCCATCGGGTCCAACCTCGTCGACCAGCTCGTGCAGGCCGGGGCGAGCGAGGTCGTCGTCCTCGACAACTTCGTCCGCGGCCGCCGCGACAACCTCGCCTGGGCGCTGGAGCACGGCAACGTCAACCTGGTCATCGGCGACATCTGCGACCGCGACCTCGTCCGCGAGCTCACGCGCGGCGCCGACCTCGTCTTCCACCTGGCGGCGCTGCGGATCACGCAGTGCGCCGAGGAGCCGCGGCTGGCCAACGAGGTCCTGGTCGACGGCACCTTCAACGTCGTCGAGGCGGCCGCGGCCGAGAACGTCCGCAAGCTGATCCTGTCGTCGTCGGCCTCGATCTACGGCCTCGCCGAGACGTTCCCGACGCGCGAGGACCACCACCCCTACGCCAACGACACGCTCTACGGCGCGGCCAAGGTCTACAACGAGGCGCTGCTGCGCAGCTACCACGCGATGACCGGGCTGGACTACGTCGCGCTGCGCTACTTCAACGTCTACGGCGAGCGCATGGACATCCACGGGCTCTACACCGAGGTGCTCGTCCGCTGGATGGAGCGGATCTCCGCGGGCCAGCCGCCGATCATCCTCGGCGACGGCAAGCAGACGATGGACTTCGTCTTCATCGCCGACATCGCGCGCGCCAACGTCCTGGCCGCCGCGGCCGACGTCACCGACGAGACCTACAACATCGCCTCCTCGGCCGAGACGAGCCTCGGCGAGCTCGCCCAGATGCTGCTCAAGGTGATGGGGTCCGACCTCGACGTCGAGTACGGCCCGGAGCGCAAGGTCAACGGCGTCACGCGCCGGCTGGCCGACGTCTCCAAGGCGCGCGAGCAGCTCGGCTGGGTCCCCGAGATCGACCTCGAGGAGGGCCTGACCCGCCTGGTCGACTGGTGGCAGCGCGAGCGCGCGCACGAGAGCCCGCTCGCGGCGAAGGCGTCGTGATGCAGGTCCCGTTCGCCAAGCCGACGTTCAGCGGCCACGAGGGCGAGGTCGTCGCCGCGGTGATCGCCTCCGGCTGGGTCTCGCAAGGCCCGAAGGTCGCCGAGTTCGAGCAGCGCTTCGCCGACCTGGTCGGCGCCGAGGCCGCGGTCGCGGTCTCCAACTGCACGACGGCGCTGGCGCTGGCGCTCTACGCCGAGGGCGTCGGCCCGGGCGACGAGGTGATCGTGCCGTCGCTGTCGTTCATCGCCACCGCCAACGCGGTCTGGACGCTGGGCGCGACGCCGGTCTTCGCCGACATCGACCCGATGACCTACAACTTGGATGCCGAGGCGACGCGGCGCGCGATCACGCCTCAGACCAAGGCCATCATGCCGGTCCACCAGGTCGGCCTGCCCGCCGACATGGACGCGTTCTTCGCCCTCGCCGACGAGCACGGCCTGGCGATCGTCGAGGACGCGGCCTGCGCGATCGGCGCCAGCTACAAGGGCGCCAGGATCGGCGGCCTCGGGCCGTCGGCGTGCTTCTCGCTGCACCCGCGCAAGGTCATCACCACCGGCGAGGGCGGGATGATCACCACCCAGGACGCCGCCAAGGCCGACCGCATGCGCAAGCTGCGCCAGCACGCGATGGACCTCTCGGACCTCGCGCGCCACAGCGCGACCGGCGTCGTCTTCGAGGGCTATCCGGAGCGCGGCTTCAACTACCGGATGACCGACATGCAGGCCGCGCTCGGCCTCTGCCAGCTCGACGCGCTGCCCGGCATCCTCGCTGAGCGCACGCGCCTGGCGGAGCGCTACAACGACGCGTTCGCGGGCGTCCCGTACCTCGAGACCCCGTACACGCCGGAGCACACCGAGCGCACCTGGCAGTCCTACGCCATCCGCGTCCGGCCCGGCGCGCCCGTCGGCCGCACCGAGCTGATGGAGCTGCTGCTCGCCGAGGGCGTCCCGACGCGCCGCGGCGTGATGGCGATCCACCACGAGGGCGCCTACCCGGGCGTCACCGCCGACCTCGCGCACACCGACGCGGCCGCGGCCGACGTCCTGATGCTGCCGCTGTTCGCCGACCTCACCGACGAGCAGCAGGACCACGTGATCGATCGCGTGCTCGCCCACACCGCGGCCCTGGCCGCCTGATCGAACCCGCGCACGGATCGCACGCCGCAGACCATGGAAGCGACCACCACACCCACCGCCGCCGACGTCCTGCGCTCCGAGGCCGCCGCGGTCGAGCCGCAGACCACCGGCCTGGGCACCGCGATCGCGTGCCGCGCGCTGGACGTCGTCGTCTCGGCGACCATGTTGGTGCTGTTGGCACCGCTGCTCGCCGTGATCGCGGTGGCGATCCGGCTCGACACGCGCGGCAAGGCGATCTACCGCCAGCTGCGCGTCGGCCGCGGGCTCAGGCCGTTCACCGTCAACAAGTTCCGCTCGATGCACGCGGGCGTCGGCCACGAGAGGCACATGGCCTACGTGAAGGCCCTGATCGCCGGCGACGCGCCCGACCAGGGAAACGGCGAGCAGCCGTTCTTCAAGCTGTCGGAGGACGAGCGCGTGACGCGCGTCGGGCGGATCCTGCGCAAGACGTCGCTGGACGAGCTGCCGCAGCTGTGGAACGTCCTGCAGGGCAACATGTCGCTCGTCGGGCCGCGCCCGTGCCTGCACTATGAGCTGGAGTCCTACCCGGCGCACTGGTTCGGGCGCTTCGCCGTCAAGCCCGGCATCACCGGCCCGTGGCAGGTCGGCGGCCGGTCGCAGATCGGGCTGGAGGAGATGATCGCGCTCGACCTGCAGTACGTGCGCGAGCGCTCGTTCTGGCTCAACGTGAGGATCCTGCTCAAGACGGTCCCGGTCGTCCTCAACCGCCGCGGCGCGGCCTGAGCGATGGCGGCACGGCGCGCGCTCATCATCAGCGAGAACGCGCCGGTCCCCTCGGACCGCCGCGTGTGGAACGAGGCGTGCGCGCTGCGCGACGCCGGGTGGGACGTGACGATCGTCTGCGCGATGGGGGAGACGCGCCATCGCGACCCCTATGAGCTGCTCGACGGCGTGGCGATCCACCGCTACCCGCTGGCGCCCGCCGCCGGCGGCCTGGTCGGCTACGCGCGCGAGTACGGCCAGGCGCTGTGGCGGATCCGCAGGCTCGTCCGGCGGCTGGCCCGCGAGCAGGGGCGCTTCGACGTCGTGCACGCCTGCAACCCGCCGGACTTCCTGCTGCTGGCCGCGCGCTCGCTGCGGCGCCGCGACGGGACCGCGATGGTCTTCGACCACCACGACCTCGTGCCGGAGCTGTACCGCGCGAAGTTCGGCGAGGGTCGCTCACCGATGCACTGGGTCGCGCGGCGGCTGGAGCGGATCGCGTTCCGGATGGCCGACGTCGTCATCTGCACCAACTCCTCCTACGCCGCGGTGGCGACCGGGCGCGGCGGGCGAGACCCGCAGGACGTGTTCATCGTCCGCAACGGCCCGGACCTGGCGCGCTTCACGCCCGTCGCGCCGGACCCGTCCTGGAAGCAGGGCAAGGACGTGCTCGTCGGCTACCTCGGGATCATGGGCGCCCAGGACGGCGTCGACCACGCGCTGCGCGCGCTCGCCCACCTCGCGGGGCGCGACGACTGGCACGCGGTCCTGATCGGCGACGGCGACGAGCTGCCGGCGTTGGAGGCGCTGGCGGCCGAGCTCGGCATCGCCGACCGCGTCACGTTCGCCGGCTGGCGGCTGGACGACGACATCCGCTCGATCCTGTCGACGTGCGACGTCGCGCTGGCGCCGGATCCGCCGAGCCCGCTCAACGACGTCAGCACGATGATCAAGATCCCGGAGTACATGGCCATGGGCTGCCCCGTGGTCTCCTATGACTTGCCCGAGTCCCGCGTCTCGGCCGGCCCGTCCGCCGCCGTGTTCGCCGACCCGGGTGACAGCGCGGCGCTTGCCGCCGCGCTGGACGAGGTCCTCGGCGATGCGGACAAGCGTGCCGCGATGGCCGCCGCAGGACTCGAAGCGGTGCGCGACCGCCTCGCATGGCAGCACCAGGTGCCGGCGCTGCTGGCCGCGTACGAACGGGCCGCCGGGGGCGGCCCCGATCCCCACACGCCGCGCCCGGTCCCCGCGGCGACCCGCAGTTGATGTGCGTTCCCACACAAAACACCTGCAGGAAAGAGATCGCTTCATCATGAGCATCAACAAGAAGGCGTTGGTCGTGACGGCCGTGATCGGCGTGATGGCGCCGGCGGCTTCCGCCTCGGCCGCGACCCTCGTGGGCACCGGCACGACCAGGAACGACGGCGCGATCACGTTCACGAGCCACGCGCGCAACGCGGACCTCGTGATCGGGCCGTCGTTCAGCTACAACCAGACGATCACCGAGATGGGCTCCAAGCTCCACGTCTCGGGTCCCAACTGCACCGTGGTCGACGACCACAACGCGAACTGCGTGCTCCAGGACGCGGTCGTCGACCTCAGGGGCGGCGACGACATCGCGAAGGTCGCCGACTGGGGGCGGATGACCGTGGACGGTGGCGCGGGCAACGACCGCATCGACGCCGACGGCACGATGGCCTCGGTCACCGGTGACGGCGGCGACGACCTGCTGCTCGCCAGCTCCGACAGCACCACGACGGTCGACGGCGGCCCCGGGGCCGACACGCTGTACGCCTCCGGCCCGGGCGACAACATCACCGGCGACGACGGCAAGGACACCATCATCAGCAACACGGCGTCGCCGAGGGTCGACGGCGGCGATGGCGCGGACACGATCATCACCGTCCACGAGGTCGGGGCGGGTACCTTCAGCGGCGGCAACGGCCCCGACGTGATCGTCGCCGAGCTCCCCAACCCCGCCCGCAAGATCGAGAACGGCAGCTACGACGGCGGCGCCGGCAACGACGTCATCGACGTCACGAGGGACGGCCAGGCCGGGAGCGACCACGTCACGTGCGGTGACGGCAACGACACCGTCTACGCCGAGGCGATCGACGTCGTCGCCGCCGACTGCGAGACCGTCGTGATCGGCGCACCGCCGGCCGGCAGCCCCGCCGCCAACGCGGTCGCCAAGGGTGTCGCCTTCATGGCCGACATCAGGATCCCCCAGGTTCCCGGCCCGTTCATGCCGGGCTGGTAAGCGAGAGAGGAAGAACATGATGTTGAACCTCACCAAGTCATTCATGTTGGCCGCGGTCTGCGCCGCGGCGCTGCCCGCCGCGGCGTCGGCGGCGCCGAACGCCGACGGCACGAGCACCGTGCTGACCTACACCAGCGGCAGCCGCGCGACGGACGTCGCCTCCTCGCTGCCGGTCTCCGGGACGACGACCGTCTTCGACGCGACCGCCAACCCGACGGCGAGCGGCACCTGCGCGGTCGGCGCGGCGCACACCGTGACGTGCTCGGCGATCTTCGACGACACGGCGACGCTCGGCGGCGGCGACGACATCGCCAAGTTCGCTGCGCAGGGCCGCGTCACGGCGGCCGGTGGGTCCGGCAACGACCAGATCTACGGCTGGGGCATCGGCACGCGCCTGACCGGCGACGGCGGCGACGACCTGCTGATCGGCAGCGCCGACGGCACGGCGTTCGCCGCGGGCGGCGCGGGCGCCGACCGGATCTACGCCCACGGCGCCGGGACGAGCGTCACCGGCGACGGCGGCAGGGACACGATCGTCATCGACTCGACGCAGCCCGGAGTCGACGGCGGCGACGGAGCCGACACGATCGCGATGTCGCGCTCGGCCAACGCGGGCACGGTCGCCGGCGGCGCCGGCAACGACCTGATCGCGGCGTTCAGGTCCACCGACAGGTTCGCCACCGGCGGCGCGACCTACGACGGCGGGATCGGCAACGACACGATCGACGTGTCCGGCGACGGCACGGCGTTCGGCAACGACACGGTCACCTGCGGCGACGGCATCGACACCGTCTACGCCGACCCGACCGACACGGTCGCGGCCGACTGCGAGACGGTCGTCCTCGCCGCGCCGCCCGCCGGCAGCCCGATCGCGGCGCTGCCCGCGCTGGCCAACCAGTACAAGGTCGCGTCCGCGCTGAACCCGAGGTCGCTGCCCAACGGCCCGATCACCGGGTTCTAGGAGGAGGACGGTCATCATGCTCCCGCGGATCCGTGCCCACGTCGCCACCGCCTGGTGGGACCTCCGCACGGATCTGCGGGGCGACCGCCCGCGCGCCGGCGGCTACCGCCCGGCGCTCGACACGCTGCGCGCGGTCGCCGTCATCGCCGTCCTGCTTCTGCACGAGCGCGTGTCGTGGCTGAAGGGCGGCGGCCACGGCGTCGACCTGTTCTTCGCGCTCTCGGGCTTCCTGATCACGACGCTGCTGCTGCGCGAGCGGAAGCGGCGCGACGGCGCGATCGACGTCGGGCGCTTCTACGGCCGGCGCCTGCTGCGCCTCGGCCCGGCGCTGGCGCTGCTGTTGTTGGTGGTCTTGCCGATCGCGCTCAGCGGCCACGAGGACACCGTCAACGTCCTGGCCACCGCGACCTACAGCGCCAACTGGGTCAGCGCGCTGTCGACGCACTCGCTCGGGATGCTCGCACACACCTGGTCGCTGGCCGTCGAGGAGCAGTTCTACCTCGTCTGGCCATGCGTGGTGATCCTCAGCGCTCGGCGCTTCGGCGCGCGCGGCGTCTTCGTCGCGGCCGTGTCCGGCGCGGTGCTGTCGCTCGTCGTCCGGATCGCGCTGGCCCGCCACGGGTCGAGCCCGGACCGGCTCCTGCACGGCACCGACACGACCGCCGACCAGCTGCTGTGGGGCTGCGCGCTGGCGGCCGCGGCGACGCTGTGGCCCGAGCGGGTCCGGCAGCTCGTCCGGCTCGCGTTCGTCCCGGCCGTCGCGTTCCTGGCCGTCGTCTTCGTCCGCGACCTCCCGTACACGCACGCGGGCTACACGTTCGGCTACGCGCTGGTCGCGCTGGCCGGCGCGGCGGTCGTCGGCCGCCTCGGCCTGGGGGAGGACCGCCTGACCCGCGCGCTGGCGCCGGCCAAGGTGGTGTGGATCGGGACGATCTCCTACGGGATCTACCTGTGGCACTACCCGATCGAGTATGAGATGCCCAGCGCGCTCGCCGACCACGGCAAGGCCGTGTCGGGCGCCGCCGCGCTGGTGCTGTCGATCGCGGCCGCGACCGCGTCGTTCTACCTGGTCGAGCGCCCGCTGCAGCGGCGCTTCCACGCCCGGCTGATGCCGGGCGCGGCGCCCGCCGCGGCGCCCGTGACCGAGCCCGAGCAGACGACGAGCCCCGCCGGGGCGGAGCTCGTCGGTGCTGCGGTGGTGTCGCGGTCGGCTAGTTGATGCCGAGGTTCTTGCCGTCGCTGGCCTTGCCGGCGCCGATGGAGCCGGACGCCAGCTTGTAGCCCGCGTAGGTGGTGGGCTTCGAGCCGCCCGAGTAGGTCGGCGTGCCGCTCAGCGAGTGGCTGCCGGAGCCGTTCAGGTTGTAGTCCTGCAGGACGCCGCTGGACGACTGCGGCGACAGGACCGACACGCCGTTGGTGAAGACGTTGTCCTTCACCGTCTCGTTGGTCGAGTTCTGGCCGCCGTTGGCCTGCCCGACCTCGACGACCCAGCCGCCGATGATCGTGTTGTGGCTGATGACGTCGTTCTTGCCGCCGCCGTCGACGATCGCCCACGGGTAGCCGCCGCTGGTGCCGACCATCACGTTGTTGGTGATCGTGAACGGCGAGCCGTTGCCGTCCGGCGACATGATGCCGGTCGACGTGTCGTGGAAGTAGTTGCTGTCCACGGTGACGTTGGCGGCGCCGTAGAACTGGATCGGGTCGACGTGCTGCGAGCAGCTGCCCTGGGTCAGGTTCGAGAACTCGTTGCCCTGGATCAGGATGTTGCTCGAGCTGCCGGTGATCTGGATGCCGTCCGAGCAGCCGCCGTTGCCGAAGTGGCTGTTCTTGACGGTCGCGCCGTTGGCCGACTGCGAGAAGGACAGGCGCCCCTCCCACGTGCCCTGGGGCAGGTTGTCGAAGGTGTCACCGTCGAAGACCAGGCCGGTGACGGTGCCGAGCACCGACGTCGGGTAGGTGAACTTCGAGTTGGTGATCGCGACGTTCTTGGAGCCGTTGATGACCCAGCCGCCGAGATCCTGGATGCCGTCGAGGCGGACGTTGTTGACGTTCGACCCGAAGTTGATCTGGATCGAGACGCTGG